>JAHBXG010000027.1 GCA_019636565.1 Phycisphaeraceae bacterium
CGGTCCCCGGCGCGGATGATTCCGTACGTGGTGTCGACCTTGCACGGCACGCGGCCCAGCATCGCGATTGGACGCCACTCCTGCTTCACGCGCGCCTGCAGCATTCCGCCGACGGCATTGAAGCCCCATTGGTCACCCGCGTAGTACATCTCTTCCTGCAAGTTGGCGAGGTCGGCATCGGAATTCTGAACAGCGCTGATTCCCATGCCGCAGGTAAACGCGGGTTTGGTCGAAACGACGCCGAGCAGCATCGCTTGACCGGGCTGGGTGCTTCGTTCGACGTGCTCTTTGTTCTCGCCTCCAACGGCCAGGGCCACGACATCGCCCGGTTCCATGTCCATCTGGCCGGGCACGGGACGGAATGCCTCGGCGAAGTCGAAGGCATTCGTGGTGACGCCGGAATCGAGTTCGAGATTCGCCTCGTCGGTGCTCTGCATGCGGAGTAGCGGGGTGCCGAAGATTTCCGCGGCATTCGCGACGAGGCTGAATGTCCCCGCATTTGGCCCGCTTTCGTTGTTGTCGGTATCGATGCGGATGGTGATGCCGCCCGACGACTGAATATCGCTGAAACCGTCCGGGTCCTCGATGGTGACGTTGCCCTGAACATGAATGCCATCGGAGAACACAAACCGATCGACCGAGTCATCCCAGCGGAAATTCTCGCCCGTGTCGCTCCCGTCTTCGCGGAAGAAGATCACCCCATCCTGCTCGCCTTCCTGCGAGTGGAACATCATGTTGCCTTGAACCAGGATCGTGCTGGCGCACTCAAAGTCGTCTGTCACGTACACATCGCCCACGTTGTTCATGCCGGCGGAAGTGGGCGTGCCCGAACCGAAGCGGCTGAACACTTCGGTGCTGCCGGCAGTGACGGAGCCGACTGTGATCGGTCCGCTCAATGCGAGCGCGTTGGTCAATTCGAAGCGATCGTCTGAATCGTCCCAGAGAATCGATTCTCCGGTGGCGCTGCCCCCGTTGTAAAAGTAGATGCGTTGGTCGATTTCTGCAAAGGTGTTCGGGCTCATCTGCAGCGTGCCCTGCAGCATTGTGGTATCCGCTGTTGAATCGCCGAGTTGGAGATCGAGCGAATCGCCCGCGATCGTGAGCGACGAGCCGAGCCCTTCCACCGTCCACGTGCTCCCGCTGACGATCGAGGTGTCACCGAGCGAATTCGCGCGATCGGCGTTGATTGCGTGCGGAGCCGCATCGATCCGGCTGCGCGGCGTGATCGGAGTGCCATTGACCTCCACCTGAACGTAGAGCGTCGGAAAAGCGATGAAGACATCCGAAAGGTTTGTGTAGACGCCCGTGCTCGGACCGTCTGTTACGCTTGGTCCAAGCGCTGTGGTAAACACGCCTCCGGAAACGGGCGTGGCGGGCTTGCTCGTGTTGCAAATCTCGGTTCCGCCCGCCGCAGTGCTGTAGAAGCGGAAAACAAGGTTGTACGAACCGTTGGCGTTGCTGCCCCCATCGCTCAATCGACCCTGATAGTTCATGATTCCCGACGGAGGCACGGCCACCGCAAGGCCGGCAGATGCGACAAGACCAGCAAGTGCGAAGATGCGTTTCATCGAATGACTCCTTCTGCTCCCGCCGGCCCCTGCGCGCCGACGTCCCTCATCCAAACCGCACCGAGCCCGCACGCCGCGGCCCAACTCCGGTGCCAATTCACGCTACCGAGCGCCGCACTGAAATGCAACATAATCCCCCTTAATCTGGGGTTCATTTCGAAGCTGCTCGCTTCGGGGAAGTCCGCGCCAGAACCGGCACGCAGCGCGGGCCACTGAAATCAGGGCTCCGCCCAAACCCGCTCGAAAACCGAAACGGCTCTGGACTCGTTTTCTGCAACGGAGCGATAGTCCGGGCTCGATTGAGGAAGGCCCGAAGTGAGCGGCGACGCGGAGTCGCGCCCCCGAATCGCGGCCCCGCTTGAAACAAACAGTTGCTGCACCTCTTCACTGAGCAGGAATGCTGCAAACCGATTCGCCAGTTCATCGCGTGATGGATCATGGTTGCTGGACGGATGCGCCACGAGTGCGACCACGTGCGGCATCGTTAGGATCGGTCCATCACTCTGACCGAGCTCGCTTTGCTCGAGGTCCGCTGTGCCGCCTCGCCAATCGACCTGCCACTTTTCCGCCTTTCCCGCCGCGACGTCGTCAGAATCGGTCAGGCCCGCGCTGATCTCTCCTTGGGCGATCGCCTGCACGACCATCGAATTCCCGTCGTAAAGCCGCGCACCGTTGGCCTTGAGCGCTCGCACGAACGACTCGAACTTCTGTTCGCCGAATTCTGTGAGCAAAGCCGCCATGTGCGTGCGAGTGGTGCCAAATTGCGGACGCGCAAGCCCAATCTTGCCCTTGAGTTCAGGCTTCAAGAGATCACCGAGCCGCCGCGGACGATCGTCGCCTTGCAGCCGCCCGGTATGGAAAGCAATCACGCGTGCGCGATATGCAAGAGGGAGCCAGAGCGGTTCCGCTGGATCCATCGATGCCGGAATCGGTCGCAAGACACCCGCTTCCGCCAGCCGGATCACGCCGAGCGGCTCGCTCGACCAGAACACGTCTGCCTTGGGGTTCGCTTTCTCATCGAGCAGGCGGCGCACCAGCCCGAAAGTCTTTGTCGCTTCAGTATCGCCGACGATCTGTAAAGTTGCGCCGGTCTGCTCTTCGAACGACTTGATGACAGGACGGAACAGGGCATCATCCGCCGAAACGTACAAAACGATCGAGCCAGTCGGCACCTTCTGAATCAAAGACTGAGGCTTGCCATCGCACCCGAGGAGACCCGCACCGAGCACCATGCCCAGCGCAAATACGACCAGGCCTTGAAGATGTTTCACCACCGGCCACGCACTTCGTTGCTTCATGGGCTATTCGTACGCGATCAGGTTCCCGAAGGCTTGGGGTCTTGCTTTGGCTCGGGCTTCGAATCGGCACCCGCGCCGGGCTTCGCGTTCGCGTCGTCCGCCTTCTTCTCCAGCGTGCCGAAGTACTTCTTCACCGCGTCCTGATACTCACGCGGCACACGCATGGCTTCGAGCGCCTCCGCTGCCGACCCCTTCGCGGTCTCGACAGCCGATGCAAACTCTGCTGCCGACTCGCCACGCACCTGCTCGCCATACACCAGACGCGTCCCGATGATCGGTCCGGCCTGCGTGTTGCTGTTTGCCTTGCGCTTCTCGGTGCGGTAGTCCGCGGCCATCTGCTCCGGGCTCTTGCCGTCTCCATGGCCGGGTCCGCCCGAACCGCGTCCGTTGCCATTAGTGTCGCCGGCGCGCCACATGCCGTTCTTGGCGTTCTTGCAATCGCCGCCTTTGCAATTGCCGCCGTTCTTGCAGCCGTCACACTCGCCGTCCTTGTCGCACTGTCCGCCCATTTCCTTCAGTTGCTGCTTCGCCTCGCTCATCGCCGCCTCGAGCGCTTTGGAATCCGAAGCCATCTGCTCCATCTCGCTCATCTGCTGGCTCATTTGCTGCATGGCCTGCTGACCGCTCTCGCTCATGCCTTCCTTTGACATGCTCTGCGCCATCTGGCTCATCGACTGGCCCATCTTGTCGCACTGACCCATCGACTTGGCCATCGCCATCGCCGATTCGAGCAACTTCTTCTGCTGCTCCGGCGGCATGTTGCCCATCTGCTCGAGCGCTTTCTTCATTGCCTCGGGGTTCTGCGCCGCCTGCTTGGCCAGTTGCTCGGCGGTCTTCTTGTCCATGCCCGCCTGCTGGAGCAGATTCTTCAGGTCTTCCTGTTTGGAAGCCTGGTCCTTCAGTTGCTTGGCAAGCCCGTCCAATTGCGCTTTGAGTTGTTCCTTCTCCTGCGGCGAGAGCGACGAACCTTCGAGCTTCTTCTGCAGCTCCGCCAGGTTTTCCTGCGCTTTCGAAAAGTCGCCCTTCGCGAGGTTGCGGGAAAGTTCCTGAAGCGGTCCGGGCCCAGGCTGCTTCAACTGCTTGAGTTGATCCTGCAGGCTCTGCAACTGCTGCTGGCGCTCGCCCGACTGCATCTGGCTCAACCGGTCGTTCACGTCGGTCAGTTTCTTGACGGCGGCGCGCCGGATCTCGTCGGGGTTGATCTCAGTCGGGGGCTTGCCCGCCGCGGCATCGTCGTTCTCTTCCTTCTTCAATTCAACGCCGGCCTTCGCCAGCATGTCGGCCAGTTTGTCTTCCTTGGCCTTCACCTCTGCCTTGACCTGCACGATCTCCTTCGCGTGATCCTGTGTTTCCTGGCGCTTGGCAAACATGCCCAGCAGGTCGTAGCGGGGGAGGCTCATCCACAGAATCCCGACGCACAGCGCGGCAAAGACCGGGATGTACCACCGCTGCGGCGCCTCGATCGGGATGGCGTTGGCGACACGCAGCCCGCGCGCCTTTTCTTCCGCGTTCAACACCACGGCCTTCGCCCACGAGTCTTGGCTCTTCTCGACGCACAGCGCGGTCGAAAGCGATTCCCGCAAGCCCGCCCGCTCGTCCAGTACGCGTGCCGCGGCGATTTCACGATGCCGGCGCAGGATCGACCAGCCCAGTGCGATGGCGAATGCCGCGCCCGTCGCCACTGCGAGCGACACCTTCCAGTTGATGGCAACGCCCAGAAGCCGCTCGAGTAGCGTCGCGATGAACAGCGCGATGATCGCCAATGTCATCAGCGTCGCGAAGCGCGCCAAAAAACCGACGATGAACAATCGGATGGAAGCCGCCCGGACCGCGCCCTTGATGTGATTCATGGTTCGCCCTTCCCGACCGCTCCCCCAAACTGCCACAGGGTTCTACGGTCGCCGCACCCGTCTCGTTTCTGCATCGAACCGATTGAGCGCCAGATTCTAGGAGATTGTTCGGAGTTTCTGCCCCGGCCTGTCGGCCGGCGGGTTAATCGTCGGCGAAACTCTGGACGGTCACAAGCCCGACGATCACCGGCTTCTCGGATTCCACGCCGGCACCCGGGGCCTGCTCTACCTGGCACAAAACCAGGGCGTCCGGGGTGTCCGATGCCCAAAATCCCCCGGCGCGGAAGGGGTCGCCGAATTCGTCGCGGAATTCCCCGAGCGGAAGCGCCACCGTCTGCCCCACACCGATCGGATCCTTGATCGGGCGGCTGAAGCGCCGGTTCAGCCAGATGGTTCCCGGACCAAGTGGCGAGGCCGTGGTATTGGTGAAATCGAGGGTGGTCGAGCGTCGGAATACCTGCACGTCCACGGTTTGCCCGGCGGGCAATTCCTTCGGATACGGCCTGGCGTAATCCACGGGTGGAATCGATGTGCAGCCGCTCGACCAAACCAGCAGTGCCAAAAAACCGCCGCTGGAGAGCAGTCGCGTGCAGAAACCAGAGGCTGGGAGTAAATGGGTGTTCATGCCACGGGCAGAGAGTACCCGCCCGAAGCCGTCCGCGAAAGAGGACATGGGCAAGCGAAGAATACCGCATGGTCGCTACGGTCCACCAGATCAGCGTTTCCAACGGCGGCGTGCCGAAACTTCCGGTGGGCTCGGCCCGAGTTTCAACCCAGGGCGTCGAGGGGGACTGGCAGAACGATCGCAAGCACCACGGCGGCCCGGACCGCGCCGTTTGCCTCTATCCGCTCTCGCTGATCGAACTACTCCGGTCCGAAGGGCATCCGATCACACCCGGAAGTATCGGTGAGAATCTCACCCTGGCGGGTATCACTGTCGACGACTGGGCGAAACTTGGCCCCGGCTCAAAATTGAGGTTCGCTCGCGGCGTGCAACTCGAGATCGATTCGTACTGCAACCCGTGCTCCAATATCCGCGACTCGTTTCGAGGGCTTGAATTCAACCGCGTGAAGCAGGATTTGCATCCCGGACACTCGCGCTTGTACGCCCGCGTGCTGCAAGAAGGAACGCTGGTATCGGGTGAAACGCTGGTGATCGAGGTTTCGGGGTGAATGGGCTGCCTCCAAAAACCCCGCAAGATTCTGTCGTCTGCGAAGGTGCCGAGGAATCGCTCGCCTCGTGCGATGTCGGGGGCAACGCCACTGGCCCGTCGCCCGCCATAGCGCCGGGCATCGAAGAGATCGACGCCCGCGCCGCCGCGGCAGAGATCGGCGCATCTCACGGCGGCACCGGTATCGACCCGCGCATCCCGCAACTCGTTCCCGGTTTTGATGCGCCGTTTTTTCAGGCCGGACTTGCCGGGTACAGCGATGCCGCGATGCGCATCATCGCCCGCCGGCACGGATGCCCCTTCTGCGTGACCGAGGCGCTGCTCGATCGCACGCTCCTGGCCGGCGGGCGTGGCTTCGCCAAGGCCGATCTTGGTGAGATCGCCGACAACGTCCCCGGGGGGGAAGAGGATCACCCCCTCGCCGGCCAGATCATGGGAAGCGACCCGCGCGAGATGGCGGCGGCCGCGATCAAGATGATCGAACAAGGCCAGCGGAGCGATCGGGCCTATCGGGAAATGGCGTACGAAGACGGCCGATTCCCGGATCCGGCGCGGCACCAGCAAATGCCGGACGCAGTTCGGGGGGACCACGCGGACAGCGCCGTGTCCGCCTTGTCGCTCCACCACACTGCGCCTTCGTCACTTTCGTTCGAAGTCATCGACGTCAACCTCGCCTGCCCGGTCAAAAAGATCAAGAGCAAAGCGCGGGGAGGCCACTGGCTCGCCGAACCAGAGGGAGCCATCCGCATTCTCGAAGCCGTACGGGAGGCCGTGCCGCCGGAAATTCCGTGCGCTGTCAAACTCCGGCGCGCCTTCGACGACACGCCCGAGATGGCCGAGAACTTCGAGCGCATCTTCGCCGCGGCGTACGACATCGGCTACGCGTGGGCTACCGTGCACGCCCGCACGGTCGAGCAGCGCTACGTCGGCCCCAGCCGCTGGACGTTCTTCCGCGATCTGCGCGCCCGGCACTCGGACAAAGTCTTCTTCGGCTCGGGCGATGTGTGGCGCGCCGAAGACATCTTTCTGATGATGAAGTACGGGGGCGTCAGCGGTGTCAGCGTTGCGCGAGGCTGCATCGGCAACCCGTGGATCTTCGCGCAGGCCCGGGCTCTCATGCGTGGCGAACCAGCGCGCCCACCGACAATTGCTGAACAGCGCGCTGTCCTCGACGATCACTTCAAGCTGCTCGTCGCGGTCAATGGCACGATGCGTCCGGGCTTGCCAAAGTCCTCCGCCGATGGCACGCCGACATGGAGCGAACGCCACGCTGCGCGCCTTATGCGAAAATTTGGCGTTCGTTTCAGCACGCACCATCCCGAGCGAGAACGCGTCAAAGAGAAAGTCGTGCGCGTCGCCACCCTCGAGGATTGGCGCCGCGTACTCTCCGAGCATTACGGCGAACCGGCTGCTCGCTGAGCGCATTGCGCCATAGCCGGCGCCGTCGCTTGTTCGAGGCCTTTGCGTTTTTTCCACCCGGCGTGGCTCTCCGGAGGCCCGCCAAATCAACCGGAGATTCTTATGAAAAAGGCGATCGTCGCCGCGGCGGTATCCACTTCCCTGTTTCTCGGCCTTCCGACCGCATTCGCGCAGGAGTCTCCTCCCCCCGAGCACCCGGCTTCCGAGCCGGCCACCCCGCCGGCGGACCAGCCCGCCGTGCAACAGGCCCAGGACGCCGCGATCGCCGAAACAACCGAAAGCACGCCCCAGTCGGAAAAGCCAAAGAAGAATTTTCTCAATCTGCCCAAAGGTTGGAGCGGCGCAGTCGAGCTTGGTCTCAGCGGCTCCGACGGCAACACCGAGAACTTCAATATGCGAGCCGGATTCGATCTGGCCCGCAAGATCGGGCTTGGGTCGTCCGCGCTCAACCTCACCTATCGCCATTCCGCTGAGGGCGGGGATGTCACTGCAAACCGCTTCGTCGCGAGCGCCCGTCACGATCAGCGCTTCTCCGAAACCTCCAGGTGGCGCTATTTCATCTCCGGTGTCTACGAGTACGACGATTTTCAGGATTGGCGCCAGCGCATCACGCTCGGCAACGGTCTGGGCTACGCCTTCATCGAGGACGAAAATACAACATTCATCGGCCGCGTCGGTGTGGGAGCGAGCCGGCGCTGGGGAGGCGCGGACGAGGACTGGATTCCTGAAGGCATCCTCGGCTTTGATTTCGAGCACAAGCTCTCGGAGCGCACCTCGGTCTATGCGCACCTGAATTACCTGCCCGATCTCTCGCAGTTCACGCAGTACCGGCTGAACACCAGCGCCGGCATCAAAATCGTTGTCGATCCCGAACTCGGCCTGAACCTGCACGCAGGATTCGAAGATCGTTACGATTCCAACCCCGGCCCGGGCAGCCAGCGGAACGACATTGATTACTTCCTCACGCTCGGTTGGAAGTTCTAAACGTCGGCCGATTCGTGGCCAATTCCACGAACAAGCGCGATCGGTCAAACCGCTTTGGCGGTGCCGGTCTTGGGCTCTACCGCCGCCGGCTCCGGGTAGTCGATGCGGCTGTGGTGCACTCCCGCCAGCGTTCGGGCCACGCTCTCCGAAATCCGTGAAAGATCGCGCAGCGTGATCTCGCAATCTTCAAACTGCCCGTCGAGCAGCCGCTTGTTGACGATCGTGTGCACCAGCGCTTCGAGCCGGGCCGGCGTCGGGTCGGAGAGTGCGCGGGCCGCGCTCTCGACCGCGTCGCAGATCATGAGGATCGCCGCCTCCTGAGTCTGAGGGCGCGGACCGGGGTAGCGGTACTCGGTCTCATCGGGAACGTGCACATCCTGCTCGTCGCCGCCTTCGCGGTTCGCCTGCTCCAACGCCCGCTTGCGCGCACGGTGGTAGAAAAACTCGACGAGCGTTGTGCCGTGGTGGCTCTCGATGAAGTGTTGAATGGACCGCGGGATGCCGAACGCTCGCGCCATCTCCATTCCGTCCTTCACGTGGCCGACCACCACCAGCAGGCTCATCGCCGGCGTCAGTTTGTCGTGCTTGTTGGGTCCGCCGCCCTGGTTCTCCACGAAGTACTCGGGCTTGTTCATCTTCCCGATGTCGTGATAGAGCGCGCCGACATACGCGAGCAGCCCGTTCGCCCCGATCGCGTCCGCCGCCGATTCCGCGATATTCGCAACCGCCAGGCTGTGGCTGTACGTCCCGGGTGCCCGCATCTGCATGTCGCGCAGCAGCGGGTGCTTGGGGTCGCGCAGTTCGATAAGCGTCATCCCTGTGGTGATGTCGAACGCACGCTCGATGGTGGGGAGGAAGAACAGCAGCGAGCCGCCCAGCGCCACCGTTGCGCCGCCAGCCGTGATGGCATCCCACACGACCTGCCAGATCGCCGTCGGGTTCAGCGGCCGCTCGATGAAGCCGATCAGCGCCGTCGCGGCGCCCACTGCCAGCCCCGTCACCATCGACATGCGGATCACCGTCGCCCGATCGCGAAGATCCTTGAGCATGAAAACCGCGCAGCACACACCCAACATGATCACTGCGTACGAGCCGCTGCTCTGGCTGAGCGCCAGGCATACCAGCAGCCCGTGCAGCACGCCGAACGCCAGCGCGATCCGCTGGTCGTACGCGATGCAAAGCACTATCACCACCAGCAGCGTCGGCAGCACCGTCATGGTCGCCGCCAGCTCCGGCTTGAGTGCCGTTCCGATCACGGCCGTCGCCATCGCGCCCGCAAGCAGCACGCACACGCCCATGATCCGCCCGCTGCTTCGGCGCAGTCGCTGCGCGAACAGCACCGTGTACGCGATCATCGCGAACGTGATGGCGGTGATGATCGTCGCGATCGCTCCGTCGCGCAGCCAGAGCCGCCATTTCTCCGCGTCCCGATTGAACGCGTCCATCTCCGCCTGGTACAGGCTCAATTCAGAGTCCTTGAGCGGCTCTCCCCGCCGGAAGATCACCTGTCCGACCGGGCTCTCGGTGTACACCGGCTTCACGGCATTGGCCGCGGCATCCTGGGCGAGCGCCGTGGCGTTCGCATCGAGCCGGAACGTCGGCTTGGTCACTCGGGAGATGCGCTCCACGATGATCGGACGCAATGCCGCCGAAAAGCCGGCTTCCCGTGCGAGCGAATTGAGGGTTTGCTTCAGTCGGACCGGGTCGCCCAGATTCATCATCTCGCGGCGGGAAATCCCCTCGACAATCGCCGGTCCTTTGGACCCGGGCTCTTCAAACGTCAGCGTGATCTGCGTGTGCAGGCCCTCCTGCGTCGCACGCTGCCAGGTGGCCGCATCGAGCAAGGGCATCGCCCGCAACCCCGTCATGAGATCGCGCACCATCCCCATCCACTGCGCCGAGGGCTCTCCGTTCGTCGCCTCTCCCTTCACCGCCGCAAGTGATTCTGCCGTCAGCCCGAATTGCTCCCGGATTCCGGGTTCCACCTGATCGAGCGATTCCACCCGCGCCAGCGTGCGTGGCAGGTTCTCCAGCGAGCCCTTGAGTTCCTGAAGCACCGCGATGTCCGCTGCGAAAATGCGGGGCGTGCGCTGGCGTGCCGCTTCCCTCGCCGTCTTGGTCGCATCGAGGTCTTCCAGCGCGAGAGGCACGCGCACCAGGCGCGTGTCGGTCATCACCCGGCCGACCGCCACCATCGGCTGCCGGCGAGCCCAAACCGCCAACGCCGTCGCGACCAGCACAAAGCACACCGCGACCAGTATCGCGTGCGTGATCCGGGGCGTTGCGAACACCGGCGACAATGCCGCACCGATGGCGTCGAACCAGCGCGACGAGGCGCGATGCCGCTGACGGATCATCTCGGCTCGTGAAGATGGTTTGCCATTCTCCTGGGGCATCAGGCTTTCACCCCGTTTGAATGCGCCGGTCCGTTGGCGTCGTCGTCCCCGTACGCCTCGATGATCCTCTGCACGATCGGGTGACGCACAACATCCATCGTCGTCAATTGCGAGAAGCCGATGCCCGCCGTCCGAGCAAGCCGTCGCGCCGCGTCGATCAGTCCGCTCTCGCGCGGATCCGGAAGATCGATCTGCGTGGTGTCGCCCGTCACGATCATCTTGCTTCCGTGCCCGAGCCGGGTCAGGAACATCTTCATCTGGCCCTTGGTTGTGTTCTGCGCCTCGTCGAGGATGATCACCGCGTTGTTCAGCGTCCGTCCCCGCATGTATGCCAACGGCACCACCTCGATCACGTCGCTCGCCATGAATCGCTGGATCGTGCCAAAGTCCATCATGTCGTGCAGCGCATCGAGCAGCGGGCGCAGATACGGGTTCACTTTCGCCTGCAGATCGCCCGGCAAGTAGCCAAGTTTTTCCCCAGCCTCCACCGCCGGACGCACGAGCATCAATTTGCGGCAGCGATCGGTCTTGAGCAGGTGCACCGCCGCGGCGACCGCCAGATAGGTCTTTCCCGTTCCCGCCGGTCCGACGCAGAACACCAGATCATGGTCGCGGATCGATTCGACGTAAGCCTGCTGATTGACGGTCTTGGGCTTTACCGGCCTCCCGGCAGAAAAGACCGCCAGGCGCCCGTCCCACTCTTCGAGAGCCGCCCCCGGCAGACTCGGATCGTCCAGCGGCTCGCCTCCCGCTGCCCGGCTCCGCTTGCTCTCGGCCACGGTCTCATCGGATATGAGATTCAGAACTTGCTGGCGGCTCAGGGTGGAGTTTCCATCGCCCTCTTCTCCCAGCCGCTCGAGAACCCGCTTCGCAATCGCGACCGGCGCTCTTTCACCTCTGAGATACACCGTGGAATCCCGGGCCGTGATGTTCACCCCAAGCGCCTCCCGGATCATCTTCAGGTTTCGCTCCGACGATCCGACCACCCCAACCCGGCGGGGACCGGAAGGCACTTGGAGTGAAACTTCGATACGGTCGGACTGTGGCAAGCGGGAGCGATCCAAGGTCGAAGGTGGAAGAACCTGGCAAACGGCTCAAAGGGCTCGTGGCGTCGGGTAGAGTCTACGGGGTGGAAGCGGCCGTCCTTGTGAAACCGCGTTCACCCGTATTCTCACCATCGGAACCTCGCATGCCACGAATCACTTCAAAGCAGATCACTCGCATTATTGTTATCGGACTATCCACGTCGACGCTCATGGGATGCTCATCATCTAACACCGGCGGAAGCCTCTTCACCATCGAGGGCACATCATCGCTCGCCACCGGTGATTGGAATGACGTGAACGCCGCCGTGCAGGCCGCGGCCCAACACCGGGAAATGATCGTGGAAACCGAATCCCAACCCAATCCAAAGACCTTGCAATTTAGCTTATTGACAGTGCGGAGCGAGCCGGTGACGGTGACAGTGACGCGAACCAGCGCGCCCGATCCTTCGGCGCGCTTGAGCCAAGAGGGCCCGATCGCAATGAACATCGAGGTCAAGGTTGGCAGGTTTGGCGACTCTCGCCGAGAGCGGGAACTGATCGACGATATCCGCTCGCGCCTGGGCGACCTGGTTGGCCCGTTTACGACGAAGCCACTTCCGGAAAGCTGGGGCGGCTGGGGGGGGTGACGACCGACCCGATCGGCAATTCGACGATCATCGTCGTGCCCTGCTGCCAGACCGAATCAACGCGGATGGTTCCGCGCAGCGCCCGCACGGCGTTTTGCACAATGGCTAATCCGAGCCCGGTGCCGCGCCGCTTGGATGTGCCCGCCCGCGCGCCGTCCACTTGATAGAACCGATCGAAAATGCGCGTCTGATGATGGATGGGTATTCCCACACCCTTGTCGATGACTTTCCATATCGAAGTAGACGGCAGCGGGCCGGGCCGGCCGACGATACGAATCGCTGTGTTTTCGAACGCGAACTTGCCGGCGTTCTCGAGCAGATTCTTGAATATCAGTTCGAACAGCCGCGGGTCGGTGGCGATCGTGGCGATCTGGGGAGAGACATCGATTTCGAGGCGCAGTTCCCGCTCGGAAAAGAGCGGATCGAGCAGCACACCGATGGATTCGAGCGATGGCTGGACATCGACGTCGCTGAGTTCCGGTGCCTGACCCGACGATTCCAATTGAGACAAGCGGAGCACATCTGCCGTCAGCGCCTCGAGGCGATCCGCGTTGGTGCCGATCATCTCAAGCAACTTGTGCGTCATCGCCGGATCGTCGTGGACCGAGGTTTCCAGCGTCTCGAGCGCCGCTTTGATCGAGGCCAGTGGCGTGCGGAGTTCGTGGCTCACGCTCGCGACAAAGTCTCCGCCCAGGCGCAGGGCCGATTGAAAGTCGGTCACGTCGCGTAGCCGCAGCATCACCCGATTCCCGCCGTTCCCCGCGATCGGCGCCCCCAGCACACGGAAAACCCGGCGCGAATCACGCCCGGTTATCGCCACTTCGCACTCGCGCCGTTGACCCGATCGGGCGCTCTCGTAGATCTCCACGATTTCGGGCTGCGGCAGCAAATCCTCGATCGATCGACCAACAAGGCCGATCCCTCCGGCGCCGAAGAATTCGCCCGCCGCGTTGTTGGCCGAGGCGATCGGTCCCGATGGAGCGAAAACAAGCAGCAGGTCGTCACTGGTTTCCGCGACGCGATGCAGGTCGGAGAATTGCGGGGTGATGGGTACGGGCACCCGTTCCAGCCGCTCCGCGGCGATGTGCCTCCGCCGTATTAAATAGATTGCCCACACCAATGCTGCCGCTCCCAGCGCGCCGGTCAACGCCGCCGGCAGCCCTGCCCAGGCAGTGGCTCCGCAGGCCACGGCAGCGGCGCACAGGATTGCGATATCTCGGGTCTTTCCCGGACCCGCGGCGCTACGTTGCATGGCGCATCCTAGAAGTAGAACCGAATCATTTGTTCAGGGCGTCGCGGCATCCAGATCGGACGTCGCGTCGTCTTCGACGCCCAGTGAGCAGCGATAGCCCACTCCACGGACGGTCTTGACGATGTGCGCGGAGTCGGCGAGCTTCTTTCGGATGCTGGTCACGTGGACGTCGATTGTGCGCTCCGTGACCGTGACCCCCGGCCCCATTGCCCGGGTCATCAGGGCATTGCGCGAAAGCACCCGGCCGCCCGCCTGCACCAAAGAAGCCAGGATGCGGAACTCGGTCAAGGTGAGCTTGATCGGCTGGTCGTTCAGCGATGCCTGATGGGTGTCGGTGTTGATCTCGATCGGACCGAGTCTCATCACACCCCGCTCGCCCGAGAACCGGCCGCTCCGCCTCAGGAGCGCTTCGATTCGAGCGAGAAGCACCTTCATTGAAAACGGTTTCGTGACGTAGTCGTCGGCGCCGAGTTTGAGTCCGATCACCTGGTCGGTCTCTTCGCCCTTTGCGGTCAGCATGATGATGGGGATGGAAGCGGTCACCGGTTCGGCGCGCAAGCGGGCCGCGACTTCGGTTCCGGGCAGTTCGGGGATCATCACGTCGAGCAGAATCAGGTCCGGCGCGTGTCGAGCGACGGCGTCCAGCGCTGCTCGGCCAGCGGCTGCGGTGGTGGTGGAATAACCGGCTCGCTTCAGGTTGTAAACCAGCAGTTCGGTGAGGTCACGCTCGTCTTCAACGATGAGGATGTGGGGTCGGTCGGCCATCATCTGGAAAACCCCGCTACCAACAACCTGCGAACAGGGCGAATTGCCGGGCAGAGGGTAACCCCCGGAAGGTCGATCCGGGGCGAAACGATTATTGAGACTGCGCGAAGAATGCCGAACCGCCCATTGATAAGTATTTGTTTGGTATAAAGATTCAGGAGAAGTGGGGGGTGAAACACGAAAACAATTGGAGAAGGGGGTGCTCCGACCGAAAAAGTGCAAGAGAGTTTGGACTTGCTAATATCCGGGGGGTACTGTTCCAGTCCCGCCCGGTTCGGAAAAATGGGACACAGTCCCGAGGTTTGAAGTGCTGGGGCGGGGGAAAGAAGTTTGTCGAGTAGAGTCGCGGAGCGGCTCTGAGCCAGGAGGCTTTTCGGCAGATCAGAAGAGTTGTGGGCGGTCCGCGACTCAAGTTAGCGTGGTCCGGAAGACTGGCCTTGGGGCCTCTCTTTCGTTCGGACTTGAAAGTGGACGGGCTTTGAGACGGCTCGTCCGGGTACAAGGAGTCTTACGAGATGGGTCACACGAGCAAGATGTTTTTTATCGCGGGCGCAGCGTTGGGCCTTGCGGGCACGGCGTTCGGCGCTGAGTCGACCGACACCAGCCGCGCTTACAACAACGAGTTGACGGCGGACGCGGCTGGCCGCACCAGCCTCGCGGCTGGCAAGACAACTCAGGGCCTGACCATCACCGATGGTTCGGGCAACTTCAGCATGCGGATCGGCGGACTTATTCAGTTCCGCTACACCGCTGACTTCCGTTCGGGAGCAGCCGATCCGAGCAATCCGACCCCGACCCCGGGTTCGGGCGGCGGCGTCACCGGTTCTGATAAGGCCACCATCGGCTTCAGCCTGCCCCGCACGCAGGTCTACTTCGCTGGTATGGCCGGTTCGCCCGAGCTGACGTACTACATCCAGGGCAACTTCTCGTCGACCTCGACGAACACGACCTTCAACAGCCCGAATCCGTCCAGCTCGCCGGTCGCGGCCCCGGGTGGCGGCTTCATCGGCGGCACGTACGCCTCCAACAACGGCAACTTCCAGCTCGAAGACGCGTACATCAAGTACGCCTTTGACAACAACTGGGACGTGCGTTTCGGTCAGTTCAAGCTGCCGATCCTCACCGAGGACCTCATCGGTGACGGCTACCAGCAGTCGATCGATCGCTCGTTTGCCACCGAAATCTACCGTCAGCAGCGCAGCCAGGGCATCCAGGTCGGCTACACCGCCGACTCGTTCCGCGTCCTCGGTGCGATCAGCGACGGCTGGCGCTCGGCGAACACGGACTACAACAACGCCAACGAGTCGGACTACGCCGTGACGCTCCGCGTTGACGGCAAGTTCGCCGGCGACTGGAACCAGTGGAACCAGTTCAGCAGCTGGCAGAACAGCCAGTTCGCCGCGTTCCTCGGCGGTGCGGTTAACTGGCAGCAGGGCGGAAAGACCGGCACGCCGGGTGACGCTCAGGTCAACCTGAACCAGGCCAACTACCTCCTCTACACGATCGACGGCCAGGTCAAGGGCAACGGCTGGAACCTCTATGCCGCGTTCATTGGCAGCAACGCCAAGACCCTCAACACCGCCGCCGGCGCTGGTGCGCGTCAGAACAGCTACGCCTGGCAGATCCAGGGCGGCTGGTTTGCCACGCAGCAGATCGAAATCTTCGGTCGCTACGACGGCATCAACGCCAGCAACTCGCTGGCTGCGTCTCAGGGCGGAGCGGTCAGCCCCCGCACCTGGAACTTCATCGACTTCGGCGTGAACTACTACCTCTTCCCCGAGTCCCAGACGGCCAAGCTCAGCGCCGACTGCGTCATCGGCCTCAACAAGAGCCAGAACCTGCAGGCCATCAACTTCCAGGGTAACGCGGGCACGGGCCAGTTCGTTCCGGGCAGCACCGTTGCTGCTCCGCAGACGAATGCCGGCACCCTCGGCAGCCCGAAGGCCGGCGAGGTCGCGATCCGGGCTCAGTTCCAGCTCCTGTTCTAAGGTGCTGAAGCTCGGCCTGTGATTGGCCTGATCGAGCCGCGAGGGGTCCAACCTCGCGCAGTCCGAACGAGTTGTCTCACCGGCCGCCCCTCACGGGCGGCCGGTTTTTCATTTTGCCATTGCTTGCTGGGAGCCCACGCGACCCTCCCATTGGGCGCCAATTTCAGGGAATCCATGCGTGTATCCCACCCCCTCGCCCGTACATCGAAGCTTGGCTCGTAAGCGAGGAGCGGCGTCGAGATTGAGCCACGCCCTCATTGGCAGAGAGTCTCAGGGCGGCCAACGAAAGTGGCCCGGTGCGGCTTCAGGGAGGTGACGTTTGCGGACGTTGATCGCGATTCCGGTCTACAACGAATCCAAGACACTGCGTGCTGTGATCGAGCGCGTGCTTGAGCATGCGGGCAACGTGCTGGTTGTGGATGACGGATCGACCGACGATTCGGCGGCGCTTCTCGGGACCTTGCCGGTGGACGTGATCCGACACTGTGTCAATCGCGGCTACGGCCGATCGCTGATTGATGCCTTCCGGTTCGCCGCTTCGGAGAAATATGACTGGGTCATCACCATGGACTCCGATGAGCAGCACGAACCCGAGCGCCTTCCCGAGTTCTTCGAAGCGATCGCAAGGAACGATGCAGACATCGTCAGCGGTAGCCGTTACCTCCGAACGCCGACCGACGCCGCCTTGGCTCTCGCACCCGGAGATCGGCGCCGAATCAACGGCCTGATTACCGAAGAAATCAACGCATTGCTGGCGCCTCGGCTCGGTACCAGACTGACCGATTCGTTCTGCGGCTTCAAGGCGCATCGCGTGGTCGCAACGACCAAACTCGATCTTTCGGAAGATGGCTACGCATTCCCGATGCAGTTGTGGGCCCGCGCTGCGGCACACGGCCTGCGCGTGCGCGAAATCCCGGTTGATCTCATTTACAACGACCCGAACCGGACGTTCGGCGAAGCTCTCGACAACCCGGAAACACGTTTGCGCCACTATCGCGATGTCCTGCATCGCGAAATAGCCAAGAGCGCTGAGCGTGTGTGTTCGGCTCGACCCGAAGAGGCTTCGGGAGCCTGCCGCGAGGCCGGTCTCTCCGAGCCCGCCGGCCGCCGGACACGGAAGATCAGCCGCGTTGATGCCCCGGATCGATCCTGATCGGCGCACCGCGGCGCTGCCGGAGCCGTGCGATACTTGCGACAGTGAATAGTTCACGCGCGGAAGTCAGCTTCGACCCGGCACCACCGAGATGGGTGCTGCGGGCGGGCACGCTCGCGCCTCGCGCCGCGCGGTTCCGGGCGGAGATGGGGCTGCCCGATTCCGGTCCGCTGGTGCTTTCGGGCCACCAGGTCGGATTCTGGCATGGCGGAATATTGACCAAGCACTTTGCTTCGCTCGCATTCGCGGCACGCGCGAAAGCGCAGGCCGCGTGGATTGTCGTCGATCAGGATCAAGCCGAGGATCCGGGCATGCGGCTCCCGATCCGCGACGGCACCGGCTCTCTCAAGTCAATCCGGTGGCAGTGGGGCGATGCCGCGGGTCGCATCGCTTGTGCGATCGCGCCGGTCCGCCCCGGCAAACCCACGCTTCAACCCGGGGAAATGTACGCGATTGACTCGGTGGCAGCGGGTGTCGGCGACGTCGCAAGCGCGCTCGCCGCAAATGAGAGTGAACCGAACTGGGCCGCGCAGGTGAGCGCTGGCGCGGCAGATCTCATCGCCACTAGCGCGCCACCGCCGCGCTACATATTTGAATCGCGATTGGCATCGACGGAGTTGTTCCAGCAGATTCTGGACGCAATGGTGCGAGGTGGCGCGGGAGCGATCCGGTGCTACAACGAGGCGGTCGCGAAAGTTCCAGGATCGGGGATGCGAGCGCTCGATGAAACGGCGGGCGAGTTGCCAATCTGGGATGTACGGACCGGCTTCCGCAAACGCGTCCTGCTGGCGGACCTTGCCAAGTTGGATCGAAGCCGCATCTCGCCACGCGGGATGCTCATGACCGCGATCCTTCGCCTGGCCGGGTGCGATTTGTTTGTCCACGGAACCGGAGGCGGCGGGTACGACCGCGCAACAGAATCCTGGATCACCCTTTGGAATGGAGAACTCGCCACCCTTGCCAAGGATCTCGGCGGCGCGATCGCGCCTATTGCGGTTGCGACCGCCGATCTCCGATTGCCGCTCGCACGAAAAGGTTTGCCGACCGAGGCAGAAATCCGGCGTGGCGTGTGGCGGGCTCATCACGCGGCACACGATCCCGGCGCGCTTGGCGATGTTGCGGGCGCGGCCGAGAAAAGCCGGTTGCTCGACCAGATCCGAAATGCGAGGAAGCGACAGGAGAGCCCCGCCCCGGCTTTTGCGGCGCTCCACGCGCTGCTCGACGCGAGCAGACGCACCCACGCGGGGCGACTCTCCGAACTGCGGCAACAATCCGAACAACTGACGGCGCAGCGCCGAGAGGCGACGCTCGCGTTCGACCGAACGTGGTCGTTCGCGCTCCAGCCGCGGCAGCAGGTCGCTGCGCTGTACACTCAGGTCGCCGATGCCTTCGCCGGCGACCTTTGAAAGCGGATTTGATAGACTCCAAAGAATCCCGCGTGCGGAACCAGGTTTCCTATTGAAAACGCGATTGCCCGGAATGCGCGACACCGGGAAAGGGGATAGTCATGCTCGGAATGCTGCTGTTTGCCGTGTGCCTGGTGCTCGCGATGCTTGTGTTGATCGCCTTGCCCAAGTTGCCGGGTCCGGCACGCGGCGCGGCGGTGCTGCTCGCGCTGGTGCTTGTGGTGGGTGGGTTTCTGCTTGGAAGCGTCCGCTATGTGGGTTCCAACGAGGTAGGAATTGTCACCAAGCAGGCGTTCGGATCGCAGTTGACCGATGGCAAGATCATCGCTGTGGACGGCGAGATGGGCGTCCAAGCGACGGTGCTCGCGCCGGGTTGGCACTTTGGGTATGTCCCGGGCATCTACAGCGTGCACAATGTCGACCTCACCGAAATTAAGCCGGACGAGGTTGGGCTGATCGAAGCGTCGGACGGCGAACCGCTGAACGACGGGCAGTTGTTTGCTCCCGAATTCAAACACGATGAATTTCAGAAGATGCTCGATGCTCGTCACTTCCTGACGGTCGGAAATGGCAAGAAGGGCAAGCAGACTTCGGTGCTGACGCCGGGCAAGTACCGCCTCAATACGGAACTGTTCAAGATCCGGCCGGTGAAGCAGACCGAAGTGCTGCAGGGTGAAGTGGCGGTGCTGAAGGCAAACTTTGGAACGTCGCCGACGCATGTGGTCCGGGGGGTTGCCGGCGCTCTGGAGCCCGGCCAGGACGGGACGAGCCTCCCGGAGGACAAGCTGCTCAAACTGGCGAAGCCGGGAGAAATGGGCATCCAGGCCGAGCCCTTGCCTCCCGGCAAGTATCCGCTGAATACCGAGGCGTTTACGGTTATCGAGGTGTGGACGACTCAGATGATCGCACAGTTCACCGAGGCGGCGACTGGTATTGCGGGACCTGCCCAGACAGGCGAGCCGTTGCGCCAGATGGTGCAGCAGAGTTCGAAGGGATCGCACGACCCGGTACTGGAAGAACGGGCCATCACCGTGCGAACGAGCGACGGGTTCACATTCCCGGTCGACGTGCGGATCGAATACGTCATCGAACCCCAGAATGCGGCCATTGTGGTCGCCAAACTCGGCGACGACGACGGCGCGCGCTTCCGCAACGCGCTGAACAGCGCCGTGCGAGCGATCTTTCGGAACAACGCGGAGGGCGTGCGGGCGCTCGATTATGTGCAGCAGCGTTCGCACCAGGAAAGCCAGTCTCTTATGGCGTTGGTCGGGCAGATGGCTCGATTCGGTGTGACCGTTACGGCCGTGCGCATCGGTAACGTGGGCGACGAGAAGACGCTGGGTGCTCTCTTGAAGACCCAGACCGACCGCGAGATCGCCAAGCAGGAGCAATTGACGTTCCAGGAGCAGCAGAAGGCGGCGGAACAGAAGAAAAACCTCGCCCGCGTCACGCAGGAATCAGACGAAGAAAAGAAACTGGCCACCGCGGCGTACGGCGTGAAGATCGCCGAAGAAGCCCAGAAGCAGAAGATCGTGGAGGCCAAGGCCGAGGCCGAATCGACCAAGATCAAGGCGGCGGCACAGTCGGACGCGTACCGGCTGATCGCCGACCAGATCGGAAAGAGCAATGCCGCGCTCATCGAGATTCTCAAGATTGTGGGCGAGCGGAATATCCAGATCGCCCCGCGGGTCATGGTCACCGGCGATCGGGGTGCCTCCGGCGGGACGGCGCTGATCGGGACAATGTTGGACACCATGGTCAGCAAGGACGAGGCGGAGAAGGCGGCGGCGAAGTAGAGGCGGTCGCCGTAAAGTTGTCGGTGTCAAAGGGTTCCGATACGTCTCTTTGCCGTCCGCTTGGGTTGAACGCCGAGGCATTTGTCGCCTGCGCCAAAGCGGAACGGAGCATGGCCCGCCCGACGGCGCTGGAGGTTTATCGCGCTTTTTTCTGGCGTGGCGAGCCGATCGGTGGAGTCGCCCCGATTTCGAGCGTGGTGGTCGATGAAGGGGCCGAAGGAAAGATCTTCAAATTCACGCAGGATGTGCCGGCGCAGGAAACCAGGTTGGCCGGTCGGGTTGAGATGCTCCGCACCGAAAGCGTGTTGATCCCGATGATCGGGAAGCGGCGCGTACGGACCTACACGTTGTGCGTGTCGTCGCAGGTTGGGTGCGCGATGGGGTGCACGTTCTGCGAAACGGCGCAGATGGGGCTGATCCGCTCGCTGACGGTCGAGGAAATCGTGCAGCAGTGGTACGCCGCAACCCACTTCCTCAAGCACCCGGAAATCCCCGAGCCGGTGGTGACACCGCAGGGTTTGGAAGGTCCGGTTCGCAACATCGTGTTCATGGGCATGGGCGAACCCATGGACAACCTGGACAACGTGCTGGGCGCGATCGACGTGCTGCGCGATCATCGCGGGCCGTCGATCCCCATTTCCAAGATCACGATCTCGACGGTTGGTCGGGTGGACGGCATCGCGAGGCTGGCGGAGCGTGTGCGCACCGATGGCTGGCACCGGCTGAACCTGGCGATCTCGCTCAACGCGGCGGACAACGAGATCCGCAACGGGATCATGCCGATCAACCGGCGCTGGAACCTGGCGGATCTTCAGAAGGCGCTGATCGACTTTCCGGTGTACGGTGGCGGCAAGTTGTGCATCGAATACGTGCTGATCCCCGGTGTGAATGACACCGATGAAGACGCCCAGAAGATCGCGGCGTTTCTCGCACCAATCAACGACGACTACCGCGTCCGGAAGAACGCGAGCACGCCCCGCACGCTGCTGAACCTCATCCCGTATAACCCGCGCCGGGTCTCACCGTGGCCCGCGCCGACGGAAGAAAAGGTCGAGTACTTCCTGGCAAAACTCATAGAGTTGAGTGTGTACGCGAAGCGACGCCGAACGAAGGGGCGCGACCTGATGGGCGCGTGCGGGCAACTGGGAAGCGAACACATCCGGCAGCGCAAGCTGGTGGATGTAACGGTGTCGGGAAGCGTGGCTTAGGGCTGCAACCGCGTCGATGTCCATGGGCCGCAGGTGAAGTCGGACTCCTGCCCCGCCGGCTTGAGCGAGCGTGTCCACACGGCGCGATCGTGAACCCGCCCCGGCCCGCCCAGCCAGAGTTCGATGCGCTCGGCCCACAACCGCCAACCGCCCCAGTGGGGTGGACGCGGGATGACGACATCGTCGCCCTTGTCCATGATGTCCTTGATCGAAATTCCGAGTTTGTCCATCGTTTCGGAGACCCGCAGGAGCAGCGCGTCACGTGACTCGATTGGCTGGCTCTGGTCGCTGGCCCAGGCGCCGAGGCGGTTTTCCCAGCCTCGGGTCTTGAAGTACGCATCGCTCTCTGCGGCCGGGCTCTTCACGGCGATTCCCTCGATGCGGACCTGCTTTTCGAGCGAATCCCAATGGAACACGGCCGCGGCCCGCGGGTGCTTTGTCAGCCCCTGGCCCTTGCGGCTGTTGTAATTCGTGTGGAAGACGATTGCCCCCGCATCGAGGATTTTCTTGCACAGGACGATCCGGGCGGTCGGCACGCCCGATTCGTCGAGGCAGGCGAGCGTGAAGGCGTTTGGGTTGGGCGTTACCTTGCGGGCCGTGGCATCGTCAAACCATGCACGAAAAAGCGGCCACGGATCGGGGGGCAGGGTGTCCGGCAGGGTGTTGTGAGGCGAAAAAATCGCTCCGATGTCGATGGGTTCGGCCATTGGCCAACTCTAGCGGCAGGCGGGCCGAGGGCGATTTATGCACACCGCTGGGGATTGATTGTCGCTTGATACAAGTCGGGTTTCTGGCGGGCTACGGTGCGGGCGATGAGCAGTTTCTCCGGACAAGAAGGCGGCGGGGGCAAGCCGTGGCGGGAGCGTCGGCCACCGGTATCGACCGAGAAATTGTTCGATCGGCTGCCTCCCCATTCGCTGGAAGCGGAGATGAGCCTGCTGGGTTCGATCATGCTCGATCCGCGGCTGCTGAGCGACGTGCTGGCAATCGTCCGCAAGCCCGAGGAGTTCTACGCCGAGTCGCACGCAACGATTTTCAGGTCGATCGTTGAGGTCTACGACCGGTTCAACTCGGGTGACCTTGTTCAGATCGTCGAGTCGATCAAGGACAAGGGGCAGCTCGAACTTGTTGGCGGCGCCGAATACCTGGTGAAACTGGCGGAAAGCGTGCCGAGCGCGGTGAACGCGCCGCACTATGCGAGGATCGTGGCGGAGAAGGCCAAACTGCGGAAGTTGATCGATGCCGCGGGAACGATTCTGTACGACGCGTACCACACCGGCGAACTCGGCCCGGATGGGGCGCGCGAGGTGCTCGACAAGGCGGAGATGGCGGTCTTTGAGATCGCGCAGCAGCAGCAGTTAGCCGATCCGCAGCAGTTGAAGGATCTTCTGCAACTGGAAATTGACCGGATCGAGAGCCAGGAGGGCAAGGGCATCAGCGGCGTGCCGACGGGGTATCTGGATCTTGATGATCTTCTGCGGGGGATGCAGCCGGGCGAACTGGTCATCGTCGCGGCGCGTCCGTCGATGGGCAAGACGGCTTTGGCTCTGAACATCGCCGAACAAATGGCGATGGGCGTGACGACGGGCGGATACAACGCGGCGCCGAATCCGGTTGCGCTCTTCAGCCTGGAAATGTCGAAGAGCGCCGTGACGCAGCGATTGATCTCGGCGCGGTCGGGGATTCCTTCGCAGAATCTGCGGGGCGGGCACAAGTTGAGCGATCGTGAGTATCGGAAATTGCTCTCGGCGTGCGACGAACTGGCCAAGGCGCCGATGTTCGTGGACGACACCCCGAACATGACGGTGCTGGCGTTGCGTGCGCGTGCACGCCGGCTGGTGGCGCAGCACGGCGTCAAGGCGATCATGATCGACTACCTCCAGTTACTCACCTCGCCGGGCGCGGCGCGCGAGAGCCGGCAGGTGGAAGTGTCGGCGATCAGCCGCAATATCAAGGCGCTGGCGCGCGAACTGAATGTGCCGGTGATCTGCCTCTCGCAGTTGAACCGCGCGAGTGAACAGCGCGAAGGCAACAAGCCCCGCATGAGCGACCTGCGCGAATCGGGCTCGATCGAGCAGGACGCCGACGTGGTGATTCTGCTGCACCGCGAGGATTACTACCACACCCAGGACACCGACTGGAGTCTCGACAACCCGGACAAGGTGGGCGTGGCCGAGTTGATCATCGCCAAGCAGCGAAACGGGCCCACCGGTGTCGTGCGTCTCACCTGGGATTCCGCGACGACACGATTCAAGAACTACGCCGGGGCGCACGTGCAGCCGCCACCGGAGTTTTCCGGTGGGGGTGGTGGGGGTGGCGGTGCGTTTTCCGGCAGCGGAATCTCGGGTTCTGGCGGGTACGACTCGCCGTCAGCCGCGGCACAGAGCTTCGTTGAGCCCGCGCCCCGATCGGCGTTTGCGCCGGTGCGAAAAACCGGGCCCATCGAAAGCCATCGCGATGGCGGAGGTCCGGAGCGCGAGGCCGAAGTGGTTACCGACGAGGGCGACGATTCGGTTGGCGGCGTGCCGTTCTAATCGGCGGATTGCAGTGGCGGCGACCCGATTGCAGGCGATGCGTGCGGCGCGTCGGTGTCTTTGCTCTTCGGGCCGAACGCGCGGATGGGCCATTCGCAGATCTTGAGCACCACGAGCGTGAGAAGTGCCGCCGCCGTGAGGATTGACGCCAGGGCGATCTCTCCAAGCCCGCACGCCGCACCGACGGCCGCGACGCACCAGACCGCAGCGGCGGTTGTCAGGCCGTGAACGCTTTTGTCGGCGCGCACGATGGTGCCCGCGCCGAGAAAGCCGATGCCGGTGGTGAGCCCTTGCAGGACGCGGCTGGTGGCCTGGGCGGCGGAATCGCTGCGCATGCCACTGGAACCCGCGCCCACTTCGATGACGAGCAGCACGAATGCCGCGGAACCGATGGAGATAAGCGTCATGGTGCGGAAGCCGGCGGGGTGCCTGCCGAATTGGCGCTCGAGGCCGACCGCAGCGCCGAGACCCAGAGCCGAGCCGATGCGCAGCGCAGCTTCCAGCGTGGTAATGGTGAGCATGGAAACAGTCTAACGGGGTTGCTTCGGCGCGGACGTCGCGGGCGCCGGCGGCGGGGTGAAACCGTCGTACTTCACGAAAATCGCGACGTCGTCGTCGCTCGGAGCGGACGATTCCCACGCCGCGATGTAGAGTTCGCCGAGGAAGTTTGCGCCGTCGGCGAGGCGCTCGGAGATAAAGGCGGCGCCGGGGGCTTTCCAAAGGTCGCCACTTTTCTCAAGTTGGTAGAGCGGCTCGACCTGCGCGTGCGAACGCTCAATGTGCGCAATCACGGCGGGCCAGGGGTTCACCGGATCGGGGGCGTCCACATCCGGCGGCGAGGCCTTGATCCGGGCTCGGATCGCGTCTTCTCCCAGATTGTGCTTGCGGAGCGTTTCCGCGTCGATCTGCGCGTGGATTTCTTTCTTCGTGGTGTAGTCGTTGGGATTCTCGCCGACCCAGCCGTGGTGATGCCGGGTGGTGTGGAGGGGCTGGGCGCAATCGCCGACGAAGTGGCTCAGCGAGCCCATCGCCATCGCCACGGCCATGCGGACGGCCTGAACCTCGTTCTTCCGGGCCGGGTCGTTGAGCTTTTCGAGAACGCGCAAAGTCTTGAAGTTGGACTGCAATTTGGCGTAGTTCTCGCAGATCGCTTGCGGGAGGAAGCCGGGATAGGCGTCGGTCTTCGCGGTGTCGAATTTCGGATTCGGCTGGCGTCCGACACCGGGATGGGCGTCGCGGGCGAGTCGGAGCTGCGCCGCAAACTCATGGCGGAGCGGTTCGATGGTTTGAAGGGAAAGCCCCAGTTCGGTCAGGTCTTCGACATCGAGGTAGTGATCGGGATTGTTCAGGTGGGCAAGAAATGGCGACTTGATGTTGCGCCAGCGATCGGGCATGGTCGCGAGGTCGGCGATCTGGATCGACCAGTCTTCTTCGGCCATCCATCCTGCGCCGGAGTCGGTCACCTTTTCTCTGAATTGCTCGATGCCGATCCGGGTGATGGCGCGGTGCCCCGGGGCGTCCCACGCAAAGGCGAGGGAACCGGTGGACGCCGCAAGCACTAGCACGATTGGGAGATTTCGCACAGCAATAGCGTAGCGAACTCGGAGGCGGATCCCAAAGGCATTTGAGGGAACCGATTCTTCAGCGGGATGCGTTGTTGACCATGATCTGAAGCGACTCGAGATAACCTGCGGCGGCGGTTCCCATTCCGACGCACGGAATAACGCTGGCAAGAAACGCCTTTGAGGCCTTGGCGTCGAGCGTGATGGGCGGGGACGCACCCGCACCCCCCCATGACGTGATCTCAAGCAAATGCCCAGTGCCCATTGACGGCTCCAAGGACTGCCGAAAGCAGGCGAGCACCTCGGCGGACGTTTCGACCGGCGTGACGCCGATGGGCGCGATTCCTCGCGTGGCGGTCCAGTCTGTTGCGCCGTCAAGGGCTGCCTTGTCCGCCCAAAAAATAGTCGGAGGCATCGGTCGATCGCTCGGGCCGATCCACGCGACGATGATGGCTTTGGGATTTGTCATGATGGGAGAAGCGACGTCTCCAGAGGCCGCGGTCGCGCGAAGTTGGACGACTGATGATTTGGATCGTTGTCCGAATGCTACGAGAAGCAGGCGAACGTACCAATCGACACTTGCTGCTATGGGTTCCGGATCATGGCGCGATCTCGGCGCGGCGACCGTCGTGAATCGACGCGGAACTGGCGGGCCCGGCCTGTATAGCCGGGCGCCGCCCAACATTCGATGTGCCCGCGGAACGCCGCGTTGCTGCTTTGCCTTGATCAGCGACGGCGACGGCGCACGGCGATGATGCCGGCGAAGGCCAACACACTCGCGGTGCCCGGGCTCGGAACGAGGCAATGCTCGCAATCGGTGCTGACGGTATAGATATCGCCGAAACGCTGGTCGATCGCGGCCTGCGTGAGGAAGGTGCCTCCCGCGGCGAGTTCGTTGATGCCGTTGATAGTGAGCAGCCCGCCCGCCGTGATGTTGAAGCCGTAGCTGCCGGTCCAAAGGACGCCGATCTCATTTGTTGTCTTGTCCCAGCAGACAAGGCTCAGTTCTGCGGTCCAGTCGATGGCGGCTCCCGACCATGTGCGCTTGGCTTGATCGGAGAAAGCCAATGTGTTGCCACCGTTGGAGAACTTGTTCTGCACCCAGAGATTGGGGTAGTTGTTTCCGTCGCGACCTTTCAGGTCTTCATTCCAGTAGAACGGGTAGTCGTTTCCAGTTGGATCGAGCTCACCCGGATCGAAGTAGGGGGTGCCTGCTGGCGTAGCGGTGTTCAAGGGCTGATTCGTTTTGATCATCTGGAGCCAGCGGATCTCGCCGGCGAAATTCGCGGTCTTGGTCGCGTTGCCGCTGACCGTGATGCCGCCCGTGGCGCCGTTGGAGTAGATCGTGGGGGTGGCGAAGTTGATTGTGGCCAGGAGCTGTCCGTGGCACTTGATCTCTCGATCGACAATTCCCTGAATTGCGACCGCACCGAGCGACGAGGCGCTGCCGGCAACCAAGACGACCGCTGCAGAAAGCAAAGCAAGAGCGCGAGACATACTCAATCTCCTCAAGGGGACAGAGCGGACCGAGCGCCTTCGTTCGGCCGAGCCACGATCTGAATGGCGGTGCGTCTTGCCCCGCCCGAATTTCGGGCACGCGCTTGCAAATCTGGAAACAGGCGCGCCAGAAAATCCGGCCCGCGCCGGACTCGGGCAGTTTCCCGAGAATGTCAGGCGGTGTCAAGAACCGAGTTGCCCGAAATCGAGTCTTCACTCGTTATGGGATCGTGTTTTGTTGGGGCACGACGCCACTACGACACAAACAGGTCGCGGTGAGGTTCGTCGTCTCTTTCAGGGCGAGCGGCCCGGGACATGAGCGTTCCGATGGCGGTCAGCGGATCGACCTTTTCAAACAGCACTGCGTGGACAGCGCGGGTGATGGGAACCTCGACCCGGTATTTCTCGGCGAGTTGGATGACCGCCCGGGTGGTGTAGACACCTTCGACAACAAACGGAGATTGCGAAAGGTACTGCTCAACATTGGCGCCGCGCCCGATCGCTTCGCCGCACGAGCGGTTTCGGCCCTCGGGGCTGAAGCAACTGGTTGCAAGGTCACCCATGCCGGCGATGCCTGCGAAGGTTTGGGTGGAAGCGCCCATGGCCGCGCCCAGGCGGGAGATTTCGGCCATGCCTCGAGAGAGCAGCGCGCTTTTGGCGTTATTACCGGCTTTGAGACCGTCGAGAACGCCTGCAGCAATAGCGATCACGTTCTTAACCGCGCCCGCGAGTTCAACCCCCAGCAGGTCGCTGCTGGTGTACACCCGGAGCCACGAGGCGGTGAAGAGTGACTGCACATTGCATGCGAAGGCGGGATCGTCGCTGGCGGCAACCATCGCGGCGGGGAGGCAGAGCGCGAGTTCCGCGGCGATCGTCGGTCCTGAGAGGCAGGCAATGGGGCGGGGTTTTCGATCGGGGTTGTCGCGTCCGGAGCGACGGAGCACATCGGCAATGATCTCGGAAGGGCGGAGCATCGTGCCCTCTTCGATGCCTTTCGAAACCGAAACCAGGCCGGCACCATCCGGGAGCAAAGGGGCCGCACTCTCCAGCGCCGCCCGAATGAACTGCACAGGGATCGCGATGACGACGATGTCCGCATCCTGCAGCGCATCGCGCAGATTGAGGCAGATTTCCACGCGTTCGGGGAGCCGAAAGTGTTGGAGCCGCGGGCTGCGCCGAGTTTGCGCTAATTGGGCCGCCTCCGACGGGTTTCGTCCCCAGATTCGCACATTGAGGGGGCGTCGCATGAGGCCGGGGGCCGGAGGGGGCTGCTCGGCGGCAGCAGAAAGCACGGCCGAGCACACCAAGCCCATCTGCCCGAGCCCAAGGATCGTGACGGTTGGAAGTGCGGGGTTGTGGGGGGCGTTCTGCAAGTGAATTTGGAGCGAATTGCAGATGTTCGGATTCTGATCGAGATTCGCGCCCGAACCGTTCGGACCCAGTCGTCGTATTGTTGGCCTGCCGGATCGTTTGTTCGGTGGGGTGGCGTTCTGCCGAACCCCTTGGCCAGTGTCCTCATCAAATAATGGTCGAGCAGGGCTTACCCGTCCAGCCTCACTCGGCCAGATTTCACCCAAGAAGAACCATGGCTTCCCACACCCACTCCCACCCACACACTCACCCCGCCGATCACGCTCTGAATGCTCACGACCACGCCAGCGACGAACTGGTGTGTTGCTCGCACCACGAGATCGAGATCGAGCGGTACATCAAACTCTGCCTGTTCGGCGGTGTGCTGGTGTTTGTGACCACGGCCGCCCGGGTGCTGCCACTGGGAATCTCGCCGGCGATCGTGCAGATTCCGGCGATGATCGGCGCGGTGCTGCTGGCCCTGCCCCTGCTGTACGCCGCGGCCAAGGAGGTTTGGGCGGTCCAACTTTCCAGTTCTTCTCTCGCGGCGATCGCCATCATCGCGGCCATTGCCATCGGTGAGTACGAGATGGCCGGTTGGCTGGCGTTCATCCTTGTCATTTTCGGTCAGTTTGTTCGGCGCAGCGCTACCGGCGCGCAGCGGGCGATCGCGGAACTGGTGCAGTTGACCCCGGATATCGCGCGGCTCGTTGATGGCGGTGCCGAGCGGGATGTGCCGCTTTCGCAGGTGAAGGTTGGTTCGCTCGTTCGTGTGCGTCCCGGCGAGAATTTGCCTGTGGACGGAAGAATCGCGACCGGCCGTTCGACAATCAATCAGGCTTCGCTCACCGGCGAAGCGGCTCCTGTCGAGGTGCAGCCCGGCGATCAGGTGTACGCGGGCACAAGCAACCTGACGGGTGGACTGGATATCGAGGTCACGCAGATCGGTGCCGACACGACGATTGGCAAGGTGACGCAGTTGATCCGGCAGGCGGAGCGAAGCCGTACGCCCCGGCAGTTGCTCATCGAGCAGGTGGCGGGGTTCTTTGTGCCGGTGGTGTTATCGGTCGCGTTTATCGTCTGGTTCTTTCTGAGTCAGTCGGAAGATCCGGAGATGCAGAAGAACGCGATGAAGACGGCGGTGGTGGTGCTGGTTGTCGCCTGTCCTTCGGCGATCTTGCTTGCCAGCCCCAGTGCGATGCTGGCAGCGTTTGCTGCCGCGGCGCGTCTGGGCATCATGGTCAAGCAGCCGAGTTACCTCGAAGCCTCCGCCGATATCACGGCGGTCGTGCTCGATAAGACCGGCACGATCACCACCGGCAAGTTCCAGGTGACCAAATTGGCGCCGGTACCGGGCGTGGACGGGGCCGACTTGCTCCGTGCCGCGGCAAACGGCGAGCAGCATTCGAACCACCCGCTGGCGCAGTCGATCCTGACCACGGCAAGGGCGGCGCGCGTCGAGGTGGATGGCACGCAGGATTACGAAGAAATTCACGGACGAGGCGTGATCGCGCGGACTTCGGTCGGCGAGATCCGGGTCGGCCGCGGCAGTTGGATTGCAGAAAACAACCCGGGCGTCGCCCACGAGATGGGCGAGGTCGAGAAGCGGATCGAGGGGATGACCGGCGTGCACGTGATGCGCGACGGACGGTACCTCGGCGCGGTTGGGTTGGAAGACACAGTGAGGCAGAATTGCCGCCAAGTGATCCAGAACCTGCGCGACAACGGCGTGAAGCACGTTGCGATGTTCACGGGCGACCGGCTGAGCGTGGCGACGCGCGTGGGCCAGGCCGTGGGCGTCGACATGATCGAGGCCGAGTGCCTGCCCGAAGAAAAGCACGAGCAGATCCGAGGCCTCAAGAAGCTTGGCTACCGCACGCTGATGGTCGGCGACGGCATCAACGACGGCCCGTCGCTCGCTGCGGCGGACGTGGGCGTCGCGATGGGTCTGAGCGGCTCGGACATCGCGGCCAACTCCGCCGGTGTGGCGCTCATGAACGACGATCTGTCGCGCATCCCGTTCCTGATCGAACTTTCGCGGCGCACGCGCTCGATCATCGCGCAGAACATCGCGGTGTCGGTGCTGATCGCGGTCGTGGGCCTGGTGCTGGCTGCGACCGGCAACTTCAATCGCGCCGGCGAGCTCGGCCTGCCCCTGGCCGGTCTCTACCACTTCCTGGGTGATATCTTCGTGCTGGCCAACAGCTTCCGCTTGTTCCGCTTCGGCGAGAGTTTTGCTTCGGCCGAATCGGTGCAGCCCGCGCTCAAGCGTCGTGCGGCATCGGTGCGTGGGCTGGGGGGTTCACAGCCGGCAGCAGCGTAAAGCGACTTTTTCACACTTTTGCCATCAAGCCCGGGTTTGTCCCCGGGCTTTTTTCTTAGAGAAGCGTCCCGCGGAGGATCAGTATCGCGGCCGTGAAGTAGATGATGATTCCCGTCACGTCGACCAGCGTCGCCACGAACGGCGTGCTTGAGCCTGCAGGGTCGAGCTTGAGTTTCTTGAGTCCAAAGGGCAGCAGTGCGCCCATGATCGACCCCCAGAGCACGACACCGAAGAGGCTCGTCGAGATCGCCGCGGCAAGTCGGACGTAGTGCTCCTGCACCGACACGTTGGTGACAACATCGCCGTTGGGCATTGTGCGGGTATCGACCCACCAGCCCATGAGTCCCCAGATGCCGACACGGACGAAGCCGAGGCAACCGATGATGAGTCCGAGCAAGGAGGCGACGATAAGTTCGCGTCGGAGAACCTTCCACCAATCTTTCACCACCACTTCACCCGTACCTAGGGCGCGAATGACGAGCGTGGAACTCTGGGAGCCGGAATTGCCGCCGGAAGAGATGATGGCCGGAATGAAGATCGAGAGCACGACGACTTTCTGGATCTCGCCGTCGAAGTAGCGGAGCGTGTTGCTGGTGAGCAGTTCGCTCAGGAACAGCAACGCGAGCCAGGGGGCGCGCTTCTGCACCAGTGAGCCAACGCTGGCCTGGGCGAAGTTTTCTTCCAGCGCGGCCATGCCGCCGACTTTCTGGATGTCTTCGGTGAATTCCTGCTGCGCAACGTCCGCAACGTCGTCGGCGGTGACGATGCCGATGAGATTGCCCCGGCTATCGACGACCGGGAGCGCGGTCCGGTCGTAGCGGGCCATCAACTGCACCGCTTCTTCCTGGGGCTGATCGGCCCGCAGCGTGACGAAGTTGCGGTTCATCAGGTCTTCGATCTTCGCGGCGGGATCGGCAAGGAAGATCTGGCGCAGGCGCAGGTCGTCGATCAACTTGCCCGACTCATCAACGACGTACACGACATTGATGGTCTCGGCATCGCGACCGTGCTTGCGGACGTGGTCCAGTGCCTGCGCGACAGTCCAATCGGGTTTGATCTTCAGATAGTCGGGCGTCATCAGACGGCCGACGGTCCGGGGCGGGTAGCCGAGGATGGCCTGCGTGGTCGCGCGGGTCTCCGGCGAAAGGCTGGCGACCACGCGCTCGGCGACCGACTCGGGCAGTTCGTCGAGCAGGCGGGCCTGGTCGTCGGCGCTCATGCCCTCGATGACGCGGACCGAGCCTTCGGCGCCCAGTTCGTGGATCAGGCGCTCCTGGAGTTCGGGCGTGAGGTACGCGAAGGCTTCCGCCGCGGCATCGCGCGGCATGAAGCGGAAGCCCAGCGCGGCTTCGGTGGGATCGATGCTGGAAAGGATGTCGGCGACATCGACCGGCGGAAGGCCGTGGAGCGCGTTGCGCACCTCGGAGAAGGCTCCCTCCTGGATGAGCGCCGAAATATCAGGGGCCAGCAGCTCGGCCGTGAGATTCACAGCCAGATCAAAGCACACGCCAACATGGGTCGCAACCACATTGCGGTCAAAATAGGTTCAAAGCACCAGATCTCCGAGGCTCCGGAGGCCGAGTGGCTCGAGGGTGAAAAATGGTTCCGCGGCGGCGGTGCCGATGCGCGAACCCATGAATGTCACGCCGGCCTCGAGACGTTCGAGTAGACCCTTGGCGGCCGGATTGAGTTCGAATTGGGTGCGATAGGCCGCGATTGCGTTGCGGCGCTTGCTCTCGTAACCCGAAATGTCCATGACAAACGTGGGGTCCGGGATGCGGCGCAGGTGCGTGCAGTAGTAGTAAATGAGCCACTTGGGATAGAGCGGCGGCTTTCCAAGGTCTCCGGGCATGGGCTGGGAGGTCAGTTTCGCATCAAACCGGGCATCCTCCACGATCCGGGTGGTGGCGATGTGGTCGGGGTGCGCGTCTAGCGGGTGCGGGCAGAAGACGATCGTGGCCTGGTGCGCCCGGATCTGGCCTGCGACCGCGTGCCGCGTTTCGAGCGAGTGGACGACGCGCCGGTTGGGGAGGTCCAGCAAGGCCCGGGTGATCGCGGGCTTACCGGCGCCGGGCTGGAGCGCTGCCAGTGCTGCCTCGGCCTCTTTCAGCCGGGTGGGGCGGTCGCCAACGGGCGTTGGGCTCCCATCGGTCATGTCGAGGATCAGGATGCTGTGGCCCTGATCGGCAAGGCGTGAGATGGTGCCGCCCATGCCCAATTCCTGGTCATCGGGATGTGGACCCACTACAAGGATGTTTGCCATGGTCGATTCCGATCTTGAGCATCATTCTCGTGTGGGTGGTACATCTTCAAACGACGGGGGCGGCTTGGCGTCGTCGCTCTTCGCGGCCAGCGAGAACGGGCCATCCGGCGGCTCGCCCTGCCAATTGAGCTGGCGGGCGTAAACCCACAGCGGAATCGTGCTGCTGATGGTGGTGGCATTGCGCTGTTCCACCGGCGTCGGGGAAACGATGAAACTCGGATTTGGCGGAAGCAGCGAAATGAAGACTTCGGTCCGCCCGCGTTGCTCCATGATTTGGTTCAGCTTGACGCGCCAGCCTCCGATGGGCGGATTGACGACCACGGTCCATTGCGGGCTGGATTCAATCCAGATCGCCGGTCCGGTCCAGGCGTTGGGTGATTTTTCCGGAACGAACCGGCCGGCGCCGCAGCCCGCGAGCGCGAAGCCGGCAGCGACTGCGCCGAAACAGCCAACGACTTTGCGAGTTTTGCGAGGCATCGGAACGATTCTGTACATGCGCGAGGATGGTAACCGGTGGCCGCGGGCTCGCGGCCGAAAGGATGAGTCGATCGCGCGGATTCTGCCTGTTTCAATCTGGAGTCGTCAAACCATGTCTCGCCACTGGATCGCGTGCGTTTCCCGCCTCGGCCTGATCGCCTCGGTCGTGCTGGCGTCGGTTGGGCTGGGAGGGTGCTCAACGTTCGACAGCAAGCCCGCGGGGCGGCCGGTGTCGTTTCGCGAGGAACCCGATATCCGGGTGCGGGTCAGGAAGAGCGTGCTGCAAACCAGGGTCGAAGGCCCGAGCCACATGGTGGTCCGCCCGACGACGGTGGTCCGGGCAGAGGCTGTGACCGGGCCGCTCACGTTCCGGGGCACGGTGAACGGGATGGTGATGACGGACGGCACGGGCCGTCAGCGTGAGTTTGCACCCGGTACCGACGTCGAGGTGCTCCCGAGGCAGATGACGGACGCCGAACGGCGTTCCAGCGACGGATACAAGCCCGGCGATGCCCTGGTGGTGGACGGCGATACGCACCCGGGATTCGCGCTCATCCACTCAAGGTCGAGCGATGGGGGGGTGCTGGATGTGATCGGCGTGATGCCCATCGAAACGTACGTTCCTGGCGTCATCAGCCACGAGTTGATTGCGACGTGGCCGAGGCAGGCGTTCGAGTGCCAAGCGGTGGCGGCACGCAGTTATGCGCTGCATGAACGGGATCGATCGCGCCGGCTCGGCGAGTACTTTGATGTTGAGAGCAACACCAGCGACCAGATGTTCGGGGGGCTTTCCACCTTGCCCGTCGCGGTGGAGGCGACCCGTGCCACCCGGGGCGAGGTCATGACCGAGGGCCCCAGCGGGCCGGCGAGCAAGGTGCTGCTGCGAACCTATTACTCATCCACCTGCGGCGGCGAACAGGCTTCGGCCAAAGACGTCTTCCCGACCGCCGGTCCCAACGCATTCAATCTGGCCAAGCCTCTCCAGGCGCAGAAGCGGGCGCATTTCTGCCAGAGCGCGGGCCGATATCGGTGGAGCGTGAAGCGGGATGATGTGGAACTTTCCAGACGGATTCGCGGGTGGGGCACCAACGCCGGCCATCCGGTAAAGACGATGGGCCAGCTGACCGCGTGCAAGGTGCTCGATCGCAACGTCACGGGCCGCCCGATCCGGTACCAACTGACGGACGACCGCAAGCAGGTCTTCAAGATCCAGGCGGAGGAACTCCGAAACGCCTGCAACTTCGCGGTGCCGGGCGCAGCGGAGATCACGCGCGAAACGCGCGTCTACAGCGGCGACCTGGAGATGTCGTTTGCCTCGGGCGAAATCATCATCAACGGCAAGGGCTTCGGGCACGGCGTGGGCATGTGCCAGTACTGTGCCAAGGGCATGGCGGAAAAAGGCTGGGATTGGCCCTCGATGATGAAATTGTTCTACCCGGGCGCGGGGACCATGAAGGCGTATTGAGCGCGTCGCCGGGGATCGCTAACCGATCAGGTCGAGCACCATGCCGCGGATGATCTGGTCCGCGGACTTGTTCATGTTTTCGAGCAGTTTGTTAGTTTGCTGAAACGACGTATAGAGCTGCGCGGCCTTGAAGAGTTTCGCACCTTCGGTCCGCAGGGTCCGTTCCGATTTCACGTTATCGGGGACTTCCGGCATGGACGCGATCTGGGAGGCGAGGCGTGCCGCGGCCTTCTCGCTGGCCTGGTTGCTCTTGGTCAGGTAGAGGTCAAACGGTGTCGGGGGCGCGTTGGTGAGCAATGCGCGGAGATACTGGTTCTGCGAGAGCAGAACCACGTCGTACGGCGCTTGAATGCCCGGAGATACAACCGCCGTCGTCGTGCCGTCATTTCGAATGACGGCGGGAACGAGCGTCGGTCCCTGTTCAATTCTGGTCACCGGCGGGAGCACACAGAGACACATGTCAACGGCTGTGCCACCGGCAGTGACGCGGGCGAAGCCCCGATAAATCGCGGGTTTTTCGCGCCCCAACGGGAGTCGTGGGGCTTGCGCCCGGTTCGAGGAGTTCCGTCTGTAACGACTGTGGCGGATCGGAAACGTCCGAGGTGGAACGTTGACCACACGCAACACGACCAAAGATGGCCGGTGCTGCGAACGAGCGAACTCGAATACGAATTGCCGGAAGATCGAATAGCGGTGGAACCGGCCTCGCCCCGGGATAGCGCGCGGCTGATGGCGGTCTCCCGTGCGAGCGGCGCGATCGTGGAGCACGCGGCGGTGCGGGATTTGGCGAAGTTTCTAAGAGCCGGCGATGTGCTGGTCTTCAACACGACCAAGGTGGTACCGGCCCGGCTTATGGGCAAACGAGAAGATACCGGTGGAGCAGTAGAGGGTCTGTTCCTCTCGCGGGAATTGGACGGTTCGGGCGAGCGTTGGACCGCGTTGCTTCGGGCGAAGAAGGTCCGGCCGGGGATGCGTTTTGCATTGGAAGACCGTCTGGGGCAATCGAGCGGGGTTGTCCTTGAGGCGATTGCACCCGTCGAGGGCGAGGCGGGCGCGTGGGTGGTCTCGGTCGAAAACCCGTCGGGGGGCGACGCGCTGGAGCGAGCGGGGCACACGCCTCTGCCGCCGTACATCCTCAAGGCACGTGAGCACGCGCACCTGCAGGGCGATGAGAAGGCGGATCGGGCCCGCTACCAGACGGTGTATGCGGATCGTCCGGGTTCGGTCGCTGCTCCGACTGCGGGGTTGCATTTCACCGTGCCGCTGCTGGCCGAGTTGGAACGGATTGGCGTCGAACGGGTGGATGTCACGCTGCACGTGGGCACCGGGACCTTCCGTCCCGTCGAGGTGTCGGTGGTCGAGCAGCATCCGATGCATTCGGAATGGTGTTCGGCGTCAAGGGAATCCGTGCGCCGCGTTGTTCAGGCGAAGGGTGAGCAACGCCGCGTGATCGCGGTCGGGACGACCAGCGCCCGGACGCTGGAGAGTTTCGGGGCCGTGTTCCAATCGCTGCGAGGATCAGGCGTGAGCGAATCGGAAGCGATCGAGCGGTTACCCGATCATCTGGAGACATCGCTGCTGGTCACGCCGGGGTACGAGTGGCGATGGGTTTCGGGGATGATGACGAACTTTCATTTGCCGCGGAGCACGCTGCTGGCGATGGTGGGGGCGTTTCTGCCGGGAGAAGGGCTCTCGACACTGCGAGGGCTGTATTCAACGGCGATTCGGGACGGGTACCGCTTTTACTCGTACGGCGACGCGATGCTGATTCTGTGAGAGCGGGCTTTGCCGGATGTATTCGGCGAACCGGTCGCGTACCCACGGCATCCCAATATCCAAGGAGTGCGCGATGATTGCGATCTTGATGGTCTTGGTGAGTTTGCAGTTCGCCTCGCTGCAGCCGGAAGTTCCTGTCGCCCGCGGTCAATCCAAACCCGTGGCGGTGGTGGAACTGTTCACGTCTGAAGGTTGTTCGTCGTGCCCACCGGCGGATCGGCTGCTTGCGGAATTGATCGAGCAGCACGCCAAATCGGGCGATCTGATTGCGTTGTCGTTTCATGTGGACTACTGGAACAGTCTGGGATGGAAAGACCCGTGGAGTTCTGCTGCTGCGACCGAGCGCCAGCAGGGCTATCGCGCCGGGCTAGGGGAACGAAGTCTGTACACGCCACAAATGGTCGTGGGCGGCTGGGTTGGCTTCGTGGGGTCGGATCGTGTCCGGGCAGAGCGAGAGATCGCGGCCGAACTGCGGCGGGAGAAGCAAGTGGCGGTGACTTCCGTCGCTTCATGGAAGGGAGGGACCAAACTCGGGACGGTTCTGCGTGTTTCGACCCAGCTCAAACCGAGCGGTGAGAGCGAGCGGAACGTTCGAAAGTGGACGGTTCTCGTGGCGCTTGTGGAAAAAGGCCTCGAAGCCGACGTTCGGCGCGGCGAGAATGCCGGGAAAAAACTTGCCCACGAGAACGTGGTACGGGCGTTCGCAAACCTTGAAGCAAGCGCCGACACCGAGGCGAACCTCGATTTGGCCATTCCGGCTGATGTAGAAGTCGACCGTGCGGCGTTGGTGGTGCTGGTACAAGCCGCTCCGGGGAGGCCTATTGCCGGAGCAACGCTGATCTCGCTCCCTGAGCGAAAAGATCCGGTCAAGTAGCGATATGCCCGATCCGGAAGCAGGGCGACGAGGCAGGATCCTCGGCCTGCGCCTCTGTGAGCCGGTCTCTGGTGCGGGGAACGTCGGGGAACCGATATAAGATTCGCGCGCCGGATCGGTCGCCGCACGGAGGCACGGGAATGGATACGTTCGTGATCGAGGGTGGTCGGCGCCTGGAGGGCAAGCTCCGGATCAACGGGAGCAAGAATGCCGCGCTCCCGCTCATGTGCGTGCCTTTGCTGACGGATGAGCCCGTGACGCTCCGCGACGTACCGAATCTGGCCGACGTCCGGAGCCTGCGGAATCTGCTGGCCGAACTGGGCTGCGTGCAGATTGGTGAGCAGCCGGGGATGATGCGGCTGCACACGCAGGATCCCACCAAGAGCCACGCACGTTACGAGATCGTCCGCACCATGCGGGCGAGCATCAGCACGCTCGGGCCGATGGTCGCTAAGCGTGGCTACGCGAAGATTTCGATGCCGGGTGGTTGCGCGATCGGTGATCGACCGGTCGATCTTCACTTGCGAGGCTTGGCGGCGCTGGGTGTAGAAATCACGCTCGACGGGGGCGACATCATCGCAAAGGCCCCCCGCAAAGGCCTGCACGGCGCGACGATTTTCCTTGGCGGTCAGTTTGGATCAACCGTGCTGGGAACGGCCAACGTGCTGTGCGCCGCGACATTGGCGAAGGGCACCACGGTCATTGAATCCGCGGCGTGCGAGCCCGAGATCGTGGATCTGGCAAATCTGCTCATCAAGATGGGCGCAAAGATCTCGGGGCACGGTTCGCCGCGATTGATTGTTGAGGGCGTGGAGCGGCTGTCGGGGGTTGATTACACCGTCATGGCGGATCGCATTGAGGCCGGCACATTCATGCTGGCCGCGGCGATCACCAACGGCGATATCACGCTCGAGAACTGCCCGATCGACGCGATGCTGGTGGTCAAGGACAAACTCAACGCGATGGGGATTCAACTGGCGGTAACCGGGAGCGATCTGCTGCGGGCGACCGTTCGGGTAACGAGCGCCCGGACCTTGAAGCCGGTCGAGTTCACCACCCAGCCACACCCGGGATTCCCCACGGATTTGCAGGCCCAAATGATGGCGACGCTGACACTGGCCGACGGCAACAGCGTGATCACGGAGCGCATCTTTCCCGAGCGGTTCATGCACGTCGCCGAACTTTCGCGGATGGGTGCGAGGCTGATGCGCCAAGGTCCGACGGTGATCGTGAGTGGGGTGCGGAAGCTGGTGGGTGCACCCGTGATGGCGAGCGATCTTCGAGCCAGCGCCGGGCTGGTGCTGGCGGGAATGGCCGCCGAGGGTACCACGACGATCAACCGGGTCTATCACCTCGATCGCGGGTACGAGAAGATGGAAGACCGGCTGGCTTCGCTGGGAGCCCATATCCGGCGGGTGGACGACAAGGACTTACCGAGCCACCTGACCGGCGGCGCTGATTAGCCAGTAAGTCGCGGTAATTCGAACCATTCGAGGGTTCGTCCCGGTATCAACCCGAACGCGGGTGAACACGCCATTGGCGTGTCCGTATCATTCCGGGAAGGGGGGTTTGACCCCCGCAGGAGCGACCAATGAGGAAGCGTTTTTCGGCGTGCTGGAAGTCGGCCATCGTTCTTTCCATGATGGCTGGCATCGGCGCGTCTTCGCTGGCGGCTGGGGATAGTTTCGATCCGCTCCGCAAGGGCGCCGGTGAGAACCGGGTCAAGTTGACCTCGATGGAGCGCAAGCCTTTCGACTGGTCGCTCCTGGGCGAACTCTCGGACTGGAAGAACGGCACGGCGCCGAGCGCGGCAACGCTGGATGGGAAAGTGGTGCTGATCGTGACGTACTCCGACTGGTACCGGCCTGCGGCGCGGGCGCTGGCGATCGCCCGGAAGGCGGCGGAGACGTACGGGGCGGACGGGCTCGTGGTGATCGCGGCGCACAATCCGGATGGATGGAAGGATGCGGCCAAACCGGAAGCACCTGCCGGAACGACCATGCTGCTCGCGCACGATGAGAAGGGAAACTTCCGCAAGTCCCTTCTGAGTGTGCAGGACCCGAATTTCTATCTTGTCGATCGCGCCGGTCAGTTGCGATTCGCCGACATCGCGAACGAATCGGTCGAAGAGGCGATTCAGTTTCTCGTATCGGAAAAGCGAGATGATGCCGCGAACATCAACCAGCGAGCGGCCGACGCCAGGCGGGCCCGCGAAGTACAGGACAGCAAGACCGCTTCACTGAACAATCAGAACGACCTGCTCCGCAACCTGCCCGAGTTGAGTTTTACCGCTCCGACTGCGCAGGAATACACGGATGCCAATTGGCCCAAGCTGCCGACGGATGAACGGGGCTCGACCACTTCCGAGTCCCACAAGATCACCCTTCCCAACGCGGGCTGGTCTCCGGCGCAGCCACCCCTGACCGGGCGCGCGACACTGCTCTACTTCTGGAACCCGGGCATTCCGGCCTCGTACGAGCAGATGCAGAGGGTTGCCGATCTCATGCAGCGCCAACACCAGCGAGATCTGGTAGTTGTGGGTGTTCTGAGTGATTTCACCTCACTCGGATCCCGAGACGACAAGCTGACCGACGAGGAACGCGCCAAGAAGGTGTTGACGCCCGAGACGGCGTTGAAGCGGATTCAGGAATTTCAGACGGCGCGCCGTTACGACCACGCGATGGTGGTCGATCTTTCGGGTTCGGTGCTCAAGACAGTCACTTCGGAATCAGAGATTCCGCTTCCCTACGTCGCGGTTGTTTCCTCGGATGGGATGACGCGGTGGTGGGGCTTCATCGGTTCGCCACAGGCCCGCGGCGCGCTCGATCGAGTTCTCGAAGTGGACCCTGGCATTCAGGCCAGGCGCAAGGCCGAATCGGAGTATCTGCGCAACGTGAAGGGTGGCGAGGCGGTCTCGCAACCCGCGGGGCAGACCTCCAACCCGCCCAAGAAGTGAGCGTCGGCCCGCTGCTGAATCTGGTGCTCCACGAGCCGGAGATTCCCAACAACACGGGGAATATCGGGCGCACGGCGCTCGTGCTCGGATGCTCTTTGCATCTGATCCGTCCGCTCGGCTTTGATACGAGCGACAAGGCGTGCCGGCGCGCGGGGCTGGATTACTGGCCGCGGCTCGACGTAAAGCACCACGATTCGTGGCAGGATTTTCGGCGCGCCGAATCGCCGGCGCGACTCTGGTATTTCTCCGCGCACGCAACGCGAAGCGTGTTCGATGCTGAATTCCGACGGGGAGATTGGCTGGTCTTTGGCAAAGAGACGGCCGGTCTGCCCGAGTCGATCCTCGGCGAGGCGGCACCGGAGACCCGCCTGAGATTCCCCATGGTCGAGGGCGAGCGCGGGCTCAATCTGGCCACGGCGGTGTGTGCCGCGGCATACGAGGGCGTGCGTCAATTGCACGCTCGGAACGAACTGAGGATCGACGAGCGCGGCATCATCCGTCCCTGATCGCGTCGCGATCAATCGGGACGCGAAGCAGTTGGAAAGACAAAGCGATCTAAAAACTCGGATGTCTTCCACACGCATTTCGAGAGGGCATGCGCTCTTCCCTCGTGGCCCATTCGCGCACGGAGCGACGAATCGCGAGCCAGCGTCGTCATTGCGGAAGTCAATCCGGAATCGTTCTCGAAGCACAGGCCCGCGCCCGAGGCAAGTTTCTCGCGGATCGCGGGCAGATCGCGACCGATCACCGGAAGGCCGGTCAGCATTGCCTGAACGCATGCCTGCGAATATGTCTCGGAAGCGGACGCGATGATCAAGACGTCCATCGTGCGCAGGAAAGCGGGAACATCGGACGCGGGCATCCACGGATGAGCCGTCACGCGCGGCCCCCATGCGGCACGGGTTTGTTCATCGGGCGGCTGGGGAAAACTTGCGAGATGGAGTTCGCACGAATGGCGCAGGTCCGCGGGCAGCGCCGCGAAGGCCCCGACGACTCCGCTCACTCCCTTGAGCGCGGTGTCGAGTTTCCCGAGCATGCAGAATCGAACGGGGGTGGGGGGGCTGGCGTGCTGCTCGCTTGCCGGCGTGAACGCGTCCGGATTGCAGATGCCGTAGTACACGTCGATCGGTTTTCCGTCGGGTCTTGTCGGGAATTCATCGGCGACGTGCCGGCTTACGGCGACGACGCGCGCGGGCCAGTGGGCGAGCGCCTTTGAAAAGGCGGGCTTGGGCGCGGCATTGGCCTGGATCACGATTCGATCGAACGCGCCGCGCTTGAGCATCATGTTGATGCCGGGGACGACCCCGCGTGCGACGTTGCCCAGGATGGCGACTTCGAAACGGCGTTTCCGCAGGGCGATCGCGGCGGCAATCGTCGCGAAGAGCGGCTTGCGAAGCGGAGGAACCAGCACAACTTCGAGGTTCGGCGCGTTGGCCAGCGAGCCCAATTGCTGCTCGAACCTTTCCTTCCAACTGCGTTCCAGCGGCACGCAGACCCGGTGACCGAGTGAAATCAGGTCGCTCAATATCTGGAAGTCCATGATCTGGACGCCGCGGATCTGCTTGCGGGTTCGGTTCGCCAGGAACGTCGGCGCGAGATACAGGATCGAACGCGCGGCGCTCATCGAGCGTGGTCTCCGGAATACATCGAAAACTCGACCGGACTAGCCGAGTGCCGCGGCACCCGCGACGATTTCGGTGAGTTCGGTGGTGATCTGCGCCTGGCGGGCACGGTTGTACACGCGGGTCAGACGCTTGCCCATCTTGCCCGCGTTGTCTGTCGCGGCCTTCATCGCCACCATGCGTGCAACCTGCTCGCTCACGATGGCGTCGTTGAACGCCTGGAAGAGCACGGCCTTCACGGCGGATGGCAGCAACTCGCCCAGCAACTCCTCGGCCGAGGGGCTGAACTCATACTGCACAGTCATGCCGCTCTTGGTCTCGGGCTTGTCGGTTTTCTTCTCGATGGCGTCGGCCTTGAACGGGAGCAACTGCATCACCGTCGGAACCTGCTTGCCCGCGGAAAGGAACTTCATGTAGATGACGTGAACGCTGGAGACCTCGCCGCTGGTGAAGCGGTCGATGTAGTTCTGGGCGAGTTCTTCGACCTTTTCGTAGCTGGGCTTGTCGCCAAATTGAGTGTGGTGCTGCGAGATCGGAATCTTGTTGTACTTGAGGAAGCCCGCGCCCTTCTTGCCGACCAGCTCGATGAAGCCGGCGCGATTGGCGGGATTCTCGCGGACAAAGTGCATGCCGGTGCGGAGGATGCTGCCGTTGTAGGGGCCGCACAGACCACGATCGGACGTGAGCACCAGCAGAAGGGGCTTCGCGTCTGGCTTGGCCGGGCCGCCGGTGAGAAGCGGGTGCTTGATGTCGGTGAGGCTCTTTGCGAGGCTTGCAACGAGTTCAAACAGCGCATCGGTGTACGGGCGGCTGGAAACCGATCGCTGCTGCGCCGCCGAAAACTTGGCGGTGGCGATCATCTGCATCGTCTTGGTGATGCGCCGGATGTTGCCGACGGCCTTGATCCGCTTTTTGATCTCGCGAGTCTTGCCCATAGGGGGAGAAGCGTAGGCGTTTGGAGCCGCGGATTCGCCTCTCGCAAGCAACAGATCGGCTCGTGTTCGGTGACAAAAACGGGCCTTATCGCGGGTTTTCGACCATGATCTTGCCGGCCGCGGCAAACCCGAGCGCGACCGGATTTCCACCCTCGGGGGTGACGCGGATCGACTGGGCGGGCACATCGACGGCGATCACGGTCGCGATCGCGCCGGGCTTGAGCCCCTTGCGAGCAACGAACTCCAGGAATTCACGATCCTGGTCGGCGACTCGGGCCACAACGACGCGGGCGCCGGCGGAAAACTCACACAGCGATCGCCCCCGGGCCTCGCGCACTCCTCCGGTACCGTCGGGAATCGGGTCGCCGTGCGGATCCACGATTGGGTAGCCCAGATGGCGATCGAGCGCCTCCAGCACGGCGGGTGAGATCGCGTGTTCCAGCCGTTCCGCCTCGGCGTGCACGACGCTCCAATCGAGTTTCAGGGTCTCGACCAGAAATGTCTCGATGAGGCGATGGCGGCGGAGAATGTCTCGGGCCGCGGCCCTTCCCTTGGCCGTGAGTGAAATGCCGCCGAAGCGTTCGTATCGGGCGAGTTTCGCGGCCGCGAGCTTCTTGGCCATGCTCGTCGCCGTCCCGGTGGTCACTCCGACGACGGCCGCGAGGCGTTTCATTCCCGCCTCGCCCGTGGGCGACTCGCGGCAGAGCGCTTCCAGCGCTTTCAGGTAGTTTTCGACTGCTTCGCTTGCCATGCCTGATCCCGAGCGTTTCAGTTCATCGGTGCGTCGGGCTTGATCCAAGAAACCACCGTCTCGTAGAGCAGATATCCGTTCAGAACGGCGATCACGACTGCCATACCCCACGAGACGATCTTCAGCCAGGTGCCGTTTACAAAGCGGCCCATCTTCACACGATCAGACGTGAACAGCACCAGCGGGATCACGGCGAACGACAACTGAAGCGAGAGGATGACCTGGCTGAGAATGAGCAGATCGTTGACACCCCTGGCTCCGTACAGGACCGCGACGATCGCGGCCGGAATGATCGCGAGCAGCCGCGTGATCAGCCGCCGAAGCCACGGAGCCAGACGAATGTTGAGGAACCCTTCCATCACAATCTGGCCGGCGAGGGTGCCGGTCAGCGTGCTGTTCTGCCCGCTGGCGAGCAGCGCGATGGCAAAGACCGTGCTCGCCATCGTGGCGCCGAGCACCGGCGTCAGCAACTTGAACGCATCTTCGATGCCGGCGACATCCTGGTGACCCGTGTTGTGAAACGTGGCCGCGGCCAGGATGAGGATCGCGGCATTGATGAAGAATGCGATGAACAGCGCCGCCGTCGAGTCGATCGTTGCGTAGCGAACGGCCATCGCCTTGCCCTCGTCGGTTCTTTCGTACCTGCGAGTCTGCACGATGCTGCTGTGCAGATAGAGATTGTGAGGCATGACGGTGGCGCCAAGAATCCCGATCGCGATGTAGAGCTTGGCCGGGTCCGTGACGATCTCGGGTCGGGGCAACAGGCCCGCGAGGACTCCGGGAAGGTCCGGACGCGAAGCGATCATTTCGTAGGCAAAGCACAGGCCGATGGTCAGTACAAGCACGGCGATAATCGCCTCGATCGCGCGAAAGCCCCGGTATTGCAGCATGAGAATCAGCAGCACGTCTACCGCAGTGATGCACACGCCGAGCCAGAGCGGAATGCCGAACAGCAGGTTGAGCGCGATGGCGGATCCAATGACTTCCGCCAGATCGCACGCCGCGATCGCAATCTCACAGAGCACCCACAGAATGAAGCCGACGGGCTTGCTGTAATGGTCGCGGCAGGCCTGCGCCAGGTCGCGCCCGGTCACGATTCCCAGTTTCAGCGCGAGATGCTGCAGCACCATTGCCATCAGATTCGAGATCAGGATGACCGAGAGAAGCGTGTAACCGAATTGCGCGCCGCCCGCAAGATCGGTCGCCCAGTTACCCGGATCCATGTAGCCGACCGAAACCATCAGTCCCGGGCCCGTGAACGCGAAGAGTTTCTTCCAGAATGTGCCGTGCGTCGGGACGGGGATCGACGCGTGCACTTCGGCGAGCGAAGGAGTCTGGTTGCGGGCGCGCCAGCCGGGCTCCATCGTGGAAATCGCCGGTGCCGGGTCGGATTGGGCCGGGGAGTTGGGCGGCAAGGTGCTCATGGACGGTTTGCCGCATCGTAGTCCCTGAAGTTTGATGAATCAAACTTGATAGTTGGACAAATAAAACAACTTTGAAACAAGGCCACTCGCAGCCGAAAACCAACCGCGTCGAGCGCTCGTCCGCGAGAGTTTTTTGTGGGTAATTGCCCACAAGGAGGATTGGATACCTCCCGCCTCCCGACGCGGCGGTGATCTTGGACTTAGCGACCGGCTGGAACGGCCGGATCGGTTGTTTTCCAGCTCTTGCCCAGCACCTGTTCCGCGTAGCGGCTCATCGCGTCACGCAGCTGCTCGAAGTTCTCGAGCACGTAATAGATGGGCTGGAAATGATCGATCTCGAAGTCGGTATTGCAAACCCGCTCCATATCAAACGGACGCCACTCCGCCACCGGGCGCTCGATGCAGTCGGGGGCGCTCTGGCCTTTTTTCTCCCAGTCGCCTTTGAGCGCGTACTCGCTCTCGCTGTGGCTGCTCACCAGTCCGCTGCCGTAGATCTTGACCTGCCCGCCTTCCTTGATCAGGCCGAATTCGACGGTGAACCAGAAAAGCCGCCCCAGTCGCTTGATGTGTTCTTCGTCCTCGCACAGTAGCGACGCCTTGCCATAGGTTTGCAGGAAGTCCGCAAAGACCCGCAGCGCGTGCAGCGGCACATGCCCGAAGACATCATGAAAGATGTCCGGCTCGGGCAAGTAGTCCATCACATCGCGCGGCCGGATGAGCACCGTCGTGGGGAATTCCCGCTGCGCCAGGCAGGCAAAGAACGCCTTGGCCGGCAGGTACCCGGGCACGCCGTGCGATGCCCAGCTCGATTGCGCTCCCAGGAACTTGTTGATGCCGTCAATCCGCGTTCCCTTCGCCAGTTTTTCGCCGCCGGCGATCTCGATGTCGCGGTCGAGCACGAGATCATCGAGCAGAGGGAGGCGGTCGCGTGTCAGCCTTAGGATCTTCATCCCATCGATGAACTGGCTGCTCACCTGGCTCGCGAGCACCGACCATCGCCGGTCAAAGAGATCGCGCCAGACCTCGTGATCCTGTCTCGTGTACTTGGTGTAATGCTGCGTGATGTAGAAATGGTTCGCGTCGATTTCCTGATGATGCATCTCGGGCGCGCGATCGGCCCACTCCTGCGCCTGCCGGGCCTCATCGGAATCAATGATGTTGTTGTAGCGGATTTCCGGGCGCATGAGCCTCTCCGTGGCAAGCCGTCGCGCTGCGACGGCACCATGCACTGTATTCAGACTTCTTGTTCCGCCTGCGCTGAAATGGAAGCCACAGGCGACGCTCAAAAATAGCGTGGGCCGCAATGACTGCGGCCCACGCCAGGTCAGAGGCGCGTTGGCGCCCCTTTATGTACGAGATGAACGAGTCACCGGAACCGGTTGCGGCGCCGCTTCACCGATCAAACCGGCGACGAATCGGCGAAGCCGACCCAAAAGTGCGCGCAACATGACGAAGTTCCTCCCTTCGTACGCCGCGGCGTACGCCCATTGACTCCGAACCGCGGTGTTTCGCGGCACGCGCGGAATGCGTGCCGCCCGGGCTCATGAGTCCCTATCTCTCAAGGCACAGACTACCGCCGGTGCGCGACCAAACGCAAGCAAAATCCGCCGGCCAAAGCGATGTTCGTATAACGTAAGGATCAGCGACGACCAACCACTTACCAAGAGGGCGTACGCCATCGCCGCTTCTAATTAGAGGGGGTGTCGGCGCAGCACGCCTTCACGGTTTTCGGTCGGGCGGAAGCAGCGCCAGGCCTCGGATTCCGAAATCGCTTGCTCCGGGGCGATCGGCACGGCATCATCCCGTCTGCGACGCTGCGTTGCGGCTTGGACGCTGTCCACCGGGTCGGCCCGCACCACTGGCACATCGCTTCCGAATATCAACGTCTCTCCCGGGATGAGCCCGGCGCGAAGCAGGTCCCGCCATGGCATCACGCGATGCAGCCGGTGGCCGACCCCATTGCGCAGCGCTTCGACGTCGGCCAGCAAATGACATGGCTGCACGCTGGCGATCACCCCCAACTCCGCGAATCGCGACACGTCTGCCTCGTCAATCAACTCGCAGTGCTCGATCCGAATGGGCGCTTGCTCGCCTTGCACTCCCGAATGGCGCCATTGCTGTACGCCGTCCAGACATGCGCGCACCGCTGCGTCGCCTATCGCATGCATCGCGATCCCCAGACCGTGCGACATGCAACGAGCGATCGCGGTCCCGATCTGAGCCGCGTCCATCAGCGGCTTGCCGTGCACGAGGCCCTTTGGCGCGTCGGAGTATGGCTCGAGCATCCAGGCTGTGCGGCTGTTGAGCGTTCCGTCAGTGAATATCTTGCCGCCAAGAAGCTGCAAATCCTCGTTTTCCCATTTCGCGCGGGATTGTGCCGCGGACTCGATGTCTTCGAGCGGCACAAAGAGACCGATCTTTAGTTTGCAGAGTTCACGGGCGTGCAGGTCCGCAAGCACAGGCCCGAGCCAAGGCGGGGCAAAGAGATCGTGAACTTCAACGAAGCCCAGTCCCTCGAGATGCTGAATAGCACGCAAAGTCTGATCGTTTCGCATTGTCTCCGGCGGCTCCGGAGCGAGCGACCAGATGGAAAATGCCGCTGCCTCGAGCAGCAGGCCGGTCGGCTCGCCTTTCGAGTCACGTTCGATGATGCCCCCGGGGGGATCGGGGACATCCCGCCGGACGCCCGCCCTTTCAAGTGCCGCGGTGTTGGCAAACACGGCATGATGATCGAACGACATGACAAGAGTGGGGGTTGTACCCGTCACTCGATCCAATTCGGCCCGATCAAACCAGTTTCGCCCACCCCCGCCCCCACCCCCATCCACATCCCGACTCCCGCCCCAGCCCGAAACCCGAGCCGAATGCGCCTGAATCCACCCCCCGGCGGTCTGACTGCCGGCGCGGGAGGCGATTCGGTCGAGCGCTTCGGCGGCGCTCGAGCAACCCTCAAGCGAAAGCATGTCGAGCGCGCGGCCAAGCCATGGAAGGTGAGCGTGCGCTTCCCGCAGGGAGTTCGGATGTAATTGGTTGCTCAAGACTTGCGCATCCATTCCTCGATTGTTGCAAGCGCCGTTTGCGGCGTGAGGGGTTCACGAAACTCGATGCGCACCAGACCGGTGCGCGTCCGCACGTCGAGTCCGAGTTGATCCACCCCAACCGCCCTTGGCTCCATGGTGGCGCGACCGGAAAGTCTCTCCAGCAGCGCCCCCAAAGCGTTCGGATCACCGTTCAACATCCGGCAAAGGCGGGGCTCCTCTGATGCAAGCGGGCTCGGACCAAAAAAATTTTCGATTTTTGTCTCTTGGACCTCCCATTTGACGTCAATTGGGTGCATCGCGGCGAAGCGCGCGCCCTCGGCGCGCCCGTGGTAGATGAGCAAGCGATCGCACGCAGCGTCGCGATTCGCATCGAGTGGACGGCACTCGACCATCATCTGGAGCGAGCCGCTCGACTCATCGGGCACATGCAGCACGATCGACTCCGCATCGTCGACCGACGCCGGCAGCGCCGCCACCAACTCACCCGATGCCGGATCGATGACGATGTTGCGCGGCACAATCAGTTCGTCGATCGTGATGACAGCCGAGTAATGCCGGCGCAGGAACCGCAAAGGATCGGTGGTGGGCTCGTAGATGGGGCCTGATGTATTCGTCACGCGTGCATCATGAGCAGGCGTCACACAGAATGCAAATCGGGCCTGAAATCAAGGCCAAAACGACAGCGGGGCCGCACGGCGGCCCCGCTAACGGTCGCGAAATTTTTGAGTTCGGATCTGAACCGATGCCGGGTTGTCCGGCTCACCCGTCCACGAAAGCAGACGGGCGATTGCGAGAGGGCTGTGCGCCGCGGCTATTTGGCAGGGACCGCCGCGGCCTCCCTAAAACCTCTCGCTGGGGATGATTCGGTCCCAGCAGCGCATTAGCGCCGCTTGGATTTCTTCTTGCCCTTCTTCTTAGCTTTCTTCTTGGCCATGAGAGAGATCTCCTCAAACATGATGTTCGTGCGCCTTGACCGTTCGGATACGCGACAGGCCCGAGCGGACGCACGATGAATTATCGGAAGTGTGACAACTTTCTCTTGAGAGTGCAAGTCAAAATCTCATGCGAACGAAAGTTTTCCACATCGGATGCGCTTCGCGCGCATCGTTCACCTGTCGTTTGCGCGCGCACTGCGCCACTTCGGAGACTCGAAGAGTGAGTCAAGCGCGGTGGTGTTGACCCGGTTGTACTGCGCGAGTGTCTCTCGGTCGCTCGCGCCGGTCGGAACGCGCGCTCGGATGTTCCCGTTCGCCGGGTTGTACCAGAATTCCGCCAAGTCGGCGCCCACTCGCGCATCCACTGCGCGCACCACGGGGTCTTGCAGGTACAACTGCTCGGCCGATGCGATCTCGATCCAGGGTCGATCGCCGGTGATCCAGAAGTTGCGGGGCGGGTTGTCGCCAAACCACTCCGGGTCGATCTTGCGTGGCCAACCCTCCGCGCTCTTCTGAGTCTCCAGCATCGCCGCCCTTCGATCGACCTCCCTTTTGAGGCGGATCGTCTCGGCACGGAGGCCGTTTTCGTGCCCGCCGGTCACCGCGCGCTCATATCGCCAGCCGCCGACAACCATCACGCCCAATATCAGCGTGATCGCGGCCACGAGATTCACGAGTCGGTGCATGTCGCTCCCCCCAACCGGCGTCCCATCCCGCCGTATCGCATCTGCTTCGGCGATCCGCATGATCGGCTGGCGTTCCGCCGCCGGGACTCTGCGAAAGCGTGGCGGTTTGCAACGTCTGCGCCGACCCGGGACCGAGAACATTGGTACGATCCGGCGGCTCTTCGGGAGACTTCTATGAAGAACGAACGGATACGACCCCAATCGTCGCGAGCGCTTGTAGACGCGCTGCTTTGCTGTGCCGCGATCGCGTCCTTTCTCGCTATCACGGGCTGCAACAGCGCCGGTCAGGGCGAAGTGACGCAAACCGATCGCCCCGCTGAAGGCGCAGGGTGGGCGGTGCAGGAGCAGATGGCCGAGAGCCAAGGGCAGTAGTCATCCGCAACCCATTCAATTGGATGAAGTCGCTCGGTCGCTTCGCCGGGCCTGATAGCATCACGCATTCTTCCCGGAGTTACGCATGCGAATTCGGCGAATCTCGATACAGAAAGCCTTGGTTCCGGTCGCTCTCGCGTTCTTCGTCGCGGGCGGCCTGACCGGCTGCAAGAGCGGCACTAGCGAAGTCTCCGAAACCGATCGACCCGCTGACGGCGACGGATCGCATGTACAAGAGCAAATTGCCGCGGCGAACGCACCCCGCGAAGAGCACGCGGCAGAAGCCAACATGGAATCCGCTGCGGGTGAGGCCGCGAATCGGCAGATGGCGGATGCACCCCCGCCAGCGCCACCGTCAGATGCTCCTGGAACGACGCAACCGGCGCTTGCCTCGAAACCCGAACCCAAGGCCGATTCCAAATCAACTTCGGTGCCCGTGCAGAAAGCCGAGGCCAAGGCAGAGCCCAAGCCCGAACCCAAGGCCGAACCCAAGCCCGAGACGAAACCCGCCGTGACGTTTCTGAACTGCGACGATGCGACCGCAATCACGACCAAGACCACCGAGAACGGACTCGTGATTGAGGAGTTAAGACTGGGCGAGGGCGCCGAAGCCAAGCCCGGCGCCACGGTCACTATCAACTATCACGGAACACTGAAAGACGGTGGGACGATGTTCGATACCACCCGCGGCAAACAGCCTTCGACCTTTCCGCTCAACCGCCTCATCAAGGGCTGGCAGCAGGGCGTTCCGGGCATGAAGCCCGGCGGAATCCGGCGCCTCACCATTCCATATGCTCTCGCATACGGGGAGGCCGGTCGCCCTCCGGTCATTCCGCCCAAAAGCGACTTGGTCTTTATCATCGAACTCATTCAGGTCGTCGAGCCCACGAAGTAAGGCCCCAAACACCCGAAAGCATCCAATGCCCACCACACCCGGCGGCGTCGAAATTGAGGAAATCACCCTAGGAGACGGCGACGTCGCTTCGCTCGATTCCATCGTCATTGTCCACTATCACGGCACGCTCAAGTCAAGCGGAAAGGTCTTCGATTCAACTCAGGGCGGCAGCCCGATCGAGTTTCCGCTCGAAGACCTCATCAAGGGATGGCAAGAAGGCATCCCGGGAATGAAGATCGGTGGAAAGCGCAAACTCACGATTCCCTGGGGCCTCGCCTATGGGGCCGCAGGCGCTCCCCCGGACATCCCGCCCAAGGCGGATCTGGTCTTTGAGATCGAACTCGTCGACCTGAAGTGATGCACGATTCGGATTCTCCGAAACAAAGTGGCCCGACCGCTGAGCCCACCGCTTGGTGGGCTCACGCGGCTGTTCGCGTCGGGTCCTATGCGGGAAGCCTCGCGATCGTGCTCTACGGGACGATTGCAAGCTACCGCATCATGACGGGTCCCGAGCCGCTCGCTCGCCGGCATCGCGATTTTTACGAGTTCTTCAGCGGCGCCGAAGCGCTGGTGAAGGGCACCGATGTTTTTGCCGCCGGTGACCTCGGCTACATCTACCCGCCCTTGCTCGCAACGCTGCTGATGCCGCTCGTGAGACTCGGCCTTGAGGGCGCTGCGTTCGTCTGGCTCATCATCAACATGTTCATGCTGGCGTACGCCGCATGGCTGGGGGGTTGGACAGTTGCGAGTCGGCTGGGTGTGCCGAAGGCCGCACCGATCGTCACGTTCATCGGTCTTGCGCTCCTCGCCGACAAATTGTTCGGCGACATGAAGATGCAGCAGTCCAACATCCTGATGCTCACGTGCTGGGTCATCGGCATGTGGGGATTGGGGCGGCACTGGCTCATTTCGGGCCTGGCGCTCGGGTTTGGTTTCAGCATCAAGTACTTGCCGATCGTCGCGCTGCCTTACTTCGCTGTGCGTGGCCGCCTGAGACATGTCGCCGGCCTCATCGCCGGCGTGGCGTTCTGGGCCATGATCCCCGCGGCATTCATCGGCTGGCAGATGAACACCGATCTCTGGCGCGGAGCAACCTCTGGCCTGATCCACGCGGGCGATGGCGGTTGGCAGACCGAAGCGGGCCGTGCGCGAGTGATGAACACCCGCGAATACGGCATCTCGATCACCACCGCGATCGTTCGGACGGCGGATTCGATCGGACAGCCGAAATTGGGAATGCCGATCGCAGCGATGCTGATGGGTGCGACGTTTCTTGCCGCGTGGTGGGTGTATCGCCGCAATCAGCAGCCGATGTGGCTCGGACGATGGGGGGGCGGCGAAGAAGCCCGATGGCCCGTGCTGTTGGTTGAGTGGACCGGTCTCATCGTCGCGGCGCTGGCGTTCTCACCTCAAACCAATTCACGCCACCTCGTGCACGCCATGCCACTGGGCTTCCTGATCGGTGCGGTCATCATCACCGGCAAGAGTCACACAACGAGGAGACTTGGCATCGCCGCCGCGGCAATCTGGTGGCTGGGCATGGTTCTCCCACCTTCGATCCCGTCGCTGCAGGACGCGGTGTGGGTGTGGAGACGAGCATCCGGCTCCTGCATCTGCATGATCATCGCGTGGTTGATGACGGCCAACGCGGTGCTTCGAGATTGGAATCAGACCCGGAAGATCGATCCCAACTTCTTGCCGAGCAAGATCGACGCCGAGAAGAGCGTGACGGTCAACAACGCCATCCCCCAGACACCCATCGCGCTGGCAATGTAGACGCCGTCTCCCAGGCGCTCGGTGAACGCGAAAATGGCCTTGGTCAGCGGATATTGGTGTTTCTGTTGCGCGAGAAGCATGGAGTCAGAAACCTCCAGCATCGAGAAACTGAAGACCAGCATGCCGCCGGCGATCAGATTGGCCATGATCAGCGGCACAATGACTCGCCGGACCGCAGTCAAGCGGGAAGCGCCAAGGTTGACAGCCGCTTCCTCGAGTTCGCCGCTGGTTTGCTCCAGGCCAGCCACGGTGGAACGAACGATGTAGGGCAAACGCCGGATTGCATATGCCGCGATCAGCAGCGGCACGGGGTTCGGATTCGCTGCGAGCACGCTGACGAAGTCACCCAGCGGCCCCTCCTTGCCGAACGGCCAGCGCAGACTCATGGCGACATAACCAAAGGCCATGACGAGACCCGGCACGGCGAGAGGCAGCATGCAGAGCGCGTCGAGCACGGCTCGCCCCTTGATCGTCGTCCGCACCACCAGGTACGCGATCACCACACCCGCCACCATGCTGATCAGCATCGCGGC
>JAHBXG010000028.1 GCA_019636565.1 Phycisphaeraceae bacterium
GAAAGCGATCGAGAAGAGAGTCAGGCCCTTACGGGCGGATTGAGAGGAGATCACTCATGGCGAGCGTCATACGCGACAAGGGCGGAAAAAAGCGGATTCAGTTCGTCCGCGGCGATGACCGGCCCACGATCCGGCTTGGCCGGTGCGATCAGAAATCCGCCGAAAGCTTTCGCTCGTATGTGGAAGCTCTTGTGCTTGCCCAGAGCCTGAATCAGGCGATGGACGGTGAGACCGCCCGCTGGCTGACCGAACTGTCGGACAAGATGTACGAGCGGCTTGTGCGGGTTGATTTGGTGCCGCCACGAATCCGCACGAGCGATCGGCTACTTGGTCCGACGCTGGAAGCGTTTTTCTCAGGGTTGGCGGTCAAGCCGGCGACGCTGGTGCGGATGGGCCAGGTTCAGTCGAAGTTGCTTGAGCACTTCGGCGAGGACCGCGAGCTTGCGAAGATCGGGGAAGCTGACGCGGAGCAGTGGAGGGCCAAACTGGCGGAAGATGAGTATTCGCAGGCGACCATCAGCCGCACCGTCCTCTACGCACGTCAGATGTTTCGATGGGCGATCCGTCGCGGGCTGGCGAATCACAATCCCTTCTCGGAATTGCGTGCGGGCTCACAGGTGAACACGGCGAGACAGGCGTTCATCGACCGGGAGACGATCTCCAAAGTCATTGAGGCGGCTCCAGACGCCGAATGGCGCGCTCTGATCGTCCTGTCGAGGTTCGGAGGGCTTCGAGTACCGAGCGAGGCTCTGGCCCTTCGCTGGGCTGATGTCGATTGGGCGAACAACAGGCTTCGCGTGCGGTCGTCCAAGACCGAACACCACGAGGGCAAGGGCGACCGGGTTGTTCCGCTTTTCCCGGAGGTGCGAGACGCGCTCCTCGCGCTTTTCGATGCGGCGCCGGATGGGGCGGAGGCGGTGATCGAGCGCTATCGGGAAGGCACGAACCTGAACCCGCAACTGCGACGGATCATCAAGCTCGCGGGGTTTGAGCCTTGGGAACGCACCTGGCACAATCTACGGGCGAGCCGGCAGACCGAACTTGCGACGATGTATCCGCTGCACACGGTGTGTGCGTGGATCGGCAACACAAAGGCGATCGCGGCCGGGCACTACCTGCAAGTGACCGATGCGGACTGGTCCCGGGCGACCGAATCCAAAAGCGGCGCAGAAAGCGGCGCACTTGTGACGCAAAACGCGGCGCAGCAGCAAGCCGCCACCCATCGCCAAGAGTCGCACGATGGGTTAAAAACGTCAACAAAAAAGCCGCTTTTGCGAGTTGGCGCGAAGTCGAGCGCGAACGTGCAAAAGCGGCTAATGGGCAGAGCCGGACTTGAACCGGCAACCCCAGCATTTTCAATGCTGTGCTCTACCGATTGAGCTATCTGCCCGGAAAGTAGAGGCGGAAGGGTAGACGCGGAAGCGGGAGCGTCAAGCGCGAAAGTCTGGTGTTCCGCGGGCTTGGGTTGTGGCGCGGCAATAAGGCAGCGGTCCCGATCCGGTTGCGTGACGTGCCCGGTAACATGTGAGAATATGGACGACTTGGCCGGGTGCACGGAAGCCCGCAACATTCTCGAGGTGCGCGATCTGCGGGTTCACTTCCCGCGATACACGGGACTGCTCGGGCGCAGAACCGGATGGACGGTGGCGGTGGACGGCGTTTCTTTTTCGATTGAGGCCGGCCGAACACTGGGGCTGGTGGGTGAATCGGGCTGCGGCAAGACGACGGTGGGACGTGCCGTCCTGGGCCTGATCCCAACGAGGTCGGGAATGATCCGCTTTGATGGCGTTGAGATCTCCCGTTCGGGTCGAGCACAGATGCAAGCGATGCGCCGGGAGTTGCAGATTGTTTTTCAGGATCCGGGAGGGTCGCTTAATCCGCGCATGAAGATCGGCGCCATCGTTGGTGAGCCGCTGGTCGTGCACGGGTTGGAACGCCGCGGCAGGGGGCTTCGGGAACAGGTGGCGGCGCTGCTCGAACGCTGCGAAATGCCTGCGGATTCGATGGATCGCTTTCCGCACGAGTTTTCGGGCGGACAGAAACAACGGATCGCGATCGCGCGGGCGGTCGCCCTGCGCCCGCGGCTGATCGTGTGCGATGAGCCGACGAGCGCGCTCGATGTCTCGGTGCAGGCGCAGATTCTGAATCTGCTCAAGGACCTGCAGAAGGAGTTTGGGCTTTCGTATCTGTTCATCAGCCATGACATGAACGTGATGCAGCACATGTGCGACCGGATCGCCGTGATGAACGCGGGCGCGATCGTTGAAGAAGAAACGATGCAGAACATCCTGCACGCGCCCCGGCATGAATACACGAAGCGGCTTCTCAGCGCGGTCCCGGTGGCGGACCCGAAGAGACGCGCAGGATGAACGGCTCGTTATCTTGTGTTCGATTGGCGCGCACAATTGCATTGGTCAAGCAGAGATGAACCAATCCTCATCAAACTCGCGCCCGAAGAGTTCCGGAGCGAGCGTGGTGCTGCGGCATGCAATGCCGGACGGCGGCGAGCATCTCGATTGGATGATCGAGCGGCCGGACGCTGGAAGGGGGCTGATCAGTTTTCGCCTTGCTGTAGGGACGGATCTGACAAACCCGGAAATCGTGGATGCGGAGCGCATATCCGACCATCGTCGCGAGTATCTTGTGTATGAAGGGCCAATTTCCGGAGATCGGGGACGGGTCGAGCGCGTTGCCGAGTTTCGGGTTGTGAGTCTCGCCGAATCGGAGGTTGGGCTCCGCGTGGTTCTGGAGGAAATCGGCGGTGGCGGCCGACGAATGGAATGGATCGGAGAGCGACAAGTCGGGCCGCGCTGGAGATTCTCCGGCGTGGTATGCTGAATCAGCACCAAAGGGGGCCTTCATGCAACGAAGTCAACCACTGCGATCATCGGATGCGTTCGGGAACACGGGTGGCTTGGGTGGTGGTGGTGGGGGGGGTGGGGGGCAGCCGTCACTGGGCAGTTCGGGGAATGTGTTTCGCCCTGGCTCATCGGGCGTGACCTCGGGGGGCCAGCAGAGCGCCAGCGTGAGTGGAGGTTCTTCGGCGGGAGATGTGCCGCTGAAGGATGGCCCGGAAGCGAAACCGAAGATCACGGCCTTTGAGCAAAAAGGCGGCATCGGTCGTACTGAAGATTCCTGGCAGCGCAAGTCGAACAAGACGGGTGTCGGCGCGACGCACGTCAAGACGTTTCACGCGAAGTTGACCGGGGAATCGCTCGAGTTTCTGGACAAGCAGATTAACGACTGGCTGGACACTCACCCGGATCACGAGGTCAAGTTTTCAACGTCCACCGTTGGCGAATGGACCGGAAAACTCAAAGAACCCAACGTGATCGTGCAGGTCTGGGTCTGAGCGGTACTGCGCGGATTGTTTTTCGGCGCGAACCCCGGGATTTCGGTGGCTCACGCGCCCGGATTTCCGATAGACCGGGTGCGTGTGCGGCATCGCCGGGATTTTCTCGACTGATGGGGAGTTGTCGCCTGCTCGACGAGCGGCGGTTGTTGCCATGCGCGATCGGCTTGCGCATCGGGGGCCCGACGGTTCGGGACTTTGGGAGGCGGAGGGCGCTGCGATCGGGCATCGTCGGCTTGCAATCGTTGATCTCAGCGAGCATGCCGCCCAACCGATGACCGCCGCGAATGGCCGGTTCGTGCTTGCGTACAACGGCGAGTTGTACAACGACGCGGATGTGCGGCGAGACCTTTCGGCGCTCGGCGTTTCGTTCCGCACATCCAGCGACACCGAGACTTTCCTGCAGGCCCTTGCGACTTGGGGGCCGGAGGCGCTTGCGCGTTGCCGCGGCATGTACGCGTTTTGCTTTGTCGATAGTGCGCGCCAAGTGGCGCTGCTCGGGCGTGATCCGCTGGGCGTGAAGCCATTGTATTTTTCGCACCGGAGGTCGGGCGGCGCGGAATCGTTCGCCTTTGCGAGCGAACTCGGAGCGTTCCCGGCGATTCCGGGCTTTGATGGGACGCCGGATCCGCTGGTCGTTTCCGCGTATCTGACGACGGCGCGAACCACTCTGGCGGAGCGCACGCTGTTTCAGCGGGTATCGACGGTGCGTCCCGGGCAGTTGATCCGGATTCATTACGCGGACGAATCGTTGCGTATTTCGATGCACGACGCGCCGGAATCGGGCTTGGCACAGTCCCGAGATGTCGAAGCGGTGGTACGAGAGAGCATCGGCGCCCATCTGCGGAGCGACGTTCCGTTGTGCGCTTTGCTTTCGGGTGGGCTAGACAGTTCGATCATCGCTGCCGCGGCATGTGAGCAATTGCCCGCAGGCACGAGGCTCAGGACGTATTGCTCGGGTGCGAAGGGCGCCACAGCGCCCGGCGGCGACGATTTCGCGTTCGCGCGGCAGGTCGCCGATCGTTTGGGTTGCGAGCACACAGAGGCTCCGGTGACGCAGGAGTCCTTCGGCCGGTTGTGGGGCGACCTGATCCGGCGCCAATTGACGCCGCTGAGCACCCCGAACGAAGTGGCGATCTTCGAGGTGGCGAGTTCGCTTCGCGCCGGTGGTCACAAGGTGGCGTTGAGCGGCGAAGGGGCGGATGAACTCTTTGGGGGGTATGACCTGGCGTTGCTGCAAAGCGTGCAATATCAGGACGGCTCGCACCCGATTCTCGAACTCCACCCTTCTATTGGGCCCGGCGAGTTCGAACTTCGCGCCAATGCGTGGCTGAGCCCCGACGCGTACGCCGATGTGTTGCTTCCCGAGTACCGGGCCCGCATCGATCACGGCAACGACCTCTCGGACGTGTTTGAGCGAGAGTTTCACTCGTGCGAGAAGCGTGCTGAGAATCTTGGACATTCTGATCCGCTGCAAGCGCATTTGTTTTTTCAGCAGCGGACAAATCTGGCGGGCCTTCTGCTGCGACTCGATACGGCGACGATGCTGGCGGGTGTCGAGGGACGCACACCGCTCGCCGACGTTCGGGTGCGGGCGCTCGCCGAATCGCTCCCGATGCGAGAGAAGTTTGATGCGGAGGGTGAAAGGACCGTGCGCAGGACGAAGATCGCGCTGCGTCGGGCGTTTGCTTCGGCACTGCCCGAAGGTGTGCTGAGCCGGGAAAAAGCGAGTTTTCCGCTGCCGTTTCAGAATTGGATCGGCGTCGCAAGGCGCGCGGTGCTCGAGAGCGAGGGGCTTCGCGAGTACGTGCGCGAAGATGCCCTCCAGGCCGCGGCGGCAAATCCGTCGCAATACTGGCATCTTGTCTGGCCGATGGCGAACCTGGCATATTGGCTGGACGCGGTGGCGGTGGAATCGCGAGTGCGAGGTTCAGTTGCGGCATGAAGAAAGCGCGCAGAGAACGCGCGGATCAGAGTGCCGAGGAGACCTGACGCATTCTGATTGGCGAGGGAGACTCGCACTTCACTTCGCGCTTTCGCGTCGATCTGCGGGGTTGATTTCAGCGCGTGGTGTGCGCGAGACGCTGGAGCGAGTGCTCGTCCATCCGCCACACATGCCAGCCCGACATCTCGTGCGCTCCGAGCGACTTATAAAACTCCTGCGCGGTTGTGTTCCAGTCGAGCACGGCCCACTCCATGCGCCGGCAGCCACGGGCACGGGCAATGGAGGCGAGTTCGATGAGGAGCGATTTGCCGATACCAAGGCGACGCGCATCGGGGCGAACGTAGAGATCTTCCAGATACAGGCCCACCGCACCGGACCAGGTCGAGAAGTTCATGAAATACACCGCCGCCGCCTGCGGTGTTCCGTCAACTTCTCCGATCAGCGCCTCTGCGCACGGCCCGCGCCCGAATCCCTGCCCGAACAAGTACTGGCGGAGCGAGGGTTCGTTGGAATGCACGGCATCGGGTTCCCGCTCGTAGGCGGCTAATTCCTTGATCATCGCCAGTATGAACGAAACGTCGTCGGGGCGGGCCGGTCGGATGCGCAGTTTCGGCGTGGATTCGGGCATGCGGGAGAATACGGCACACTGAGTCGACGCCGGTCCGACGGTCAGAATTCCGGGGGCGTATTCTGTGCGACCGATACACATGCTCTTGTCGGATCTTCCCGGTTTTCAGGAGTCGCTTCCATGTCTCGTCTTCTCAGTTTTCTTGCGATCATCGCCGCCACGCTTGTCTTCGGCGGCTGTCAGGCACAACGAAACCTCGATCTCGTGCGTGAAATGGGCAATCGCAACTATGCGATGGGCGACTACCCGGCCGCTTTGGGCGACTATCAGGAATATGTGACACGCAAGCCCGATGGCGTCGATGTTCGCTATTCGCTGGCGATGACCGAGATGAAGCTGGGGCAACCCCAGTTGGCTCGGGAGCAGTTTTATCAGTGCCTCGCGGTTCATCCCGACAATCAGGAGTACGCGCAAGGGCTAGCCGAAGCCCTACTCGCCTGCAACGAGCGAGAAGAGCTGATCACGTTTCTGACTCGTGAAGCTCGGGATCGCGGCCGTCCGGGAGATTACGAGCGGCTGGGGCACTATCAGTTTCTGTTGGGAAACGTTGACGAAGCGAAACTAGCGCTGATCACCGCCGCAAAGCTGGAAGGCACCAAGTCGATCAAACCTCAGATGGACTTGGCGAACCTGTATCGCAGTCTGGGCGACCGGGAAAGTGAGCTGAAGAGGCTTCGGATGGCCCTGTACATCGAGCCGCGGAATCAGGAAATCCAGAAGCGGATCCGCGAGCTGGGCGAGATTCCGGGGCCGAGCTTCGTCCTGCGGCCGGAATAGCGGGCAATTGCGGGGCTTTTCGAACTCCGGTTGACCCCAGCCGTAGCCCTTTCTACCATTCATCCGGATAAACGGATGAAAGAACGGATCTCGGACATTCCCGTGGCACTGCGGCTGGCAGTCTTGGCGGACAAGACCCGATTGCGGTTGCTGCGCGTGCTTGAGGGGGTCGAGCTCTCGGTGGGAGAACTCGGACAGGTTTTTCAGAGCCCGCAGTCGACTATCAGCCGCCACCTCAAGGTGCTTGCGGATGCAGGCTGGATCGTGCGACGCAGCGAGGGAACGGCGACGTTCTACCGGATGGTGCTGGACGATCTCACGACTTCGTCACGGGCGATTTGGCTGACAATTCGAGAACAGGCGGCATCCGGCGACAAGGCCGAGCACGCCGAAGATGCCCGACGCGTCGCGGCAGTTCTCGATGAGCGCCGGACCGACAGCCAGGCTTACTTCGGACGCGTCGCCGGCGAATGGGATTCGGTTCGCCAGGAGCTGTTCGGAACGCGGTTCACGATGCATGCGTTGCTCGAGTTGCTCCCGGCGTCGTGGGTTGTCGCGGATCTAGGTTGCGGGACGGGAAACATCGCCGAGGTGCTCGCGCCGATCGTGAAGCGGGTGATCGCGGTGGATCGTTCGGGCCCCATGATCGAGGCGGCGAAGCGCCGGCTGAAGGGCGTCAAGAACGTCGAGTTTGTTGAGAGCGAACTGTCAAGTCTCCCGCTGCCGCCGGCGAGCGTGGATGTGGCGGCGTTTGGATTGGTACTGCATCATGTCGCCAAGCCGGAATCTCCTTTGCGGGAGGCCGCGCGGATTCTGCGGGTGAACGAAGCGGGAGTTTCCGGACGCGTGCTGGTTCTTGACATGCTGCGGCACGATCGCAGCGAGTACAGGCACCTCATGGGGCATCAGCACCTGGGGTTCTCCCGCTCGGACATCGATTCGGCCTTTGAAATGGCCGGGCTTGAGCCGATGAGTTTCCGTGAGCTTCCGGTGGATCCGGATGCTCGCGGACCGGGGCTGTTTGTGGCGACGGCGAGAGTCGCGATCGGCAGCGGTGGGGCAAGAAAGAAGTAGTTCAAAACGGCCCTCGGGCGGAGTGCCTTGGGGTTTGGAACGGGTATCACAGGACACATTGATTCAGGAGCGGCAGGAAATGACGAGCATCGCGACCAAACCCAAGACTCTTACCAAAGGCGGCGCCAAGCACAAGATGGCGACCCTCGATTACAAGGTCAAGGACATCAATCTGCACGACTTCGGGCGCAACGAGATCCGTCTCGCAGAGACCGAGATGCCGGGCCTGATGGCCATTCGCGCCGAGTACAAGGGCAAAAAGCCCTTAAAGGGTGCCAAGATCATGGGCTCCTTGCACATGACGATTCAGACGGCGGTGCTCATTGAGACGCTGACCGAACTCGGCGCGGATGTGCGTTGGGTGTCGTGCAATATTTTCAGCACACAGGATCATGCCGCGGCCGCCGTGGTCGTCGGCAAGGACGGCACTCCGGACGACCCCAAGGGCGTGCCGGTGTTCGCGTGGAAGGGCGAGACGCTTGAGGAATACTGGTGGTGCACGGATCAGGCACTGATGTGGCCGGACGGCAGCGGGCCGAACCTGATTCTCGACGACGGTGGTGACGCGACCTTGCTCGTGCACCGCGGCGCGGAATGGGAAAAGGCCGGCAAGGTGCCGAAGTTCAACGCGGCGAAGGATGCCGAGGAGTGGGGCTACATCCTTGAGCTCTGCGAGCAGCAGCAGAAAAAGAACCCCGGGCGCTGGTCGAAGGTGATCAAGGAGATTCGGGGCGTTTCGGAAGAGACGACCACCGGCGTGCATCGGCTGTACCAGATGATGGAGCAGGGCAAGTTGGCGTTCCCCGCAATCAACGTCAACGACAGCGTGACCAAGAGCAAGTTCGACAACCTGTACGGCTGCCGCCACTCGCTGACGGACGGCATTCTGCGTGCGTCGGACGTCATGCTGAGCGGAAAGATTTGCGTGGTGCTGGGCTATGGCGACGTGGGCAAGGGGTGTGCTCAGTCGCTGCGTGGGCAGGGCGCCCGCGTGATCATCACCGAGATCGATCCGATTTGCGCGCTGCAGGCGGCGATGGAGGGGTATGAAGTGACAACGCTCGAAGACGTTGTCGAGCGTGCCGACTTGTTCATCACGGCGACGGGCAACAAGGACATCATCACTGTCGAGCACATGTCGCGCATGAAGGACAAGGCGATCGTTGGCAACATCGGTCACTTCGACAACGAAATCGACATGGCCGGACTGAAGAGGTTCAAGGGCATTAAGACGATCAACATCAAGCCCCAGTACGACGAGTGGGTTTTCCCCGCCGCCAAGGGCAAGCCGGCGCACAGCGTCATGATCCTGGCGGAAGGCCGCCTCCTGAATCTCGGCTGCGCCACCGGCCACCCGAGCTTCGTGATGAGCTGCTCGTTCAGCAACCAGGTGATGGCGCAGATCGAGCTGCACAACAACGCGGGCAAGTACGAGAAGAAGGTTTACACCCTTCCCAAGCACCTCGACGAGCGCGTCGCCCGCTTCCACCTCGACAAGCTCGGCGTGCGGCTGACCAAGTTGAGCAAGGACCAGGCCGACTATCTCGGCATCCCGGCGGATGGGCCGTACAAGCCGAATCACTATCGCTATTGAGTCGATGCCCGGATGCGAAAGCGTCCGGGCCTCTTTTTGTCGAAGGTCCGGCGGGCCGAGGAATGGTCCGCTTGAAGTGAGTGCCGCACGATGTGGGCGAACGCAATCAAGCCCGGCCCTGCCGATATCCGCGATCTCCTCGCGCAGAAGCGGGCCACTTTCAGTTTCGAGTTCTTTCCGCCCAAGACGCCCGAAGGAGCAGAGGAGCTCTACAAGCACATCACCGATCTCGAGACGCTTCGGCCTTCCTTCGTGAGCGTGACCTATGGCGCCGGCGGTTCGACCAGAGATCTAACCCACAATCTTGTTGTGCGTCTCAAAACACAAACTCCGCTCGACCCGATGCCCCACCTGACATGCGTTGGGCACGACGAAAAGCAGATCGACGACATTCTGCAGAAATACGCTCAGGCGGGCATCAACAAAATCCTCGCGCTCCGCGGCGATCCGCCGAAGTCCAAGGGCGGCGAAGACCCTTACAAGCACTTCAAGCAGGCGTCCGATCTTGTCCGCGCGATCAAAAAGTTCAACCAGTCGGGGGGCCATCCGAACAAGCGAGGCTTTGCGATCGCGGTCGCCGGCTTTCCCGAAGGCCACCCCGACACACCCAATCGTGTCGTGGAGATCGAGCGCATGAAGGCGAAATGCGATGAGGGCGCCGACTTCATCGTGACGCAATTATTCTTCGACAACCACGATTTCTTTGATTTCCGCGACCGCTGCGGCTTGGCGGGGATTGATCAACCCATCATCGCCGGCATCATGCCGATCACCTCGATGCCCGGGATGAAGAAGATGGCCGAACTCGCGTTGGGCGCCCGTTATCCCGCGCCGCTGCTGCGTGCGCTCAACCGCACCGGAGGTGATGAGCAGGCGGTGCGTCGCGTGGGAGTGCACTGGGCGACCGAACAGTGCCGCGACCTGCTCGATCACAAAGTTGCCGGTCTGCATTTCTACACGCTGAACCGGTCAACGGCCACCAAAGAAATCTACGCGACGCTCGGTGTACAGAGCAGCCTCGATTTGGCGTGACACTCCGCTTCATCCGATGAGATGTGCCGGATCGATCGTCGGTTCGGGGCTTGCCGGCACGCAGCAGTGCCTGAGGCACTCGCTGAGCCAGCGAATCCCCTTGCCTTGCACGCTGGAGAGCAGCGGGCGAGCGCTTGAACCGGATCGCGAATCGAGAATCTCACGGAGCAGGGAATCGGCGTGCGCAACGCTCGCAGGGATCGTTCGCCACGCGTGAAGCGTGCGGGGGACATTCAGATCCGGATGGTGCAGGCACACCATTCGCTTCATAACCGCCGGATTGATCGCGGTGAAGTAGCCCGCTTCCCAGAGCCACCAATCGCGATCGAGCGAGCGCTCGCCAAAGACCAACAGCAGCCAGTTCGTCGAACGAAGCACCTCACTCGCGCGGGCATGCCAATGCTGATCGAGTTGCAGGCCGGCCGAATGCGACACGGCGACCGAGCCTCCTCCCAGTCCGTCCATGGCGTCCACAAAATCTCGAACCGCCTTCGTGCTGCGGCCCAATGGGTGGCTGATATGAATCCGGAGAGTGCCGGCGCCGGCATGGGTGGTCATTGTGGTCTCCACGCGATCAAGTCGAGGTGGACTGGTGGGCCGCGCTCAGTGAATTTCGAATACGCGACGAGATTTCGGGAGCGAGCGAGCTTGTCATGCGAAGCTGCGCGGATGAACCGTGCGCGGCAAGGCGCCCGACTTCCTCCGACGTCGCGAGCTTTTCCGCGATGCCGCGGAGAAGCCTCGAAAGTGTTGCCGATCGGATGGAATAGTCGGCGACTTCGGACTGCCTCTGCGGTCCGATTCCCATGATCAGCCAGTTGCACGAAATGTCGTACGCGTGGATAACCGCGCTCAGGAATTCGATGGATGGATGCCCATTGGACAGATAGCGCCGCACGGTTTCCGGATGCGTATCTGTGCGGAGCCCGATGGCGCGACAGCTCTCCCCCTTGAGTGCCGATTTGAGGCGCTCCCGTATCGGATCGAGGGAGCAATCGGAACTCGCGACTTGTCCCCGGGTAATGCGCAAGTTTGTTCGAGAGTGACGCACGCTGACTCCTTTGCGAATGTGCGGCGCCCCATCGCGCGGCACGCATGGTGGCGATGAAATCAGGAACCGAGATCGGTCTGAAGTGAAACGAGCGAGACTTCCAGCGCCAGCGCGATTTCCTGGTCGAGCCCGTTGGGCTCCACCGCCAGAAGTTTCAGGCATTGGACGACAATCAACCGCGCGTTGATGATTTCGATCTTGGTAAGCTCAGGCCGGACGCCGAACGTGTCGTACGCCAGAACAAACTGCAAGGCTGTGTAATCTCGCGCCGAGATCGATCCGTCAGACGGAGGGCGGGATTCGTCGCATTTCACGTAGTAGCAGAGTTGATGAAGCCAGCTCGAGAGATCATCGATCGGATCGGATTCTGCGATCGCGAAAGTTGCCGGAAGAAATCCCGAGGCGGAAGCCGCCGGAATGGCGCATTTGAGATGGCAAATAACAAGCCAACACAACAAAGGCGCCCGAACGATTAGTGTTCTTCCCATAACGAATCTCCATGTGTCTGCGAGGCAGGAACCTCAGAGACATGGAGTGGGCGGGGCAAACCGGGGTCGTGTGACACAACCGTGTGGATTTCGGATAAGATTTCCACATTCCTGTGGAGGGGCGGGCGTTATCGAAAGTTGAGCCTGAGTGATGGGACGCCTCGCGAATAGCACAGGTCCGGAACCAGAAAGGCCGGTAAGCGGCAGCGGGGATCCGCTCGACCGAATCCGGACCGGCGATCGCGACGCGGCGGCAGAATTCCTGACCCGCAACGAGGCGCTGATCCGGCGGCGGTATCGCCAGAAGATGGGGAGGGCCATGAGGCGGCTGTGTGACTCCCAGGAACTGGTTTCAACAATCGCGCGCCGGTTCGACAAAATGGTCAGCGACGGCGAAGTGCGGGCCGCGAGCGAGCCGCAGTTGTGGGCCCTCATCTTTTCGATTGGCGATCACGCGCTCGCGGACAAGGGGCGGATTCTTCAGCACTTGGAGCGTGTGGAAGGACCGGATTCGGATGCCGCGCGAGAATGGCGGATCAGGTTTGCGCGCGCAGAGCGGTCGGGTCCGGACGGCATGGAGGGCGAGCTTGATTCGATGCTTCGCTCTTTGGAAGAACCAATCGACCGCCAGATTCTCACGATGTGGCTGATGGGAATCGAGCTTCAGGTGATCGCCGCCGAATTATCAATGGAACCCGCTACTGCGCGCAAACGCTGGGAGCGGATAAGGTCAAAGTTGCGGGTTAGCGCAGAACAGGAATAATTCAATGTTGAGAATTGCATCAATGAAGAGCACGACCGCGAATCAAAGCCCGTTGGGGATCGCGCGCCTTCTTGCGGCATCCTCCTATCTCTCCGATAGCGAGCTCGCCGACGCGATCGTCGAAAACTGCGGTTCCATCGATGCGCTCAGGCTTGAACTGTTCTTGACCTCGATACCGGATCTGACCTCAAGGCCAGTTGCGCTCGATGCGGCAATCGAGGTCACTCTCAAATCAATGCGGCGGTCGGGCGCAGAAGGAGAGGAGGCTGTAGCAATACTCTCACGAGATTACCCGGCTCTGGCCCCCGCGATCCGAACGGCGCACGCCTTGGGCGAGGCCATGGGGAGTACCACCTCGCTGGCCGTATCTCATTCCGGGCGAGAGGCGATTCCATTACCCTTCGACGTCGGTCCGGCTTTGGCTTCCGGAGAGCCTCGCTACCAGTTGCACCAGCTTCTCGGCATTGGATCGGAGGGCGCTGTGTACCTCGGGCAGGACCGGTCGCTTTCAGAATCTGGCAGCCCGGCGTGGGTCGCGTTGAAACACGTGGCGCCGGGTGCTGCTGCCGATGAGGCGATTCGAGCCCGAAGGGTGCTTCACCCCAATGTCGTTCGGGCGCTCGACAAAATACAGGGGCCTGGCGGGTCATGGATGCTCGTGTTTGAGTTTGTTCGAGGTGGCTCTCTCGAGAAAAAATGGGGCGGGAAGACTTTGTCTGATCGTGCGCGGGCGGCGGCGGAAATGTGCGTGCAGGTTGCCAAGGGCGTACAGGCAGCGCATTCGGCCGGTCTGATTCATCGTGATCTGAAGCCAGGAAACATTCTGCTTACCGAAGACGGGACTCCCAAAATCTCCGACTTCGGAATCAGCCACAATCAGTCAAGCCCGCACTCCGAGGACCGCTCGGGGTCGCTCGGCTTCATGTCGCCCGAACAGTTTCGCGGCGCCGTTTCGTCGATCCAAGACGATGTGTACGGGTTGGGAGGATTGCTGTACTGGATGCTGACAGGCGCCGCTCCGAACGGTGCAACGAAGCAGGCCGCTATGGAGCGTTTGTCGGGAACGGGGAGCGAGCGTGAAATCACACGAGCGCTCGCGGGCGTCGATACTGATCTCTCGGCCGTTTGCCTTCGGGCGCTGTCGATCGAGCCTGCAGAGCGATATGCATCGGCAGATCGAATGGCAGTGGACCTCGAGCTGTGGCTCGCGCACGAGCCGCTGCGTTGGACCAAGCCCTCGTTTGCCCGCCGCTATCGACTGGCGGTTCAGCGTTCTCCTATTGCATGGGGTATCGCCGGGGTTGGTGCGATCGCGGCGATTGCGATCGTATTAATAGCCGGTTACCTGGTGGGCAATGCAGAAGTCGCACGAGAGCGTGCGGCGATTGAATTGCTGCGCCAACGAAACACCGATCAGCAGGAACGGCTTCAAAATGCCAGCGTGATGACGGCCATGATGTCGAAGTATCTCCGAAACGTCAGCGATGATGACATGGGAGCAAACTGGGTTCACCTTCTGACTTTCATCGAATCCATGATGGGTTCCAGATCGAGCTCAGATCCCACCGATACCGAGCAACACTGGCTCAGCCGAGTCCGGGTGGCAAAGAACGCAATCGCGGAATCTCGAGCGAGAGGGCGAGGTGACGATCTCGAGCCATTGATGTTGGAATCATCGCTGTGCCTGTGGCTGCTCCGCGTCAAGAACGGGCAGGAGGCGCTCGAACACCTCGATGCGATCGAACCGAGGTGGCGCAGGATGCTTCAGCCGGAAGACGAATGGTTTGTGTTTATGGATGTTTTTCGCCGGTGCGCCGAGTTGCTTGTCGTAGACACAAATCTGCCCGATGCGGGCGAACGGCGAATCGCCCTGTATTCTGCGGCGGTTGATCGATCAAAGACGCTTGGACAAACCGGCAGGCCTGTGCGGGTGCTTCTCGAAAAGCTGAAGCCTGTCGCGTATCCGGATGCCGTCGCAACAGCGCCATAATTCGCGGAATCGACTGTCGCTTCGGGAGTGCAACTGCGACGCAGGAGTACTGCAAGTTGCGAGATCGGCTTGCTACCTCAGGGCAGGCTTGATGAGAAAATGCCAACCGGGGGCAGACCTTCCGCCTTTTCGCTCGGATTCCACCCCCCGCCGAGCGCCTTGTACAGGCGCACGATGGTCGCGAGCTGGCTGAACCGGACCTGTGCGAGCGTGTTTTCAGCCGGGAACAGCTGCTGCTGCGCTTCGAGCACTTCGAAGTAGGATGCTTTGCCCGCCGAGTAACGCTTCATCGACACTTCCACCGATTCGGAGAACGCCCGGACGCTTCGCTCCTGCTCGGCGCGGACAAGTTCGAGCTTATCGCGATCGGTCAGGCCGTCCGAAACTTCGCGGAGCGCGACCAGAGCGGTCTTTTGATAGCCCAGGCGTGCCGCGTCCCACTCCGCCTTGCGCTGAGCGAGCTGTGCTTCGAGTTGCCCACCCGTGAAGATCGGGCCCAAGAGGTTGCCTCCAGCGGACCACGCGGTCGAGACCGGATCGAGCAGATCGCCGAGCGAACTGCTGACCTTTCCGAAATATGTTGTAAGTCCAATCCGCGGAAAAAAGTCCGCCTGCGCGACGCCGACGGCGGCGTTGGCGGCCCGGAGCCTCTGCTCGGCCTCGCGTAAGTCGGGTCGGCGCTCGAGCAATTGCGAAGGAATGCCGGCCGGCACTTCCGGGGGCATCGTCTGCTCGGTCAGCCGCGTGCCCCGCTTGATCGGGCCCGGCGTCTTGCCGAGAAGCACGCTGATCTCGTTCTCCTTGAGCGTGATGAGTCGTTCGATATCGGGAACGCGTGCGGCGACCGACGCGAGCGAGGCCTCCGCCCGAGAAGTTTCGAGCCGCGAGCCCGCGCCGCCCTTCAGGCGCTGCGTAAACAGTTTCAGGCTGTCGGCAAACGACTGCTCGGTACGGATCGCGATCTCGCGCTCGAGGTCGAGCTCGAGCAATTGGAAATAGGCCGTTGCGATCTCCGCGAGGACCGTGATCATGACGGCGTTCTTCGCTTCCTCGGTTGCCAGATACTCCGCGAGCGCCTGTTCGTTCAGCCTGCGGATCCGGCCCCAAACATCGAGTTCCCACGCGGCGCCGATGATGCCGAAACCCGTGCCGCCCTGCACACCGTTGTTGAGAACCGGAGTACCGGCGAAATCGTTGCGACCGCCCGTGATGGCGCCCTGGTAGTTCACCGTGGGGTAGTAGAGTGAGCGAGCCTGTGCCGCGAGTTCGCGTGCCTGCTCGACGCGGGCAACGGCGATGCGAGTGTCGAAGTTGCTTGTAAGCCCCTCGCGGATCAATTCCTGAAGAACCGGGTCGTTGTAGATGGTCCACCAATCAGTTTCCGCCAGCGAATGCTCTTGGGGCTGCGCCTGGCCGCGGAACACTTCAGGCGCGGCGGTCACGGGCCGCTGATAATCGGGGCCGACGGGATGGCACGCCGGAATCGCCGCGAGAGCGGCGGTCGCGAGCAGACATGTTGGCCTGAAGTCCGCCTTATTCATGGGACTGCACCCCCGCCGACTCGCCGTCGCTCTGGACCGGTGGGATCGCTGTTTTCGGCTTTTCACCCCGGATGCGTTCCACCATGTAGAAGCCGGCAGGAATCACGAAGATCGCGATGAGCGTGGAGAAGAGCATTCCCCCGATCACGGCGGTTCCCATCACCTGGCGTGAGATCGCGCCGGCGCCCGAGGCGATGGCGAGGGGCACACAGCCGAGCACGAACGCGAACGACGTCATGAGAATGGGGCGGAGACGAAGCTTTGCGCCGTCGAGCGTGGCCTCGATGAGCGGTTTGCCTTCTTCGTAATTGAGTTTCGCGAATTCAACGATCAGGATTGCGTTCTTTGCCGCCAGCCCGATCAGCATCACCAGGCCGATCTGCGCGTAGATGTTGTTTTCCATATCACGGATGTACAGCCCGGCAAACGCCCCCGCGACGGCGATCGGCGTGCTCAAAAGGACGGAGAAAGGCAGCGACCAGCTCTCGTAGAGCCCGGCCAGAATGAGGAACACAAAGAGCAGCGAGAGCGCGAAGATCACTCCCGCGCCCACGCCTTTCTGCGCCTGCTGCTCCTGATACGACATGCCCATGTAGTCAAAGCCCATCTGGGGCGGCATGGTCTGGGCGAAGACTTCTTCCAGCGCCTTCATCGCCTGAGCGCTGCTGTAACCGGGGGCCGCCGCGGCATTGATCTGCGAGCAGCGATAGAGGTTGTAACGCATCGTGAATTCGGGACCCACCGATGGGCGCGTCGAAGTGACGGCCTTGAGCGGAACGGGTTGCCCCATGCTGTTGCGTACGTAGAACTGTCCGAGATTCTCGATGTTGGTGCGGTAGTCGCCCTCGGCCTGCACGTAAACCTGCCATTGTCGTCCGAATCGATTGAAGTAGTTGATGAACGCGCCGCCCATGAAAGCCTGCATCGTCTGGAAGACCTGCGAGAGGTCCACACCCTGCTTGAGCACTTTGTCGCGATCGACATCGGCGTAGATCTGCGGCACCTGGAGCAACGCGGTGGAGATGACGCTCGCGAGTTCGGGTCGCTTGCGAGCCTCCGCTATGAATTTCTCGGTGTTCTCCGCGAGGAAATCGACGGTTCCGCCGGCGCGGTCTTCGAGAATGAACGTCACGCCGCCGGACGTTCCCACGCCGGGAATGGCCGGAGGCGGAAACGCGAATCCGATCGCGGCGGGGTATGAAGCGAGCACCTTTGCGAGATTTCGTTTGATCGCGTCGTAGCTCTGAGCCTCGTCCTTGCGCTCCGACCAGGGTTTGAGCGTGATGAAGAAGAACCCGCTGTAGGTGTTGTTGACGTTGCTGAAGAGGGAGAACCCGGCGACGGTTGTGACGTGCTGCACGCCCGGAACTTTCGAGACGGCCTTTTCGGCCATGCCGAGCACCGCATCCGTTCGCTGCAGGCTCGCGGCATTGGGCAATTGGATCGCGGCGAAAAGATACCCCTGATCTTCGTCCGGAAGGAATGACGGCGCGAGTTGCTTGCCGAACCAGCCCGCCGAGAACGCCATCACTCCCAGCAGCAGGATCGCGAGAATCCACCTTCTGATGAGCAGGTGGCAGACCGCAACGTAGCCGTTCGTCGTGGCGCCAAAGGCACGATTGAAGCCTTTGAAGAAGAGCGCGAGCGGGCCCCTTCCTTCCTTTTTCGGGCGGAGCAGCATCGCCGCGAGCGCCGGGCTGAGCGTGAGCGCATTGAAGGCGGAAATGATGACCGAGATTGCGATGGTAACGGCGAACTGCTGGTAGAGGCGCCCGGTGATTCCGGGAATAAAGACCGTCGGAAGGAAAACCGCCGAAAGGATGACCGCGATCGCAACGACCGGTCCGGATACTTCCGACATCGCCTTGAGCGCCGCTTCCTTCGGTGTCTTTCCCTGCTCGATGTGATGCTCGACCGCCTCGACCACGACGATCGCGTCGTCCACAACCAGACCGATCGCGAGCACCAGCCCGAAGAGGCTGAGCGTGTTGATGGAGAAACCCAGAAGCGGGAAGATCATGAACGTGCCGACCAGAGAAACCGGCACCGCCATGAGGGGAATGAGCGTTGCGCGCCAGCCTTGCAGGAAGATAAAGACCACGATGATCACCAGGATGATGGCTTCCCAGAGCGTGTGCTCGATCTCGACGATGCCCTCGGTCACCGCGAGCGTGGTGTCGAGCGCCACGACGTATTTCATGTCGGGCGGGAAGCGCTTCTCCATCTCGTCCATCATGGCGCGGGCGTTCTTTGCCGCGGCCACGGCGTTCGAACCCGGCAGCTGATAGATGGCAACGAGGGCCGCGTTGCCTCCGTCAAGACGGGCCTTTTGCGTGTAGTTCTGAGCGCCCAGTTCGATGCGTGCGACGTCGGAAACGCGCACAAATGAACCGTCGGTGTTGGCGCGGATGACGATCTTGCCGAAGTCTTCTTCGGTCTCGAGCCGGCCCTGCGAGCGCACGGCGTAGGTGAACTCCTGTCCCTTTGGAATCGGATCGGCGCCGATCTGGCCCGATGGGTTCACCGTGTTCTGTTGCTGGATCGCGTTCACGATCTCCGGAACGGTGATATCGAGTTTTGCGAGTTGATCCGGCTTCACCCAAAGGCGCATGGCGTATTGGCCCGCGCCGAAAACCTGCACCTGCCCGATTCCGGGCACGCGCAATAACTGGTCGTTGATGTTGATGTACGCGTAGTTCGCGAGGAATGTCTGGTCGTAGGTGTCGTTCGGTGAGGTGAGCGCAAAGAGAACCAGCGGGCTCGTGACCGATTTGATGACGGTCACGCCCTGGTTGATCACCGCCTGCGGCAACTGGCTGTTGGCCTGGGTGACACGCATCTGCGCGAGAATCTGATCCTGGTTCGGATCGGTCGTGACGTCGAAGTCGACGTACAGACGCATGTTCCCGCTGTTCATGTTCAGCGAGTACATGTAGGTCATGTTGTCGACGCCGCTCATCTGCTGCTCGATCGGAGTCGCGACCGACTGCTCGATCGTGAGCGCGTCGGCACCGGGATAGGTCGTGTTGATGTAGATTTCGGGCGGCGCGATCTTGGGGAACTGCGCGATCGGAAGCCGGAGCATGCTGACCAGGCCGACGATGACCATGATGATCGAGATGACCATCGCGACGATTGGCCTGTTGATGAAGAATCTGGACATGTGCTAGTGCTTCTCCTCGGGCGAAGAAGCAGCGGGGTTGGCTTCGGGTGTGGCGCTCCGCGAGGGCTTTGGTTTCTCGCTCGTGCCCGCGGCGGCCTCTTCTTGAGCCGACGGCACATAGGGCTTCGGCGTCGCGGTCATTCCCGGTCTGACTTTCTGCTGTCCTTCCACCAGAATCGTGTCGCCGGGTTCGATTCCGGAAAGGACAATCCAGTCGCTTCCGATGCGCTCGCCGGTCTTGACCGGGCGGATACTTACCTTGTTGTCCTTGTCGAGCACCATGATCTGGTACAGACCCTGCACTTCGATCACCGCGCGCTGCGGCACAAGCAGTACATCTTCTTGAGTGCGGACAACGGTGCGAACCAGGCCGAATTGACCCGGTCGGAGGACTCGGCGCGGATTGGGAAAGATCGCTGCGAGGCGGATCGAGCCGGTGCGGACATCAACCTGGCGATCGGCGAAGAAGAACTTCCCTTTGTGGGGCCACGTTTCGCCGTTGCTCAGAACAAGGTCGAAAGCGAGGTCTTTGCTTTTGGCCTCCATTTCCGCTTCGGACTGGTACTGGAGTGACCAGCGGAGATAGTCCTGTTCGCTGATGACGAAATAGACCTTGATCGGGTCGACGGTCGAGATCGCGGTGAGTTCCATCCCGCTGGGGCCGACCAGATCTCCGATCTGAGCGTTGGCGAGGCCCGCAACGCCGTCGATGAGTGAAGTGACCTTGGTAAAGCCAAGATTGAACTGGGCGTTTTCGACGACCGCCTTTGCCGCGGCGACCGCTGCTTCGGCCGCGAGTTTCGCCTGGATCGCGTCGTCGAGTTCCTGCTGACTGATTGCCTGCTCGGCGGCGAGGGGCGTGTAGCGATTGACATCGATGACGGCTTTTCCCAGGCGGGCTTCCTGCTGCGCGAGATCTCCCTTGGCCTGATCGAGGGCCGCCCTGAATGGACGATCGTCGATGGTGAACAGTACATCGCCTTTGTTGACAAAAGATCCTTCGATGTAGTTCTGCGCCGTCAGGTAGCCTGTGACTTGCGCGCGGATCTTCGCGTTGACGTAGCCGTCGGTCGTCGCGACCCATTCGGCCCAGATGGGAACGTCCGACCGCTTCACCGTCTGGACGAGCACCTCCGGCGGCGTCGGAGGTGCCTTTTCTTCTTTCTTGCGTTCGCAGGCGGACGTCGTCAGGGCCGCGACGGCAAGCGTGATCAGCAGATGTTTGAAGCCGGTCATGGAGTCCTCGGTTGTGGTATTCGGTACGGGGCGAGCATATCGGGTTTTGGCTCTCGCTGTGGATCGGGTGCACCGGCGACGCGAATTGTGCTCCGGTTCGCACTTTGCATGCGTCCTAGTGAAAATCTCGGGATCGGACCGAGAGCGGTTCCTGGGCGTCGATCGCCTGCAGACACGACACGATCACGTGCACCACCTCTCCTTCCCGCTGCACCTTGCCATGGGCGATCAGCGTGGTGGCGCGAGCCTGTTTGCGGTAGCGTTCATAGACCTGACGCCAGACGATAAGGTTGGCGATGCCGGTTTCATCTTCCAGCGTGATGAACGTTACTCCTGAAGCCGTTCCGGGGCGCTGGCGGACGAGGACGAGACCGGCGACGGCCACGGAGCGGTCGTTCGGGCACAGGCGCTGGCTCCGGAGATCGGAGCAAGGGCGAACCTTGCGTGCCCTGAGCGACGGGCGCAGGAATTCGATCGGGTGCGATCTGAGCGAGAGGCCGGTCGCGTTGTAATCGAGCGTGGTTTGTTGCTGAGGCGAGAGCGATGGAAGTCCGGGTTCGGCTTCGGGTTCTTCCACGCCGTCGAAAAGCGGCAGCTTGTCATCGCGGAGAAGACGGGCGTTCCAGAGCGCTTCCTGGCGGGAGAGATTCATGGATTTGAAGGCGTCGGCACCCGCAAGGCGGCGGAAGGTGAGCGCGCTCGAACCCGATTCGCGCCAGAGCGTGAGAAGCGAGGAGTAGGGGCCGCGGCGTTCGACAGCGGCGCGGATGGCAACGGCATCTTGCTTGCGTGAGCCTCCGACGAGGCGCATGCCCAGACGCAGCGCGCCGTCGGGCTCGATGGTGCAATCCCACGAACTGTGGTTGACATCGATCGGCCGAACCGTGACGTTGTGCTCTTTCGCATCGCGGATGAGCTGCGCGGGGGCATAGAAGCCCATCGGCTGGCTGTTGAGGATTGCCGCGGCAAACTCCGCCGGGTAGTGACACTTCAGCCACGCGGAGGCGTAGACGAGCAGCGCGAACGACGCGGCATGACTCTCGGGGAATCCGTACTCGCTGAAGCCCTTGATCTGCTCGAAGCAGCGCTCCGCGAAGGAGCGAGGGATTCCATTGGCCATCATGCCGTCGATGAGTTTCTGACCGAAGCGGTAGATTTGATCGCCTTTTCTTTTCCAGGCCGCCATCGCACGGCGCAACTGATCGGCTTCGCCGGGTGTAAAGCCCGCGGCTTTTACGGCAAGGGCCATGCACTGCTCTTGAAAGAGTGGCACTCCCAACGTGCGGCCGAGGACTTCATCAAATGAGGGATGCGGCGAGGGCGGGATCGGTTCTTCCTTGTTGCGTCGGCGCAGGTACGGATGCACCATGTCGCCTTGGATCGGCCCGGGCCGCACGATCGCGACCTCGATGACGAGATCGTAAAACTCCTTGGGCTTCAGCCGCGGCAGCATGGACATCTGCGCACGACTCTCGATCTGAAAAACACCGACGGTGTCCGCCCGCTGGATCATCGCGTACGTCGCGGCGTCGGGGTGGGGGATGGTGTGGAGGAAGAGAAGGGAAGGGGCAGAGGGGCAAAGGGGCAAAGGGGCAGAGGGAAGAAGGGCAATTACTTCTTGCGTTTCAGGTCTTTCTTCAGTCGAAGCTCTTCTTTCGTCTTGGCGTCTAACTTCATCAGCAGGCTTTGGATCATTCGATCCTCTTCGGCCAGTTTGGCAATCAATTCCGGGTTGACGGGAATCATTTCCAAGCTGGTTGCGATCTCGTAGGCGGTACTCAGCTCTCCCAGCGAACCGATCGCCGTTCGAAGACCCTTCATGTATTCCGGGCGTGTGTACTCGCAATATCCTTCCGCGATGTTCATCGGGATCGAGCATGCGGCGCGACGCATCTGATTGGTGAGACAGAACATTTCTTCCTTGGGCATCTTCCGAGTGGCGAGATAGATCTCGCGAGCCAAGATCATCCCCTTCTGCCAGATCAACAAGTCTCGAAACGTTTTCACTTTCATGGGTCGTCCTTTCCGGTAACCGGTTTATTTCCGCCGCGTTTATCCCTTTGCCCCTTTGCCCCTTTGCCCCTCTGCCCCTGTTTACAAGATCCAGCGCCTTCGACAAACACGTCAACATCCCCAGCCCGAGCACGTCAACCTTCAACATCCCGACCGCATCGATGTCGTCCTTGTCCCACTCGATCACCGTGCGATCGGGCATCGCGGCGTTCTCGACCGGAACGAGTTCGCACAAAGGAGTCCGCGTGATGACAAAGCCGCCGACATGCTGCGAGAGGTGGCGCGGGAAACCGAGCAGTTCGCCGACGAGGCGCGCGAGCCACTGGAGCGTGATGTCTTGGGGGTTGAGTCCCATCTCGCGGAGGCTGGCGGGGTTGATGGCACCCTTGTCCCACCATTCAATGGTTTTCGCGAGGCGATCGACAAGGTCGAGCGAGAGGCCCAGGGCCTTGCCGGCGTCGCGCACGGCGCTGCGCCGACGATACGAAATCACTTCGGCCGTGAGCGCCGCGCGATCACGCCCGTATTTCGTGTAGATGTACTGGATTACCTCTTCGCGGCGTTCGTGCTCGAAATCGATGTCGATATCCGGCGGCTCGTTGCGTTCCTTGCTGATGAAGCGCTCAAAGAGCAGTTGGAACTTCGTGGGGTCGACGCTGGTGACGCCGAGGCAGAAGCAGACGGCGGAGTTTGCCGCGCCGCCCCGGCCCTGGCAGAGAATCGGCGGCCCCCCGGTGCGGGTGCGGGCGAAATCGACGAGATCGTGGACGGTGAGGAAGTAGGGGGCGTAGTTCATCTCCTGAATGAGCGAGAGTTCGTGCTCGATCTGGGCTTTGAGTTTCGGGGTGATGCCTTCGGGAAAGCGATCGAGCGCGCCCTGCCAGGTCAGATCGGTGAGATGCTGCTGCGAGGATTTGCCGGCGGGCACGACTTCGTCGGGGTATTCGTACTTGAGTTGATCGAGGCTGAAACCGGCGGTGCGCTCGGTGATTTCCAGTGCGCGCCGGATCGCCTGCGGGTGCGCGGCAAAGAGGCGGTGCATCTCATCGGGTGGCTTGAGGTGGCGTTCGGCGTTGGCGTGCAACCGGAAGCCGGCTTCGGAGATCGTGCAGCCGTAGCGGATGCAGGTGAGTACATCCTGCAGCATGCGTCGATCGGAAGTGTGGTGATGCACGTCATTGGTTGCGACGAGTGGGATGTTGAGTTGGCGGGAGAGTTCGACGGTTTGAGTGGTGCGCTGGGCATCATCGTCGTCGTAGCGCCAGCAGAGGGCGAGGGAGAGGCGGTCGTTGTCGAAGATGGTTTCCAGCCTGAGAAGAACCTCGCGATCCTGCTCTACATCATCCATCATCGCGATTGCGAGCAGGCCCGCGTTGAGCGATGCAACATCTTCGAGCGTGAGGTGACATTCGCCCTTGGTTGCCCGGCGTTTGCCGGTTGTCAGCAGGCGGCAGAGACGCCGATAGGAATCCATGCTGGTTGGATAGAGGAAAACAGAAAGGGTCGGGATGTCGGTGAGGCGGATGCGGCTGCCCAGGATAAAGCGGAGCTTGCAATCCTTTGCCGCGACGTGGGCGCGGACAACGCCGGCGATGGTGTTGGTATCGGTGATCGCGACAGCCTGGTAGCCGAGCGATGCGGCATGGGTGACAAACTCTTCGGGGTGGCTTGCGCCGGTAAGGAACGTGTAGTTGCTGGTGACGCAGAGTTCGGCGTAAGGGAGAACATTTGGAGGGGGAGTGGGTGCGGGATTCGCGGATAGGTTGCGGATCGGGTGGAGTTGGAGTTTGGGGAATTCGTTTTCGGGCATCTCAACTCCACTCGCCATGCACGAACCAGCGGGCGCTGCCGACCTGGCGGCAGGCCCAGATCCAGAGGCCGGTTTCGAGCTGGAGGGCGAAGTAGTCGCGGTCGGGGGGCATGGCTCGGCCGGCTTTGGTGGCCCGCCTCTCCGAGGCGGGTTCTTGCTTTGTCTGTTCGTTGCTCCATTTCCACCATTCCGGTCCGAGCCGCTCCGGCCCTGCGCACGCGAGCACCTGCCAGCGTTTGTTTCGCCAGCTGAGACTGAAGACGGGGCCGTCGGGGACGAGTGCGATGGCTTCGGCGGGTTCGGGCTTGGCAAAGAGGCGCGTCGGCCGATCGGCGGGAGTGACTGAGGCGCGAATGCGGGCGGGATCTTCGAGAACCGAGCGCTCGCGCCAGGCGTGCTCGGGAAGGTGCGATTCGACGGGTTCGATGCGGGTGACCGAGTTGGGGCCGAGGCGATCGACAAGCATGTCCACGAGTTCGCCCCACGCCCCCCATCCGGCTTGTGCGGCCTGATCCGCGCCGCCGCCGAGTGCGGGACTATTCAGTTGTTCGTGACGCAGACGCGAAGTACGTCGGGCGAAGAGAAGAACCCCTTCGACACCTTTGGAGAGATCGGTGCGTTCGAGTTTGGAGCGCACGAGCGACCAGAGGTGTTTGAAGCTTCTGCTGGCGCGGCTGAGGGTGATGGGGACGATGTCGGGCGGGGCATCGGGGCGGCGGAGTTCGATTTCGAGGCGGCGGACACCTCGTTCCTGGGTGGTGAGCTGGCGGGAAAGGTCTTCGAGGACGAGATGTGCCGCGGCTTCGATGGATTCCCATTGATCGGTGGGGCCTTCGAAGAGAAGAGAGGCTTTCAGAGGCGGGGGCGGGCAGACGGGATCGAGGCGCTCGGGCGTGATGCCCAGCGCCTTGTTTAGACGGTCGAGGATTTCCAGGCCAAAACGGGCGGCGAGTGAAGCACGCGGGAGCGTGAGAACGTGCTCCACGCGGATGATGCCGATTTCGTGGAAGGAAATCTGCGTTGCTTCATCGATGCGAAGAGCAGCGACGTGCAAAGGCGCGAGCGCTTCGCGTTCGCCGCCGCTGGGAATGGAAGAAAATGGAAGAGGACCGAAGCGAGCCAGGCCCCACGCGCACGCGAAGTTTGGCGCAGCGGCGATGCGGACCCGCAGGCCGAGTGTGCGGAGCCCTCGCGCGGCGGAGCGGACGACACGCGATTCTCCTTTGTGGACGATCTCGGTGCCGGTGGTATCGATGAGGATGCCGTCGGGCGGGTCGGGCGCGACCAAAGGAGAAAACCTGAGCAGACGACACGCGAGGGCATGGAGCGCGTGCGCATCACGATCCGGGCGATGAGGTTCGGTGTGGAGTGTGACGCCGGGTGGAAGGAGTGAGCGGGCATGGGCAAGGTCCATTCCTTCGGAGATGCCGCAGTTGGAGGCGATTTCGCAGCGGCGGGCGACGAGCTCGCGCCCGGCGACTTCGCGGGTGAGCAGGACAGCGAGCTTTGTTGCGGCGCGAGCATGGTGAGGATTAACCGGTAAGGCGGACCGGAATTGTCGGCGTTTGATCAGGTCGGTCGCGAAGGTCGGGAACCACAGAGAAAGCACGCGTCGCATGATCGCGCTCCAGGGTCCAGAGGCGCGGAGCCCCCGGCGCTGGCTGCATTCCTTTGCAGCGCAGAAGCGAGACGGTCCATCGTCGCGAAAAAATGGATGAAGGGCAGGTGCGGACCAGCCAGCGAGTCGTGGAAGCGGAGAGAACCGATTGCTCCCACGGCGGACGCGCGAGAAAACAAATACCAGTGCTGGCTTCCGCAGCGAGTTGGAGCCGGCGCGTCGCGGGAAGATCGAATCCGGCAGCATCGACGATGACGGCGATCGCGGCCCGGCTTCGCAGCGCGAGATCCGCGGCCCAGAGCCGCTGCGCCGGGGATGAGGCGGAGACAAAGAGAGAGGAAGCGATGAGATCGCGTGCGGGAAGGCTCGTGCCGGTTTCAGCGCCGAGGGCGGGGGCGTAGGGCCGCACGGAAAAGCCCGCGTCCGGGCGTGTGACCCAAACGACGCGTGCCTGGGTGCTGTCGGCTTGGGCGAGGGCGCTGTGGGCGAGATGGATGAGGAGCGAGAGGGGTGGTGACCATGTTTTTTCTTTGAGGGGGGTAGGGATGGGGGTGGCGGGGGGGCGGGGTTCAGGAGGAAGCAGGCCGAGCCATTCGTGGACTTTGCCTCGGGCAAGACCGGCTTGCGGGAGGTCGGAATCGAGGCCGAGATTGGTGGGAAGAATGGGGGTGGAAACGGAATGGGGGCCTACGGAGCCTTGGCAGAGGCGGCGGAGTTCGGTAAGCCCTGAAATAGCTGGAGGTTGTGGTAGTTGCCGGATGCCGATCATTGTGTTAGTGTAATGGAAGGTATCCGGTCTGTCAAGGGTTTGATCGGGTCTTGGCCAAAATCTTTGAGGTGGCATTTCGGGAAGGACGGGATCGATGGACCTTGAACTCAACGGCAAAGTGGCTCTGGTGACGGCTTCGAGTGGCGGGATCGGACTGGAGATCGCGAGGTCTCTGGCACGAGAAGGGGCGACGACGATCGTGAACGGGCGCACGGAGGCGAGCGTCAACAAGGCGATAGCGGATATCCGCAAGACGGTTCCGAATGCGCAGTTGCTCGCGCTCGGGGCGGATAACGGAACGGCCGCGGGATGTGCGGTGTCGATCGCGAAGTATCCGAAGGTGGACATCCTCGTCAACAACCTTGGGACATACGAAGCGGTGGGGTTCTTCGAAGAGACGGATGAATCGTGGCAGCACCTGTTCGAAGTGAACATCATGAGCGGCGTGCGGCTGAGCCGGCACTATCTCAAGGGCATGATCGAGCGCGGGCAGGGACGAGTGGTGTTCATTTCGAGCGAATCGGGGCTGAGCCCGGCGCCGGAAATGGCTCATTACAGCGCGACGAAAACAATGCAGTTGTCGATTTCGCGGAGCCTGGCGGAACTGACGAAGGGGACGGCGGTGACGGTGAACACGGTGCTGCCGGGTTCGACGTTGACGCAAGGCGTGGAGAAATTTGTGGGCGATCTGTTTCCCGGAAAGACCACGCACGAGGCGGGAAAGCAGTTCATGAAAGAGAACCGGCCGACGTCGCTGATTCAAAGACTGATCGATCCAAAGGAGATCGGCGATGCGGTGGCGTTTGTTGTGAGCGGAAAGGCGTCGGCGATCAATGGGGCGACGCTGCGGGTGGACGGCGGGTTGGTGCGGCACATCACGTAATTCGTACCGGGGCTGCGTGAAGGTATACGACATCGTGGTGATTGAACAGCGTGCCCGGGAGTAGGGCGCGGGCGATTAGCCGCGCACTTTTGAGCAGCCGGCTCGTGTTGGGCCGGATGAACCCGGCCACATTTGCCGGATTGCCGGATACGGCGGGCATGTGAAAAGCGATTCAACCTGAAGTCACGCGCGATTCAAGCCCGGAACGCCAAATTGGTTGACAGGAATGAAGACTGTCGGAAATGGGACTCTCAGAAAGGGGAACACATGTTTCGCAAACCACACTCGTTTTCCGAATTCGACCCGCATGCAGAGAAGCGGACTGTTGCGCCTTCGACCGGCAGCCTCGTGATCAATCACGAGGAGGAAGTGCTGGAGGCAGAAGCGGGCATTTTCGAGAAACTCGCTTCGTGGGATAAGGAAACAGTGACTCGCTTGCGTGCGCATTTCGCGTTGAACGGTGCGGTCATTTCGTTTTTCGAAGAGCCGCTCCGGGGCATCCGCGACAAGCAGAAGCGCCGCTTCGAGGCGATCAGTGCGGCGGTCGCGGACTTTGCTGGGTTCTATGAGTTGCAGAAGCGAAGAGACGCCGCCGAACCCACGCAGATCGGCATGTTTGCCCGATGGGAGCGTACTTTCGTCCCCTGAAAGCGCAGCGATACCTACAAGCCATTCGCCGGCGCCGGTGCGTTCCATCCCGGCGTCGGTATCATGAATCCATGCAACAAGGGACCATGATTAGCTTCGCGTTGATCTCGGGAATGCTCGGTGCGATCGGCATTTGCAAAGGGGCGACTCCCGCCGAATCGCTCAACGCGATCTACCCGGCGCTCGACACGCTGTACATCGACCTGCATCAGAATCCAGAACTCTCGCTTCGGGAAGAAAAGACCGCCAAGAAGATGGCGGCGCAGTTGCGGGCGGCGGGATACGAAGTGACCGAGGGAGTTGGCGGGCTGGGAGTGGTCGGCGTATTGAAGAACGGGCCGGGGCCGACGGTGTTGCTCCGCACGGACATGGATGCGCTGCCCGTGCTGGAACAAACGGAGTTGCCGTTTGCAAGCAAGGCGATGGGCGTGAATCAGGCGGGCGATACGGTGCCGGTGATGCACGCGTGCGGGCATGATGCGCACATGGCGGCGTGGGTCGGGGCGGCGCAAGTGCTCGCTCAGTCAAAGGACTTGTGGCACGGGACGCTGGTGTTTGTTGCGCAGCCGGCGGAAGAGATCGTGCACGGCGCTATTGCGATGGTGAAGGACGGGCTCTACACGCGCTTTCCGAAGCCGGATTACGTTCTGGGCATACACGTCGCGAACACGATGCCGGCCGGGCAGGTCGGTGTCGTTGCGGGCCCCGCGTCGGCGGCATCGGACTCGGTCGATATCACGTTTTTCGGTCGCGGCGGGCACGGGGCGATGCCGAATCGCACTGTCGATCCGCTGGTGATCGCGGCGCGAGCGGTCGGTGCGCTCCAGACGATCGTGTCCCGCGAGGTTGATCCGTTTGATGACGCGGTTGTGACGGTGGGGACGTTTCACGCGGGCAACAAGCGGAACATCATTCCGGATGAGGCGAAGATCCAGTTGACGGTGCGGTCGTACAAGCCGGAAGTGCAGAAGAAGATGCTGGAGTCGATCGCGCGAATCGCGAAGGGCGAAGCGATCGCGGGCGGCGCGCCGAAGGAACCGCTGGTGACGATCGTGGAATCGGAATCTTCCGAGGTTGTCGTGAACGATCCGGCGCTTGCGAATCGGTTGCTGGTTGTGCTGAAGCGCGGGCTTGGCGAAGGCGGCGCACGAGCATCGGAACCACATATGACGTCCGAAGATTTCGGAATTTTCGCAAGTCGCGCGGGCGTGCCGGGGATTCAGTTTCAGGTGGGAGCGGTCGATCCGAAAGTGTTCGCGGATGCCAAGGCGGCGGGCCGGACGATGATGCTGCCGGGGCCGCACAACTCGCGGTTTGCGCCGGATCGGGAGAAGACGATCAAGACAGGGGCGATGGCGTTTACGCTTTCGGTGCTGGAGATCTTGTCTGTACCTGGCGCTCAATGAGGGATGTCGAATGACTGGTGTTCAATGAATGCGGGGTCGCTTGGAGTTGAGGATGCAGATTGTCGCTTCGGTTTTCGCCTCGCTTGTGGGAGTCTTCAGCACGCTGTGCATGATCGTGCTGCTGGCGGCCGGGCTGGCGAACGCGAAGCCGGCGCAGTTGCAGCAGGGCAAGTGGATGATGTGGGGGCTGTTCCTTTTGCAGCTCGTTGTGCTGGTGGGAGCGATTGTGCTCATGGTGAAGCACAAGCCGTGGCCGGCGGCGGCCGTGGGCATTTCGCCCCTGGCGGTCGTGATTGTGCTTGTCGTGATTCTTGTGATGATCGAATGGTGAATGTGGGGGCGTGTGATGTCCGATTCGCGTTCGACATTCCACGAGCGGCCGCTGGACCTGGACTTCATCATGAAGGTGCCGGCCGGGTTTGCGCAGGAGCGGTTTTCGGAGCTGGAATGCGGGATCGGGCGTGCGAGCGGATTCGTTGCCTTGCTTGAGCTTTCCGCGGCCGGTGAGCTCGCGGGGGTTTCGGTGGTGGGGCGAGCGAACTTTGGCGAGGGTACGGTGCGCGATCAATTCGTGGCGCTGTGTCCAGAGTGCGGGATCACACTGCTCAGCATCGGTCCCGCGTATGTCGGCGGACTGCACAAGAACCACCCCGTGATTCTGGCGACGGGGCTCAATCGCCAGGGTGACAGCGAACTGGTGATGAGTTTCGTGGCCATGGAAGACGGCGGGCGGTTTCTGGTGGCGCAGGCGCTGTGCACGCGGAAACTGGAGCCGAGATTCATGCAGAGGCTAGAGGCCTGCATCTACTCGATCGAACTGCTGCGGCACAAGGGACCGACGGCCAAGTTGGATGACAACGGGGGGAAGTACGACATCGACATCATCGAGGCGGATGTCCCGGCGCACGAAGACGAGGCGGAGGTGTTTGCGAGGAAACTGACGCGGGCACGAGAGGAGGCGGTCCGGCGGGCGGGGACGATGATCGCGGACGGCCGTTTCGATGAGGCGGCACTGGTCGTGCTTTCGGCGGATGACAGCGGGCAGGGGCGCGCAGCGCTTTCGGATTTGTTTGTGGGGGCTCTTCGTGAGCAGGTGCGCAAGGACGGCAAGGGCGGGCATGCGACACCCAGGGCGATGGAACTGTACAGGCGGGCGTTGCAGCACCGGCTGAGCACGTATCCGGATCCGCATACGCAAGAAGAGGCGGACCGATATTCGAGCGGAATGGACGAGGACCGGGCGGAGATCGCGGAGATTCTGGGGTATCGGCCGGAGAGTCAGGCGTGAAGGCGTTCGAACAATCGCAGCGCCTGAGGAGAAAGCGCACGTTCATGGACTATGTGATGCTCGCCATTTTTGTGTTGGCGTTCGGCGGCCTTGGCATCACGTTGATCGCCGTCGGTACGCGGGAACTGTTCATCCAGAAACGCGTGATGGCCAACGCGGTGGAGGTGGAAGCCGTGGTGCTGTCGGCGACGGTCAAGGAAAGCACTTCGCCGGACACGGACAGGCGGCTGCTGAGAGACAACAGCACGAAGTCGTATGTGCCGGAGGTGCGGTTTGCGTACACGATGGGGGGCGTTCGGTACGAGAGCGATTTGCTGTACCCGACGGTCATCGTGAACGGTTACGCGAGCCGCGAGAGGGCGCTTGAAGAGATCGGGGAATACACGCCGGGCGCGAAAGTGCGGGCGTACGCGGACGCGTCGGTTCCGCAGCGGGGGTTTCTGCGATTTGAAAACTCGGCAAACCCGAAGTGGTTCATCGTGGTGGGCGTTTTGACGTTGATATTTCTGGCGATTCTCTCGCGGTTCCTTTGAGGCGAGCGATCTGCTGGGGCCGACCGGGAGATGGGCCGATGCCGGCGTGAGCAGACGCCGGAGATTTGCGCTCCGCGATTGCTGCTGCGAACGCGGCCAAAAACGACAACCCCCGTACTTTGCAGCACGGGGGTTCTCAAATAGCGGGGCCAGGATTTGAACCTGGGACCTTCGGGTTATGAGCCCGACGAGCTACCGGGCTGCTCCACCCCGCAATCTGATTGAAACATAGGCGTGGGGGGTCAAAGTGTCAATCGGCGCGGCTGCTTCAGCGAAACTTTCGGGCTGTTTGCGTGTACACGGCGCATGCTTAAACGCGAAGAAATCATCAGCGGAATTCGGGAAAGGCTCCACGAAAATCCTGATATTCAGGCGGCGTGGCTGGGTGGGAGCGATGCGAACAAGCGCGCGGACGAATGGTCGGATATTGACCTGATGGTGATCGGCGCGGCGGGGAAGAGCGAGGCGGTTGCGGCGGCGATCGAAAAGGCGGTGGAAAACATCTCGCCGATTCGGATTCGCTTCCGACTTCCGACGCCGACGTGGCACGGCTTTGAACAGGCGTTTTATCAACTCGAGAATGCGCCCGAAGATCTCATGATCGACTGGTTGATTATGGAGGAAGGAAAGCCGCATCCGTGGTTTGAGAAGGAGCGCCACGGCGTGGGGCGAGTGTTGTTTGACAAGATCGGCGCGGTGAAGGAGCAGCGCGTTGATCTGGGTGCGTGCCGCGAGGCGGCGGCGAAAAAGGTTCAGGAACTGCGCTTGAAGTTCCCGCTCTTTCGCCACCTGCCGGTCAAGTTCGCGCGGCGCGGGCTGCCGGTGGATGCGGCGTACTTCTATCAGGCGCTCGTGCTCCGGCCGGTGGTCGATCTGTTGCGGTGCCTGCACTGCGTCGAGCGACACGACTTTGGCTTTCGGTATCTGCGGGACGACCTCCCGCGCGAGGTTTATGGAGCGGTCGAACGTCTGTGCTGGCCGGCCGGCCCGGGGTCAATTGCCACGGCGGTGGAAGAAGCTTCGGCGTTGTTTCAGAAAGCGCTGACAGAGTGGGATGCAGCCGAATTGAGCAGCGTGCAAAGCGCCGCAGCGCCCGTGTGATTGCTACCATCGCCCCGGTTTGCCGCAGTTGCGGCGATCAGGGAGAGCGATGGCTGAGAAGGTGAATGTGCTTCTGATCGGCGGCGGCGGACGCGAGCATGCGATCGCCCGGAAATTGCGCGAATCGCGCCGGCTGGGTGATCTGTGGATCACGCATCCGGAAAACGCCGGGCTGGCCAAACTGGGCAAGCCGGTGGACGTTCCGGTGAGCATTCGCGAAATCTACCGCCTCGAGCAATTCTGCGACAAAAACAAAGTGGGGCTCGTGGTGATTGGGCCGGAAGATCCGCTTTGCGAGGGATACGCGGACAAGTTGAAGGCGCCCGGGCGGCTGGTCTTCGGGCCAACGGCAGAAGCGGCACGGCTCGAGGGCGACAAGGCCTGGTCGAAGCAGTTGATGCGCTCCGCATCTATCCCGACGGGCGACGCCCGCATCTTCACGGATTTCCGGGCGGCGAAGGACTATCTCGCGTCGCGCGAAAGTCCGCCGGCGCTGGATCGGCGCTCCCAAGGGTTGATCGCGAAGAGCCGGGATGCGCACGCGGAGTTTCCTCCGGTCATCAAGGCGGCGGGGCTGGCCAAGGGCAAGGGCGTGATCGTGCCTCACACGTTCAAGGAAGCACACGAAGCTCTTGAGCGGATGATGGTCAAGAAAGAATTCGGCGACGCGGGCAAGCGCGTGGTGATCGAAGAACGACTGGAGGGGACCGAAGTTTCGGTTCTCGCGATCGTGGACGGCGGAAATATTCTGGTTCTGCCGGCATGCCGCGATCACAAGAGATTGCAGGACGCGGACAAGGGACCCAACACGGGCGGGATGGGCGCGTATTGCCCGGCAGAAAACATCGACGAAGAGACACTGCGCCACGTCGAGCGCGAGATTCTGGTGCCGACGATCGACGCGCTGCGCCGCGATGGTATCGAGTACAAGGGTGTGCTGTACGCGGGGATCATGCTGACGCCGGCGGGGCCGAAGGTTTTGGAGTTCAATTGCCGCTTCGGCGATCCCGAATGCCAGCCCCTGATGGCGCGGCTTAAGAGCGACCTGATTGATCTGCTCTGCGGCGCGTGCGAGGGGACCCTCGATCGCGTGGATGTCGAGTGGGATCCGCGAGCGGCAAGTTGCGTGGTGATGGCGGCGCGAGGCTACCCGGATGCGCCAAAGAAGGGCGCCGTGATTCACGGAATTGATGACGCAGAGAAAACTCCTGATGTGGCGGTTTCGATTGCGGGCGCAACGCGCGACCGCGACGGCGCAATCGTTGTCAGCGGCGGCCGTGTGCTGAGCGTGACCGGCCTTGGCGCCACCGTTCTAGATGCGAGCCGCCGAGCTTATGACGCGGTAGCGAAGATCAGTTTCGAGGGCGCACAGTTTCGCTCCGACATCGGGATTGCCGCAAGATAGTCCGGCCCGTCACCGGACGGCCGGATACAGAAAGCACAAGTTTCCGGCAGGCCCGGCAACGTGTTCGCGCTCTCGATTCGGTCCGTCATGGAGAGGGCGTCGGGGCAACCATCGCACGAAGCGTTGCCAGGAAATCCGATGGACGCTGCCACGCAACCATGCGCGCCACCGTCCGGTCGCGGATCTCGATCGCGGAAACGGGCGGTGCTCCTGATATCTTTGAATGCATCAGGGTGGCCTTTAGCGTGAACGAGGCGATCCGGGCGTTCGCGGGGCCGAGAGCTTGCACACGGATCAAATCAGACGGTGCGGCAGATTCGGTCGCGTCCTGAATGGCGATCTGAGAAGCGGGCATTTCGCATAGCAGGCGGAGCAGTTCGCGGACAGCTGGGTCGTTGTTGCCGAATGTGCCGCTCGCGTTTCGTTTCAGTGTTGAGGTCTGGCCCGCGTACTCGATTTCGATTCCCGCGATATCGGCCGCGGGAAGATCCAGGCTCAAACGCGATATGAATGCGGCGGGCGAGGCAGGAATGGCTTCGATCGTTGCGTTGTTCATAATCGCCGTCTGGGGGCCCCAGAGCATGGCATTGGTGGTGATATCGCGGGCGCTGATGCGGACCATGCGAGATCCGGCGTCGAGCGCGCCTCCCACCTCGATAGTCTGTTCGAATTCGCTTCGATTTGTAGCTCCTCCGGATCGCGCGGCGATGCGGATGACGCGGGCGGGAGACTTCCAGGTTTCTTCGTGTGGTGCCGATGCGGGCAGAAACCGATCGACGCCAGTCTTTGACAGGAGCAGCAGCGTGCCCTCGACGGTGCCGTTGTCAGCCTTGATCTGGAGAGGAGAACGCATGATCCACGCGCCGCCCGACTTGGTGAGTTCTATGGAAAGCGAATCTTGGCGCGTGTCGAGCGCCGTGGTCGCTTGGGGAGGCCAAAAGAGAAGATCCTTCGATCGCCAGGATTCGAGCGAACCGGGTTGAAGGGCCCGGACAAACTGCTCATCGATCGCAGCGATCGCTTGAGCGCGGCCATCCGCACCCACGCGCGCTATTCGGCCCGTACCGCCCAGCGCGCTCGGGTCGATCGCCAGGCGGATCGGCTCGCCTGACTCCGGCACAAGCGTGAGAAAGATCGCTTCGGGCATGGCCCGGGCTTCGCCGCCTTCGTGGGCTTCTGCGAGCAGCCGCAGCATGCCTTGGACTCGGGAAGTCTCCGCGGGCCATGCCGGCGGGGAGTCTGTCGCAGTCTGGAGCTCAAGAATCCAGCGGGAATCGATCGTCGATTTGCGGAGCCGAGCACGCTCTCCCCCCGGCCATTCGATTTCGATTCGTGTGGTTCGGGCGGGAGAAAAGTCGGGGAGGAACTCTGCCGCAGCCGATTGCACCACGGCGCGGGGCTGCGTAGACCAGACGACAACCCCAAGAATCAGAGCTATGAAGACCCAGAAGAGTGCGGCAGCGCGCGACATTGCGTCAGTGTAGAGCGGAAGGAACGGAACGGCACATCGGATCGGAGTGGAAGTGAACAAGACCAGGCCCAGTATCGGAATCACGAGCGATGTTTCCGAGCAGGACGGACGTCTGAAATTGGATGTTGCGCTCGCCTACTGCGTCGCGGTGGAGCGTGCCGGGGGCGTGCCCCTTGTGCTGCCTCCTCAAATTGGAATGGTCGACGAATTTCTCGCCCGTTGCGACGGGTTTCTGCTGACAGGTGGCAGCGATCCTCGGACCGAACCCTTTGGAGAAGCAACACACCCGAAGTCAAATCCGATGCATCCGCTGCGGCAAGAGTTTGAGACCAAACTACTCGCCGGGCTGAACGCTGGAGGAGACGCGCCGGTTCTGGGCGTGTGCCTGGGGATGCAGATGATGTGCCTGGTAGCGGGAGGAAAACTCGATCAGCGCTTGGCCGACCACCTGGCTTCACACGCGGATCACTGGGCCGCGGATCATCCCGTCGCGCCAATCGAGCGAGGAAATCGGTTTGAATTCGCCGGGGTGGTGCAGAGCAGACATCGACAGGCGGTCACGCACGCCGGCAAGTTGACCCCGATCGCCCGAAGCGCCGACGGAGTGCTCGAAGCCGTGTTTGATGCATCCAGGAAGTTTTACGTCGGCGTGCAGTGGCACCCGGAGCGGACGCGCGATGAAGCAGTGGGGCAGCGATTGTTTGACGAACTCGTCCGGGCATCGAAACAGGTTTAGTGTGGCATCCCAGTCGCCCACGCTCATCCTCCGCAACCTTGCCAAAACCGCTCTTCCGGAGCGGGGTCTCAACGCGGTCAACCTGTGAGAGAATGCGAAAACGATTCGTCGGCGACGTCCAGTTCGCGCACGCCCCGGAGCCGGCGCATGCGTTCGACGTGCTGGCGAATGAGCTCCCGCACGTGGTCGGCATCCTCGATGCTGGGAAACGTGAGTTCGGGCTGAGTCGGATCGCTGGTGATCATCTTGATGGTGCCCAGTCCCAGCATGCGCTGGATCAGCGTGCGGGTGAGAATGGCATCCTTTACGCGGTAAAGCTCCACCTGGTCATAGAGCTTGCTGAGGACGCCCGATTCGAGCTTGATGCGCTGCGTGGAGAGCGAAAAAGCCGTGTTGCGCAGCTCCACGAATTTCCAAATCGCGATGGGGATCGGGATGATGAGCAGGCAGGAGGCGAACCAGCCGGCGTTGACCCATTGGCTCGGCCTGCCGCTCCAGACCGGTTCCTCGGGACCCGCGACCGGGCGTGGAGCGCCGGACGATGCGGAGACCGGCGCCGAATCCTCTGCGTCTGCGGAGATCGCCCGGACGTCCAGCCCTTCCGCTCTGATCGCCCGCTCGGCATCCGCGAGGCTGGAGGCCGCAACCACGCGCTTGATATTTCTGCCCGCCTCGTCCGTTGCGTGGACGGTGTAGTTCTGCACCGCGATCCCCTTTCGAAGGCTCCTTGGGAAAGTTCGGCGCAGCATATCGCGCCGGGACCTGAAATCGGGTAGGCTGCTTTCGGTCAGGTTTCGCTTGGAGTCCGGCACCTGACTCTCCCGAGGCGACCGTTGTGAAACGGCCTCGGCACGCCTCGTGAGAGTTGTGTCACCACAAAATGCCGAAAAGTCGTTCGGCAGGAGCGGCGAAATGAAAATCGAAGGAGAAGGACAATTGCTCCGGGTGTTTATCGGCGAGGACGACACGTTTGAGGGACGGCCCCTGCATGAGGCGATTGTGCAGACGGCCCGAACCAGCGGCATCGCCGGGGCGACGGTGCTGCGGGGGGTGTTGGGGTACGGAGCGAATTCGCTGCTGCACCGGCCTCCCCAGCCCGGGGTGCCGAGCGAATTGCCCCTGTGCGTGGAGATTGTGGACCGGGCCGAAAAAATCAAGGCGTTTCTGCCCGTCATGGACAAAATGGTGCGTGAGGGGCTGATGACGCTCGAGAAGGTCAATATCGTCATGTACCGGAGCCGCCACACCTAGTCGGAAAGAGCGTTTGGGTCTTGGAGTTGCAGGTCGAGCCGCGGTGTGGAGGTGGGGAGTGTGGTGCCGGGCAAGGATGCCGTCTCATGTCGAACGTGTTTTCTTCGTCGTATCCAATATCGCGCTCGCCCGGTGTATGCGGGGCGAGTGGCCGCGCATTTGTACCCGGCGAGCGGGTGATCGCAACGCTCATCTCGCGCCAGGAAGAACTGGGCAGGCTGGACTACTCGTCGCAAGCGTGGGCCGAGGGTGCCAGGCCGGCCGGGTTGTTCGCGCATTGGTCCACCGTTTATCAGCCCGGTGCGGACTCGAAGAAGGGTCGGCTTTCGGACGAAGAGGCATCGGAACTATTTGAACAATTGGACAACCCGCAGTCGCCGGCTCAAGAAGCGTTCCGATTTGTTCTGGCGCTCTTCCTGGTTCGGCGCCGGTTGTTCGTTTACGAAGGATCAAAGGACGGCATGTTGCGCGTCCGAGTGCGGACGCGGGCCGATGAGATCGCCGCGCCGGTGGTGGAGGTGCGCGAAGTGTCGATGAAGGATGAATCGCTTGCGAGCGCTCTTGAGCAGTTGAAGGATCTGATTCCCGACCCGGCGGGGCAGAATTGAACGTGGGCCCGAACTCATTCAGTCGGCGAGTGCATGTGACGGTTTCGGCCTTGCTCGTCGCGTGCCTGATCGCCGGTCTGGGTTGTCAGTCCTCGCCCAAGGAGTCGGGGACGCCGATCCATTCCGCCAAGCCGCTGCCCCCCCTTCCTCCCGTGGCGTCGGTGGTTGATGCGCAGAACAAGCGGGTGCGCGGGCTCGACACGCTTTGGGCGCGGGTGTCGCTCCGTGTCGATGGTCGTCTTGCCAACGCGACACTGAACAAGGAAGAGGCTGAGGGCTATCTCCAGGTTGTGCTGCCCAACAAAGTGGCGGTCAGTATCAACAAGCTCGGCAACACGTATTTCTATCTCGGCAGCAACGATGAGTTGTACTGGTGGTTCGATCTCAGCGGCGACAAGCGTGCATACTTCGGACGGCACGCACTCGCGACGCCCGAAACGGTGGATCGATTTGGCATCCCGGTTCATCCGCTCGATCTCATCGAACTCATGGCCATCACTCCGGTGCCCGCACCGGGTCAGCCGGGCAGCCCCGACAAACTGCACTGGAGCACCGACCGCACGCTGCAGTGGTACGACGTCGCGGCCCGCGGCGCGACCAAGCGGGTACTGGTCGATCCGGAGTCGCTTCAACCGGTGATGGTGGAGTTGCTCGACAAGTCAGAAAAAGTGATCGTGCGGAGCGAACTCTCGAGGTATCAGTCGTTTCTCTCGCGAACCGTGCCCGGTGCGAAGCCGAGCGTGCCCTCACGCTGCATCATCAAGGTGCCTCGCCAGGATTTGACGATCACAATCAATGTGAACGATCCGGACGGCAAAAAGCCCAAGCCGATCGCGTTCGATTTCATCAAGTTAAACGACGCGTATCCGGTCACGAAGCTCATCGATCTCGACAAGCCCGAAGGCGGAGATACGGTGCCGACGGACGGAGAGGAGAAGTGAGCAGCCGCACGCGAATTTCATGTCTGTTGGTGTGGTCCTTCATTGCGGCTGCGATGTTCTGGCCATCTCTTGCCGGGGCGCGATTGCCGAGTGCCGGCGCACCGATGACGGACCAGCAGTCGTACCCCGCGTCGACGCACTCGTGGTTTGTGATGCCCGCGATCGGCGGGCGAGAGTTCGTGCTCGCTCACGTTCCGCCCAGGTCAACTCCCGACGGTTCTGCGCGTGCGAGCGCGAACGGGCTTTACCGAAGCGTCATGAGGTTGGCCGAAGCCCCCGAGGCGCTCGCGGCTTGGGATGATTCGGTCTTCGCTGTCTTCGCGCCGCGGGCGGTCGGAACGGGCGACGTGACGAACTCGCCCCGGACGGTGCGGACGCTGCGGGCCAAGCGATTCTCGGATTCAGATCTCTGGGTGGATGATCCATCCGGGCGAATGGACACGCTTCCGAGCCTTCCCGGTGACTTGAAGCTGGCGGGCTTTGCCGCGGGACCGAATGGTCCGATTGCGCTGCTGGCGAACGAACGCAAAGGAGAGGTGCGTTTGCTGGCGCTTAGCGACCGCGCTTGGCGTGAGGTCGAATTGCCGGATCCGCTGGTGCAGGTACAACGGGAAAGGGGCTTCACCCGGGTCGATCTCGCCGCCGATGCCGGAGGTGTGTACTTGGTCGGGCGGCAGCGGGCAGCTTGGACGATCTGGTCGGGTCGCCTTCCGGAATCCAGGAGTGACGAAAGCGATTCGGCACTCATCGTCGATTGGGAGATGAGTCGCTGGAATCCGAGCGGCCTTGTAGACGTCGACCCGGCCTCGACCCTTTTTCGCGTCGATCGTCGGTGGTATGCGATTGCGCCCGCGGATTCAGAAGCTGTGGCCGTTTTCGAAGTCGCGCCCGAGTTTGTTCGGCGATCATCGATCGTGGACGGACTCGGACCCGTTCGGGCGATGGTTCCGATTGACGGCTTGGCGCGTCTGATGATTGTTTCGACTTCGAAGCCAGATCGCGCGCCCGACGCGAAAAAGGCCGTTCCGGGCGCAGGCGCAAGCGTCGTGGAACTTTCGCTGTCGACCGGGCGGGTGTTCTATCAGGGACCCGCGCAGCCGCTGGACCCGCTGGGTACGAGCGGATTTCGATTCCTCGCCGTGGGCCTGATTCTGGCGATGGGGCTGATCCTTGTGCTTGTGCTTCGTTCCGACGAGGCGACAGCCGTGCACCTGCCCGAAGGGTTTTCCTTCGCCGAGCCGATGCGAAGGTGTTTGGCGGGGGTCTTGGACATTGCGATCGTGGGGTTGCTTGTTCCACGCATCACCGGCAACAGCATTCTGGAGCTGCTGGGCCCCATGGTGTGGCTGAATGGAGAGGCCTTCGAGACGCTGTTTCTGGTCGCCGTGCTCGGATGTATCCTGGGCACTATCGGCGAAACGCTCTTTGGAAGGACCCCGGGGAAATTGCTTGCGGATTGCGAGGTCATTTCGGTTGTGCCGCCCAAGACCGGTGAAAGTGACGACATTCCACGCCCGAGTTTTGCGTCAAGCCTGACCCGCAACGCCATCAAGTGGTTCTTGTTCCCGGTCGCGGCGCTCGCCCTCATGGACGGCTCCGGGCGTCACCGGGGTGATCAGTTCGCGAAAGCGGCGGTGGTCGTGCGTTTCGAAACCGAAGAAGAACCACAAGAGCCCGGCGACGAATTCTGATGCACCGAGTGCTTCAGGCCGCGGCCGATTCGGCCAGCAGATCGCTGTAGCCCGACGAGATAGGCTCGCCCAGCAGCGGACCAAGCGCGCCGCGGATCCGTGCGATCGCGGCACGGCATGCCGCCTCGTCGCAACCGCGTGTCACCATCGCTTCGAGTTCGATAAACGTGCCGAGATCGCGCACCATATCCAGGTGAATGCGCACGTTGCCGAGGAGCAGTAATTCCCGGGACTTCTTGACGACGACCCAGACAGGCAGCGGGCTGAAGCCGAAGCGTTCGAGGGCTTCGGCTTCGGAATAAATCATGAACCGGCTGATCTTGGGAGAACTCGAATCCGGTCGCTCATAAAAAATCCATTCCGACGGTTCGCCCACGGTTTCACGTTTCTTCAGGCGGGCATCGGCGATGCGGTAATAGGTGTCAGTTTGTTCGAGCATCCCGACGTAGCGGGCGCCGAGCGTTTCGCACACCGACATGGCCAGCGGCAAATCCCGCAATTCAGATTTGAATTCCACATTGCGCATCGCGCCATCATCTCCACGATCGGGCAGGTTCGGCTTTGGGGTTTGGTCGGACATGTAGATTCTGTCGCGGATCGGAGGGAATGCGAGTGGATCAGGCCTTGCCGAGCGCTTTCTGGAGTTGCGCCTCGTCCCAGACGGTAATCCCGAGTTCTCGGGCTTTGTCGAGTTTCGATCCGGCGGATTCGCCGGCGATAACGAGATCGGTCTTGGATGAAACCGAGCCGGAAACCTTCGCGCCAAGGCCTTCGAGGATTTCGGAGAGTTGTGTTCGCTCGTAGTTTTCCAGCGTTCCGGTGAGTACGACGGTCTTCCCGGCGAACGGGCCGGTCGCCGGAGCGGTGTTCGCGCCCGGTTTGCGGTAATCGGCGCTCGCAACGTTTACACCCAGCTCCCGCAGGTCGCGGAAGGTCTTCTTCGCCTGTGCACTGTGCAGATAAGCGTGGACCACGGGGGCCGTGTCTTTGCCAAGCCCGGTTTCGGGCCTGTCCTTGGGGTCGGGGGCGAGCCCCAGTTCGGCCGCACGATCTTTCTTCAGCGCACGGGGCATGAGCATATCCGGCGATGCTTCGAGCAACGCATCCAGATCGGGAAAGACACGCGCAAGCATTTTTCCGGTGGTGTCCCCGACGTGGCGGATTCCCATGCTCCCCAACAGCCGACCCAAACCGCGCTGCTTCGCGGCTTCTATTCCAGCGATGAGCGTTTCCACCTTCTTGTCGCCCATGCCATCGAGCTCGGTGAGCTCTGCGCGGTGCGTGCCAAGCCGGAAAATGTCGGCAAAGGAGTTAAGAGGAATGGCGCTGGCGCGGATGAGGTCCACGGTCTTTTCGCCAAGCCCTTCGATATCCATTTGCTTGCGTCCGGCGAACCACACGAGTTTTTCCCGCATCTGAGCCGGGCATTCGGGGTTCATGCAGCGTCGCACCGTCTCGAGCACCGGGTTCTCTTCCGCTTCCGGAGGCTCGATTTCGACCAAGGCCGAGCACTCGGGGCACTTGGATGGTGCCTCGATCCTGCGGGCCGACTTCGGGCGTTTTTCCAGTACAACACCGACCACCTGCGGGATTATCTCGCCCGCCTTTTCGACATACACCGTGTCGCCGATGCGGATGTCGGTGCGAGTGTCGGGCTTCTCAGTCTCCGCATCCCTGATGCGTCCGTAATTGTGCAGCGTCGCGTGCTGCACCATCGTGCCCGCAATCAGCACCGGTTCCATCACGGCTCGGGGCGTGATCTTGCCCGTCTTGCCGACCTGGTGCAGAACGTCGATCAGTTTGGTGGTCTTGCGTTCGGCCGGGTACTTGTATGCGACAACCCAGCGCGGGCTCTTTGATGTCAGGCCAAGCTCGGCCTGGCGGGCGAATGAATCGACCCGGACCACCATGCCATCGGTCGCGAACGGAAGACTGCGGCGTTGCGCATCGAACTCTCGAATAACAGCAATCGCTTCATCGGCCGACTTGCAGACCTTTGAATGAGGGCTGGCAGGAATCCCGAGCGCGCGGATGCTCTTGAGAAAATGCGAGAACGACTTCGCAAATTCCTCGGAGTCACCGGTCCTTTGAACAATCACCTCGCCCCGCCCGTGCGCCGAGAACGCGAGATTCCTCGATCCCGCGACTTTCGGATCAAGGTTCTTCAGTGTCCCCGCGGTCGCGTTGCGCGGGTTCATGAAAAGTTCTTCGCCGTCTTTTTCGCGTTCGGTGTTCAAACGCTCGAATTCGCGAGCGGGCATGTAGACCTCACCCCGCACTTCGAGCACCTTGGGAACTTTCGGCGCGTCGCGACCGGAAGCGACCAGCGACAATGGAATCGCCCGGATCGCGCGGGCCGCGTGCGTCACGTCATCGCCTGTAGTGCCGTCGCCCCGCGTGACCGCGTACACAAGTTTGCCATCTTCATACCGCACGCAAAGGGCGACGCCATCAATCTTCGGATCGCACACGATCGCCGGTCCCGCGGCATCTCCGCCAAACAGCCCGCTATCTCCTTTGCTCACCCGCGCGTACCAGTCCCGCAGCCCCTGCTCGTCGTAGGTGTTGTCGATGCTCAGCATTGGGATCTTGTGCTTGATCTGGCGAAACCCCTCGATGGGTTCGCCCCCGACGCGCTTGGTCGGACTCGCCGGATCATCCAATTCCGGATGTCGCGATTCCAGGACCGCAAGTTCCTGGAGCAGCCGGTCGAACTCCGGGTCGCTCATGATGGGCGAGGCTTCGGCGTAATAGGCCCGGTTGGCCCGATCCAGCAGCGCGCGCAATTCCTCGATGCGTCCGGCTTCCTTGCTCGAATTGGACCTGGTTGGGGGTGTCAAGGCTGAATGCTACCGTGACGGAGAGACCGATTTCGAACCCGTGGGTTCCGCGCCGGATTGAGGCTTGCGGCCGAGCGCCGCCTCGGTCCGGGACGCTATCTCGACAAGTTCCGAAGTCACTCGGCGCTGCGTCTGCGTGAACTTTTCAATGCAATCCGATGCTGCACCGAGAATCTGTTCGTATTCCCGCCAGGCCGGCGTCTCTCGAAAGATGAGCCCGCCGAGGTTGGTTTCGCCGTCCGGACCGGGATAGGGGGACTTCACGCCGCCGAGATCCTGGCGCAGCCCCGAGATGGCGTCCCGAAGAGAATCGGTCAGCGGTCGGAACCGCTCGCGCGCTTGAGACTTCATTTTCTGATCATCGACATATGGAACGAGCACAAGTGTCCGCTGGAAATTCTCACGGAGTTGCTTCATCGCCGGAAATGCGCGGCGGAGTCCCTGATCGGCCTTCACCAGCACCTGTGCTCGTGCCAGCAATTTGGGAGCATCCGCGAACCGCTTCTCGATTCCGGGGACGGCGAGCATCCGCAGGTTACCCGCAACGCGGACCGCGGCGGCATCGAGCGCGTCATCAATCGTGGCAGAGGTTGTTGTGGCGGCCTCCAAAGCCTTGTCCTTTTCGATGCGCATGGAGCGGGCATTGGTGAACTTGAACTGGAATTCTTTTCTCATGGAAGAGATTCCAAGCCCAAACAAGACCGGCGCCGCCTCCGCCTGAAGCAGCGTCTTGTCCGCCCCGAGATAAGAATCCATGGCGTTCGCCGCCGCCGGGCCGGCGGTCACGAGTGTCTGGCGCGCGGCCCGGATCTTCTCCCAACAGATCTTTGGGTCGGCAGGCGGTTCGATCGACTCCATCCGCAGCGCAAGCGGACGCCAATCCGGCGGCTCAAAGCCCAGAAACGCGGGCACAGCCGCGGCACGCGCATCTTCTTCTTCGTGCGAACCAAACAGATCGGCAGCGCGCACAAATGTTGCGGAGAAAATAAACTCGCCCACGCGTTCCTTGAAGAATGCGTATGAGGCCTTCTTGCTCGCATCGGCGAAGTTGGTAAACAGCGAAGTCGCCGGTTCCTCCAGGCGGAAGATGCCCTCGTCTGCGAGCGCTTTGAAAGCACGGATTCGCACACCGGTCGCCGGGTGCGTGTCGAACCATCCCGTGCGGGTCTCCTCAAGACTTTGCTTCAGGTGCGCCTTCGCATCGGGCGAAAGTCTTCGCGCAGTCGATGCGACAAGCGCAGGAAAGTCCTCCGGCAGCGTGCGGTTCTTCCACTGCTCGGCGATTTTTATATCCGCCTGGCGCTGCGCTTCCATCAGGCCAAACATTCGGGGCCACGTCTCGATAGCGGCTTTGCTTCCCACGAAACGAGCCTGGTGCGCATCCGCATCGAACTCCATCCGGCGCCCCATGACACGCGCCACACCAAAGCCGAAGAAAAACACCCCCTTGAGGATCAGCCGGGCGATCCCCACGCAGATCGCCAGCACGATCCCGACGAGAACAAACGATGTGGTCCCCGACTGCGTCAATCCCGCAATGCTCGCGTCGATGCCGCCCCGGTCGTACGCCGCAATCCCCATCCACCGGCTCATGCGTCCGAGTATGCCCGTGGCTCTCATTCCCGCGCCTTGCGAAAAGTGCCCGAATTCGTGTGCGAGGATGCCCGCGAACGCAGTCGCACTCAGCCCCGCCACCAGCGGCAGCCCGATATGCAACGCCAGCCGACGCCGCCCCAGCAGCCCGAAGCCGCCTCCAAGCAACTGTGCCGCGGCATTCACTTCGCAGTCGATGAAAATCCGCTCCGGCACCGGCGCACCCATGGTGTTGCACACCGATTCAACGAAGCCGAACAGCCGCGGCTCCTCCCGGGGAAACACCTCGATCTTGTCGTGGTTCTCGTCACCGCCAAATAGAAACAGCATCGGTCGCAGCAGAAAGATGATCAAGACAATGCCGGCGATACCCGGGAGCAGAAACAACAGAAACATGACCACCGCCGCGCGGCCGCTCGCGCGAGTATGCAGCATCCCCGTGTCGTGGGTGAAATGCCAGTAGACGACCCATCCGATTCCCGCGATCGCGGCAAGATATGCAATCGGCATGAGGGTCATGAACAGGGCGGATGCAAACACGGCCAGCCGATATCCCGCCGTCCGGGTCACCGGCTTCCACGGCCCGACGAAGGCATGCGCGAACATCGTCGAGGAGCCTTCCATGTGTCCCGTGCTGAATTCGAGATTTATTGCTTGTTCAGTACGCATCGATGAGTCCTCACCCATAGCGCCAATATTGCCACACTCCAGGCAAGTTGTAAAGCGAGCCAACCCCGTCGGTGGGTTATCATCCACCAATGACCGTCCGCAAGGATGCCAAGCTCATTGACGGGATCGCACTCTCCGCTCTAGTGCGGGGCGGGCTCGCGGCCCGCGCGTCGGCGCTGCGTGAGCGCGGGCGGGTCGTTCGTCTTGACGCCGTGCTGGTCGATTCCGGAGATTCCGCGGCACGGGTGTACGCAGACAATCAGGCCAAAACCTGCGCCGCCCTGGGGATCGACTACAAACTCCACCTGCTCCCGGCGGGCGCTACATACGACGATATCGCCGGGCGCGTGCTGCTCCTGAACACGGAGGATTCGGTGCACGCGATCATGCTGCACCTTCCTCTGCCCGACGGCGTCGATCCCTATCGCGTCCAGCGCCTGATTGCGCCGGAGAAGGACGTTGAGGGTGTCAACCCCGCGAACATCGGCAATGTGGTCTACGGCCGCTCAAGCCTCGCTCCCTGTACGGCTCTGGCAGTGGTCAAGATGGTCGAGTCGGTTGTGGCAGATCCGCTGGCCCCTCCGGGCATTCAAACCCCTCTGCTTCGAGGCAAGCGGGCCGTCGTCGTCGGCGCGAGCGATGTGGTGGGCAAGCCGATCGCCGTGCTCCTGATGAGGCAAGAAGCGACTGTCATCTCCTGCAACAAGCACACCCACAACCTGCCGGAATTGACCCGCACGGCCGACGTTTTGATTGCCGCGGCGGGTGTGCCGGGGCTGATCCGGGCCGACATGGTCAAGGCCGAATCCATCGTGGTGGACGTCGGCGTGAACCGAATCAAGGGCCCGGACGGGAAAACGAAGACGGTGGGAGACGTTGATTTCGAGCCGGTCCGGCACGTCGCGGGATGGATCAGCCCGGTACCCGGTGGTGTCGGGCCGGTCACGGTCGCCATGCTCCTGCACAACGTGGTCGTCTCGGCCGAAGCCTTCGGTTGAGTGCGGTAGCCGGCGTGGGCCGGTTTTTGCACCCTTGGCTTCGGAACGAACTATGATTCCTGAGCAGGGCAAGGCGGCCCGCCCGAAAGCCTGAGGATCCCCATGACGGCACTGGCATTCATCAACGATCTCCTGAGTCCGTGGCATCTGGCGATCATCCTGATCTTCGGTCTGCTGATCTTTGGGAAGCGGCTACCGGAGGTCGGCCGAGGCCTTGGAAGAAGCATTGTCGAATTCAAGAAGGGCCTGAAGGGGATTGACGACGACTTGGAAGAGCAGACGTCGCGTCCCAAGGCCCGTGATCCGTACGTCGAAGGTGGCTATCGGGCCCCGATCGAATCCGCACCGCCCCAGCACGGCGCGGGTGCCGAGCGGCCTCGCGCGACAGAACCCGCGGCACCGCGCGAACGAATGGCGGATGACCCGCAGTAAGTTGCCCAACCCTCGTTTCCGAGCCATAAGAAACGTGAAGACGGGGTGTTCCCCGGCTACGATGTGCCCGATC
>JAHBXG010000029.1 GCA_019636565.1 Phycisphaeraceae bacterium
CGGATCTCGGCCCAGTCGCCGGATTCCCAGGCGAACATGATGGCGACTTCGAGGGCGGCGAGGACTTGGTTGTTTTGCTCGGCGACGAAGAGAGATCGGTTGGGGTCGGGGGTGTGCGTGAGGCGGGAGTGCATCACATCCGAGGTGACGGGGTAGCCGAGTTGGGTGGAGAGGGTGGCGAGAGAAATGGAGTCGGTAGGGACTGCTTCGCGGATGTGGAGCATGGAGAAGTAAAGCAGCAGAGCGGTTGAGAAGAGGAATCATCGCGAATTACGGTGGTTGGGGTGAAAGCCGAAACCCCCTTCGGCCGCTAGCGCGGCCACCTCCCCCTTTGGGAAAGGGGGAGGATGACTGCTCGCGACAATTGCACGTGTTGTTCGGATGGACGGATTGGCGACTTGCTGCGCGATCACTCCCTTCCCCCAACCCCTTCCCTCAGGGAAGGGGCTTCAGATGTCGCGTTTCTTCTTGTTTGGGGTGAAACCGGGAAGTGTCTCCGCGTACTTCAGGAGGCGGCGTTCGAATTCGGCGACGGCGGTGCTTGGGGTGTGATCGCTCCGGCGGACGATGGCGAGTTCGCGCACGAGGGGTTCGGATTTGGGTGTGAGTGAGGGGAGGCGCTTGGGGGCATCGCTGAGGCGAGAGACGAAGCCAACGCCGACGCCTGCGGCGACCATTTGCTGGATGCTCTGGATGGAGCGGAGTTCCATGACGACGTCGAGGGTGACGCCGGAGGCTGCCGCGGCCTGATCGACGACTTCGCGGACGGCGGAACCGGCTTCGAAGCCGATGACGGATTCGCCTTTGAGGTCGGACCAGCGGAAGGAGGTTTCCTTCGCGAGTTTGTGGCGCGGGGGCGTGATGAGACGAAGCTCGTCGTCGACGAGACTCCGGAGGACGAGCTGCTTGGCGCCCACGTTTCGGACGGGGAGCGTGACGATGCCGAGATCGAGTTCGCCATTCAGGATTGCTTCGACGATCGCGGAAGAGCCCATCTCGCGGACGTAGAACTTGAGGCCGGGGTGGGCGCGGCGCATGTCGCTGACGACGGAGGGAAGGATGTACGACGCGGCGGTCGCGCCGGCGCCGGCGCGGATCGAGCCGGTTTCGAGGCCGGAGAGGCGGCGGACTTCGTGCAGGCCTTCATCGGCGCGGCGGACGGATTCGTCGGCGTGACGCAGAAAGACCTTTCCCGCTTCGGAGAGTTCGACGCCTTTGCCTGTGCGATGGAGCAGGCTGGTGCCGACTTCGGCTTCGAGCTTGCGGAGCATCGCCGAGAGCGCGGGCTGCGAGACGCCGAGCGTGCGAGCGGCCTTGGTCATGTGGCCGGATTTGGCGATCTCGCGGAAATAGCGGAGTTGGGTCAGTTCCATGCCGGGGAAAGGGGAGAGAGAACGCGGAGATGCGGAGGTGGCGGAGTTTCGCGGAGAAGAGAGTGTTTAGAACTCCAAGGCTCGACGCATAAAGAATGAATCTGGTTCAGGGGCAAGTCCGGCCGCTTCGTCCTCGCCATCGGGTCGTCCGCCCCCTCCAGCGTTCCAGCACGATGAGTTCACTCGGCTTCCCTTCAATCCATTGATCCGTTTCCCTCCGCGAAACTCCGCCACCTCGGCGGCTCCGCGTTCTCCCTTTCTTCTTCATCATAACCAGAATCTATCAGACACGTAATCTGAATCGATTCGATTCATGCCGATAGTCGGCTACGGTTGACTGGTTCCAGATCCCCGGACGACTCAATCGAGGTGACCCATGGCTTTTCAAGATCCCTTCAATTCCAAAGCATCCCTCAGCACCAAGCACGGCACGTACTCCTACTACAACCTTGGCGCGCTGAAAAAGGCCGGGATTGGCCATGTGGACAAGTTGCCTTACTCGATCAAGGTGCTGCTCGAGTCGATGCTGCGGAACCTGGACGGGTTTATCGTGACGGCGGACGACGTTTCGGGCCTTGCCAACTGGAATGCCAAGAGCCCGGCGAAGGAAGAGATTCCGTTCATGCCGGGGCGGGTGGTGCTGCAGGATTTCACGGGCGTGCCTTGCGTGGTGGACCTTGCCGCGATGCGGGACGCGATGAAGGCACTCGGTGGCGACCCGAAGTTGATCAATCCGCTGGTGAAGTGCGATCTTGTCATCGATCACAGCGTGCAGGTCGATGCGTTCGGGCCGGCGACCTCGCTCGGCACGGCGTTGACGATCAACGCCAACAAAGAATTTGAGCGCAACGGCGAGCGTTACGAGTTCCTCAAGTGGGGCCAGCAGAGCCTCAACAACTTCACGTGCGTGCCGCCGGCGACCGGGATCGTGCATCAGGTGAACCTCGAGTATCTGGCAACATGCGTGCTGACCAAGAAAGTGGGCGGCGAAACGATCGTGTATCCCGATTCCTGCGTCGGGACCGACAGCCACACGACGATGGAGAACGGCCTGGGGGTGGTCGGCTGGGGCGTCGGCGGCATTGAAGCCGAGGCGGTGATGCTCGGTCAGCCCATCTACATGCTCACTCCGGAAGTGATCGGTTTCCGGCTCAAGGGAAAGTTGCCCGAGGGAACGACGGCGACCGACCTGGTTCTCACTGTCACCCAGATCCTCCGCAAGAAGGGCGTGGTGGACAAGTTTGTCGAGTTCTTCGGCGACGGGCTGGCGGCGCTCAGTGTCCCGGATCGCGCCACGATCGCGAACATGGCGCCCGAATACGGGGCGACGATGGGGTTCTTCCCGATCGATCAGGCCACGCTCGACTACTTGCGGTTCACCGGCCGCGACGAAGCGACCGTCGCGCTGGTTGAGGAATACTGCAAGGCCAACGGCATGTTCTGGACCAAGGGCAGCCCGGAGCCGGAGTTCACAGACGTTGCCGAACTGGATCTCTCGACGGTTCAGCCTTCGCTGGCCGGGCCGAAGCGCCCGCAGGATCGCGTGCTGCTGAAGGATGTCAAGGCCGCGTGGCACAAGGAGCTGACCGATAGTTTCGGCAAACAGCCGCCGGCGAATTCGGTCAACGTCGCCCGGTGGATTGGTGAGGGCGGCAACCCCGAAAAGCCGGAAGTTCCGGCGGACGGAAGCCCGAGCGATTCGGGATGCATCGGCGTTCCCGTTTCCCTCGGCGCCAAATCGTTCAAAATGCACCATGGCGATGTCGTGATCGCTGCGATCACGAGTTGTACGAACACCAGCAACCCGGATGTGCTGATTGCCGCGGGGTTGGTGGCGCGCAAGGCGCGGGCACTGGGCTTGACGCGCAAGCCGTGGGTGAAGACTTCGCTCGCCCCGGGCTCCAAGGTCGTAACGGAGTACTTGAACAAGGCGAATCTGTCGGCGGACCTGGAGGCGATCGGTTTCTACACGGTTGGTTACGGATGCACGACGTGCATCGGCAACTCCGGGCCGTTGCCGGAAGCGGTCGAAAGTGCGATCAAGGGCGGCGATCTGATCGTCGCGAGCGTGCTCAGCGGCAACCGCAACTTCGAAGGGCGCGTCCACCCGCATGTCAAGGCGAACTATCTTGCAAGCCCGCCGCTGTGCGTCGCCTATGCGATCGCCGGGAGCGTCGCGATCGACCTGGCCACCGAGCCCTTGGGAACGAGCAAGGACGGGAAGCCGGTTTATCTGAAGGACATCTGGCCGACGCTGCGCGAAGTGCAGGAAATGAAGGCCCAGTGCCTGAGCCCGGAGCAGTTCCGCTCGCAGTACGCCAATGTGTTCACGGGCAACGAGCAGTGGAACAAGGTGCCGGTGTCGAAGAGCGATTCATACGCGTGGAACGATAAGTCGTCGTACATCCACAAGCCGCCGTTCTTTGATGGGATGTCGGCCACCCCCACCGCTCCCAAGCCGATCAGGGGCGCGAGAGTGCTGGCGTACGTTGGCGATTCGATCACGACGGATCACATCAGCCCGGCGGGCGACATTGCGGAGAATTCACCAGCCGGTGAATACCTCAAGAGCCTTGGTATCAAGAAGGTCGACTTCAATACCTACGGCACGAGGCGCGGCAACGACATCATCATGACGCGGGGCACCTATGCCAATATCCGCGTCAAGAACAAGCTCGCGATTGACCCGGCCACCGGCAAGATCAAAGAGGGCGGCTGGACGCGTGACATGTCGAAGACGGGCGCCGGAAAGATCGCGTTTATCTACGACGCGGCGATGAACTATCAGAAGGATGGCACGCCTCTGGTGGTGCTGGCGGGCAAGGACTATGGCATGGGTTCGAGCCGCGACTGGGCGGCGAAGGGCACGCTGCAACTTGGCGTGAAGGCCGTGATCAGCGAGAGCTTCGAACGCATCCACCGGAGCAACCTTGTCGGCATGGGTGTGCTGCCCCTGAACTTCATGGAGGGGCAGACAGCCGCGTCGCTCGGATTGACCGGCGACGAGACGTTTGACATCAATCTGCCGGTCAGTTCCGAAGGATTGGTCGAGCCGCGGTGTGAAGTGAAGGTGACGGCGACGAAGCAGGATGGAAAGAAGATCGACTTTGTCACGCGCTGCCGCATCGATACGCCGGTGGAAGCCGAGTACTTCCGCAATGGCGGCGTGCTGCACACGGTGCTGAGGCGGCTGCTGAACGAGAGCAAGACGAAGAAGCCGGCGATGGTGTAGTCTCTTCAACCATGCCGGAAACGGAATCTCTTTCTCCCCCGCTCCTTCCATCGGCACCGGTGCCGGATCGCGTGCGCTGGGCCGCGGAGGTCGGGGCAACGTTGGCCGTTTGTATTCTTCCGATCGTCGTTGCCTCGTTCGCGTCGTACATGGGAACGTCGCACGGACGCGATGTCGGATTTGGCTGGATGTACGGGGGTGGTATCGCCCATTCCGTTTCCATTCTGAGCTTTGCGTTATTCGTGATGTGGCGGAGCGGCGAAGGCTGGAAGGAATTCGGATTCGTCCGGCCGCGAGTCGGTATTGATCTAGGGCTGGCGTTCTCTGCGCTGGTGCTCTCCAGCATCCTTGTGTACGGGTACGCAATACTTCTGTACAGCATCGCGCCCGAGTTGTATCCAACCTCGGAAGATTCATACCAATTCGCGAAGCCCACCACCGCTTTGGAGCGAGCGATCGCTCTCGCGCACGCTGTCGCCAACGGATGCACCGAAGAAATTGTGTTGTGGGGCCTGTTGTTCACGCGGCTGCGGAACCTCATTGGCAGCGGATTGGTGCCGGCGCTCGCTGTCGCGGGGATCTTTGCGTCGTATCACATCTACCAGGGCTTCTATGCCGCCGGCAGCATCTTCATCATCGGGATCGTTCATGGCTCGATCTTTCTCTGGAAGCCGCGTTTGCTTCCGTTAATGATCGCGCATGTCGCCCTGGACCTGCAGATTCTCCTCTGACATTCATCGCTCTGCCGCCATGCACCACCCCGACCTGCAAACAAATCTTGCGCATCCCGCGACGACCACGATCGAAATCCCGATCGCATGGGGCGAGATGGATGCGCTGGGCCACGTGAACAACGCCGTCTTCTTTCGCTACATCGAGAGTGCGCGGATCGACTTTCTGCGCAAGAGCGGCAGCCACGCGCTGCGCGATGAGACTGGAATCGGTTTCATTTTGCAGTTCGTCGAGATGCGGTTTCGACAACCTTTGGTGTTTCCTGACACGATCCGCGTAGACACGAAGCTGGTCTCGATCGAAGAAGACCGCTTCACGCTGGGGCACGCGGTTGTGAGCAGGAAGTCGGGCGAGGTGAGCGCGATCGGACGCGGGACGATCGTGACATTTGATTACTCAAAGAACGTGAAAGTGGCGGTTCCCGGCGCGATCCGCGAGGCGATCCTTGCCATGGCGAAGCGGGCGAATTGAGGGCGCACCTACTGCGGCTGATCGCGCGGCTCAGGCGCTTACTTGGCTGCCTGCGTGTTCGCGGTGTTTGCGATCTGCTGCTTGATCGCCTCCATGCACGGATCGCGGTTGGTCGCGAAGTCTTCGAAAGTCAGTTCCGCCGCGATCTGGGGCTGGACCCACGTGCGCCGATCGGTTGAATCCAGAATCTGCCAATAGCGCGACGAGCAATGGATGCGGAGTTTGCTGTACGGCAGCAGCACGTATGTGCTCTCGCCGACGAACTGGGGGCGAGAGCCTGTGGGTTCACCGACGAATGTCGCGTTGGTGAACTTCTCGAGCATGTTCACGGTGTTCTGTGCCGCGGAGAATGTGTTGCGCCCGATGATGACAAACAGTTTGCCGGGCTGATTCAGTTTCGTGTTGCGGATGACGGACTCGATGAACGGCGCGACCAGGCCGGTGTTGCCGCCACCGTTGAGCCGCATGTCGATGATGAGGTAGTCGGGCGACTTCTCCTCGATGAGGCTGTTCATCGATGCGATGACGTGCCGAAAGGGTTCGTTCTCGTTACCGGAGACGGCCTGAAAGCCGAAGTACACCGCGTTCTGATCTTCGAGGAACTTGAGCGTCAGCGGGGTGTGCAGGTCTTGCTGGTACAGCGGTGCGGGCGTGCTAGAGTCGGCGTTGGCGTAGACGTAACCCTTGCGGAAGAGTCGCGATTTTCCGAAGCCATCACGTGGCATGGGAACTGGGGCGAGTTTCACCGCCTTGGTATCGCCGTTCGCGAAAGCAACTGTGTACTCGATGTCACCCTCGGGAGCGGCACCGATTTCCTGAAGTGCCGCGGGCTGGAGCATGCGAGCGGGAACGGAGTAAAGGTACCCCATGTCGTTGTCGACCGAGCAATACGGACGCAGCGCGCGCGCCGCATCGTCGGCCTTCATCGTGCCGATCTTTGTGATCCTGCCACCGACGAGTTCTTTGTGCGCTTCGGGCGCTCCGATCACATAGATGCCGTCGGGGAACGCCCAAAGGTGAAGCGGGATGCGGTTGAGCGACGCTTCTCCGTCGGCGTAGGCAGCCATCGTGGTGTGGCCATCCCCGACCATCGCGAGGAGTTTGGAGATGCGGACGCGGAGGCGGTCTTCGCTCACGCCCGATGACGCGGCCTTCTTGATAGCGTCGATCTCGGAGAGGAACTTTTCCTTTGAAATGTTGGCGTAAAGATTCCAGTGCATCTGCTGCATGCGGCGAGCCAGGAAATCAAGATCCCAGGTCCAGCGCTTGGCGACGTCGGATTCTTCCGGCGGGTTGAGCCCCGTGAGCGCGATGAAGCGAGGGTCCTTTCGGATCGAGTTCAAGTCGTCATCGGATTCGAGCGTTTGCTGCTCCGCGAAGCGGTTCTCTAGGGCCTTTTGAAGCCATTCGATCGACTGATCGGACTTTCCCAAGAGCGCGTAGGCGCAGGCGATGTTGTAGCACTCGCTTTCGGGGCGATAGCCGAGTTCGAGGGCCTTCAGACCGGACTGGATCGAGCCTTCAAGGTCTCCACCCATGTGTTGGGCGTAGGCGTAGTTGGACCAGGCGGAACCATCGAAGCGGTTGGTCTTGAGGTAGGCCTGATACTCCGCGATCGATTCTGCGTACTTCTTTGCGCGCAGCAATTCGCCCGCGCGCGGGGCCGTGGGCGGGGGAAATGAGAATGCCGACGATGAGAACAGGATGGAACAGGCAGACGCTACGGCAATTCTCAGGGTGTTCATGAATGTCCTCCGGCGGATCGCCCCGGGCGCGAGGCGCGCGCTCGGTTCCCCATCCTCCATGATGAGGGGCGCATCGTGTTCCGTCTTGAATGCAAATTGCGCGAGGGGTGCGGGAGGCTCAATTCAGCGCGAATTGCGCCGGGCGCGGCCGGGTGTCGTCTTGAAGAAGCGCTGGAACATGCGCGTCATGTGCGCCTGATCAGAAAATCCGCACTCGGCGCTGATTTCCGCGAGCGACGACGATGTGTTCATCACCTGTTCGAGCGCCCGATCCGCGCGGACGCACGCGGCGAATTCGCTGATGGTCTTCCCTCGCGTCCGACGGAACTGGCGGCAAAGATGCGCGGGGTGCACGCCCGCTTCGTCCGCCAGCGCGTCGAGGCTGGGCGGAAGGCCCTGGCGATCGCGGATGATCTGTTCGACGCGCCCGAGCCAGCGGCCACGGGAAGTGGTCGGGTCTTCGGCTCGCGCCAAAGAGTCGACGATGGTGGTCACGGCCTCTTCGACCGCAAAGGTTGCCAGGGAATCGTTCGACAACATCGCCAGTTGCAACGCCCCGACCGCGTGGAGCGCACCACCGGCATGACGATAGAGCACCGGATTTGCACGCAGGCCCGAGGCGGTTCGATCGAGCCACGGCAACGACAGTTCGATGTTCAGGGCCTCCGCGCCGATCTTGGACACGAAATCGTGATGCGATTCGCCGGCCTGATTGAAGACCACGCAGCCGCGGCTGCACTCATGGTCCTCGTGCAGGGCGTTCTCGATCGCCGTGCCGCGGAGCGACACCAGCAGATACGCCTGCTCATGAGAGTGCTTCGGGAGAAAGGTGCTGGGTTCGTACCGGGTGGCGATGATTCGAAAATCACCGAACGTGCGGACGCACGTCGAATGCCCGAAGTATTGTCCCGGTTGGAGTCGGAGCATGGGACGATCGCTTGAGGGGTGAGACCGATCTTGTCCTTCTATTCCCTTTTGACCCGAACATCTTACTTTGCCGCCGAGGTCGCATCCGTTGTTTGGGGTTTGCCCGTCCGGCGTTGCAGTTCTTCGATCCGATCATGCGACTTTTTGAGCCGGGGGTGTCCGGGCTTGAAAAAAGCCTCCATGACCCGATTGCTTTCGGTCAATTCGACCGCCGCCTCGTCGTACTTGCCCACCAGCATCAGGCACTCGCCGTAGTTATTGCGGTAGATGGCCCGGACCACGTGCTCGGCCGGCAGCTTTCCTTCGGCGGCCAGAAATAGCTCGCGGAAAAGTTTCTCGGCTTCCGACGGCTTGTTGAGTTTGATGAGCAGGCTCGCGAGGTTGTTCAATTGGCCCCACGATTCCGGGTCGTCGAACGAGGCGGCCCGCTGGATGTCAACCACCCGGCGCATCGTGGCCTGAGCCTCGTCGAGTTTGCCCGTATCTTCGAGCGCGAACGCCAGATTGCTCATGGCGGAGAGTGTCTTGGGGTGGGTAGGACCAAACGCCTTTTTCTGAAGCTCGATGGTGTCGCGCAGGCTTGAGATCGCCTCGTCGTACCGACCGGCCGCGATGTAGCAGGTCGCAAGATTTGCCATCGAGACCAGGATGCTCGGATGCTCGGGGGGTAATCGTTTGCGCCGGATGTCGAGCGTGCGGGTGTGCAGCGCGATGGCCTCGTCGTTGCGTCCCTGGCGCTGGATGATGTTGGCCAGGGTGTTGAGTTCGTACGCGGTCGCGGCATGGTCCGGTCCGAACTGCTTCTCGCAGATTTCGAGCGCCTCTCGAACGGCGGCCTCGGCCTCGGCGGGCTTGCCGGCAGCGTCGAGCGCTGCGCCATAGTTGTGCATCGCCGTCTGGAGATTCCGATCCCGAAAATCAACGTGCTGCTTGAGGCCCTCGATTCCCAGGCGCAGCATCTCGACACCTTCGGTGGGCATGCCGCGATCGATGAGGTAGCGACCCAGTTCGCAGCGGGCCTGAGACAATTCGTGTCCGTACCGCTTGGGATCCTTCTCATAGATCGTGATCGCTTCACGCGTCAGCGTTTCGGCCTGTTCGTACTCGCCTTTTTCCGCGAGCACCGTGGCATATGTTCGGCGCGCCTCGAGTTCGTCGGTGGAGTTCTCACCGAAGGTCGTCTTGGCGAGTTCGTGGCATCGCGCGGCTTCGCGGAGTGAATCGTCGAGGCGCCCGAGCGCGCGATAGGTGTTCGAGAGCGTCGCGCGGAGCGGTATCTCGACGCGCACCGGAGTCTTTGATGACGCCAGACGTGCCGCTGCAAGGTCGAGCACCTCGCGCACGGTCAGTTCCCCGCTCGATTCGCTCTCGGGACTGGCGGCTGCAAGCATGCCGGAGAGGAAGTCATTGGTGGCCTTTGCGGTCGCGGCCTCGCGCTCGGCGATGGCTTTTTGGGCCGCGAGTTCCACCCCTCGTTGTTCGGCGAGCTCGCGGCCCCGGGTCGCGGCGGCGGCCTGCCAGGTCGTACCGATGACGCCGCCGACCAAGGCGACGAACGCGAGGGACACGCCCGCGACCAGCGCGCGGTTGCGCCGGACGAACTTGCGCATGCGATAGGTGCGGCTGGGCGGACGGGCCAGAATCGGTTCGTTCTTCAGGAAGCGTCCGATGTCGGCGGAGAGATCGGACGCGCTCTGGTACCGGCGTGCACGGTCTTTCTCCATTGCCTTTGCCGTGATGGTGGCGACATCGGAGGGCACGGTGCGGTCGATCGATTTGAGTGACGGCGCATCGGCCTCGGCGATGATGCGCACGGCTTCGGGCAGTGTGTGGGTGTCGAGCGCGTGGGGCAATTTGCCGGCGAGCAATTCGAAAAGGATGACGCCCAGCGTGTAGACGTCCGAGCGGACGTCCACCCCGGAAGGGTCGTTGACCTGCTCGGGGCTCATGTAGGGAAGCGTGCCGACGAGCGTCCCCGCTTCGGTGCGCATCGTCGCGGCGGGTGATTGGGGTGCGTCGTCCGTCGCTCTCGCGATTCCGAAATCGAGAATCTTGGGTTGGCCGCTCGCGGTGACGAGGATATTGCTGGGTTTCAGGTCGCGGTGGATGATGCCCTTCTGGTGGGCGTGCTGGACGGCATCGCACACCTTGCGGAACAGCTCGAGTCTCTGTTTGAGCGAGAGATGATTCTCAAACGCGTAGAGCGTGAGGGGTTTACCTTCCACCAGTTCCATCGCGAAGTAGGGCTGGGGGCCCGCGGGGGAATCGTGCGTGGCCGCCTCGAAGATGGACGCGATGCCCGGGTGCTGGAGTTTGGCCAGCGTCTCTGATTCGTGCTCGAAGCGTCGAAGCAGACGCGGTGTGAGCAGGCCGGGGCGGATCACTTTCAGCGCGACCGTGCGCTTCGGGCGATCCTGCTCGGCCAGATAGACGACACCCATCCCGCCTTCGCCCAAAATGCGCGAAATCGAATACCGGCCGATCCGTTCGACCGCGACGAGATCGGCCGAGGGTGCCTGCGCCGGCGGCAAGTCCGCCAAAGTCGCGACCTGATCCTGTCTCAGAAGCATCATCTCGACGCGCGACCGCAGCACCCGATCGCCGTTGCACTCGCTTTCCAGGACCTCCCGGCGCCGATCGACGGGCGCTCCGGCCACTTTGCGGGCGATTTCCCGGACCCGGGAGTGTGATGAATGCGGGATGTCGGGTGATGGGTGATCCAAATCGAGTCTATTTCCGGACTTACGAGACGTTTCGGGGGAGCCGCCGAGGCATTCTGACACATGCTGGCGGGAAGTCCAGCCCAATCCGGCGAGTGATAACCGCCGGCGGTCGAGCGGTACAAAGCCCATCGAAACCTCGGCCAAGAATCGCCCCGCATGAATCCGAATTTTCAACTCGCGGCGATCATCCTCCAAGCCATCTCATCGCTATCGATCGGCGGCGGCCTGATCTTTGCCGCGTATCAGTTCTATCACGCGCGAAAAGCGCAGCACGTCGCAAACTTCACCAAGCTCGTGGAGTTGCAGATGTCGCTGCGCCGAATGCGGGTTGAGAATCCGAAGCTTGCAAACGTGTACACCGATGACGTCCGCAACCTTCATGGCGAAGACGAAATCCGCCACTACTTCTTCAACCTGATGCAACTGTCGCTGTTCGAGATCGCGTGGTACAGCCACGAGCACGGACAGTTGTCGGACGAGTATTTCGAATCGTGGGTCAAGCGGTTCCGCGTGATTGCGGCAGAAGACTCGTTCCGCCGCATGATGGCGAACCCGTCGATGAAGATACTGCACGACGGCTTTCAGACATACGCGCAGACGTTTCTTGAAGAAAAGCGCGGTGCCGGGAAAGCGTGACATCTGCAAATCCTTGCCGACTTGTGTCCGATCCGGCCATTTCACGCGTTGGCGGTCCAGGCTCGTGACAGAATGAGTGCATGGACCATGTGCCAAGCTCGCGCTGGATGAATGTTGTTCGTGTTGCGATCGCGGCGTTTGCTGCGACAGTCTTTGCGTCACCAAGCCGGGGCGTGACAGACCTTCTCGTGAGCAGCGAGGCAACACATTCGGTCAAGCGGTTTGATGGGATCACCGGGGCCTTCAAGGGAGACTTCATCACGTCCGGCGCAGGCGGCTTGGCGAAGCCCGAAGGGCTGGCGTACGGACCCGATGGAAACCTGTACGTCTCCAGCAGCGCCGGCAACAAGGTGCTCCGCTACGACGGCCAAACGGGCGCGTTTCTCGGTGTGGCGCTTCAGGCCAACATCACGACGCCGTGGGATCTTCATTTCGGATCGGATGGGTTGATGTACGTCTCGAGCAGCGCGACCAATCGCGTGGTGGCGTTCAATCCGCTGACCGGGGCGATTTCGCGGATCATCGGCGCGACAGGCTCCCTGAGCCGGCCCGACGGACTCTCCATCGGCCCCGACGGAATGCTGTACGTCTGCAGCACCAATAACGCGCGGGTGCTGAAGTACAACCCAACCAGTGGCGCGTTTCTGGGGATCTTCGCGAGCGCCAATCTCTCGCGTCCCAACGACATCGTCTTCGGCACCGATCAACTGGCCTATGTGCTCGACAACGCGGGAGTCATCAATCGCTACAACGCTGCGGGCCAGTTTGTCGATCAATGGCGGACCGACGCCGGGTCGCCGGGGCTGGTTCTGGGATCGGACGGCCTGTTCTACTCCAGCAACTACGGCGAGGGCACGGTGCTGCGGTTCGGAGGCGTCGCGGATGGCGTGTTCGTTCTGCCGGGCGAGGGAGGCCTGGCCAATCCCACCAACATGATCTTCATGATCCCGTCGCCGGGCGCGCTCACCCTCGCGGGCTTGCTCGGTTTGCTGATGCGCCGTCGGCGCGACCCGGGTTACAACCCGTCCTGATTTTTCGTCGTGACAATGTCGTCCGAAAAATCAACCGTGACTTCCACTCCGTCGGTCTTCCAGATCCAGCGTGTCCGTACGGGCGGGCGTGTGCTCGGCGCGGCGGGCGCTGCAGGCACGCTGACCATTCGACCGGTCGAGGAAGGCGCTTGCCTCGCAGAAGCGTGTTCGCGCTGGGCGGGTGGAACCCCGCCTTCGGCCTCGCGTTGCATCTGCTCGTCCCGGTTCTGCGCCTTGCCGGTCAGGTCGCCCAATCCCTGCTTGATCTGATTCTGATTCTGTCGCTGCTGCGCAAACGTGATATCGCCCATCATGTCCGCCGCCAGCTTGGACGCCCCCCCCTCGGTCATTTTTTCCCCGGGGCCCAGCAGAGCCGTGACCTGATCCACGGTCATGCCGACCTCGATCTTTTCGTAATTCTCCCGGGTGAGCTTCTTTTCGCAGCCTCCGAGCGGAAGCGAGACCACCCCCAGGAACAGGCTCAGCAAAATAACGATTCGCTCGCTGTTTTTCATGATCGCTCCGTCTGCGAGCATTGTACGTGGAATACCGCACCCGTGCTCCGCCCGACCGGGTAGGAAAACCCGGCGGCCGAAGTTTGAGGACGACGCTTCGGAGCCGGTCGCGCGAACCGATAGGATGGGGGCGCACGGAGGCACACGCACCCTTGGACACCCCGGACACCGCTGGCAAATCCGGTTTTTCACCTGCCACGGCCGCGCCAGCGGACGCGTCGCTCTATCTCCATCCTCAGACGCTCGCCCGGCTTGGGAGTTTCGAACTCCGAGCGAAAATGATCGTGGAAGGGCTTTCCAGCGGACAGCACCGTTCTCCCTACCAGGGGTTCTCGGTCGAATTTGCCCAGCACCGGCCCTATTCACCCGGCGACGACCTGCGCCACCTGGATTGGAAAGTCTTCGCCCGGTCGGACAAGTTGCACCTGAAACAGTACCAGCAGGAAACCAACTTTGACCTGATCGTGATGGTCGACTGTTCCGGATCGATGTCGTACGGAAGCCGCTCGTTCGCGGATGCGTCGGGCGCGGGCCGCGACAAGAGCCCTGACGGGCGGGCGCACTGGAGCAAATTCGATCACGCGACCGCGCTGGCGGCGGCCCTCTCCTACATCACGCTGCGGCAGGGCGACCGGGTCGGGCTGGAGATGTTTGACGAGCGCGTGCGGCTGGTGCTGAAACGCTCGAGCAGCCAGGGAACCTGGAGGCAGATCGTCACGGCGTTGTCCTCGCATCCGGCGAAGAGAACTGCCGCGCCGGGAGAGGGTTCGGCGAATCGATCGAGCGACCTCCGGCGCGCCATCGACGAAACTTTCGCGCAGATCACCAACCGATGCATCCTCGCGATCGTCAGTGATTTCTTCATGGATCTGGATTCGATCAAAGAAGCGCTCGCGCGCACCCGTCACGCGCAGGCGGATGTCATGGCGTTCCAAATTATGGACCGCGCGGAGCTTGACTTTGATCTGAATGAAAACTCCGGAGGCGTTTTGCTGGAAGGGTTGGAGGGAGAAACGACGCTGCGGATCGACCCGCGCGCCATCCGGCAGGGGTATCTGGAGGCCGTGGAAGCACACAACTCGGGCCTTCGTGCTCTGCTTCGTGGTATGGGATACGACTACACGCTGGTCAACACGCACGAATTCCTGGGTCCCGCGCTGGCATCGTTTGTTTCGCGCCGCAACGCTCAGATCAAGAAGCACCTGGCCTAGTCCACGGAACGAAATGTCTCCTTCATGTCCTTCCTGAACCCAACCCTTGCCCTGGCCGCACTCGCGTGCATCGCGGCACCGATCATCATCCACCTGCTGTTCCGGCGCAAACGCAAACCGGTCGAGTGGGGTGCGATGAAGTTTGTGCTGGAGGCCTTTCGTCGCCACAGGCGCCGGTTGCGTCTGGAACAGATCCTTCTGCTGGCGGCAAGGACCCTGGCGGTCTTGTGTCTGGCGCTGGCGGTCGGTCGGCCGATGTTTTCGGGGACAAGAACCACGGATAGCCGGCGTGCTCGCGACCTCACGATCGTGATCGACAACAGCCTTGCGAGCCGCACACTGTCCGGTGGCGCGAGCGGGCAAAGCGAGTTTGAGGCCGCGAAGCGCCGGGCCGACAAATTGCTGGACGAACTGGATGCGGGGCGCGGAGATCGCGCGACGATCATCACACTGGCGGCTCCGGCCGAACGACTGCTCGCGGCCCCGTCGGGAGATCTTGCGGGTGTGAGGCGGGTGCTGGACCAGATCGAGCCCGCCGATTCGGGCGCCGACTTCTCGGGTGCCGCGGCCCTTGCTCGCGACGCGAATGCGCCCGATGCGGCCCGGGAATCGACCATCGCGCTGCTTTCCTCGCTGCGTGCGGGCAGCATCGACCTCTCCCGTGAAACACCGGGGCGGGAAGCGGCCGCTGAGAGCACGTCGGCACCGGCCGATCATCTTCCTTCGATTGTGGTCTCCACGCCCGCGACCGAACCAGCCGCGAATGCCGCGATCGTCGCCATCGAACCGCTGCGATCCATGCTGATCCGAGCGGGTGAGGCCGCGTCGACACAGCAGGTACGAGTCTCGTTGAAGCGCTTCGGCCCGGGAGTGGAACAGCCCGCCGCCATCCAATTGCGATTGCGAGTCACCGACGGACATGACGGAGATGACGAGAAACTCTGGGCGAAGACCGCCGTGCGATTCGCGGCCGGCGAAGACAGCGTGACCGTTCTCGCGCCGATCGCGATGCGGGAGTTCAAGGATGGCGTGGTTCCTGCCGCGTCATGGATCGAGGGTCGAATAGACGACGACGCGATCCCGAGCGACAACGTTTTCCGCAGGCCCTGGCGGATTCGCGAGCAGCTTCGCGTCGGGCTACTGGCACCGCTCGAAACACCCGACGTTCAAGCGGGCCCGGCGGGGTATTCCGCGTCGGACTGGTTGACGCTGGCGCTGGCACCGGATTCGGCTTCGAGCGGCGTCGACCTCGATAGCGACAGTCAACCGATCCGCATCACGAGGATCGACCCGACACGCGTCACCGTGGCCGAACTGAGTGTTGTCGATGCTGCGATCGTGACCCGACCGGACCTGATCGACGCGCCCTCGTGGCCGCTGCTCGGAGACTTTGCGCGGCGCGGCGGGCTGCTGGTTGTGTGCGCCGCTCCGAAGGAGGGTCCACAGTTGTGGACCGATGCGTTTGTGAAAGCGACCTCCATCGCGTGGTCGTTCGAGCGCGAGAGCATGACATTCAAGGAACCTCCCAACACCCGTTCGCTGCGCGGTGCGAATATTGACCAGCCGATCATCGCTGCACTTGGCGCCGATCTGTCCGAGTTGATCAAACCGGTGGTTGCAACACGGCTTCTGGGAGTTGATCTCAAGAGCGACGGCGCCTGGCTGCTCCGATTCGATGACAAACTGCCCATGCTGGCGTCCACACGCCCCGGGGGCGACGGTGGCACTAAGGGACTGATCGTCGCGTTCTTTGTTTCACCCCAGTTGAGTTGGACCAATCTGCCGGCGATGCCGCTCATGGTGCCGCTTGTTCAGGAAATCGTGCGTCAGGGCGTTGGGCTTGCATCAGGCTCGGTGGAGCTTACTGCGGGCGCGACGTTCGAATCGCCCGATGACTTACGAGCCGTGGAGCCCAAGAATGCTGGCGCAGCCCCGACGGTTGCACGCCAAAGTGGGTTATGGCGCCGCGTGGACGCTCGCGGCAGCACCAAGGAAGTCGTTGCCGTAAATGCAGACTCTCGCGGCTCGAGCACCGCGACCCAGGAGAAAGCGGCGCTCGAACCGTTCCTCCGAAGCTGGGGACGCGGACGCGATTTTTCCTGGAACGACACTAACCCGGAATCACCGGGCGGAGCATCTGGAGTCCTGGGATCGCCCAAGAGATCGCCCCCGATCGATCTGCCGCTGCTCATCGCCGGCCTGGCGCTTCTGATCGCGGACGTGGCGTTTTCACGGCTATTCAGCCACGCAACGGCACGTACGAACCGTGCGGACGGACCGGAGTCGAACCAGAGCACGCAGCCCGAAGTTGAAACGATCCGAGAGGTGGCGGCGTGAACGAATGGATCGTCAAGTTGTTCTCGCTGAGAACGCTGCGGCCGGGTGACCCGGGCGTTGCGCTCGAGTGGGCTCGCCCGATTCCCGCATGGGGGTGGACACTCGTGCTGGTGGGAGCGGCTGCCCTGGCCTGGTGGGGTTATCACCGACTGGAGGGAGCGGTCCGCCGCCGCGTGATTCTGGCCACTTTGCGCGGGCTGGCGCTGCTGCTGGTTGTGGGCATGATCTCGGGGCCGCGGCTGGTCAAGACAGAAGAAACGGTTGAGAAAGACTGGGTGGTGGTGCTGGCGGATCGATCTCTATCGATGGAAGTGAAGGATGTCGGTGGAAAGACGCGTGACGAACAACTTCGAGTAGCGCTCGCCCAGACGCGCGACGCGCTCGCGAGCCTGGACCCCCAACGAAATGTGCTCTGGCTCGGATTTGATTCCCGCACTTTTGATCTGCCGACCGACGGTTCGGGCTTCCCCGCGCCCACCGGGACAAGAACGCTCATCGCATCCGCACTGGAACAGACGCTGAGACGCGTTGCATCGAAGCCGCTCAGTGGCATCGTGCTCGTGAGCGACGGGCGCAGCGCGGACGAACCCTCCCGCGCGCTGGTGCGGCAATTGCAAGGACGGCAAGTCCCGGTATTTGGTGTCGCCCTCGGAAGCGATGCGCCGCCGACGAGAATCGCGATCAAGAGAGTCACTGCACCTTCCGTCGCATTCATCGGGGACTTTGTGCCGGTGACGGTCGATCTTGATGCCATCGGGACGCCGGAATCACTCCGCGGTGCCAAGATTGAACTGATCGACGAAGCGACCGGAGCCGTGCTCGACAGCCGCCCAGTTCCGGATGCAGTCGCCGGTGGTACCCGCGGCACCGTGACATTGGTAACCCGTCCCGGCAGCGCGCGGGAGTTTCGCTGGGTGGTAAAGCCGGTGCTGTCCGAAGCCACAGGGTCAACAGCCACGTCTTCGAACGATCAGACTTCCATCGGTCTGAGAGTGGTTGATCGCCCGGTGCGGGTGGCGTTGTTCGATGGGTACCCGCGGTGGGAGTACCGGTACCTCAAAAACCTGCTGCTGCGCGAGCGCTCGATCCGCTCGAGCGCGCTCATTTTGTCCTCGGATCGCCGGTATCTGCAGGAAGGAACCGATCCACTCGCCTCGATCCCCCGGACACGCGAGGAATGGCAACCGTTCGACGTGATTGTGATGGGCGATGTGCGATCGGAATTGTTCAGCGCCGAGCAGTTGGCGCAGATCAAGGAACTGGTGGCGAACAAGGGCGCGGGCCTGCTTTGGATCGCTGGTCCGAACTCAACGCCCCAGACGTGGCGTGGGACGCCTCTGGCCGATTTACTCCCCTTCACGATGAGCGACGACACCTCGGGCCCGCGATCCTTTGCGGAGAGCGTGCTGGTCTCGCCGGGGCCAGCGGCAGAACGCCTCGGTGTGCTGCGCCTGGGCGACGGGAATTCGAGTATCTGGCCGCAGATTCTGACCGATCCGGGCGCTGGTTGGACCGCGCTGCGATATGCCCAGTTGATTGATCCCAAGCAGTTGAAGCCGGCGGCGGAAGTGCTGGCGCTGGCCACTCCGGCGTCGGCACCGATCGGAAGTGCCGAATCGCGCCCGCTCATCATGACCATGCGGTACGGTGCGGGACGCGTGATCTACGTCGCGACCGATGAGATCTGGCGCTGGCGCTACGGGAGGGGCGAGACGCTGCCGGAACGATTCTGGCTGCCGCTGGTGAGGCTGCTCGCCCGTGAGAGCCTGGCGCGCAGCGGTCAGGCGGCGATCATTGATGCCACGCCCGAGCGCGCGACGGTGGATCAGCCGGTGCAGATTTCGGTGCGGCTGCTCGATCAATCTCTGCTCAGCACGCGTCCGGAGTCGTTGACGGTTCGTGCCAAGGCCGAGGGCGTGCCCGACGGGAGCGAACAGACCATCACGCTCCGACCCCAGGAAAGCGGACGAAACGTCGGCGAGGCGCCCAGCGGACTTTTCACGAGCAGTTGGACCTTTGCCGAGCCGGGCGACTACACGGTACGCCCGACCGATTCCGTGCTTTCCGGGCTCGGGCTCAACACCAAGATCGAAGTACGGGCGCGGGACGACGAAATGCGCGAGCCGGCAGCGGATCACGTATTGCTGGCCGATCTGGCCGCGGCCACGGGCGGCAAAGTGCTGAAGATCAACTCCGTCAAAGAATTGGCCGAATTGCTTCCCAACCGGCAGGTTCGCACAGCCGGGGAAACGGTATCAGAGCCGCTATGGGACAAGCCGCTGGTCTGGACTGTCCTGATCCTGCTCCTGAGCCTGGAGTGGATCGGAAGGCGGCTGATTCGGCTGGCGTAGCGAGCGATTGGCAAAGGCAGGGACCACTGGGGCGCAAACTGTGCGGGAACCCGAATCTCTCCCGCACCGATACCGGTATTCACCGTACAGTCCGATGGCGGAAGGCTCGAAAGTAGTTACACGGGATCAACGAGGCGTCGCGGCGGGGCGCGGCGAATTCCGATCCCTTCGGACGAACCGTGCGCTCAAGATGTGAACTGGGTCTCGAAGTGCCATGAACCCTGACCCCAGCACGCCACCCTCTGTTCCGGCACCCGCTGCGGGCGCGGTGAAGGCGATCGCTCCGTCGCTGGCGGCCTTGCGCTGGCGGATCAGGCTGTGGCTGATCGTCGATCGCGCCAGCACGCTCCTGGGGACCGGCCTTGCGATCTGCCTGGCGACTGGCTTGCTCGATTATCTCATTCGCATGCCGCGCCCGATGCGGATAGTCCTGTGGCTGGTCGGGCTGGGGCTCGTGATCGGTGCGATTCGCCGCTATGTGGTTCCGGCAGTTCGGTTCCGCCCCTCGCTGACCGACCTCGCGCTGAGAATCGAGCAAACTCCGGCAGGACAGGACGCGGGACTGCGCGACCTGCTCGCGGCGGGACTGGAATTCCATGATGCAGGCGGTGCGCCGGATCCGGGCTTACGCCAGCAGATCGCGGCGATGGCTTCGGGGCTGTTCTCCGACCTTCGCTACGGAGCCGTACTCAGGCCCGTGGGCGGCGCGAGACGCGGGCTGACTTTGCTCATGCTGGTGGTCGCGGTGCTGGGATCGATCGTGACGCTCGCGCCCTTGATGACGCTGCTGGGAGCTCAGCGGACGCTGCTGCCTTGGACGAGCGTCCAGTGGCCGAGCCGCACCGCATTGCTCGACGCAACAGATGAGAGAGCCCACGCCCTCACTGCGGCACTCCCCATGCGTGCAGTGCTCACGCGCACGAACAAGTCGCCGGGACAGACTCGCGTGCAGGTCAAGTACCGGCTGATCGACGACGGCCGCGCGGGCGACACCGAGACCGCGCTGATGACGCCCCAGGGGGCCAAACGCGATCGGGAATTCCCGGGCGAGGTCTATGAGCGCCTCCTCGATCCGCGTGCGCTCGCGGATGCAGCAGGCGGCGCTCGTCCACGACAGGAACGAAGCCTGGAGTATTGGTTTGAGACGAGCGACTCGCGAACTGAACCGGCGGTCATCCGCCTTGTCGAGCCACCGGTTGTCACGCGTTTGCGGGTGAACATCACGCCTCCCGGTTATGCGTCCGACAGTGTCGGCGGGGAGAACGGATTTGTTGCGGGTATGAAGGATCTTGGCGCGGGCAAGCCCGACGCGACCGCGATCGCGCCGGTCCTGGTGGGCTCCCGCATCGGGGTCGAGTTCGATCTCAACAAGCAAATCCCGCTGCCGCCCGCATCAACCGGTTCCGATGTCGAATCGTTCGCGAAACGATTGATGGCGGGCACCGGTGTGCCGCCGGACATCGCAATCGATCGATTGGAAAACGGGTTCCGCCTCAACTGGACGGCGCAAGAAACGATTCGATTCGGAGCGGTGCTGGAAGACGCGTACGGCATCAAGAGCCCGGACCCGACGGCGGTGGCAATTGTGGTAGTACCGGATCGCGCGCCATCGGTGAGCGTGCTGGAGCCGGCGCAGGACGAATCCGTACTGGCATCGGCCGTGATCGACGTGGTCGGTGAAGCGAAGGACGATGTGGCGCTGGCGTGGCTCACGATGGAGGCCCGCGTGCTGGCGGCCCGGGCCGATTCGCCCGGAGCCCCTCCAGAACCCCGCGGGCAGCCGTTGGAGATCGCGAGCTGGAAACCGGATGGCGACACTTCTGACCGCCGCACCGCCCGCGCCGATGCGACGATCGAACTCCAGTCGTTCGACGTGAAGGTCGGCGATGAGATCCATCTGTTTGCAGTGGCCAAGGACAACTTTGCGCTCGAAGGCCAGACCCGCGAGCCGGTGCTGTCGACGCCCCGCAAATTGCGGATCATCGGCGAGTCGCAGTTGATCGAGCAGATACTGGCTGAACTCGGCACAATCCGATCCGCGGCACAGCGCATCGATCAGGACGAGCAGCGGATGCAGCGGGAGATCCCCAACCTGACTCAAAAGGGCGGGAGCGAGCGTGCGGCGCGGATGAAGAAAGACCAACAGGCACTCACCGAGAGAATGTCTCCCCCGGCGGCGCTGGTGAAGCGCCTTGCCGATCGGGTCGACCGAAACGCTCTTACCGATCGCTCGCTCCGGCAGATGCTGGAGGAATCCTCGCGCCTGCTGGACGAAGCGGCGGATCGATCCAAGGACGCATCCCAGGCGCTAGAGCGTTCGCAGGCCAAAGACCCCGACGCACCGGCCAGCGCAGAGGAAACTGAACGGGCTCGCGAAGCGCAATCCTCGGTGCGGGATGCGATGGCCAGATTGGCATCGGTGCTCGATCAGGGCAAGGACGGTTGGGCAACGCGTCGCGAGATCGAAAAACTTCTTGAAGACCAGACCAGGGTAACTGAACAAACTCGAGACTTGTCGCGTGAAACCGGCGGCAAGCGGCTCCAGGATCTGACACCCCCTCAGCGCCAGGAACTCGAACGGCTGGCGCGGGCACAGCAGGACCTTTCGCAGCGCGCGCGGGCGGCGACCGATGCTCTGCAGGATCGGGCGGGGAAAACCCGGTCCACCGATCCGGCACAGTCGGAGGCGATGGAACGTGCCGCGGAACAGTCTTCACGCGATCAACTCGAAGGTGTGATGCAGCAGGCATCAAAGAACGCGGGCGAGAACCAGACCGCGAGCGCCAACGACTATCAGAAGAAGGCCGAAGAAACACTGCAGAAGATGATGGAGGAGCTGGACAAGGGGAACCAGAAGAAGAACGACTCGCTGCGCCGGATGCTCGCTGAACTCGTCGAGCAGATTGAGGACCTGATGGCGCGCCAGTCGGAAGAATTGACCAAACTCGCAGACCCCACCAAACTCGCTCCGGACGAGACGCTTGACGGCGGGCAGATCCGCCTCAATCAGGACACAATCTCGGTCGCCGACACGGCCCGCAAGGGTGGCCCCGAAGCCGGCGCTGTCGCCGACGCAGTGGATGCGGGCGCGAACGATCAGGCTTCGGCGGTGAAGAGCCTGCGTCTGTCCCCCGCGGATTCACCCGGTGCCGACCGCTGGGAACGCTCCGCGCTCGCCCATCTCACCGAGGCACGCGATCTCGCGAAGAAGCTCAGCGAGCAATCGGAGCAGGATGAAGCGGATCGAAAGCGCGAAGAACTCCGCAAGGCCTACGACCAGTCGCTCCAGCAGCAGATCGCCATCCGCGCCGACACATCCGGATTTGTCGGCAAGGACCTTTCTCGTCGTGATCGTGCCGCGGTCCGTTCGCTGGGCGACAAGCAGGAAGAACTGCGTCAGCGACTCTCCGATTTGCAGGCAAAGACCAGCGAATTGTCCGAGCAGGGCGTGTTCAAGTTCAGCCACCAGCGGCTCGACACCCTCATGAATCGCGCCGGCGGATCACTCAAGGACGGGATCGCTTCGGAGAAAGTGGACGTCGATCAGGCGGCAAGCGCGACGCTGCTGCGATCGCTCGTCGATGCGCTCACGCAGTCAAAGGACGAGCAGGACTTCCGAAACGCCCAGAATAACGGCGGCGCTGGCGGGGGCGGGCAGGGCGGCCCTCGACCGGTCATTCCGCCGCTTGCGGAACTCAAACTACTTCGCGCCCTGCAACAGGATGCCGCCGGACGCACACGCGACGCATCCGAGCGAGAGGGCGACGTCGCAACGGTCGCGGAGATCGGGCGCCTCCAGCGCGAACTGGCCGATCAGGGGCAGGAATTGATCAAGAAACTGGCAAAGCAGCAGGGTGGCGGCACGCCTGAACCGGTCGACAAGCCCGAAGAACCGGCGAAGCCGGGGGAGGGGCCGCAGTGACCAGATTCGCATTGATGCTCTGCATCGGCCCCCTCGCCTGTTCGGCGCGGGGTGTCCTCGCGCCAGAACCGGTTCCGCCCGTTCCTGCATCGCAGCCCCCGAAGACGGACGGCAAGCCGGCGGAAAAGCCGCCCGGCGCGGTGCCCGATCTGGATTCGCTTCTCGGCACCAAGCCCGACACGGCGGCAGCAAAACCCGACGCATCCGACCCTTCCAAGAAGGAACTGGATCGACAGTTGTCGCTGAAAGAACAGGCCGACGAGTTCGCGAAGGCCGTGGAACTGATGAACGAAACCGCCGATCGCGTTGAAAACGAAAGTGATACCGGATTGGCAACACAGCGTCTTCAGGAAGACATTCTGACGCGTCTGGATCGCCTCATAAAAGCGGCCGAGCAGAACAGTTCGAGCAAGTCCAAGCAGAAGCAAAAGGCGGACGAGGACCAGCAGAAGAACAAGAACATGCGTCAGCAATCGCAGGCCCAATCGAAGCAGGCGGCGAACACGCCCGGCGAGAAGGCCGACGGGCCGTCGCGTGAAGATGGCGCGTTGGGAAACGTACCGATCGCTCCTCCGGCATCCTGGGGCGATCTGCCCGCACACGTGCGCGATGCGCTCATGCAGGGCTTTTCTGACAAGTTCAGTTCGATGTATCAGGGCATGACCGAGTCCTACTACCGCAGGCTGGCGGAAGAGAAGAAGAAATGAACGATTGCAAGTTCCTTCGCGCCGCCGTCGCCTTTGCTGCACTCGCTGTGATGCCGCTGGTGATGGGCAGGCCCGACGAGCCGGCTCCAAAGCCCGAACCCACTCCTCCGGCATCCGCTCCCGAAACCCCCACTCCGACTCCCGAAGTCGCGCCGAACCCGGTTGACAAGTTCGACATGCCTTTCATGGACGAACACAAATCGGCGCAGAACGCGCCGACCGAGGGCGAGATGACGCCCCAGTTGGATGCCGCGACTTCGCGCGGGCTGGCCTGGCTGGCACGCAAACAAAGCCCCGACGGGAGTTTCGGTGACGATCGCTGGGGTCGGTCGGTCGCGATCACCGCCCTCGCGGCAATCTCGTTCATGGCCGACGGAAATCTCCCAGGTCGAGGCCCATATGGCGACAATGTCGATCGCGCGCTCAAGCACGTTCTCGACAATTGCACCGAGTCGGGCCTGATCGCGGGCGACACGGCGGCGGCCCCGATGTACGGGCACGGCTTCGCCACGCTCTTTCTTTGCGAAGTGTACGGCATGACCGGTGGTGGCCCGGACGCGGCGCAGGCTTCGCGGCTGCACAATGCAGTGCTGCGCGCGGTCCGGCTCATCGCCTCGACTCAGAACGACGAGGGCGGGTGGCGATACAACCCGATCCCCAACGACGCGGACGTCTCGGTCACGATCTGCCAGATCATGGCGCTGCGCTCGGCACGCAACGCGGGGCTTGATGTGCCCAAGCAGACGATCGATCGCGCGGTCGATTACATCCGGCGCTGCCAGAACGATGACGGCGGGTTCAAGTATCAGTTGACGCCCGGCCCGAGCGCCTGGCCACGATCCGCCGCGGGCATCGCGAGCCTGTACTACTCCGGCGTCTACGAAGATGCCCAGATCGATAAGGGGCTTCGCTACCTACGAGAAAACGCAATGCCCGGCCGGGTGGACCGCTCAAGCCCCCACTACTTCTACGGGCACTACTACGCGGCACAAGCGATGTATCTTGCCGGAGGCACAAACTGGAGCACCTGGTGGACGGGCGTGCGGGCGGAATTACTCGGTTCGCAACAACCCGAAGGATTCTGGCAGGACCCGGGAGTGGGCGACGTGTACGGAACCGCGATGGCCCTGATCGTCCTTCAGATGCCCAAGCGGTATCTGCCGATCTTTCAGAAATGAATACCCGCTGCTCCATCATCGTCGCAACCGGCGCCAGCCTCTTTTCAATCGCCGGCACGGCGTGGGCACAGGATTCCGCACCCGCCCGAATGGTGATTCTGGATCGCAACCTGCAGCGGATTTCCGGCAGCCTGGAAAGGCTCGCGCCCAAAACCATCCAGTACACCGATGCCTCGGGCCGATCTCGCTCAATCGATCGCGCCCGGGTGCTGGCTCTTTACTCAGAACGCGGGCACTCCGCTTCTTTGCCATCGGCGCTCGCATCCGCCGAAGGTGGCGGCGGGCTGCCGGGAATCCTGAGACTGACGGACGGACAGGTCGTTCCCGGTTTTCTGGTCACGCCCGACAATCCGGGCGAGACCATCTCCTGGCGGAGCCGGCGGATCGGACAATTCTCGATCCCGCTCGAGCGGGCATCCTCGGTTCTGCTCGCTGACATCCCGACCGACACGACCAAACCGCAGCGCGACGCGGCCATTCTCAGCAATCACGATCGCGTCGAAGGCTTTGTTGAGGCAATCGGAAAGCAGTTGGTGATCGAGGTTGACAAACAAAAGAATCCGATTCCCATTGAGCGGGTGGCCTGGATCGGGCTTGCAAATCCAGCGGAACCCGGTTCGCTCCCGCTGGTATTCCTGAGCGACGGATCCGTGCTTTCGACGTCGGAATTGTCGAGCGTGGTTCCGGCGGGAAAGCCAACGCCGCAGAGCACCACCGCGACCGCCCAGTGGGCTCTGGCCTCGGAAAGCGGGACGGGTGTCATTGACCTTGATGCCATCGACGCGATCCTGTTCGATCCGCGGGCCATCGTGCCATTGGCGGACATTCCGGTCGAGAGCACGACGGGGTTGCAGGGTCGGCGCTGGACGCCGACGCCGGAAATATCAGCCTCGGACACGGTACCGATCGGCCTGGCCTCGATCTCGATTTCAGGACCGGCGCAGGTCGACTGGAAACTCCCGAGCGGTAGCGTGAAGTTCGGCGCGGAGTTCGCGCTGCCTCCCGATGCCGTGGCTTGGGGAAACGCCCTGATCTCGGTGCTCGCATCGGATGCAAGCGGGGCCTTCAGCGAAGTCGCCAGGGCCGACTTGTCGGCGGAGCGACCCGCGGCAGAAATTGTGGCCGATGTGACGGGCGCGCAAACGCTGCGGATTGAAGTGCGCGGAAAGGCCTATTCAGACGTGCAGGCGCGGGTGACGCTGCGCCAGCCGATGATGATGCGCAGGCCCTAGGCACTCCGGCAACCGTGGATGCCCTTCTTCCGATTCGCTCGCGATGCAGAACGCGCACGCGCGGAAGATGGCTCAACGCACTTTGATCGACGCGAGCGCGAGCACGACCAGCAAGACGGTGACGATCCAGAATCGTGCCACGACCTGTTGCTCGGTCCAGCCGGAAAGATGCAGGTGGTGGTGATACGGCGCGACCTTGAAGATTCGCTTGCCCTTTGTGTACTTGAAATAGCCGACTTGGAGCATCACCGAGCCGGCCTCAATCAGGAAGATGCCGCACATCGCGAGCACCACAAACTCCTGGCGCGTGATAACAGCGACGTATCCGGCCATCGCGCCCAGCGAGAGCGCCCCGGTATCGCCCATGAAGACGCTCGCCGGCGAGCAGTTCCACCACAGGAATCCGAAGCACGCACCCGCCATCGCCCCGGAAAAGACCGCCAGTTCGTCGGCGACCGGAATGTGGGGTACCAGAAGGTACTGGGCGGCTGATTGGTTTCCGGCAACCAGAGCCAGTACGACGAGGCCGATGGACACAATCCCGCTGGTGCCCGTCGCCAGCCCGTCCATGCCGTCGGCGATGTTGACCGCGTTGCTCAGCCCGGTTATTACCAGCGTGGCGAAGAGGACAAAGAGCGGCGCGCCCAAATAGAAGAGCGATTGGGAAACAGTCCCGGGACTCTCCCACGTCTTCTGCCCGGGCAGGTTCAGGACATGCAGCAAATCGTCTTTGGTGGCACCGGCCTGCCGGAACAAGAAAAAGGCGATCAGCGCCGAAATGGCGAGTTGGAAAACCAGCTTCTCCCACGCGTACAGGCCCTGACGGCTCTTGCTCCCTCTGCGGGAGGCGGTCAGCTTGAGCCAGTCATCGACTCCGCCGAGCACCGCGAACGCCACAAAGACCAGCAGCCCCGCCTGTACGTAGAACTGTCGAAAGTCGGCCAGGAGCAGGACCGAAGCCAGAATCGAACCGGCGATCAGGATTCCGCCCATGGTGGGCACATTGGCGCGGCTCGCGGCATGGCGCTGGAGGGCTTCCGCGTCGCTGAGACCAGCGTCTCCAATCTTCAGGCGAACCAGCATGGCGATCACGCGCCGGCCAAAAACGATCATGATCGCAAAGCTGAGGACCGCCGCGGCGAGCGCCCGGAACTGAATCTGGTCGAGGATGGCCACCGGGCTGTAGAGTCCGCGCTCGCCGAGCCATTGCCCGTGCTCGGAGAGCCAGCGCCGTGAATAGTCGAGCAGGACGTAGAGCATGTGGGGTCAGAAGCCCGGGTTGGAGCGAACAGCTCCGCCGGTTCCGTTTGTTCGTTCCGATGCCCTTGCCGGCAGCACAAATCGCGCCCCGTGCTTCAAACTCCCGACTCCTGTTTGGGTCGGGTGCCCAGCCCCGCTTCTTCCAAGGCTCGGGCGACGCGCTCGACTCCCATGCTCCGCGATCCCTTCAGCAGCACAAAATCACCGGGCCGGAGCATCGCCGCGATGCGGCCGGCGTGCTCGTCGTCCATTCGAGGCAGATTGATCACCCGCTCGCCGGTCCACTTCTTCCGCACCCGCTCGGCCGCGAACATCATCAGCGGACCGACAAGCACGGCCAGGTCGATCGATTCGTCTGCCGCGACGGCCTCTCCAATCTCGCGGTGAGCGTCCGGCCCGGCCTCGCCCATCTCAAGCATGTCGGCCAGGACAACAACCCGTCGGGCGGGGTTGCGGTGACGGGCCAACTCTGTAAACGCCCGGAGCGAGGCGAGCATCGAGTCGGGGTTGGCGTTGTACGCGTCGTTCAGCAGCGCGACGGGTCCCTTGATCTCAAGCCGCATTCGCATTTCGGGCGCCGAAGCCTCCGCGAGCGCCGCCTGAATGGCTGAATCGTCCAGCCCGAAGCGGCGCGCAACAGCGATCGCCGCGGCACCGTTCATCGCGTTGTGGACCCCAAGCAGGGGGATTCGAAACTGGGACCGCTTGTTGATGGAGAACGAAGTGCCCAGTTCATCCGTCGCGATGGATTCGACTCGCAAGTCGGCGTCCGAAGACTCGCCAAACCGGACAATCGTGCCCCTTTTTCCGCTCATCATGAGCCCGCGGACGGCCTCGGTGAGTTCCGGCGGCTGCGCCGCGATAATGGCGACTCCACCGGGCCGGATATCCGGTGCAATGCTCGCTTCCTCGGCGATCACCCCTCGGAGCGAGTTCAGGCCTTCGAGGTGCTCGCGACCGATGCTGGTGATGACCGCGATCTCCGGCGTGACAACGGCGGCGAGTTCCGCGATCTCGCCGGTGGCGTTGGTGCCGACTTCGCAAAGCAGGTATTGATCGCCCGCGCGGGCCGAAAGGATTGTCAGCGGGACGCCGATGGCGTTGTTGAAGCTCTTTGGGGACGAGACGCCGCGGAAATGCTTCGAGAGAATCGCCTCGATGAGCCGGGTTGTGGTCGTCTTGCCGTTGGAGCCGCCGACCGAGATGACCCGCGTCCCTTCCAGCGTCTTGCGATATTCGGCCGCACACTTCAAGAGGGCCTTGCCGACGTTTTCGACCTGGAGAATCGCCAATCCGTCGGGGCCCAAGGTCGGCTCTTCAACGACCGCGAGCGCAGCGCCCGCCGCACCTGCGGCATCCAGATAACGGTGCCCATCCACTTTTTCGCCACGGAGCGCAAAGAAGATATTGCCACGCTTGAGCGATCGTGTGTCGATCGAGGCTCCCTGCGCTTCGGCCGGAGACTGTTTCGCGGGGCGCACAAGCCACGACCCGGACATGGTCGAACGCAGGTTTTCGAGTTGCCAGAAACTCATAGGTCGGTCACCGCTCCAGATTCGGAACCAGATTCTTGATCGCCTGCACTGGCGAGCGATCCGCGCTTCGCCGCCCGGCGCTCGGCGATGGCTTCTTTGGCGACCTCGCGATCGTCGAAGTGATGGGTTTCCGTTCCGCCGCGGCCATCAGGAAGGATCTGCTCGGTCTCATGCCCCTTGCCGGCGATCACAACAATATCGGAAGGGTGCGCGATCGTGATCGCGTGGAAAATGGCCTTGCGTCGGTCAGCCTGCACGGTGACCTTCGCTCGATCCGCTTCGGCGACCCCTTCCAACACCGCATCGATGATGTCCCCCGGCCTCTCGGTGCGAGGGTTGTCGCTGGTGATGACGGCAATGTCCGCGATCTCTGTTGCGACTTGGCCCATCTTCGGTCGCTTGGTGCGATCCTTATCGCCGCCGCACCCGAAAACAGCGATCAGGCGGCCGGACCCCACCACTTTCCTCGCGGTCCCCAGAGCGTTCCGCAAAGCGTCTTCGGTGTGGGCAAAGTCGACCAGGATGAGCGGCTCGCCGCCTCGGGTCGGGACGCGCTCAAGGCGGCCGGGAGGGGCGTCAAGCCGTGCGCACCCCTGCACAATCTGCGGAGCGGTCATCCCACACTCGAACGCGCACGCGACCGCCTGCAGCACGTTCATTGCATTGAAAGACCCGATCAGCGGCACCCAAACGTCGATCGCCCCGAACGGGCCCGCCAGGGCGAGTTTCATTCCCGAGCGATCCATTTCGATGATGCGAACCGATGCCCCATCGGCACCGGCACGGGCAACAGGGGCGGAACCGTTTGCATCTTCAACACATCGAAGCACGCGGGCCCGGCAATGCTTCAGCATCCCCTCGGCCGAGGCATCCTGAGCGTTGACGATTGCAAGTCCGTCCTGCGGCAGCATGCGAAAGAGTTCGGCCTTGGCGCCGGCGTACGCCTCCATTGTCTTATGGAAGTCGAGATGATCCTGTGTCAGGTTGGTGAATACACCCACGCGGAAACTCAAGCCGGCTACCCGCTTCTGCGCGAGCGAATGGCTTGAGACCTCCATGGCGGCGAACTTGCATCCGGATTCGACCATCAGCCCCAGCGTGCGGCTGAGTTCAATGGCGGGCGGGGTGGTCATCTCGGCCCGTGCGGTTTCGTTGCCATCGTCGATGACGACAGTACCGATCAGCCCCGTTCTCAATTCGACTCCGTTCAGGAGCCTCCAGAGCAACCAGGTGATCGTGGTCTTCCCATTTGTTCCGGTCACGCCGATGCAGCGCAGTTTAGAACTCGGGTTGCCATAGAAGGTCTCGGCGATCGCAGCCGCGGCAGACTCGACGTCGGCAGCTTCGACAACCGCGCTGCGCTCCTTGGAGCCGCCCTCGGCGAACAGGTTGATCCCGGAGTCTTTCGAGCAGAGCACGGCACCCGCCCCGGCCTTGAGTGCCTGACGCACAAACTGGCGTCCGTCGGCCTTTGCCCCGGTTCGGGCGACAAACAGCGAACCGGGCAGAACGGTGCGGCTGTCTTCCGTCACGTCGCAAATGCGGACAGAAGCCAACCCCGAGGTGATTTTCATGGACGCTCCGGGCGCGCCACCCCCGCCGATCTTCGAACTGGCTTGGGATATCAACTCGTCAAGCCGCATAGCTCTCTGCTCCTCGCGAATGCGCTTTCAAGATCGACGCAATGGGGCTTCGCACCGGTTCATTTTTTGCTCGGTTTGAAACAGACGAAAAGCGGGCGAAATGCATGCGCCGCCCGCCGCGGAGCAATAGAAGCAGCTCGGGAGCGGCGCACGATCGCGTCGGAACCGATTCTTCGCTACTGTGGTTTGGGCCAACCAGCGGCAGAACCATGTCGACCTTCACCCAAACAAACGTCGATCAGCCTCACGGCCCGGTGGTCCAGGGCACCTGCTCTCTGGTTTTTTGCTTTGACGTGGGTCAAGCGATCGACTTGAACATGGCCACGGAAATCCTTTCCCGCAGCGCTGCCCTTCCCAGCCCGCAGCGGGAGCAGTTGCAGTTGAGGCGTCGGGCGCCCAAGTACTTCAATTTCGATCCGGCCCCGGTTCGCTTCCTGCAGGCGTGTGAGCCGGTCGCTCGAGCCGGGTTCGAGTTTGCCCCTCGGAACGAAACAACGCTTTACGACTTCGGCGGCGTCAGCGTTGTCTACACCATCCCGATCTCCGGACGCCTGAGCGATCTGGTGGCCCTGGCAAACACGCTTTCGGAAGATGAATCGCTCCTGAAACGGAGCCGGGAACAACTGAGCGGGATCCTGCAATCACTCGCGCCGGCGATCTCGCGTCAGCGCTTCGATGATCTGACCGAGGACTACGCCACGTTCCAGTTCGACCGCTTCGGTGAACCAACCGACAAACTCGACGATCTGCTGCGGGCAAATCGCTCGTTGATCGCCCAGATTCTGCGCGGAGATACTTCCAATCTGTCGGCTCAGGAGATCGACGAAGCCCTGAGCTCGCGGATCAGCTATTCGGAGTCGGATGCTGCGTTTCTGGACTTTGCAACCGGGATTGTCATCGGCCCCGACGCTTCGGACCTGCTCGATCTGATCGAGTTTGCCAACGTCGAACTGCTCGAGATGCGCCACCTTGATGAAGCACTCGACGATGCCCTCGAAGAGGTGTACCCGATTCTGTCGCAGGCAACCAGAGGCCGAGCCGGCACGCGCCGCTTGCGACGAGTTGCGATGCTGCAGGCGGATGCCGCGATCCTTTTTGAAGGCGTGAACAACGCGATCAAATTGGTCGGCGATCACTACCTGGCGCGTTTCTATCACCGGCTCACCGACCGGCTTCACCATCCGGAGTGGGACACCTCGGTACTGCGAAAACTCGGCGTGCTCGAGAGCATCTATCAGAAACTCAACGATCTGCAGTCCACCAGGCGCATGGAAGTTCTCGAGTGGATCATCATCATCCTGATCGCCGTCTCGATCGTGCTGCCGTTTCTGCCGTTCTACAAGTGAAGCATCACTCGCCGGCGCCCGGGCCGAGCATGATCACGTTCTTGCCCTGACGCTTTCCTTCCATCGCTCGCTCGTCGGCCTTGGCGACGAGTTCCGCGGCGGTCAGCCCATCCCATGGATACGTCGCCAAGCCCCCTGAAATCCGCAGCGTCGCCGGCGCTTCGGCCGTCAATTTCGGAAAAGTCGCCTGACGAACCTGCTGCTGGAATCGGGCCGCGATCTGGAAAATCGTCTTGGGGTGGCGGCTCGCCGGGTCGCGCGGGCCTTCGGGTTCATTGAAGATCACCGCAAATTCATCGCCGCCGATACGGCACACCCGATCGGTCGGACGGATCACGCTGCGGAGCAAGCGAACCGTTTCTCTCAGAATGTCGTCGCCCGCCTGATGGCCGAATTGGTCGTTGAAGTGCTTGAAATCATCGATGTCGAAGACCAGCACCGTCACGCTGTAGCGCAGGTCCTGAGCGATCTGGAGCGCCGCGCCGAGAAACTGATCGAAGTAGCGACGGTTCCACGCGCCGGTGAGCGGGTCGGAATACGCCGCAAGCCGCAGGCGCTTCATCTGTTCACGAATGGCGACCCAAGGCGCCAGCGCCTGCGTGTGCGGGGCGAGTTGTTCGGGGCGAAGCCCCTCACCCACCAATGTCCCGATGACAGCGCCGCCCCAGACGATCGCCGCGCCCTCCTCAGCCAACCCGCGTTCCACGCGCAGCGAGTCGGCTCCAAGCTGTTGCGCGATTCTGTTCAATACCACGGCGACCGGATCATGCCCCGCCGCGAGCGCCCGCGCCGGATCCTCGCGAACTTCGTCGCCGGTGCAATCAACATCGGCCCGAACGGCACGCGCCACATCGCTGCTTTGGCCCGAAACTTTCGGCACCGGCCTGGGTGCCCGAATCTGCTCGCGGATTTCCTCCGCCGATCGAGCGGCATCCAGAATCGCATCGACGCTCTGCGCAATCGCGTCAGTTGCCGGCGCTGTCGCCATCACGCCGACCGCCGGATCCACAAGCCGCAGTCCCTCGATTACAGCCTTCATGGATTCGTCTGCGCGCTCACCCGCACCGGGAGTCGAGCCCTCGCCAAACACCACCACTGCACGAGCGGGCGACTGATCGTCGATGGGGTCTGCGAGTTCCGCGATGGCTTCCATCGGGTTGCGGACCCGCAGCAATTCAAGGTCCGGGTCGAGGCGCAACTTGGCGTCCAGGCCGGTTCGGCCGACCAGAATCACCCGCCTTGCCTGACCATCCTGCATCGACATGCTTTTCCTTCGAAAACGAATCCGCATCACGATCAGGCTTCGGGCTCCGCCGAGGTCTCATCACCAAGCAGCATCGCCAGTTCTTCATCCGTCAGAACCGGAGGGCTAATTTCCGCCGGGCCGCTCCGCGGCACCTCCGCTGCGCTGCCTTGCCAATCGCCGGCAAGCCGCAACGACGGCGTTCCTCCCCGCTCTTCATACGCACGATTCGCCCCGTCGTTCGGGGGCCGAGGCGCCGTTCTTGCCGAAGCGCCGACCGCAGCAGCACTTACAGCCGGCGTTTCGATGCTTTTTCCGGACGCTTGCCAAAGGGCGATGTCCGAATCGGTCGCGGCACGCAATTCCAACCCGTTCCCCACCCGCTGGCAAATCCAGCAGATCGCGTTCGGCGCCGTGTTGGAAAGCGCCACCACCAGTTCGTGTGGGCGAGCCAGCGTCCCCGGCTCGACCAGCACAACCACGGCCCTGCCTTTGGCATCCTGACGCGAAACCAGGATCGCACGTCCAATGGCCGCATAGGTTGTCTGGACTTCCTCAACACGAAATCCGCGTCGGATGAGAGCTTCCTTGAGCGAGGGCGGCGGGGCATCCTTGCCGCGGCAGACGATTGCCACAGTCCCTCCCCATGCCGGAGATGCGCTGCCTCTCTCCATAAACCAAACGTCCGAAAAGCCACCGGCCGCGGATGCGGCGGATCGATCTAGTGAAGTGTACCGCGCCACAGGGCTTTGCCCGCCCGCCCGCCAAACTCACGCGAGAATCGCATCAGCAAGAGCGCCCGCACCGTCCGCAGGGCCTAGTTCTCGGAGTTTCTCCCGCATGGCGTCCCGGCGGGCGCCGTCGGACATCAGCGAAAGCAGTGTGACTCCAGCGTCGGTTTCGTTCGCAAGGACCTCGATCCGGTCCTGAGCGATGATCGCGCCCCCGACTCGTTCGAGAGGCAGGGCGTTCAGGCGCTGGTGCTGGTCCTTGTGATACGGGTAGGGCAAGAACAGGCACGGCACCCGATTGGCCCACGCCTCCCCCACGCTGCCGGCTCCGCATCGCCCAATCGCAAGATCCGCCGCGCCCCACACCCGCCCCATCTCGCGAAAGAGCGGCTTCACGAGGGCGCGGATGCCCGCCTTGTCATACGCACCCGTGATCGCCTTTTCGTCCCAGGCGTCGTTTGTCGTCGCGACAGGCCCGCACTGATGGATGACCTGCCAGCCGTCGAATTCGCTGCGCCGGTGCTCGATCAAAGCCATCATCAGTCGGTTGATGGTTCGAGCCCCCTGGCTGGCACCCGTGACCAGCAAGGTCTTCAAGTCGGGGTCAAGTCCCAATTCGCGCCGGCAGAACTGCCGGTCGCCATCGGCGATCGCGGCCCAGCGCACAATCGGGCGGATGCGCCTCCACGAAGGGAAGCCGCTTACTTCCGCGGCAGTGAAAACCCGCTCGCAGCGCTGCGCGACCCACTTGTTCGCCAGCCCGGGCGTAGCGTCGAGATTGACGAGCAATACCGGGATGCGTTCCTTCTTTGCCGCGGCAACCACCGGCGCACTGACAAACCCGCCCATGGCGACGACGATCGTCCGGCCTCGGCGCGATTCCTGATCCAACTGGCGACGACAACGCCGCACGACTCCCGGCCACGTACGGACGAAACTGGCAAGTGCAAGCGGCCGAAGAGAAAAGGGCCTGGCAGGAATCGGGACGAATTGGACGCTTTCTTCACTGAGTATGCGCGCGTCCAGCGGTCGCGCGGAACAAAGGAAAACGGATTCAACGCGGTCATTCCGCTCGGCCAGTTGCTCGGCAACAGCGAGCGCGGGATACAGGTGGCCTCCCGTTCCGCCTCCGGCGAAAATCACGCGCAGTGTCTGCTCGGTTGAACCAGCATCGCTCACGCCGCGGCCGATCCGGCCTCCGCGCCCGACATGCTCAACTTCATCAGTGGAACGTCTTCCACACCGGCCGATTCGGCCGCATGGCCGGTGCGGTCGATCGCGATAAGCAGCCCCAGCGACATCGCGGTCAGAATCCAGCCGGTGCCGCCGGCGCTGATGAGGGGCAGCGCGATCCCCTTGGTCGGCGCCACAACCGTCACCACCGCGAGGTTGATGACCGCCTGCACCCCGATCGTGATCGTCGCGCCGAGCGCGAACAACTTTAACGCGGGCGACCGCTCATGCTTGACGATCGAGAGCCCCGCCCAGATCAGCAGCACAAACAGAAACACCACCGCTGCCGCGCCCGGAATCCCGAGTTCCTCGCAGATGATCGCAAACAGAAAGTCCGTTCGGTCCTCCGGCAGGTAGCCCTTGCTCTGCAAACCAAAGCCCAGCCCCCGCCCCGTTCCCTGACCGTTCGCGATGGCGATCAACGACTGCACCTGGTGATAGCCGGTCCCTTCCGGGTCTTTGTATGGGTCAAGAAAAGTCGTGATACGCGTCAGCCGGTAGGGGCTCTTGATCACGGCCGCAACCACGCCCGCCAGCCCCACCGGCACGAACATGAGAAAATGCCACAGCCTCGCCCCGCTCGCCAGCAGCAGCACGCAGCACGCCGTGGTGATCAGCAGGCCCGTGCCCAAGTCCTCGATAACGATAAAGCCGGCGACCGCGCCAATGGCGACCAGCGCCGGCGCCAGCCCCTTGAAGAACGATCTCATCTGGGGTCCGCGGACTGCGCAATACCACGCAATCAGCAGCAACATCCCCCACTTGGCAATCTCGCTCGGCTGGGCCGACAGCCCCTCGCCAAGCCCGGGGATCGTGATCCACCGATGGCTGCCGTTTTTCGATTGACCCAGGCCGGGCAGATACACAAGAGCAAGCACCGCAAGGGAAAGGAAAACACCGACCGCAAGACCGGTCCACGCCTTTGCCACATCGTGCTGATCAGAAGCCTGAGAGCCCGCACCACCCACCAGCCGCCGAATCGGGAAAAACGCCATCGCCCCCATCATCACCATCGCGACAAACATGTGCGCCGTCGCGCTGGTGAAGAGCACCGCCTTCAGCGTCATCGGTGCCGCCTGAACTGGTGTGCCAGCCGGCGCGAGCGGTCCGGCAACCCCCGTCACACCCAGCCCCGCCGAATTAACCATCACCACACCGATGGTGAGGAGGGCAAGGACGCACAAGGCGATGACGTGGCCGGCACGAATCATGATCTCAACCCGACACTGCATCCCGGGCGCGGCTCGACCTCGGGCCGCGCGGGACTCGATGGCGAGAGTATCGACACGCTACTTGTTCTTCCTGCAATCGAGGGCCTACCGAAGCACTTTCAACCCCACCCGCTTCTCAATCTCCGCCACAGGCCTCGCAATCAGGTCGTACCCGTCGCTCCCCACCACCACGCACCGCACCACCTCGCCCGATGCCAGTTTCTCACGCGATTGCACATACGTCACCGCATCGATCTGTGGCGCCTGGAACCGCGTCCGCCCCTGGTACAGCCTGCCCCCATCGCCCACGCCGCTGGTCCGCTTCCCGCTCGTCCGAAGCCCGGCATCGATCACCACATCCAGCACCGTCGCGCCCTTCCGGATCGACGCCTCCGGGTTCTTCTCGTCAAACCCCTTCGCCATCTTCTCCGCCTTGGCAAAGGCGAGTTTCTGCTGCAGTTCCATCACCTCGTTGCGCCGCCTCGTCTTCACTTCCTGGGGGACGGCCAACTTCCGGTCCTCTTCCATCGTCCCGGCAACCGTCCCCTCCTCGTGGCTGTACTCGAACACTCCGACAGCCTCGAAATCCATCTCCTCGATGAACTCCAGCAATTGCCGGTGGTCTGCCTCGGTCTCGCCCGGGAATCCGCTGATAAAGGTCGTTCGCACCGACATGCCCGGGGTCTTCTCGCGCAACTTGCGGATCACATCCGCCTGCTGCTTCCGCGTCACGTGACGCTTCATCAGGCTCAGCACGCGGTCGCTCGCGTGCTGGAGCGGGATATCCAGGTACGGCAGCAACCTGCCCTTGCTCGCCAGACCCGCAAACGCCTCGATGATCGGATCGCTGAAATTGCTCGGGTACGCGTACATCAGCCGCAGCCACCCCTGCCCGTGATTCGCATCGTCCATCGTTTCCGACAATGCGTGCAGCAGCCGCGGAAGTCCGCCGTACGCCTCAAAGTCCGCGGCCTTGGTCGGCTTTGCAACCCTCAGCCCCGCCCCGATGTCATCCCCGTAACTCGTCGTATCCTGCCCGATCAGCAGCAACTCGAAAGCGCCGTCGTTGATCAGTTCGCGAGCCTCTTCGACAATCCGATCCAGCGGCTTGCTCCGCATCTTGCCCCGGATGCTCGGAATCGTGCAGAACGCACAATTCTGGTTGCACCCTTCGCTGATGCGCAAGTACGCGTAATGCCTCGGTGTCAGGCGCAGCCGCGCCGAATCGTCCTCAAAGTACCCGATCCCCTTCCCGTCTTTCCCGTTGACGGTCAATCCCGTCACGCTCATATCACGGGCCTTCGCCGCCGCGAGCGCATTGGCCGCGATCCAGTACTTCGGCCCGTCCGACGCTTCCTTCATCGACCCCGCACGCTTCACCTGGGCCTGCGTCCCGATCACCGCCTCGACAATCTTGTCGCGATCAAACACTCCCACCATCGCGTCGATGCCCGGCGCCCACTCCAGCATTTTCGCCCGATGCCTCTGCACCAGGCACCCCGCAACCACCACGCGCTTGATGTTCCCTTTTTCCTTCTCGCGAAGCGCATCCTGAATCACCTGGAGCGATTCATCCTTGGACGCTTCCAGAAACCCGCAGGTGTTGATCACCACCGCGTCCGCGCCCTGAAACGCCGAATCCTCATCGCTCGGGTCATAACTGACCGGCGCGAGCCCGCTCTCGGCGAGCATGCCCAGCATCTTCTCGCTGTCCACAAGATTCTTCGGGCAGCCGAGGCTGACGAGAGACACCGATCGGACGGCGTCCGATTTCCGCGTTTTCGCTAGAACTTTGGGCACCCTTGATTATTGGGCGCAAAACGGGAGAGAACGCGGAGTACGCGGAGATTGCGGAGAAACGCGGAGTCGGCTAATACGTGCGGAAAACGCGGCATTCGCGGGGCATTCGAACCCCACTCCAATCCCCTCTCCGCGAAACTCCGCGCCCTCAGCGCACTCCGCGTTCTCTTTGTTTCGCAACCCCGCGGGTCAAACCGCCCCGATCGTCTTCCCCGTCACCATCCCCACGCTCGCTCCTGCCAGCGGAAAGTGCTTCATCAGCATCTGGGCCAGTTCTTCCGGCCCCGAGAGCACAAAGTGGCACGGGTTCTCGATCTTCCATCCGACAAATCGCAGCGCCCGGGCCAGGTGGTCCTTGGTCGTGCACACGGTCAGCTCATCTCCGCTGAACCGCACCGGAAGCACGCGAAACTGCCAGGCCTGTCGAGGAGTCACGCTCGCCAGCGCATCGGCCTCAAACCGCGCCGAATGCAGGTTGTACTCCCCCGCGATCTGCGAGTATTGCTCCGCCCACGCCCTCTCCACATCCTGCGCCGAGACGCCAAAAAGGCGCTCCGCCAGTTCCCCGAATGGGCGGCCGACCGCTCGCTGCTCGATGAGGATGTCCTCCACCTGCTGCGCCGTGAGCACACCCTGACGCACGAGTAGATCGCCAAGCCTGAGAACCATGCACACCTCCCCGCCCAGCCACTGCGCCTGCGCACGCGGGGACCGACACGGCGCCCGCGAGCGCATCGCCGTGTCTGGGTTATTCCACCGCCGCCGGTGGGTGCCCATGCATCGGCCACGCACCCGCGTTTTTCTCACCCCGCCTCCACAAAATTCCCCTTCTCGTGCGCCGCCATAGCGATCGCGCAACCAAACCGCTGTGCGCCGTTTCCAATCTCCCAAAAAGCGAAGAAAACGGCGTGCCGGGTGGCACGCCGCTCGTTCATATTCCGTGCTTGTTCTTTCCGGACCCCTCGCGAATCCAGCCCGCTTATCGGGGCCATTCTCGCCAAACTCCGGCGGTTATTCGCCCGACTCGATCGTCACCGTCAACTTCTTGGACTGGAACTGATCGCGGTACAACTCCGCCCGTTCCTGGTGCGTCACCAGAACCAGCGCAACTCCCGACGAGTTCGCCTCGAGCGTCACTTCCACCGCTCGCCCATGATCCAAAGGCGTCAGTTCCACAATCGAATCCACCACGTGATCGATCGAGTTCACCGAATCGTTGTGCAGCAAAACTTTGAACTGGGGCAGCGTGTCAACCGGTCCACGCTTCTTCGCGGGCGCGGGCTTCTCCGCCACCGCAACGCGACCCTGCACTTCAGCAGCGCCCTCCGCTGGCGTTGAAGGATGCTGGCTTTCCGTGCTCTGATTACAAACCCGATCGCTCATCGAATGCCCTCCGCGAGCCTCCGGCCCGCACGCGATCCCCGGTGTCACCTGCAACTGTATCGGCCCTGATCCTCCGGGGCGATCAAGTTCACAAGGTTGGCAGCAACAAACTTCCACCAGGATCGGGCACCGTTCGGCTTCACTTCCCCACGCAAAATGTCGCGAAAACCCTCCCGATCACGTCATCCGGCGTCATCCTCCCCGTGAGTTCGCCGAGGCAGTCAAGCGCCGCTCGCAGCCGGCCCGCAACCAATTCCGGCTCCGAAATATTCCGCCCGGTCGCCGCCAGTTCCAATTCCATCGCCCGCAGTTCACCCGCCGCCGCTCGAAGCGCCCGCCGATGCCGAGGCAACACCCCCGCCCGAACCCCTCCGCCCAGCGCTGCATCCGCAATCGCACGCCGGAGCGACGGCAGATGGAACCCGTCCAACGCCGATACTTCCAGCGCTTCGACCGCGCCGGATACGCGAGGCAAATCCGCCTTGGTCCTCACCCGAATCGTCCGCACCCGCCGCGGCACATCCAACGCCGCGTCGTCAAACCGCCCCGTTGGGTCGCACCAGACCACAACATCTGCCGACGCAAGAAAACTGCGGCTCGCCGCCTGCGCTCGACCATCGAGGTTGCCATTCGAGCCCGTGTCCACTCCCGGCGTATCGCACAGCAAAACCTCGCCTCCGCCCGAGATATCCCGGGATAGATCGAGCCTTTCTTCAAGCACGTCTCGCGTGGTCCCCGCCTCGTCCGAAACCACCGCGCGCCTTCGACCCAGTATCGCGTTGAACAGCGTGCTCTTCCCCGCGTTGGGAACTCCCGCCAGCGCCACCCGAGGCACCTCGCTCTGCGCTTCGGTGCCGGACGCACTCCCAAGCACTTGCTCGATCTGCTTCGCCAGCCGGGCGGCCCGTTCTCGCAGGTCCGCGCCGCAGATCGCGACGACATCTTCCTGATCGGTAAAGTCGATCCCCGCTTCAACCAGCGCAAGCAACGTCATTGCTTCATCGGCGAACGCGTGATAGTGCTTCCCCCGCTCGCCCGAAAGCAGCCGCCGGGCTTCGACCAGTTCGTCCGCACCCTGCGCCGCGATCAGTGAACCAATGCCCTCGGCCTGCGCGAGCGTGAGGCGATCATTCAGATACGCCCGCGCAGTAAACTCTCCCGGGTTCGCCATGCGAACGCCCGCGGCCGCGTCGATCGCGCTCGCGATCACCCTCTCGATGAGAGTCGGATTCGCTGGAATCGCAATCTCGATGACGTCCTCGCCGGTGTAACTGCGCGGGGCCGGAAATTCCGCGATCAGGCAGGGCAGTTGATGCGAGTCTCCGAGCCGGATTCTCGCCGCGCGAACGCCACGTTCGCGATGCTCGCCCGGAGCCGTACCACAATCAAGACCCGCGATCGCCTCAAACGACGCGGGACCGCTCAATCGCACAATTGCGCGCGCCCCAAGCCCCGGCGCGGTCGCACACGCGATGATTGTGTCGCCAGTCTGCACGGCGGGATTGTTGATCCATCAAAAGAAAACCGCCCGGCGAAAGCTCGGGCGGCGGATTCAATCGCATTCGTTGCTTACTCGTCGTCGTGGTGCCGCGGACCGGTCGGCGTCGGCATCCGCGTCAGCACCTTGTCCACAAGCCCGTACTCGAGCATCTCCTGCTCGTCCAGCCACTTGTTTCGGTCGCAGTGCTTGGCGATGTCGTCCGTCGATTTGCCCGTCGCCTCGCTGTAGATGTGATACAGCCGATCGCGAATACGCAGCATCTCCCGCGCCTCGATCTCGAGGTCCGTCGCCTGCCCCTCCATCACGCCCGCCAGCAAGGGCTGGTGCATCAGGTTGCGGGCGTTGGTCAGCGTGAACCGCTTGCCCTTGGTTCCGCTGGTGGCGATCAGGCTTCCCATGCTGGCAGCCTGCCCAATGATGTACGTGCTCACGTCGCACTGCACAAACTTCATCGTGTCGATGATTCCAAGGCCCGCGCTCACGCTGCCGCCCGGGCTGTTCACATACAAGTGGATGTCGTGCTTCGGGTCCTCGTTGGCGAGGAACAGCATCTGCGCGACGATCAGGTTCGCGATGTCGTCGTCCACCGCACCGCCCAGAAAAATGATGCGGTCCTTGAGCAGCCGCGAGTAGATGTCGTACGCGCGTTCACCCTTGGCGGACTTCTCGATCACGATTGGTACTAGATGGCCTGACATGGGAAATTTCCAAAGGTCCAAATGGCCAAAGGGCCAAATCGACCGGGTTTTCATTCTGAGGACTTCATCTCACTTTGGCCATTTGGCGCTTTGGCCATTTGGCACTTTTACCTCACGTTCGGCAGAATCCCGGACACTTCCTTCGGAGGCGTCCGCAGCACCTCATCCACCAGCCCGTACGCCACGGCTTCTTCCGCCGAGAAGTACCGGTCGCGTTCGCTGTCGGCATGGACCTGTTCCATGCTCTTGCCCGTGTGCTCCGCAAGGATCTGATTCAGTTCCCGCTTCATCTTGATGATCTGTTCGGCCTGAATGCGGATGTCCTCCGCCTGGCCCGTCACGCCGCCGAACGGCTGATGGATCATCACCTTCGCGTGCGGCAGGATGAACCGCTTGCCCTTCATGCCCGCCGTCAGCAGCACCGCGCCGCCGGAGTAGGCCCGACCCAGGCAATATGTGCTCACCGGGCTGCTCATAAACCGCATCGTGTCGTAGAGCGCGAGCGTGTCGTCCACCGCTCCGCCCGGCGAGTTGATATAGAAATTGATTTCCTGGCCTCTCTTCTGGTTCTCCAGATAGAGCATCTGCATCATCACCCGGGCCGCCGACTGGTGATTGATTTCGCCGATCAGAAAGACGATCCGATTCTCCAAAAGGAGTTCGTCGATCGTCATTTCCCGTGTTCGCTGATATGAGACGCTTGCCGCGGGCATGTGCTTTTCCTATCTACAGGGACCTCTCGCCCGATCCTACTCCATCCACCACCCCTCATCGGCCTCTCGGCCCGGCCAGGGGGGCCGGGCTTCTTCCGGATGCATCGGCTTTCCGGTCGGCTCACTTGGTGCAATCCCGGTGCCGCAAAGCGCAACAATCAGAAGTGGCCATGTCGTCCGGCCCTCCGCGTGCGAATCCCGCCGAAATCGCCTAGCATGCCCCCCTACCCGCGCGGGCGAGCCCGCCAGCCAAGCGTTCCGGCAGACCGCCTGCCGCTTTGACAGCCCAACAACTACCGCCCACAAAGGGTTCTCAAACTGTGCCCACCGCCGTTATCAGCGACATTCACGGCAACGCCGAAGCACTCAAGCGGGTTCTCGATGATATCAATAAGCGCAAGATCGACCAGATCATCTGCATGGGCGACATCGTCGGCTACGGCCCCGAACCGCTCGAATGCGTCGATCTCGTCCGGCGTCACTGCAAGTGGTCGCTGATGGGCAATCACGACTTCGCGGTGCTCTACGAGCCCACCAACTTCAACGCCGGCGCAGAATCCGCCGCGTTCTGGACACGCGATCAGTTCGATCGCGAAACCGACGCCAAGCTCCGTGCCGACCGATACGACTTCCTCGGCCGCCTCCGCGTCCGCATCGTCGAGCAACTGCCCGACATGCCCTGGCCCATCCTCGCGGTGCACGGTTCGCCCCGACGCCCGATCAACGAATACATCTTCCCCGACGACGTGAACAACGCTCCCGACAAGATGGAAGCGATATTCGACCGCGTCACTTCTACCGCCGTTGTCGGACACACCCACGTCCCCGGCGTCTTCACCAGCGAACCCGACTTCTATCCGCCCGATGAACTGGGCAACGACTACCGCTACAACTTCCGCGCCGGCGAAAAGGCCATCATCAACGTGGGCTCTGTCGGGCAGCCGCGCGATCAGGATCCGCGTGCCTGCTATGTCATTCTGTATCCCGAGTACGCGCAATTCGCCCGCGTGGAGTACGACATCGCCGCAACCGCGAACAAGATCAAGCAGATTTCGCAACTTCCCGTCTGGCTGGCGGACCGCCTCTTCGAGGGTCGTTGACGCCGCTGGCTCCCTTTCCACCAATGCCACAAGAACAAAACAGACTGATCAGACCCCTCGCGGTCGTCGGCGCTTTCCTCCTCGTCATCGGCGGCTTCTTTGCCATGTACTTCGCGTCGAAGCGCACGACCCAGCAGCAACTCACTCAGCCGCCGCCCCAGCAGGTCCTCGCCAATACTCCCGCCCCCGTCGATTCCGATCCCGCCGCGGCCGACCCAATAGTCAAAACGCCCGCCACCACACCCGCTTCCTCCAGTCCACCAACCGCGGCACCCGCCACGACTGCTCCGTCCTCACTGCCCACTTCGCCGCCCACTTCGCCGACGACCTCACCGACCACTTCACCGCCGACCGCCGCCTCCAGCATCGACTTCGCGTCGCTGCATGCCCGCGTCTGGCCGGTTGATCCCCAGGCCACTTCGACCCAACTGACCGGCACCCACCTTCTGGCGCGGTTCTCCGCTGTCGGCGCCGGCATCTCGTCGCTGCAATCCGCGGATCACTTCGAGACCATCAAACGCGAGCGACCGGTCGATCTTCAGGCCGAGTACACGTCACCCGTCTTCGGCCCCGACGGCAATCCGCTCGCCACCGCCGCGGGAATCCCGCTCACCACCATCGTCGCTCCTCTCGCGGCACTGGGCGTGCAGATCGGCGAGCACTTCATCAATCTCTCCGTAGACGCCGCGGGCAGCCTCTGGAAATTCACCCCGCCCTCCACGTTCACGGCCGAAGTCGCCGATGCGAGCGACAAGACCGTGCTCCGCATCTCGCGCACCTTTTCGCTGGTGCCGGGAACGCACAACCTCGTGCTCTCCCAGCGCGTGGACAATCTGACCGACGCCCCGATCACGCTGCGGTTCTACCAGATCGGCCCGGTGGACATGCCGGCGGACGCCGCGACGTACGTCGGCGAGAAGCGCCGCCTGCGCTTCGGCTACCTGCTCTCGCCCGCGTACGACCCCACGCAGAGTTTCGTGCAGAGCCGCGATTACGTGCTCGAGCACGCCGCCGTTCTCGGCACCAAGCTCGCCAACGGTCACTACGAAGAGTCGATCACCGAGTGGCCCAACGCGCTCAGCAAGGAAAAGCAGTTCACGCTCTCGTGGATCGGCCTGACCAACCGCTACTTCGGCGTCGCCCTCCACACGCCGATCACGCCCGGCGCAACCGGCGCGCAACTGATCGGTGAGAAGCCCCTCAAGAGCGTGCAACAGGTGGATCGCCTGGTTCTGGAGCGCCCGCTGGTCAACGGGCATCCGAACGACCTCGTCGCTCTCCGCCTGACCAGCCCCGAACTCACCATCGCTCCCGGCGGCACAACCGATCTCTCGCTCTCGCTCTACGCCGGCGCGCTGATCCGAAGCGAAATCGCCAAAGACCCCGCCGGCAAGGCCCTCGCGCTCGATGGCCTGGTTCTCTATTCCATGCCCGGCCCGTGCGCCTTCTGCACGTTTAACTTCCTCACGTCGTTCCTGCTCTGGCTCCTCACCTTTCTGCACGGCATCGTCGGCGACTGGGCGCTCTCCATCATCCTGCTCGTCGTTGTCGTCCGCACCATCCTGCACCCCGTAACCAAGTGGTCGCAGGTCCGCATGCAGCGCTTCGGCAAGCAGATGCAGGAGATGGGCCCCAAGCAGACCAAACTCAAAGAGAAGTACGGCAACGACCCCAAGGTCCTGCAAGCCGAGACCGCGAAACTCTGGCGTGAAGAGGGCATTAACCCGCTCGGCATGCTCGGGTGCCTTCCCATGTTCCTCCAGACCCCTATCTGGCTGGCGCTCTATGCCACGCTCTTCTTCGCCGCGCAACTCCGTCACCAGCCCGCCTTCTACGGCATATTCCAGAAACTCGGCCACCCGACATTCCTCGCCGATCTGTCCGTCTCCGACAATTTCTGGGTCTTCTCGCAGACCGGCATCCATATCCCGCTCCTGGGTGCGATCCTCGGCCCGGTTACGTCGATCAACATCCTCCCGCTCATCCTGAGCGTGGTGTTCTATCTCCACCAGAAATACCTCACCCCTCCCACCACGACGCAACTCACCCCCGAGCAGCAGACCCAGCAGAACATGATCAAGTGGATCAGCCTCATCATGTTCCCCGTCATGATGTACAACGCGCCCGCCGGCCTGACGATCTACTTCGTCGCCAACAGCGCACTGGGCATCTTCGAGCACAAGCGCATCCGCGCCCACATCAACAAGCACGACCTGCTCAACCTCGACAAGATCAAGGCCAAAAAGGGCGCCCAGAAACCCGGCGGCTTCTTCTCTCGCATGCAGGAACTTGTCGAACAGCAGCGCAAGAACGCCGAAGGCGCCGGACGCGCCAAGCCCAAGCGCTGAATGCGGCTGAATCGCTTGTCGCCCGCGCAGTCGGTACTTGACCGCCCGCCGCAGCAATCTCGTTGAACCGCCGGGTCCGACGTCCCAAAGGGGCACACCAGCCCAAGCCCGGGGCAACGCCCTGGGTTACCGCAAATTTTCCGCAGAGCCCTGAAAGGGCGCCCCAAATCGTTCATCGTCGCGAACGATTCCCGCGCAACCGGCCTGTCTCGCCCTTTCCATTTCCTCTCCGCGAATCTCCGCTCACTCCACAAACTTCGCGTTCTCTCTCTGCTGCCTTGCTGCTCTGCAAATCTGCCGCTCTGCTAATCTTTTCCCATGCGCCCAACTCTTCTGCTCGCGCTCCCCCTCCTCCTCACCGCCTGCGCCTCCCGCTACGACGAACTCCGTTCCGAGTCCGCCCGCGTTGAAACCGCGCTCACCAAAGAACAAGCCCTCGTCCTTAACACCGACAAGTCACCCGCCGATCGCCAGCAGCGACTCGACTACCTCTCCCAACTCCGCACCACCCTCTCCGCGGCAAACATCGGCCTCTCCACCATCAAGTA
>JAHBXG010000003.1 GCA_019636565.1 Phycisphaeraceae bacterium
GTTGGTCATCGCCGCTTCAGCGGCGGGCCGTGGGAGAGCCAGACCGATGGGTCGGCCTGTTGCGGAAGACTCGTATCAACCATGCCCTAGGCAGGCATCGTCGGTGCCGGTGGCGGCTGCGATCCGCATTCAGGACAAACTTCATCGACAGCCAAGTCCATTCTGTTGTAATTGCACTTTGGACAATGACCGATAGATTCCCGCCTTCGTGCCTTGGCGTCGAGTCTCCAGACGCATGCGGTCATACCCAAAGTTGGCACGAGCAACACCCAGATCGGAATTCGGTTGCTGGTCCAATCCTGCGATTTGCCCTGACTGAACCGCCAAAAGAATGTGCCGAAGGAATCGGCGTTCCGTTCGATCCAGAACAACGAGGGAGATGCCTGCGGCTTTGAGGCGTACGAGACCATGAACAGGCCTTCGCACAGCCCGAGCTCATATCCGCGTTGAAACCGCCACCACACCCGCCACTGCCATGTTGCCAACCACGCCACGATCAAGAGGATCGCAAGCAAGGCACCGCACCACTTGATCCAGAAGCTGATTCGTGCGCATCGAAGCACGCGATAAGCGTACAACATCGGTATGGGCGCTGCCGATGGACAAGTTTGAGAATCTTCGATACATCGGCCACCGGAGATGGGGAGGCGCTGCGGGTGAGGTGATGTTACTAACGCTGGGGGTGTGTACGCCAAAAGAAGCCCATTGAAACTGGCTGGAGAATGCAAACAGCCGACCACGGGTTGCGCTTCGGTCGCCGGGCGCGACCTTCGCTCCGCCCGTGGCTACAACCCGCGGTCCCGTTGGGGCCGAGATGCATTTGAGTACGAGCGCTGAAGAGTCAGGGCTTCACGCTCAGCACCGCGCTCTTGGTTTCGATCTCCCCCGCAATCGCCTTCACAAACGCATCCAGCGGCATCGCACCAAGATCCTTCTCAACACCCCGCACGCGCACACTCACCGCGTTGTTCTCCGCATCGCGCGGCCCCACGATGAGCATGTACGGAATCTTCTCGTCCGCGGCGACCTTCACCTTCGCCTGAATCCGCTCGTTGCTCTCATCGAGCGTCGCGCGGACTCCTACTGCCTGCAACGCAGAAAGCACCTTGCGGCCGTAGTCGAGAGTCTTATCGCTGATCGGGAGCACACGCACCTGCTCGGGGCTGAGCCAGGTGGGGAAGGCGCCGGCGAAATGCTCGATCAGCACGCCGCAGAAGCGTTCCATGCTGCCGAAAGGGGCACGGTGAATGACGACGGGGCGATGCGCCTTGTTGTCGGGGCCGATGTAGGAGAGGTCGAAGCGATTGCCCATCTGGTAATCGACCTGCACGGTGCCCAATTGCCACTCGCGCCCGATGACATCCTTGACGACAAAGTCGATCTTCGGGCCATAGAACGCGGCCTCGCCGGGCTCCTTGCTGAACGCAACACCCAGTGACTCGGCGGCAGCTAGACACGCGGCTTCGGCTTTATCCCAACTCTCGGCGCTGCCGGTGTACTTGGACGAGTCCGGATCGCGCAGGCCGACCCGGACGCGGTAGTCCTTCATGCCAAGTACGTTGAAGATGGTTTTCACCAGCGACAAGCAGCCCTGGATTTCCGCGGGGATCTGCTCCTCGGTGCAGAAGAGGTGCGCATCGTCCTGGGTGAAGCCGCGCACGCGGGTGAGGCCGTTGAGCTCGCCCGACTGCTCCCAGCGATAGACGGTGCCGAATTCGGCGAGGCGGACGGGCATGTCGCGGTACGAGTGCGGCGAACTGCCGAATATCTTGGCGTGGTGCGGGCAGTTCATGGGCTTGAGCATGAAGCCTTCGACGAGTTTGTCGTCGGCCATGATGCGGTCGGGAGCGATGGTCTGCGCCTTGGTGCGTTCGTTGATGCCCTTGGCGAGACGCTCGCTCACGCCTTCGACGCGGTTCATCATTTCCGCGCAGGTGCAGCCGGAGGCACTCAATTCTGCGAGGGCCTGGCGCTCGACGATCGGCGCGAACTGGCTGTCTTTGTAATACGGGAAGTGGCCCGAGGTCTTGTAAAGCTCAAGCCGCCCAATATGCGGCGTGAAGACCTCGGTATACCCCTGCTTCTTCAATTCCGCGGCGATGAAGGTCTGGAGTTCCTTGCGGACGACGCTGCCACGGGGGGTCCAGAGGATGAGGCCCTGTCCGACATCTTCATCGATGTGGAACAGGCGGAGATGCTTGCCGATCACGCGGTGATCGCGCTTGGAGGCTTCTTCCTTCTGCTTGAGGTATTCGTCGAGTTCGGCTTGAGTCGGAAAGGCGGTTCCGTAGACGCGGATGAGGCGATCGGAGTTTTCGTCGCCGTGCCAGTAGGAGGAGGCAAGCGAAGTGACGATCGCAGCGCCGATGCGCCCGGTGCTCGGCACGTGCGGACCGCGGCAGAGGTCTTCCCAGTTTTTGCCGGGCGCGCCGTTGGCGTAGAAGGTGAGCTTTGCACCTTGAACTGTCTTGTAGTCCGCTTCGCCGTAACTTCCATCGGGATCTTGATACTTGTAAGCGATTCGGTCTGCAGCGGCCGGGTTTTTCTCAGCCATCGCAGCAAGAGCACGCATGGCATTGTCGATCTTGTACTTGTTCTTTTCAAGGAACAGCTTGCGCATGCCGTCTTCTTTGTGGGCCTGCATCGACTCCGCCACGCCGACAGGAAGTTCATACCTGGTGAACTCACGGTTCTCCTTGATGATCTCCGCCATGCGCTTGTTGATCGCCTCGAAGTGATCGCTGGAAATCTTCTTGCCCTCGGGGACGTACATGTCGTAGAAGAACCCGGTGTCGGTGGGCGGGCCGTAGGCGAGTTGCACGTCTTTGCCGATGACGTCCTGGATCGCCTCGGCCATCACGTGCGCCGCCGAGTGTCGAATCAGAAAGAGCCCGTCCTTGTCGAGCACCTTCTGGCGATCGCGCTCGGTGACAATGGAGAGCGAGACATCGTGATCGATGACGGTGGACAGGTCCTTCAACTCGCCGTTGATCTTCACGCCGAGCGCGGCCTTGGCGAGGCCGGGGCCGATGGACAAGGCGACGTCCTTGCCGCTGACCGGCTTGTCGAAGGACTTTTTGGAACCGTCGGGAAGGGTGATGGTGGGCATTGGTTTAGCTCTCTTTTGAAGCGGCTGCGATCATTTCAAGCAGGCCGCATTGGGGACAGCGGTAGACGACAATCGGGATTGTGCTGGGTTGTTTCGTGTACTTGAACCACTCGAGAAACCCTCGCGGCGCGCCTTCCTGCCAAGTCGCGATGCGTCTGAATCCGTTGCTCTCAGCGGGAATGAAGCCCTCGGTCATCGCGATATCGCATCGTCGGCATTTGAGTTCATCTCCCATTCTTTCAACTCCGCGATGACAGTTGATGGCCTGCAAACGAAAAACCCGGCTGAGGGCCGGGTCGATTGCTGCGATAGAGACTCCGCTGCCTGCCGGCTCAGGCGGTGGAGTCGTCGGTAGTCGTCGTGGCACGGGTGGGGTTCATTTCGGGGGGAGGATACGCGGGTTGGCTTGCGTCGGCCACTGGTACCGCCGCGAGGATTGACTCTTCAATCGCCAGCTTCATGGCTGCTTCCGAGTCGTCGGGACAGCGGACGCCGGCTTCGAGCACCGGCGATTGTGGACCCAGATCAATGCGGATCTTTCTCCAAAATGGTCCGACGCGCTGGATGGTGACCCACTCTGCCCCGGTCCAGCGGAGGAAGCGCTCGGAGGTCATCTTCGCGCCGATGCTCTCCTTCACGGGCTCGTAGTAAGCGCCGCCGGTGACGAACACAAAGCGCGTGGCCTCGGACTGCGTGCCGCGCCCAAGTACGAGGACAACAACGGTTCCGATTGCCGCGACCACAATCGTTGCAAGAAGTCCGATGACACCGACGAAGCCGACAAGAAGGGGCCAGAACTGCATCATCAGGTAGAGCAACGCCACCAAGCCGGCGGCGGCGAAGGTATACCGGCGTGACGCACCGACAATTCCCTTCGGCACGCCGTAGACGACAAAGGCGTTTACGGGCGGCGTTCGCCCGCACTCTGGGCACGGGCTGAGCGCGGGCAGTCCCTCGAGGGGGTACCCGCACATCGGACAGCGCTTGAGCTCTTCAGTCCAGCCCGGATCGGGCATGACCTTGGTCATCCGTCGCGAATCTCCGATCGAGGGACGCTACTTCGATCAGTTGGCAGCGGCAGCCGGGCCCTGGTACTCGGCACTTCCAAAGCCCAAGATCGGGACGAAGATGAACGGGAGGAAGATCAAGCCGAGCGTGGTGCCCAAACCGCGCCCGAAGGACTTGGAAAGATCGTTGCTGACGATGATGGAGACGATGAAATTGACGAACGGGATGATCATCAGAATCAGCCACCACCACGGCCTGCCGACGACCTTGAGCAGGATGTACATGTTGAAGATCGGAATCAGGCACGCCCAGCCGGGCTGCCCGGCCTTGGCGAAGACTTTCCAGCCACCCGCGATGATGACGATCAGAATCGCGAGGTAAATCAGAAGCCCGATCGTCCCCACTGCTTCGTCGCCGCCGCTGGATTGGGCGAGCATCAGTGAATTCAGCATTCCGAGGTCTCCATTGCGGGGACTCCACCCCGTTGGGTGTTTGTCGGTCCGCCGCGCCCACTTTCTTGCAAAGTGGTTATTTGGCCCTTTGTAAAGGATGCCCGAGACGGGCCGACTCCGGTATGCTCCACCCGTGCTCTGCCCCTTCTGCAATACCGACAACGACAAGGTCATCGATAGCCGCGCCAGCGATGCGGGGAAGACGATCCGCCGCCGGCGCGAGTGCGTGGCGTGCAGCAAACGGTTTACGACTTACGAGCGGGTGGAGCAGACGACGCGGCTGGTGGTCGTGAAACGGGATGGATCGCGAGTGCCGTTCGGGCGAGAGAATATTCTGAAGGGCGTCGTGGCAGCCTGCGGGAAGCGGCCGATTCCTGAGCCTTCAAAGGAGCGAATCGCGGACCTTGTGGAAGAGGAACTGCACAAAGAGTTCGACCGCGAGGTTGAGAGCCGCGTGATCGGCGAACGGGTCATGGCAAAGCTGCGCGACCTGGATGAGGTGGCGTACATCCGCTTTGCGAGCGAGTACTACAAGTTCAGGAACGTCGAGGACATCATGCAGCAGCTCGAGGCGATGAACGGGCGGGTGAAGGATGTGAAGGATCAGCAGAAGTTGTTCTAGTGCTCATCCAGCAGCCTGACATGGCGGCGTTCTTTCAGGAAGAACAACCCGACCACGATCGTGACCGCGCACACGGCCATCGGATACCAGAGGCCGGCGAACTGGTTGCCGGTCTTGACATAGAGAAGTTGTCCGATGAACGGGACCATCCCGCCGAAGACGCCGTTGCCGATGTGATACGGCAGCGACATGCTCGTGTAGCGGATGCGCGTCGGGAAGAGTTCGACGAGGAACGCCGCGATCGGGCCGTAGACCATCGTCACCAGAAACACCTGCACGAATACGAGGAAAGTGAGAGCCATCGCGGGCGGGCTGGTGAGCGAAGCGAAGCGGATGGAGTTCTTCGTCACCTCATCGACGCGATAAGTTCCCTCGTACACCGTGCGTGTGGTTGTGGTGGTGTTGACCGTGCCGTTGACGTAGGTATGCGTTGCGCGCTCGGTCGTGATGGAGCGCGCCGGTACATCGCGCGCCAGGTCGGCGGGGATGCGCTCGAACTTTGGCTCCCCCAACGACTGAATCCCCTCGTTGACGTATTGATACCGCGATTGATTGGAGAGGTCCGCGACGGCGGACATCGCGCCGTATATCGGGTAGTAGAGCACGAGCGCAAGCAAGCAGCCGGTCAGCATGATCCCCTTGCGGCCGATCTTGTCCGACAGCGCTCCCATCACGATAAAGAACGGCGTGGCGAGCAGGAGCGCGATCCCGATGATGTACTCGGCCTGCGTCGGCACGATCGCCAGCGTCGTCTTCAGGAAATTCATGGCGTAGAACTGACCGGTGTACCAGACCACGCCCTGCCCGGCGGTCGCGCCGAAGAGCGCGAGCAGGACGAGTCGCAGGTTTGCTCGATTGGCGAACGATTCCTTGAGCGGGTTCTTCGCGCCCTTTCCCTCGGCCTTCATCCGCTGGAACAAGGGCGATTCGCTCATGCGCCGGCGGATGTAGTAGGAAAACGCCACCAGCACCAGCGAAACCCAGAACGGAATGCGCCAGCCCCACGCCGCGAAGTCGGCCGGGCCGAGCCACATGCGGCAGATGAGAATGACGCCGAGTGATACAAAGAGCCCGAGCGTCGCGGTGGTCTGGATCCAGCTCGTCCAATAGCCGCGGCTGCCGTCGGGGCAGTGCTCCGCCACGTACGTCGCGGCGCCGCCGTACTCGCCCCCGAGAGCAAGACCCTGCGCCAAGCGCAGCAGGATGAGGAGGGCCGGCGCCAGCCAGCCGATCGTGGCATAGCCCGGCAGCAGACCGATCAGAAACGTCGCCCCGCCCATCAGCAGGAGCGTGACCATAAACGTGTACTTGCGGCCGATGAGGTCGCCAAGGTAGCCGAAGACGATCGCGCCGAACGGACGCACGACAAACCCGATGGCGAACGTGGCAAGGGTGGAGAGCAGCGCGGTCGCGCCCGCGCCTTTGGGAAAGAACACATCGGCGATGGTGAGGGCGAGCGCGCCGAAGATGTAGAAGTCGTACCACTCGATCAGTGTTCCGGCGGATGACGCCCCGATGATCGTCCAAAGGCTCTTTTCTTGAAGGTGGGGCTTTGTCATGGGAGTGGCTGAGATCGGGAGCGGTCCGCTATGCTACAAAAAGCATGGCGAACAAATCTTTCTCATCGGCCGCGGACACTTTCCAGGACCTGCGCTCGCGAGGCATTCTGCGTGACGGCATCACCGTCATGGTCGGCGGATTCGGCCTCTGCGGCATCCCCGAGAACCTGATCCTCGCGCTCCGCAACAGCGGCGTGAAGGACCTGACCTGCATCAGCAACAACGCGGGGGTGGATGATTTCGGTCTCGGTTTGCTGCTGAAAACCCGGCAGATCCGCAAGATGATCTCGTCGTATGTGGGCGAGAACGCGGAGTTTGAACGACAGTTCCTATCGGGAGAGCTTGAGGTCGAGTTCAATCCGCAGGGAACGCTTGCGGAGCGCATCCGTGCCGGCGGCGCCGGAATCCCGGCGTTCTACACGGCGACGGGCGCGGGGACAAAGGTTGCGGACGGGAAGGAAACACGCGAGTTGTTCCGCCCGTACGACGGCGTCGGCGGGTGCACGATTCCGGGCTGGAAGGTACCCGGCAAGTACGCCCCAACTGCCCGGGCTGGCGCGACCCCCCGCGAATATGTGCTGGAGACCGGCCTATACGCGGACCTTTCGCTCGTGAAAGCCCACAAGGCCGACCCTTTCGGCAACCTCGTCTATCGCAAAACGGCGCGGAATTTCAACCCGATGATGGCGACCGCCGCGGCGTTTGTGATCGCGGAAGTCGATCAACTGGTCGGGCTGGGTGATCTTGATCCCGAGGCGATCCATACCCCGGGGAGTTACGTCGATCGGGTCGTGCAGGCGAAGGCAGAAAAGCGGATCGAGCAGCGGACGGTGAGGAAGTAAGTCGGCCGTGCCGGCGGCGGGGAATCTGCCTGCGTGAATTCATGCTGGCTGCCAGCGAGCGGGAATGTGTTGAAGCCCGGTGTTCGATGTGAGATTTCAGATTTCAGATTTCAGATTTCAGATTTCAGATTTCAGATTTCAGATCCTATTTTCCAATCAATTCAACTGCCCGCTTCGTCAGAAAGGACTGGTCTGCATGCGCTATTCCCGCTTCGAACAGGTTCCGGTATGGAAAGCGGCTTTCGAACTCGGTGTTGCGCTGCTGGAACTGACCGAAGACCGCGCATTCGTCGGGATCGGCGATGTCCGCAATCAACTTCAACGAGCAGTGGTCTCGATCGGCAACAACATCGCCGAAGGGTTCGAGCGGGGAACGACTAACGACCTGATCACGTTCGTCTACTACGCGAAGGGCTCCTGCGGCGAAGTTCGCTCGATGCTCTTGACCTGCCAACGGCTGTCTCGCTTTTCGCATCTGAGTTCTCAGATCTCAGGATTCATTTCTCAGAGCGAGATCATCTCCCGCCAGCTCGCCGGCTGGACTGATTCGCTGCAGAACGCGGATATCAAGGGCATTCGCTATCTAAATGACGGCGTCCGCGAGCAAGCCGATCGGCAACAACGCCGCACAGCGTTCGAGCAACAGATTCGCGATGTTGTCAAACAAGGAAGCCTCAAGCGCGAGGCCCAGCAAGCCCAACGTGCTTCTTCGTCCGAAACATGAACCTTGATATCGATTCCATCCGCGCTGTCTCCTTCGACTGCTACGGCACGCTGATCGACTGGCAAGCGGGGATTGCGGCCGCAGTTGCGCCGCTCCGTGTAGGTTTGCCACAAATTCCGGCTGGCGACGCCCTTTTTTCCAACTTTGCGAAACTCGAGCGCGAAGCTGAGCTGCCTCCCTTTTGCTCGTACAAAGACGTGCTGAGACAGGTGATGTCCGGCCTGACAGGCGTCGCGGGTCCGTGCGAGTTGCTCGACACGCTTTGGCGCTCGATCGCCGATTGGCCGGCATTCGCAGATGTCCCGCATTCGCTTCGGCGGCTGAAAGTCCGCTTCGGTCGCCTTGCGGTGCTCTCGAACGTCGACGATGACCTTTTCGAAGCGAGCCATGCGCGGCTGGGAATTCGACTCGACGAGATCGTGACGGCCCAGCGAGTCGGCTCGTACAAGCCGGACGAGGGTAATTTCCGCGCCCTGCTCGCGACTCTCGACTTGCCACCGAGCCAAATCCTTCACGTTGCGGAGAGCCGATTTCATGACATCGAGCCGGCGGCAAAAATGGGATTCAAGACCGCCTGGGTGCACAGACAAACGGGGCAGAGCGCGTCGGGTGAGCCAACCAAGAACGACGTCCAACCGGATTGGCACGTTCGATCGTTGCGCGAACTTTGCGAACTTGTCGGCGCGTAAAGATTGCTACTTCGCTTGGGGCAGCGCGTACTCGAATTCGTACGAGTGGTTGCCGCCTTCGATGATGATCTTCATCGTTCCGGTCAAGCCGACCAATTGCCCCGAGCCCGAATCGGGGACGACCACGACAGTGAGTTGGGGCGCCCCGCGGTCCATGAGGCCGGAGTGCTGGAGCACGAACGTGCCCGACTTTCCGTTCAGCGTGCCGGTCACGCGTTCGATCGCGACATAGCCCGCGGAGCCCTTGGTATCTGTCATGGCGCTCAGCATCTCTCCCTTCGAGGTTGCCTCGAGATCGCCGCGGAATTGCTTGTCGATCGTCATCCGGCCGAGAGTGGAGCCCCCGGCCTTGTCCGGCGTGCCAACGGGCTGGAGCTTCACTTCGAACGTGCCGACTGCTCGTGCGGTCATTCGCATTTCCTTCACGTGTTCATCGTTGCGGCTATCGATTTGCGAGCTTTGGCACGCCACGAGTACCAGACTGATGGATGGCGCAAAGAGCAGCGCAACTTGGTGTCTGAACCCGTTCGTGACCGTCTTGGCGAATGTCTTCAAAGCAGGCGCTCCATCCGCTATCTGCCGGAAAGCAAGCCGCTCAGCACTTCCAGCCCCGCTTCCAATTTGTGCTCCGGTACGGCATAGCTCAGCCGGAAGTGCGAATCGCGCTGGCTGAAAGTGCCTCCATTCACGAGAATCACGTTTCGAGCGATCGCAGCTTCGAGGAATTCGAGGCCCGTCATTCCCAGTTTCTCCGGAATCTTCGGAAACGCATAGAACGCTCCGCCCGGTGCCTTCAAGCCCGTCACCGGACCAATCGCCGCCATCACCATGTCGCGGCGTTTCTGATACTCCTGAATCTGAAGCGTCGAATCTACATCCAGTGCAGCGATTGCTCCCCATTGCAGCGGGGTTGGTGCGCACACGAACGAAAACTGCTGCAACTTGATCATCTGCTCGATCAGTTTCTTCGGTCCGGCCGCGTACCCCAGCCGCCAGCCGGTATTGCCATACGTCTTGCCGAAACCCCGCACCAGCAGCACGTTCTCTTCCGCCCCGGGGAACCGCGCGGGGCTCGGACACTTCATGACCGGGTCTTTGTCGGGCCGGGCGGCTTGCTGCGTGCGTGATTCGCCGTAGGTGAACTCGTCGTAGATCTCGTCGCTCAGCAGAAGGATATTCGTCCGCCGGCAGAGTTCCAGCAACTCGCGGCACTCGTCCGCCGTGTTCACGACGCCGCCGGGATTGCCGGGAGAATTGAGGACGACCATTTTGGTCCTCGGCGTGATGCACTTTTCGACGCGTGCCGCGGTGAGTTTGCAGTCCGGGTAGGTATCGCAGTAGATCGCCTTGGCATCGGTAAGCGAAGCCATCGCGGGATAGAGCACGAAGTATGGATCGGGGATGATGATCTCGTCGCCGGCGTTCAACGTGGCCATCGCCGCAAGCACGAGCGCGCCGCTGGTGCCGGGTGTGACGATGATGTCACTCGCGCCGCCGGCGAACGACCATCCGAAGTCGTTGCCAAGTTTCTCGGCGATGCGCGCCGTCAATTCCGGGATGCCTCGGGAAAGGCTGTAGCCGTTCCGATCCGCGTTGATGGCGTGGATCGCGGCGTCCTTGACGCTTCGCGCCACCGGAAAATCGGGCTGGCCGATCGACAGGTTGATCGGGTCCTTCAGTTTGGCGCCCAGTTCGAACGCCCGCCGGATCCCAGACCCCGACATGGCGAGTGTTCGCCGGCTAAGCAGATTCTCGATATTCATGCAGGCCTCACAATAGCGAATTCACGCCGCCGGGGCCCAAGCCGCGAGAAATGCCTCCCCAGCCCGATCAGGGCCTTCGCGGTCGGCCACAAGGCACCTTTCAAATTCCTGCTTTCTCGAGTGATTGATTGCACGAACGCGGTTGTGAGGGAACATTTGAATTTGTACCGTAAGGCACGGTGCGGGAGTCGCTGTGGAGCGGCTGTCTTGTGAATACCGGAAACGGAAGGAGAATTCCATGAGATCAGGGTCTTTGTGGTCCGGCTGTTTGACAGCCGGAGTCGTGCTCGCTGGTACATGCACATCAGCAAACGGTGCTTCGCTGTACTATCAGGCGTTTCTCGATGGTGTTTCAGAGGCGCCCCCGAACGCCTCGCCCGGTACGGGATTCGCCCAGGTTGACTACGACACCCTGACGCACATGATGCGGGTTCGCGTGACGTTCAGCGGGCTTCTCGGCACCACGACGGCATCGCACATCCACTCTGCGACCGCAGCCCCGGGGACAGGAACCGCAGGCGTGGCAACGCAGACGCCGACCTTTGGGGGATTCCCCTTGGGGGTTTCTTCGGGCTCGTACGACCACACCTTTGACATGTCGCTGGCGGCCAGTTGGAACGCTCCGTTCATCACTGCCAACGGCGGAACGCCATTGACCGCCGAGTCGGCGTTTCTCACCAGCCTTGCTGCGGGAACCGCCTATGTCAACGTGCACTCTTCCGTTTTTCCCGGGGGAGAGATTCGCGGGTTTCTCCAAGTACCCTCCCCAAGCACCCTTGGGCTGGCGAGTTTTGGCGGCCTGCTGATCGCGCGCCGTCGACGTCGCTGATCGAGCAAAGTTCTTTCAAGAAAGACAAAGCCCCGACCAGTCGGTCGGGGCTTTTTCATGATGCGAAAACCGGAACCGTCCAAATGCGACGGAGTGGACGCGGGATCAGCCCTTGCCAGCGAGGGTCTTGGCCAAGCCGAGGACCTTGTCCTTCTTGGCGTCGAACTTCTTGTCGGCGATCATCTTGTTGATCCGCTCTTCACGGGTCAGAACGCTGCGTTTGCCGGCGCCGGTGGTCGAAATCTTCAGTGAACGATCGAGGCTCATGTCGGGCTCCAATTCCGCCAAGCGGCGGGTGCTAGTCATTCTTCAACCAGAAGGCGTCGGCAAACGACGTGCTCCCTTTCTGGTCCTTCTTCCAGATCGCTCCCAGGCGAACGATCTCCTGCTTCAGCCGGTCGCGCTCCACTTGCCGCGCGGAAAACTCCGCCGATGCGATACCCTTTGCCGCGAAGAGCTGAAAGCGGGGGGAAGTATTGCCACGAATCGACTTGCGATCAACCGGCTCGACCGGAACTCCCACGGTCTCAACCCCGTTTTTGGCGAAAAACTGGATGGCCGCCGCGGCTTCTTCGTACGAAAGCGTGCCTAGGAGCAGGTAATTCCAGCCCGGTTGGCGATCGTCGGAACCGGTTCCCTTGGCCGTCAGCACCCGCCCGATTTCCGTTGCCCCCCCAGAAGGACCGCCCACCCGAGCGGGCGCCACGGCCGAGCTCCCCCCGCCTGCCGGTCGAGGGGTTGCGTTCCGGGCACTGAGCGGATCCTGAACATTTCTGGCATCTGCCTGAGAAGCGTTTGCCGGCCCGGCCTGCTCCCCTCCGACCTGACCAAAATCCCGCTGAAATTGTTGTTCGGCCTGGCGCCGCCCGTAGGCATTCCCGCTAACCCAAACAAGAAACACGATCATCAGGATCGCCGCGGCGGCAAGCCAGAGCGCTGTTGTTCCCAAGACCACCGGGCGACCGCCCAGCCCCGACAGAACGCGAGTGGGTCCGTCTTCGACGGCGCGAACGACCCGGGGTTCGGAGGGAAGGGGTTTTGGTTCTCGGGGCGGAAATTCCGTGCTCCGGATCGGAGGGGGCGCCGGCGGCGCGACGACGGCCTCTCGGCGCGCCGCGTTTTCACGATCGGTCACCAACTCGAACAACGGAAGTGGTTTCTTGCCCGGCGGCATGAGTTCATTGTATCGGAACGAAGTTGCCTCGGTTTGCCGATTCAGCGGCGTGCATCCGGCTCCCATTCCCCGTATCATGCCATCTCATGACCGTTCGCGAACAAGACATCCTGCGTCTTTCTCCCAAACCGCTCGGCGCGATGGAAAGCATCTATCTTCCCGAGATCTTCAAGGGTTTTGGTACGACGCTCAAGCATTTATTCACGAGTTTCGGACAGTCGAAATTCAGTCCGGTGAAGACCAGCCGGACCATGCAGTACCCGGAGGAACGCCGGGAACAACTGCCGGTTGAAGACGGCGGCCTCTACGCGCCCAACTTCCGGGGAGTTCACCGACTGAATCGGGACGAAGCGGGACGCGTCAAGTGCGTCGCGTGCATGATGTGCCCGACCATTTGCCCGGCTCGCTGCATCCACATCGAAGCGGCGGAAAGCCCTTGGGATGATCGCGAAAAGTACCCGAAGAAGTTCGAGATCGATGAGCTGCGGTGCATCTATTGCGGAATGTGCGAAGAAGCCTGCCCGGTTGACGCGATCGAACTCACCACCGAATACGACATCGTCGGACGAACCCGTCAGGAAATGATCTTCGACAAGGAAAAACTCCTTGAGATCTATGACGTGACGATCAGCAAAAAGCCCATGTGACGCGGGCAATGCAACCGCACCCCGCGCACCGCCGCCGGGACGTGCAGCCAAAACTTACGTCGGTGCGACAGCGAGAGCGACTTCACCCGCAAACGCTGCCGCCGCGTTGCGAATGGATTCTTTCCAATCCGCACCTTGCGGCTTCGGAAAGATCACGGAGCGACTGGCGGTCACGAGCACGCCGGCTTGGTCAGCCGAACGACCACGCCGAACCATCGCACGCACATCGTCGGCCGTTCCGCCCTGTGCTCCAAATCCGGGGATCAGAAAAATCTGATCCGGCATCGCCCGCCGAAGCAGTGCGGCCTCCGCGGATTGCGTAGCGCCGACAACGGCGCCGACGTCGCTCAACCCAAGGGCTCCCACTCTGTCCCGCCCCAACTCGCTCACGCTCGACGCCATCCACTCCGCGACACTCTTGCCTCCGTCCAGTCTCGCAGCCTGGAATCCAGTGCTATCCGGATTGCTCGTACGAACCAGCACGAACACACCGAGCCCTTGTTCCAAGAACGGAATGATTCCGCTGGGTCCCAGGTACCCGTTCACGGTGACAAAGTGAGCGCCCGCGTTTGCGGCCGCGACCGCGTAATGCGTCGCGCTAATTCCGATGTCTCCGCGTTTGGCATCGAGTACCAGCACGAATCCCTGCTCGCGTGCAAGCCCCATGACGCGTTCAAGAGCGCGCACTCCCTGCCAGCCGTATCGCTCGAAGCACGCCGATTGAAACTTGACGGCCGGAGCGATGCCGCGAATGGACTCGAGCACGCCCCGTGAAAACTGCTCGATCCGATCCGGCGCGTCGCCCGCCGATAACGCAGCCGGCAGATTCTCGATGACCGGATCGAGCCCGACGCAAACGGGCGAGCGTGTCGCCCGGGTCGCGGCGGCGAGCAGGTCGGCAGCGTGAGCGGGCGCTGCGGTCACTTTTTCTCCGGCACAGTTGTCTCCGGTGTGGAGGTTTCGGGCGTCGCCGTGCTTTTCTGCGTGTCTTCGATTCCCAGGAACGCCATCAAGGGAGGATCGAACTTGTCCGGATCATCGAGGATCGCCCACTGCCGAGCGTCTTCGAGTATGGCCGTGCGAACATTTGGCCGGTTGTACGCGACGTTTTGGAACGCAGCCCGCAACATGGCCTTGTCGTTGTCCCGCACCCATTCCGGAAGCGTGAGGTACACAAGTATCTGCGACTTGGCGCCATCCAGGTCTTCCCGAAGGTCCAGGTAGAGCGGCTCCAAGGAATATCGCCGGATCGCGTTTATAGGCGCAAAGGGAATCACGGCGAGCAATGCTTCGGCTCGCTTCGCGTCTGTTGTCTGCATCGGAATCAACGTTCTCGTGCGGTTGGCCCATGAGGCCGGTGTCATTGCCAATATTGCGCTGCGTTCGAGCTTGTCCACTTCGGCGCCGCGTTGCTCCGTCAGCGGGATACGCCCCGGCCCGCCAATCGACGGCGCGGGCAGAGCATTGATTACGACGTACCCCATCGCAAGCTCGGGCTCGCGGATGGCAAGCATGTATGCAACCGTCCCGCCAATTCCCTGCCCGATGATCAGCGGCTTTTCGAGCTTGTGCTCGATTGCGTAGTTCCGAACCGCATCGACCGCGTTGACAAGCCATTCCGGATCGCGCACCTGGCCCCGCTCCAGCGTCGGAGACTTGCTGTCCTTCACCGAACCCGGGAGCACGAGCGTGTGGGTGGTGAACCGGCGTGCGTATCGCTTGGCGAAGTCGGCGTAGGTTGTTTCATCGCAACCGAGTTCGGGGATGATGATGACGGGCAGGTTGCCCTCACCCGCAATGCTCGACCTGTCGATCGGTACGGGCTCGCGAACCTTCAGTTCTGTCCAGCTTGGAGGAACCGGGTTCGCCGGCTGGCGTGCGTCACAACGCCCGGCCGCAAACAGCCCCGCCAAGACCACAGTTCCAATCAAAAACGTTCGCATCATGCTCTTCCTTGAGCGCCGTCGCCGGGTCCAATGTTCGCGCCCCCAGCAATCATAAAGTCACAAACCCCACCAGTCATGCAACCCCCCACCGATATTGACCTCAAGAAAGACAAAGGCCTCACCGTCCGATGGCCGGACGGCACTACGTCTTACTACCCGATCGCGTACCTGCGTCGCATGTCCCCCTCGGCCGACATGCGACAACTGAGGGAGGAAATGGCGGCGAATCCGCTCACGGTTCTTCCGTCCGGCCCAGCTTCGGGTCCCGTCGTCGCTACCCGGGCAGAACTTGTCGGAAACTATGCGCTTCGGGTCCATTTTTCGGACGGACATTCGACGGGGATCTATTCCTGGGTCTATCTGCGGTCGATCGACCCCGACCGCCCGGCCCAATCCCCGTCGCCATCCGAGACCAGCGGCCAGGACGATTGACTCGCACTGCGGGTATCGTCTGCCTCCATGCCCGCCGATCGGCCCATTTCGCTGACGACCAAGATCGAGGACTTGCCGGGTCTCGCGACGCGAAACATTCTGGGCCTCCGCGAACTCGGACTTGCCAATCTCGGCAAGCTCATCGCTCACATACCCCTGCGGCACGAGCGCCTCGAAGCCGAGGCGCCGGTGGAAGAACTCGAAGCCGGTCACATCGTCAGCGCCCGGGGCGAGATCAGCGCGACTCGCGTCGTGCTTCGGCGCCCGCAGCGGTTCGAAGCGGCGATGATGGACAATGGCCGCCGCCTTGATCTTGTGTGGTTCAACGCCCTTTACATGCGCGACAAGATCAAACCGGGCATGCGACTCCGAGTGCAGGGCAAGGCCACACGCTACGGCCCGGGCCTGCAGATCGCCAACCCCAAGTTTGAAATCCTGCACGATGAGGCCGAGCCCGCGCAAGCACAATCCCGAATCCGACCGGTGTATCCGGCGAATGAGCGGATCAAATCGCAGGCCATCGAGCAGGCCATCGGCGGCGTGCTCGATCTTGCGTTGCCCCTGCTCAAGGACCATCTGCCCAAATCGCTGGTCGACAAGCACGAACTGCCGTCGCTGCCCCGCGCATACGAACTGATCCATCGCCCACAAAACGAGGGCGACGCCGAGGCCGGCCGCCGGCGCCTCGCCTACGACGAGTTGCTGCTCCTCCAATTGGGTGTGCAGATGAAGCGTGCGCACCTGCGGGAGAAACTGCGTTCGCCCGCTCTCGCACTCACCGACGCCATCGACAAGCGCATCCGCGCCCGTTTCCCGTTCACGCTCACCGCTTCTCAAAATCGCGCCGTTTCCGAAATCGCCCGGGATCTCTCGCTCTCCACGCCCACCAATCGCCTGCTCCAGGGTGATGTCGGCTCCGGCAAGACAGCCGTCGCCCTCTACGCCATGCTCATGGCGGTGGCCAGTGGCCATCAGGCCGCTCTGATGGCGCCGACCGAACTGCTCGCCGAGCAGCACGACGCCACCATCCGCGAACTCCTTCGCGATTCCAAAGTCGATGTCCGCCTTCTCACCGGCTCTCGGACGGATCGTGATGCCACGCTCGCGGATATCGCCTCCGGACGCGCGGGAATCGTCATCGGAACGCACGCCCTGCTGCAGGAACACGTCCGCTTCAAGAGCCTGGCCCTCGCCATCATCGACGAACAGCACCGATTTGGCGTCCACCAGCGTGCCGCGCTGCGTGCCAAGGCGCAGGATGCCGGCACCACGCCCCACGTCATTGTGATGACCGCGACGCCCATCCCGCGCACGTTGGCGCTAACCATGTTCGGCGATCTGGACGTCACCGTGATCAAGGGTCTTCCACCCGGCCGCGCCGCTGTCAAGACGCGCTCGGTCCCACGTCCGAAGCGCGCCGAGGTCTACTCTTTCCTCCGCCAGCGTCTCGACAAGGGCGAACAAGCCTTCGTCGTCGTCCCGGCCATCGATTCGCGTGAGCAGACCGATTCCGCCGCGACCGTCACCGGCGTGCGTGCACTCGTCAAAGAACTCGAAGGCGGCGCGCTCCAGTCCGTCCCGATCGCGCCGCTCCACGGTCGCATGAAATCCGCCGCCCGCGCCGAGACGATGCACCGGTTCCGCGCCGGCGAAATCCGCTGCCTCGTCGCGACCACCATCGTCGAGGTGGGCGTCGATGTGCCCGCGGCGACCGTCATGATCGTCGAGCACGCCGATCACTTCGGCCTCGCGCAGTTGCACCAGCTCCGGGGCCGCGTGGGGCGGGGTAAGAACCCCGGCGTCTGCATTCTGATCGCGGACGAGCCCCTGCTGGTTTCTCCCACCGATTCACCCCTCCCCAATCCACGGCTTGAACTTCTGGTCCAGACCACCGACGGCTTCAAACTCGCCGAGGGCGACTGGCAACTCCGCGGCTCCGGCGGATTCTTTGATACCCGTCAATCCGGCCTCTCCTCGCTCCGCGTCGCCGACCTCTCCCGCGATCGCGAACTGCTCGAACTGGCCAGACGCGACGCTCGCGAATGGATCGAGCGTTCGCCCTCGCTGTCTCTTCCCGAAGAAGCCCTCGTGCTGCGCCGGATGATGAAGACCTTCGGCACGGAACTTGGGCTTGTTGCCGTTGGCTGACACCGCCTCCTACCGTCGGGCATGTCCCTGAACGAGGCCGTCGCCCAGCGTCTAAGCGAGATGTCCAAACTGCTCGAACTGCTCGGCGAGAACCAGTTCAAGGCCATTGCCCATTCCCGCGCCGCGCGAGTTGTCGAATCACTCGCCGACTCGGTGGAGAGCATGGACAAGCCCGCGCTGGTCGCGCTCGACGGAATCGGCGACAAGATCGCCGACAAGATTCTGGAATTCTGCGCATCAGCCTCCAAGGGCAGCCCGCACATCGCGGAGCACGAGAAGATGCTTAAGCAAGTCCCCCCGGGCTTGCTCGAAATCCTCGATATTCCCGGCCTTGGTCCCAAGACCGTCCGCGCGATGTGGCAGGAGCTGAAAATCACCGACAAGGTGTCGCTCAAAAAAGCAATCGATAGCGGGAGCCTGCTGAAACTGCCCCGAATGGGCGAGAAGGCGGTAGAAAAGATCAAGAGCGGGCTCGCGCTCGGTGAAGAAGCCACCCGCCGCATTGCGATCGGACTGGCCCTCCCCATGGCCGAGCGCATCGCCGATGAACTCCGCGCCATCAAGGGCGTGCAGCGAGTCGAAATCGCCGGTTCTCTCCGCCGCGGCAGAGAAACCATCGCCGATATCGACCTTCTCGTTCAGACCGCCGACGCGCCGGGGGTTGCGCCCAAGCTCCGATCGTCGGCCAAGTCCAAAGCCACGACAAGCAAGTCGAAGTCCGACGAGCCTCATCCGGTGATTGAAGCGTTCTGCTCGCTCCCCGATGTTCGCGACGTCATCTCAAAGGGGCCGACCCGCGCCTCCGTTCGCGCCGTCATCAATCTCCACTCCGGCCGCTGGAAAGGCGGCGGACCCGACGAACACCCAAAAGAGCCGACGATGCAGGTCGATGTCCGCGTCATCCCGGACCGCTCCTTCGGCGCCGCGCTCATGTACTTCACAGGTTCGAAGGACCACAACGTCGCGCTCCGCCAGCGCGCGCTCGCGCAGGAGCAGACGCTCAACGAGTACGGCCTGTTTCCAGAAGACGAGGAGGAGACTCCGCCACAGGATCGCGGCATCTCCCCCATAGCCTCCAAGACCGAAGCCGAAATCTACAAGGCCCTCGGGCTTCCATACATCCCGCCCGAACTCCGCGAGCACCCGGCCGATATCGCCGAATTCCAGAAAGCGGGCAAGGTTCCAAAGCTCGTCGATCTCGCCGACATCAAGTGCGATTTGCACGCTCACACCACCGACAGCGACGGGCGCATGTCCATGCGCGAGCTCGTCGAAAACGCGCTCAAGCGCGGTTTCCACACCATCGCTGTCACCGACCATTCCAAGAGTTCGGCGATCGCCAATGGTCTTTCGCCCGAGCGGCTCCGCGATCAGATCAAGACCATCCGCGCATTGAACAAGGCGCTCAAGTCCGAGGGGCTCGATATCCGCGTGCTCGCGGGGTCCGAGGTGGACATTCTCGCCGATGGCTCCCTCGACTTTGATGACGAGTTGCTGGCAGAACTCGACATCGTCGTCGCCAGCCCTCACGCCGCGCTCTCCCAGGATCCGGCCACCGCGACCAAAAGACTGCTCAAAGCCATCTCGCATCCGCTTGTGCACATCATCGGCCACCCAACCGGCCGGCTGATCAATCGGCGCCACGGCCTCGACCCGGCAATGGACGAACTCATCACCGCCGCAAAGGAGCACCGCACCGCGCTCGAGATCAACGCCCACTGGATGCGCCTTGATCTGCGCGACGTGCACGTGCGTGCCGCGACTCGCGCCGGTGCGCTCATCGCCATCGATTGCGACGATCACGAATCGTCCGACTTCGACAATCTGCGCTTTGGTATCTCGACCGCCCGCCGGGGCATGCTCACGCCCGACCAGTGCGTGAACGCCTGGCCTCGCGAGAAACTGCTCGCGTGGTTGAAATCAAAGGGTCGGTGACGGCCCGATTGCCCGCCATCCACGGGTTCTATTGCCCCCGGAGGTGCGCGGGGCCAGCGCCAACGCGACGGCATCGGCGAGCGGTCCAACTCCGCCTTACCATTCCTCCCGTGAACACGCACGAACCGCCCCGTCCGCCGGTCACCATCAAGACCCTGCGGAAGATGGCCTCCAACGCCGAGCCCTTCGCGGCACTGACCTGCTACGACGCCACCACGGCACGCTGGCTGCAACGCGCGGGCGTTCACGTCCTTCTCGTCGGCGACACGGCCGCTGAAATGGTCCTCGGTTATTCGCGCACAATCGACATGCCGCTGGATGTGCTGATCGCGCTCACCGCCGGCGTGAAACGCGGCGCGCCCTCGACGTTCGTCATGGCGGATATGCCGTTCCTCAGTTACCACGCCGGCGATAACGAAGCTCTTCGCAACGCCGGACGATTTCTGACCGAAGGGCTTGCCGATATCGTCAAACTCGAAGCCGACGCCTCATTCGCCCCGCTGGTCGCCAAGATGACACGTGCCGGTATTCCTGTCTGCGCTCACGTCGGTACCCGTCCGCAGCAGGTCGCGCTCACGGGCGGATACGTCGCGACCGGCAAGACACCCAAACAGGCCGCCCAGATTGTCGCCGACGCCGTCGCGCTCGAACAAGCCGGCGCGGTGATGCTTCTCATCGAGGCCGTTCCCGACACAGTTACGTCCGAGGTGCTCGCCGCCACCACCGTGCCGGTCATCGGAATCGGCGCGGGTAACGCCACCCACGGCCAGGTCCTCGTGCTCCAGGATTTGCTCGGTTTGACCGACAACCCGCCGGCGTTTGCCCGCCCGGTCACCCAACTCGGGGCTGCCATTCAGGGAGCTGCGGAAACCTACGTCCGACTGGTCGCGGATCGCCGCATCGGGACACGATCTGACCCGAACTTCGTACAGGCCCCCAAATCCGCTGCTTCTCCCTCAACCAGCGTCCGGCCGGCGACGAATTGATGCTGGAATGAACACCCGCCCGATTCCAGACGCTTCAGGCATGCGGCCGCATCCGGCCGAATCTGCAGGCATCGAACTCCCAACAAAGTCCTTTGGCCCCGCTCCTGATTCCCGGCTCGTTCGATTCCCAGAAGGGAAGGTTTTTCCATGCGTCGCATCATCTCGCTCGGACCGGCGCTGATCGTTCTCGCGACCGCGTCGTCGCTCCTCTGGTTTTCGCCGCAGGTTCTTCGAACCCTGGCGGCATCGCAAACCGAGGCTCAGATTCTGCTCGCCCGGCGCACCATCGATTCGGATGACATTCTCGAAAGGCTGAATCTGGCGATCCGCGCCGTGGCCGACTCGGTGGAGCCTTCGGTCGTTCACATCGACGTGCTCGCGCCCGAGGCCACGCGCCGCAGGTATCTCGGGGCGACCGGCTCGGGCTGGATCTTTGATTCCAAGGGACACATCGTTACCAACGCACACGTCGTGCGGGGCTCGCGATTTGTGCGAGTCCAGTTGTACGACGGCCGGGCAAACCAGGCCACCATTGTCGGGATCGATCCGTTCACCGATATCGCGGTACTCAAGATCAAAGAGGACGCACTGGTCGCCATTCCGCGCGCCACCGATGATCGCGTCTATCAGGGCGACCGCGTCTTCGCGTTCGGTTCGCCTTTCGGCTTCAAGTTCTCCATGTCCGAGGGCATCGTTTCCGGGCTCGGGCGTGCGGCCGGCCCTGCTCTCGATTCGGGCGGCTTCACGAATTTCATCCAGACCGACGCCGCCGTCAATCCCGGGAATTCGGGCGGGCCTCTTGTGGATATCAAGGGACGCATCGTCGGCATGAATGTCGCGATCGCTACCGCCAAGAACACCGAAGGCTCCGGGGGAGGCGAAGGTCAGTCGTCGGGGATTTCCTTTGCGATCCCGCTGGTCACGATCGAGAACGTCGTTCAGCAGCTCATCGACACCGGAAAAGTGTCCCGCGGCTTCTTGGGAATCTCCTACGACCCGCGCGAATTCCTTGATGAGGCGTCCGCACGTGAAGGCATCTCGGTCAGAATCCCCGAGGACGGCCCGGCCGCTCGAGCGGGACTCAAGGACGATGACAAACTCGTCTCGCTCAACGGCCAGCCGATCAAGAGCCTCCAGGGCATGCGCTCACTCATTTCCAACGCCCGCCCCGGGGACACGCTGGCAATCGAGTTCACCCGCGCCGGGGAGAAACGCGAAGCCTCGGTCATCGCCGGCGAAATGCCCACGACAGCCCTCATCCAGCCGGGCATTCTCGAAGACATTCAGGATGACCTTGGCCTGTCCTTTGAAGACCCCGCCAACCCGCGCGAGTATTACGGCGCCACCGGTGCCCCGCTGATTGTTTCGGTCAACGAGCGCTCGCAGGCCTCGGACGCGGGTTTGAGAGAAGGCGATCGAATCGTGCGAGTCGGCGATCAGAGCGTTTCGACAATCGCTGAGGCTGTTTCTGCGATGGTCGACCAAGGTCTCTATGTGGGCAAACCGGTGCATGTGACAGTCCGCAACATCCAGGACGAGGCCGAGCGAAGCCCGACGTTCCGCCTTTGGGGTGGCAGATCCAAGCCAGACTGAGGCGGAGCAGCGCAAATCCTGGAATTGGCTCTGCGAGTCCGGACCTTCGCGTCTGACGGCGCACATGTACGTTCCAGATTGCCGCGACTCCGTTCCGCCTCGCCGTCACGAGCCGATTTTCTTCGGGCGGATTCTGACCGTTACCTTCGTGCCGATCTCCGGAGTCTTCTCACGGCTTGCAATCCACTCCGGCGCTTCCTTGTCGTTGTCGGGGTTGTACATCGCGCTCCAGCCAATCGTCTCGGTGCCGAAACTCGTGAGTCCGATCAGCGTCCCCTCGCTGTCGGCCACGTAGAACTCCGGACCCGGTTTGGCTTCCTTGGACTCGGGCGATTCTGCTTCGGCGTCAATGCCCGAACCCGGCGCTCGCGGCATAGGTTTTTTCCTCGCCAACCTTGATCCCGCGAACACCCAGCCCGAATCGGGGGCGATCTGCTTGAGCGTCTTGCCATCCTTCACGTTTACAATCCACTCCGCCGGGTCTTGCTCACGCTCGATCCCGTCCGCATCCACCAGCACAAATCGCACTTCAACCGCATCGCCGTCGGGCGGCACACCCACCCACTGCCCATCCGTCTGCTTCCACGCCCCGGGCTTTCCGGGCTTGAGCCCCAGCAGCAACAACGCCGCATGAACTTGCGAGGGCTTGGCCTTTGTGACGACCAGTGACTCGTGCTCTTTGCTGTCGAACCCGCAGACGGTCGTTTCGAGAAAGACCTTTAGATCGGCCTTCGTGTGAGCGTTCACGGGAACGGTGCCGTCGAATTCAACGACCTTTGCGTTGAGGTCGACGCGGACTCCGGGAAACACCTCACGCATGACGGGCTCGGCCTGCCCCTTCTGATTCGGCGGAGTGCCCGGTTCGGCGCGGATCGCGCAAGCGACCGCCGCGCACGCCGCGAGACTCGATCGGACGAGTGTGTTCATGTCAATTCTCCGCGCGATCGAACCTCGCGCACAAATAACTCGCCGCGCTTCTCGTAGTTCTCAAACTGATCCCACGAGGCGCACGCCGGGCTGAGCAGAATGACATCCCCCGGTTTCGCGGCGTCGATCGCGGCAGCCGTCGCCCGCTCGACCGTTCCGCATTCCGTGGCCTTTCCACCCGATGCCGCAGCGATCGCGTTGCCTGTCTTTCCAATCGTGTACAAGCCGGCCAATCGAGATCCGAGCGCACCGATGCCCGATAGGTCCGAACCCTTGTCGTACCCGCCCGCAATCAGGTGCACGCATGCTGCCCCGACCTCGCCGGATTCCTCGAACGCGCCAACGGCGAGCAGGCAGGCCTCCGGGGTCGTGGACTTTGAATCATTGAAGCAGCGGATCGTGCCGCTGCCCCGTTTGATGGTGGCCGCGAGCTGCAAGCGATGAGGCAATCCGGCGAATGTTCGCACCGCCCGTTCCGACGCTTCTCGTGTAAGCCTGCTCTCCAACGCCATCGCCGCTTCGACGGCGACGCACGCATTTTGCCGGTTGTGCTTTCCGGGAATCGAAAGACCCGCTGTTTCTCCTCGAGGCACGATCCGCTGAACCCCCGCGTTGCTTGCCCACTCACTCGTCTCACTGCCCGGAGGCAACACCGCGATATCACCAGCAACCTGCGACCGCAAAAGTTCCTGTTTGGAGCGTCGGTAGTGCCCAAGATCGCCGTGCCAATCGAGGTGATTGGGGGAGAGATTCGTCACGACGGCAATGTGGGGCGACCAGCCGGGTTCGCTTCCCGTGCGATCCAAGTCGGCGGGAGCGAGTTGGGCGAGACCTCCAAGCCAGCACAGCATGGCACTCGATAGTTCGAGCACGACGAATGGATTGCCCCGCGTCGCGTGCGCATCGGCCAGTAAAGATCCGCCGATGTTGCCGCCGAACACTGAATCAAATCCGCACTCCCTCAGGATGTGATGGATCATCGCGCTCGTCGTGCTCTTTCCAGCAGACCCCGTGACGCCGATCACCCGAGCGCGATCAGGCAATTGGGCGACCGTGAGACCAATTTCCGTCGTCACGGTTCTGTTCGCGGCCCAGGCTGCCCGCAGAAAGCGGTTTTCCCACGGCCTGGGCACAGCGGGATTGGCGACGACAAGTTCGCAAGTGGTGAAGTCGCTGACGTTGTGCCCGCCCAGACGCAGCGCAACCGAACCGTTCTTCACAAGATCTGAAATCTGCGATACCGAAGCCGCGAGCTTCTCTTCGGTCTCGATGTCCGTCAGCAAGACGGTCGCGCCGTGCTCCACCAGCCAGCGCGTCACCCCGGCACCACCGCCGAAGCGCCCAAGGCCCATCACCGTGACATGTTTTCCTTCCAGCGATGCCGCATCCATGGCTCGGGTTTCTCCTCGTTCAGAATAGCCGGATAGAAACACTAAAATCCCAAAGGGCGAGCCGGGCGATTGGGGGCCGGAATTCTGTAACCCGGTTGCCGAAGCAGAATCGAACTCGCGAACCCATTCACACCAAGGAGTGAAGAAATGTCGGAGAAACTCAAAGGGCAGGTTGCAATCGTCACCGGAGCATCCAAGGGGATAGGAGCGGCGATCGCGAAGCAACTTGCCGCGGCAGGCGCCTCCGTTGTGGTCAATTACGCCTCGAGCAAGGAGGGCGCAGACAAGGTCGTTGCGGAAATCACAGCCAAGGGCGGAAAGGCCGTAGCGGCTGGGGCAAATCTTGCGAAAAAGGCCGACATCGACAGACTCTTCGCCGAGACCAAGAAGGCGTTTGGTCGCCTCGACATTCTCGTGAACAACGCCGGCATTTACGACTTTGCACCACTCGAAAACGTCACCGAAGAACACTTCCACAAGCAGTTTGATCTCAACGTGCTCGGACTGCTGCTCGCCTCACAGGCCGCGGCAAAGGAGTTTGGGTCTGAAGGCGGCAACATCATCAACATCAGTTCCGTTGTGAGCACGCTTGCGCCACCCAACGGTTCGGTGTACAGCGCGACCAAGGCGGCGGTTGACGCAATCACCAAGTCGCTCGCAAAGGAACTGGGACCGCGGCGCATCCGCGTGAATGCGATCAACCCCGGCATGGTACAGACCGAAGGCTGGAACGCGGCGGGCATCAACGGCAGTGAGATGCACAAGTCGATTCTGGCTACAACCCCGCTCGGGCGCATCGGCGTGCCCGATGACATTGCGGGTGCTGCGGTCTTCCTTGCGTCGAAGGATTCTTCGTGGCTCACCGGCGAAACGATCCTGATCGCCGGCGGGTACCGGTAGTTTCCATCCCGAACCCAGCGCGAGCGGCGTTTCGCCATGCCCGTGCGAAGCGCCGCTTTCGCGCGCCGCAAAGCCATCACGCCTTGCGCATGATGAACAGGTAATTGAATCCGCGGAGGAAGAAGTTTCCTTCTTCCGCCGCTTTGTGCCAGTTTCCCCGCTGCAGTTTCTGGTTGTGCCGGACAACCGAGATGATGTCCACAGGCTGCATGCTCTCCCGCATCATGGAAAAGAGCTCGAAGCCGATCGGGGCAAAGCCTGTTGATTTCGAATTTGCGCCCGGCTTGCTGTAACTGTCGCTGACATACAAGGCCATGTGCCGCCCCGGCTTGAGAACCCGAGCGATCTCCCGGATCACACGGCGCATCGAGTCGTAGTAGGCCTTGCCGCCGTCCGGCGCGAGAGCGTCCAGTTTGCCGATGCACGAAGGATCGTCCGAGTATTCCACATGCGTCGAATACGGCGGATCCACAAACACAAAGTCCACGCTCGCGCTGGGCAGGTCGATCTTTCTGGCGTCGCCCTGCCGAATATCGGGCCGCGATGGCGCCAGATCAAACCCGATCCCGCGCCGCTTGAGATCCATCGCCACGTCGATCGTCGTCCCGCTGCCCACCATCGGGTCCAGCACCGTCTCGCCCGGTTTCGTATACCTCTGCAAACACTGCCAAATCACCCACGACGGGCTGGCGCCGACGTACCGCTTGTCTCCCTGCATTCCGCCCGAAGCGCCCTCGTAGTGCTGGCTGGGATACTCCCAGAGCGTGGTGGTCATGATCTGCATCGGGGGCACCGCTCGCCGAACCGGACGTAACGGCGCGTGCTGCGATTGGCCCTCCGGCCCGGTGCGCGTGTCGTCGCCCTTGCGCCCCTTTCCGCCATCCCCGCGATTCGGCCGAATCGGTCTCATGTGTGTCCGAATGAAACTGCACTTCCCGGCTTCAACGCTGCGACTACAGCGACCCCGCGACAAATCTTCGGTTCAGGTATTCCAACGTTTCCGGATTGCTTCCAGCAACTTCGCCTTGGTCTCTTCCATCCCCATCGCAATCTTCGCCCCCGCGGCGCGGACGTGCCCGCCACCCCCAAACTCTTTAGCGACCGCGTTCACATCCACCGAGCCCGCGACCGACTTGCTTCGCAGGCTCACCTTCGTCAGTTTCTCGCCGGGCTTTGACTCCATTCCGAACTCGCTCGCATCGGCCTCTGTCAGAACCGCTGTCACCATCACCGTCTCCAGCGTTTGCGAGTGGTCGGCGAATCCGCCCGAATCCGAAGCCTGCGCGCCCGTCTCCGCAAAGTCCTGTTTCGTGATCGTCATCACGGCGACTCGGTTGTCATCGAACAACCTCAACGAATCGAGCGCACGTCCCAGCAGCTTCAATCGTGGCAACCTCTCCCGTTGCTCGATATTCACGTACAACGCGGCGTGGTCCACTCCCGTCGAGAGCAAATCCGCGGCGGCATGCATCACCTTCGGCGTCACGTTGCTGTGCTTGAACCAACCTGTATCGGTCGCGATCCCCAGGTACAGCGGCTCGGCAACCTCTTTCGGCAGATCCGCCAGCGACTTTCTTTGCAGGATCAGCCGGCACAATTCCGCAACGGGCTGCGCCGCCGCGGCACTCGTTGTATCCACAAAACGCTTGGGCGCGATATCCGCGTCTCCCTGCGCATGATGATCGACAACCGCGACTTCCGACCCGTGCGCCTTGAGCCAGGGCTTGATCATCTCGATCTGAGCCCACGAACCTGTATCCACGATGACGACGGCGTCCGCCCCCTCGTGCTCTATTTCGCTCACGTTCTCGATCGACAGCGAAGGCGTCTCACCCACTACCCGCTTGATCCAAGAAGGCCGCGGCCCGAAATACCACGCTCTCGCGCGCGGAGGCAGACTGACGGCTCCCGCGCTTTTCTGCCCCAGGTTCAAGGCCCGCACAAGCCCGATCGACGACCCGACCGCATCTCCATCCGGCTTGACGTGCGTCAGGACCACAATCTTGTTCTTGGTACGCAGCCATTCCGCGATCGCCGCAAGATCGGTGTCGCTCCCCCACTTCGCACTGCCGCCCGTCTTTGTGCCGCTCATCGTGCAAACGTCCTTGTCGCACGACCCGCACCGGGCGCGAGAACGGCGGTTCTTGAAGATTCCAATCCAACACAATCAACCCTCGCGACATCGATGCCGCAATTCAGAATTCGCACGGCCGCTGCTCGATCCCGCTCCAACTGAGCCTTGAGCGCCCCAAGCCCCGAAAAGCGAACGGTGTCGCGCACCCAGCCGACCACTTCGATCGCCAGTTGCCAGCCATACTCCGGAATCTCCGTGGCCGCTTCGCCGGTCGCCGGATCGACCAGATGCGCTTCGATCCGCGGCTCGGGCGAATCAAAGGTCGGACGCGACCCGATATTGACCGCTGCCGCCAGCCTCCGTCCGTCCGGCATCCGGGCCCAGGCTGCGTACACGCCCTGTGCAGGCAACAGAATCGCTTGCTCCGTCGGTTGCACAATATTCGCCGTCGCAAAGCCGATGGTTCTTCCCCGCTGATCGCCCTTGGTAACCACTCCGGCCACTTCGTGAGGCCGCCCCAGCACCAGCGAGGCATCGCGCGCCCGCCCCTCCGCCACCAGGTGTCGCACCAGCGTGCTGCTCGCCCGTACCACCGAAAGATCCGACAGCGCCACCTCCACGGGCTGCACCACCTCGACCGCAAATCCCATCCGCCGTCCTTCGTCGATGAGTGTGTCGATCGATCCAGCCCGGCCCTTGCCGTAGTTAAAATCGGGGCCTTCGACCACCGCCACCGGATGTCGCTCTCGCATCAGCATCGCCAGAAACTCATCCGGCGTCATGGACAACAGGGTGTCCGTCGGCTCGAGCCTTATCACTTCGTCCGCGCCGGCTTCGCGGAGCAGTTCGACCCGGCGATCGAAGGCCGTGAGCCTGGCCGGCGCGTGGCCGGGACGCAGCCGGCTTGTCGGGTGCGGGTCGAATGCCAGCGCCACCACCTTCGCCCCCGCCCCATCCGCCAAGTCCCTCGCACGCCGGATCAGGGCGCGATGCCCGGCGTGCACGCCGTCGAAGTTCCCGATTGTGATTACCGCCTTGGGCATCCCTCAAGGCTAGCAGGTGGCGCCCCCCCGTTTCAGGCTTGATTCGTGCGTGTGCCAATACTTTCAGCCATGCGTTGGAGCCGGGAGCACAAGTCCAAACTCGGGTTCTGGACCAACGCCCTGCGCTCCGGTGTTCGCCGATACGCGCGCCAACTCGCCGATCTCAGCCCCTTCCACGACCACACCCCCAGCCCCGCCGACTTCGCAGAAGCCTGGGCCCGCGAATGTGAACGCGCGGGAGACGACATCGTCGTCTGCTGGCTCGGGCATTGCACCGTGCTGATCCGACTGGGACATCTCAACATCCTGACCGATCCGGTGTTCTCCCGCCGGATTGGCGTCAAGATCGGCAACCGCACCGTGGGTCTCACACGCATCGGCGACCCCCCCCTGCAGACCAAGCACTTGCCCCCTGTCGATCTCATCTTGATCAGCCATCCCCACTTCGACCACCTGGATAAGCCAACGCTCAATCGCCTCCGCTCTCCTTCCACGCTCGTTGTGACGGCCAAGGCGTCCAGACGCCTCATTCCCTCGGGCTTCGCCGACGTGCTCGAAATGGGCTGGCACCAGACTGCCGTGCTCGAGAACCTGAAGGTCGAAACCATCAAGCCCAAACACTGGGGCGCCCGAACCGCATGGGATCGCCATCGTGGATACAACAGTTACGTCCTGACTGTCGGCTCCCAGAAGGTTCTTTTTGCGGGCGATACCGCCCTCACCGACGCCTACTCCGGCCTTCGTGGCATCGACCTGGCCATCTTCGGCATCGGTAGCTACGAGCCATGGGAACACGCCCACGCCACCCCCGAGCAGGTCTGGCGGATGTTCACCCAGGCCCATGGCGCACGCCTCCTGCCCGTCCATCACTCCACCTTTGAACTTGGCGACGAGCCGCCCGGCGAACCAATGCAGCGGCTGGAAGCAGCGGCCGGGAACGACCGCAAGCGAGTTCTCGAATCGTACATCGGGAAAATCTTGAAGGTAAGTTCTTAGCTTACTGAGTCTTATGCTTACCTGACAACAAACAACTTGCGTGTTTGTATTTCACTTGGTATACTGCGCGGGTGTTTCAGTCCGACTTCAGTTCCAAAGATGCCCTTCCCGCCGGTCCCGCTCGGGGCCGCGGGGCCGGTCTCAATCCGGGGAATCGCTTTGAGGACGTCCGGCTGCATGTCTTGGGCGAGCATCAGGATGAGGTCCGCGCAGAGCACCCGAACGGCGTTCAGGTCAAGACCAGAGTGCTTCCCGACCGCAGCAAATCCTTCATCAATCCGGTGGATTCACCGGACCTTTCGATGAAGTGGACCATCAACCCGTACCGGGGCTGCGAGCATGGGTGCATTTATTGCTACGCGCGGCCGGGTCATGAATACCTCGGCATGTCCAGCGGTTTGGATTTTGAGACTGTCATTCTCGCCAAGCACGATGCCCCGGCGCTGCTCCGCCGCGAACTGGCGAGGCCGGGGTGGAGGGGGGAAAGCATCACCATGTCTGGGGTGACGGATTGCTACCAGCCGGTCGAGCGGGAACTCGAAATCACGCGAAGGTGTTTGGAGGTGATGGTCGAGTGCCGGCAGGCGGTTGGAATCATCACCAAGAGCAAACTTATTCTGCGGGATCTTGAACTTCTGGCCAAATTGAACGAGCAAAGGGCCGTGCACGTCGCCATCAGCATCACCAGCCTCGATAACGAACTCGCGGCCAGAATGGAACCGCGCGCGTCCAGCCCGCGCGATCGGCTGCAAACTGTTCGAGCGCTTGCCGATGCGGGGATTCCGGTGACCGTCATGACCGCCCCAATTCTGCCGGGAATCAACGACCGCGAGATTCCGGCGTTGCTTGCCGCGGCAGCAGACGCAGGAGCGACTGGCGCGGGCTGGGTCATGCTCCGACTGCCCTATCAGATCAAGGATCTTTTCCTCGAATGGCTGCAACGCCAATTTCCGGAGCGAGCGGCGAAAGTCGAGGGATTCGTTCGCGAGATGCACGGGGGCGCCTTGTACGACCCGCGCCACTTCATCCGCCAGCGGGGCCAAGGACCGATGGCGCAGCAGATTGCCGCGACGTTCCGGCTCTTTGCGAAAAGGCATGGCCTGAATCAGCATCGCCAGGCACTGAATGAAGAAGCTTTCCGCCGCCCTCTGCGCGGAGGCCAAACGGAACTCTTTGCTTGAAAACCTACCAAGGCCACGCGATCGAACGAGGCATTTCGGGCGATCGAATCGCTCGAAACCCGCCATCACTCCTTGAAAATCGTTTCCTTTGTGACCCGCGAAGAGCAACTTCGATCCGTCTTACAGCAGAGGCCCCGCCAACTGGGCAAGATTGTCCACAAACCGCTCGACAATCGATCGTTTGCGCCACGCTTTCGCATTGATCTCGATCGACTCCTTGAGATAGCGGCGCTGCTGTTGACGCAGTTCATCCGTGAACTCGCCGTCGTAAATGAAAAGCGTGACCTCAAAGTTCAGCCAGAACGAGCGCATGTCGAGATTCGCTGAGCCAACCATGCCCAACTTGCGGTCCACCGTCGCGGTTTTGGCGTGCAGCAGACCCTCGGGGTGCAGGGCGATCCGGACGCCAGCATCCAGAAGATCCTGAAACTGCGCGCGGCTGGCGGCTTCCACGAGCCTCGCGTCCAGCGTGTCGGGAAGAATGAGCGTGACCGCGACGCCCCTCATCGCGGCATTGATCAGGGCCGTCTTCATCGACTCGTCGGGGACAAAGTATGGCGTGACCATGACGATCTCTTCTCTCGCGGCGAACACCGCCGCGATGAGCGCCTGACGGATGGCGTCGGGCTGAGGCCCCGGACCGGAGGGCACGACGTGGACGATGGAACTGCCCGTTCTTTGCGCGGTGGGATAAAACTCTTCGGGGTCCTTGAGTTTCTCGTCGGTTTCCGCCGCCCAGTCGCGGAGGAACACCGTTTGCAGCGCTTGCACGGCCGGGCCGGTGATCCGGACCGTCGTATCGATCCACGGCCCCACTTTCTTGCGCCGCTTGTTTCGGAAGGCCTTGTCTGTCAGGTTTTGGCTGCCGCAGTAGGCGACCAATCCATCAATCACGGCGATCTTGCGATGGTTCCGCAGATCGAGCCGAGCAAATGCCATGCGCAAAAACCCCGCCGGCAGCGCCCCCACAACCTGCACGCCGGCTTCTCGCATCCGAGCGCATTCCGCGCACTTCAGAAAACCGTTCGCGCCAACCCAATCCACCAGCACGCGACACTGCACACCCCGCTTTGCGGCTTCGATCAGCGCGTCGCCGATGTCTTTTCCTCGGCCTTCGGGCATCCAGATGTAGTAAAGCAGATGGCAGTGGTTCTTCGCGCTATCGATGTCGGCCTTCAGCCGGTCGAGCACGAGATTGGCATCGTCCATCAGGTCGAGCGTGTTGCCCTTGAGAGGCGGCATTCCGCCCAGAGCGGTGCCCAGTTTTGCGAGAACCGCGTAGCACTCCTCGTCGGCGTTCCACTCGACATGCCGCTTGCGCCAGCGGGTCTCCATCTCGTCGTTGAAATACCGCGTCTTGTTCTCGAATCGCAGGACGCGCCGTGCGCCCAGTCGGTTCTCGCCCATGATGACGTATAAAGCCGGCCCGACGATCGGAAGGAAAAACAGAATGATGATCCAGGAAAGCGAAACGGACGGCTTGATGCCGCGCATGACTACGCGCAGCATGAGTCCTGCTCGGACCAAAGCATCGATTGCAAACAGTGTGAGCCCGAGCCAACCGGAGGTGAACATCGCCGCCAGAATAGCCACAGAGTCTCGCCGAACGACGTATGCGACTCAGAGCTGAGACTCGGCAGCGACGTCGACCGGTCGGTGGTGTTGAAACCAGGCCTAACCGCCGGGCTTCTTGAGTCGGGAAACCAAGGTGGACGCCTTCACCTCGACGCCCTTGAGAATCGAGTCCAAGGCTTCACGGTTTGGGGCATGGTCCATCGCCACTTGCCGGCTTATCGACTCCTTCTTGACGAGATGGGCCAGCGAAAGTGTGAATGAATGCATTCCCTCGCCGGGGTCTGACCCGGTGCTGCCACTGATGAGCGCGGGCAAGTCGTTATCTTCACCTTCGCGGATTTTCTCTCTCACGAGCCCGGTTCCGAGCAGCACCTCGGTAGCCGGGATCACCTTGGAGCCCGAACTCTCGTGTGCGGGAAGCAGTTTTTGCGCGCAGATGGCCCGCAACGTGTTCGCGATCGCGGTTCTTATGAACCCACGCTCGCTGGGCGGAAAGAACTCCAACATGCGGCTGAAGGCTTGCATGGTGTCGGCGGTGTGCATCGACCCGAAGACCAGATGCCCGGTTTCGGCGGCCTGGATCGCCGCGAGCACGGTCGCGTGATCACGTAATTCACCGATCATCACTACGTCCGGATCTTCACGCACCACAAACCGGAGAGCGGTCGGGTAGTCGTTCACATCGATGCCGATCTCACGCTGGCTGATGATCGACTTCTTGGGGACGATCCGGTATTCAACGGGGTCCTCGATCGTGATGATATTTTCGGCGCGGGTCTGATTGATCTGTTCGATCATCGCGGCCAACGTGCTCGACTTTCCCGAGCCCGTCACCCCGACGACCAGAACCATCCCGTCGGTGGTCTCGTTGACCAGTTTGGAATAGATCGCCGGAAGATTCAGTTGCTCGTAGCTCGGGATCTCGGCTTTGACGCGCCGGATCGCGGCGTGCGTGTGAGCACCGGCCCGGAAGATGTTGACGCGAAAGCGATCGCCATCGGGGAGGCTCGCGGAGAAGTCGAGGTTGCCGTTGTTTTCGAATTTTTCCTTCTGTGCCGCCGTCAGTATCGGATCGAGCAGATGGTCGGCCTCTTCTTCGGTAATCGGCGGAGAGTCCACGGCCCGCAGCAGCCCGCCGATCCGGTACGTTGGCGCGATGCCGACCTTGATGTGGAGGTCTGAAGCGTCGAGCTTCTTCATCGAACCGAGCAAACGCTGGATCGTGAGGCTGCCGGTAATCATGCGGGCAGAATACCAGACGCTGGGCACCCGCGCCGGGTAAATCTAGAACAGCACAACCGCGATGTGATTCACGTTGGTTCCGGTCGGGCCTGGCCGGAGATGGACCGCACCGGTTGCGGGGATGCCGGCGAACAGTGTTCGGCTATCGTGGTTGGCGAGCGCGTTTCGCGCATCGAATCCCGCTGCCTCTGTTGCCGCAAGGGTGCTTCCGTCAACGATTGCTCCGGCAGCGTCGGTCGGCCCGTCGACACCGTCGGTCGAATACACCAACGCTGCGGCGGTGGTACCCGCAAACTCGATCGCGAGTGCCAATGCGAGTTCCTGGCTCGGGCCCCCGCTTCCGGTTGCGTTCCCGACGTTGACGGTCCACTCTCCACCAGCGATCAGCGCCCGGGTTGGTTGTTCGGGTGCGCTCATGCGTTTGTGCTCCCGCACGAATGCGGCGATTCGATCGGCAACGGCGCGGGCATCGCCTTGCACACCGTGCCATTTGGCCGCGACCTCTAGGTCGAGCGAGCGGGCGTGATCCGCCAAGGCTTCTACCAGTTGTGTGTTGCTCCCGATGATGGTTGTCGCCACGTACAGGAGCGACGGATCTCCGGGCTTGGGAGTCTCGGGCAACTCGCCCCGTTCGCCTCGTTGGAGGAACTTGGCGATCTCCGGGGCGCGGTTCCAGCCGTTCGCTTCCTCCAGCACCGCGAGCGCATCGGAATAGGTGGTCGGATCGGGCGCGAACGGCCCGGACGAGATCACGTCGAGCGGATCGCCCAGTACATCCGAGAGGATGAGCACGCGGACATCGTGTGCGCTGCAGTGTGCCGCCAAACGCCCGCCCTTGAGTTGTTCGCAGTGCTTGCGGACGGCATTGAGTTCCCTGATATCGCAGCCGGTACGTTGGAGGAGGCGGGTGGCATCGCGGAGGCTTTCGAGCGAGAGTTGAGGGGCGGGGAGTGTCAGGTGGGCGCTGCCGCCGCCGGAGATCAGCACGAGCAGATGATCGGACGGGCTCAGCGATTTCACAAAGCCACGCACGCGTTCCGCGGCCGCCACATTCCGCTTTGTCGCGAGCGGATGATCGGCGGGGAGAAGATCCACTCCCGCGGCATGGAAGGCGGCTCGTCGATCTGGCGCGAGCGCCGCGAGACGTTCTGGAACGCACGTTACAACGCCCCGCGATACGCGTTGACCGAACGCCAAAAGCACTTCGTCGGCCATTTCGAGCGAGGCCTTGCCGATTGCGAGGAGCGGGATGGAATCGGGAAGTTGGTGTACCAGTTGCTCGAGGTGCGGGCGGATGGCGCGGCGTGAATCGGCGGTGTGCTGAGCGCAGGCGAGGAAGGAATGAAGTTGCGTAGCGAAAGCAGGCATAAAGGCACGCGGCGTTGCGACATTAAATCGGGTCGTGCATACGAGCGACCTCACTGAAGAGAGTTGAGCCGGTGTACGGCTTGATGGATGGTTTCCGCCCGCTTGCAGTAGGCAAAGCGGACAAACGCCTTTCCGTGTTCACGGTTCTCGTAGAACACGCTCGGCGGAATTGCCGCGACGCCGCAGCGCTCGATGAGTTTCTGACAGAGGTCGCGGTCGTCGGTCGCGCCCAGCCGCTTGCTGACGGCCGAATGATCGGCCATGATGAAGTAGGTTCCATCAGAAGGAAATGTCCGGAACCCGAGGCCGGTCAGGGCGGCAGCGAGCACGTCTCGGTTGCGACGAAAGAGCGACTTGTATTCCTCGACGATGGGGCCGGGGTTTTCGAGGACGGCTGCTGCGCCGTGCTGGAGCGGGGTTGCTGTCGCGAAGGTCAGGAACTGGTGCGCCGCCCGCACGCCCGACGTCAGGTGAGGCGGCGCGATGGCCCAGCCGATCTTCCAACCGGTCAGGCTGAAGGACTTGCCGAGGGAAGAGAGTGTGACCGTTCGCTCCCACATCCCGGGCAGCGAGGCGAGCGAGATGTGCGGCAGCGTCGGCTCGTACGTCAGGTGCTCGTACACCTCGTCGGTGATCGCGATCGCGTTGTGGTGCCGGCAGAGGGATGCGATCAGATCGAGTTCGGCACGCGTGAAGACCTTGCCGGTGGGGTTGTGGGGTGTGTTGATCAGGATCGCGCGCGTGCGGGTCGTAAACGCGGCACGCAGTTCGGACTCATCGAATCCGAAGCGCCCGCTTGCATCCGGTCGCAGCGTCACGAAGCGGGGCGTGGCACTTGCCAATGCGACGCATGCGCGGTAAGAGTCGTAAAACGGTTCGAACAGGATGACCTCGTCGCCGGGGTTGATGAGGCCGAGGAATGTCGCCGGAAGGGCTTCGGTGCAGCCGCTGGTGACGGTGACGTGGGCGTCGGGGTCGATTGCAGTCGTCATCCGCCTGGAAAACGCTCCTGCGATCGCCGCATTCAGTTTCGGCACGCCGAACATGCGGGCGTATTGCGAGTGGCCGGCATCGATCGCGGCCTTCGCGGCATCCTTGGCGAGTTGGGGACCATCGAAGTCGGGGAAGCCCTGCGCCAGGTTGACCGCGTTGTGCTTCACGGCGAGCGCGGTCATCTCGGTGAAGATGGTGGTGCCGAAGGGTTGAAGACGCGTGGCAACGGAGGACATCAGCCCAATGTAGCAAGGACCGCGGCGAGCGCGGTTTCCTCGGTCAAGGCATCCACATCGATCGTCACGTCCGCAACCGATCGAAAGACCGGGTCGCGCTCGCGAAAAATCTGCTCCACTTCGTCGATCGGGCTCTTTCCGGTCAGGCTGGGCCGGGTCGAAAGGTCGGTCTTGACCATCCGGGCCCGCAAGATCGCCGGCGCGGCGCGGAGATACACGATTCGCGAACCGGACTTTTGCATTTCGGCCAGCGTTGCCTGCGCGTCTGGATCGGTCGGCGTCCCTCCCCCGAGCGAGAGAACGCCAGCCGATTTCGCCTCGGGCATGCGGAGAGCGCGCACCTCACCTGCCCGGAAGGCCTTCAAGCCGAGATGGCGAATCGCGTCGCCGGCGGAGGGCTGGTCGAGCACCTTGGCGGTCAGGCTATCGAGATCGAGAAACGGCAGATTCAGTTTGTTCGCCGCCAGCGCGCCGAGCGTGGTCTTGCCGCTGGTGCGGAGGCCGAGGAGGATGAGGCGGGGAGCAGGAGGCATGTTCGATGTCGGATTGAAGCGCAAGCCGCAGTAGCGAAATCACATTGCGGAGGTCAGTTGCCGCCGAGTCCGAACGGCTTTACCAATACCTTGGGATCGCCGACGGTTCCGGTTATCTGATACTGGATCATCTCTTTGGTCACATTGCCGATCATCCGACCGATGGCACCCAGAGGCTGTGTTACTGCGGCGATCGGATTTGCGGTCGCCGACATGTTCAGGTTCAAGTTCCAATCAATCAACCCCGTCGCCCGGGCATCGAGAGCGCTGGCGACGATGTGCGACTGCGTCACCTGGATTCCCTGACCGGTGATATTGAAATTCGCGTCGAGGCTGTGCTTGGTGGCTTCATCGACGAGAGGAACTGCCTTGCCGGTCGCGAGATTCATTGCGTCCATCAGGCCTGGAACCACAAACAGGCGGCCGTTCCGCACGTTGAGATCGCCGGCCCCCGTTGCCGTGGCGAGGATTGCTGGCGGACTTGCCGCGCCGGCGCTTAGGCCGAAATTGCCGGCGCTGTTCAACTGACCCTGAAAGCCCGGTGGCGCGTTTACATCCTGCTGGGCACGCATGAGTTTCTCGAGATCGAGATTTGTTGCCTGCCAGTTGCCCTGTACCGGAATACTCGTGTCGGACAGGTTTGCGCTGATGGTCGAAGCGAATTGACCCGAAAGCAAATTGATCTGGATGGGGCTGAGATTCGCGACGCCGCCCTGGAGCGAGATCGGAACGGTGCCACTGTCGATCGGGAACTTGAATCGCCCCGCGGCAACGTTGAAGTCCGTCAGCGTCACCGCTCCCTTGAGTTCGCTGGTCCGCCACTCGTTCGCGGGAACGCGGCCGGAGATCTGCGCACCGAGTTTGCCCCTCGCCTCGGCGGCTTTCAGCGTTGACTGCAACTGAGGCGGCAACCCCTGCATGCTCTTTTCGTCCAGGATCACGTTCATGGACGCGTCGGCGATGTTCGCGACTGAAGTATCGAGATTCACCTGGCCCTTCACCTTGATTTCGACGCCCGGCGCTTTGCCCGCGTCGAACGCCAGTTCGTACCAGCCCGTTTCGCTGCCCACGGTGATCGGCTTGATGTCCATGTCGGTGGTGATGCCGTCGAGAATCATGATCGGCTGACCGCCGCCGGCGTCGTAACGCACCGTGCCGTTCCGCAGGATGAACTTTCGCAATTGGAGCACATTCGAGAGTTTGAACTCGGCGGGAGTCTGGGCCGATTCCTTGCCGGGGATGTTCTTTACGAAGGGCACCAGCCCTTTGAAGCCGCCGCCCGGAACGGCGATCAGCGCGATGGTCGGCTTTTCGAACTCGACGCGTTCTATCTTGAGAGGCTCGCCGATCTTCGGGATCGCGGCGAGCGTGATGGTGAGTTTGTCAAGCCGAACGACTTCTGTCTTGTCCTTGGCCGTGAACGTCACGTCGGCCAGCACCACCGTGCCGGGATAGGAATAGTTGATCTTGCGGAAGTCCACCGTCGGCTCGATATACGCCGAAGCGATACCAACGAGCTGTTTGCCCAGCCAGGTCTCCAGTTGGCCGCTTCCGGAACGGAGCGCGAAGAACAGGATGGCGCCGATGCCGACTGCGGAAATGACGACCAGGAGCGTCAGGAGTGCGAGTATTTTCTTGAGGTTTTTCATGGGTGTGGCTGGGACAACATAGCGGGGAATCCGCTTCCGCGAAAATCGTACTGCCGGTGCATGGGCCCGTTCGCCTCAATGAGCGAAGAACGCACAATGGGCATCGCGCAAGGCGGGGCGAGACGTCAGCAAAGAAAAACACCCCGGCAAACGGGGTGTTGAAGAACTTTTCATGCCATCCCGTACTCAGGCGCGGGACTGATAGCTGCCGTCTTCGGTCGCGACGCGGATCGTCTCGCCCTGCTTGATGAAGGCGGGCACCTTGACAGTAAGGCCGGTCTCGGTGATTGCGTCCTTGGTCTGGTTGGTCACGGTCGCGCCCTTTACTTCGGGCGGACAGTCCGTGATCGTCAGCTCGACGGATGGGGGCAGTTCGATTGTGATCGGGTTGCCGTCGAACAGGAGCACGGTGCACTTGCTGTTGGGGCGGATGTACTTGAGCGTGTTGCCGAGGAGTTTGTCGTTCAACTGATACTGCTCGAAGCTCTCTGTATCCATGAACGTTGCGCCCTGCGAATCGGAATAGAGGTATTCCATTTCGCGCCTGTCGAGATCGAGAATCTCGATATCTTCGCCCGGCTGCATGCGCTTATCGAGTGTCTTGGCGGCGATGATCTCGCGGTACGTCAGTTGAACGAAGGCACGCAGATTTCCGGGCGTGCGGTGCTCGATCCCCGTGACCACGCACATCTTGCCGTCCATCTTGAAGCCCATGCCGTTCCGCAAATCTGCTGCTTTCATCGCTTCGTTCCTGCTGGTTGGTCGCTCGGATAGAGGGTCTGACAAACCGCTTCCTGCGATCGCAGGGGCTGAATTGCCAAGACTTTGTCAATGTGCCTTGCCGCGGCTGATTCGCGACGGCCAGGGGTGGATGATAGGCTGTGGACGTGCGGGATTCGAGCTTATGAGGAACCCGTTCAGACGCGGAGCGGAGGGCAAAGCGATGAGCATTGATTTCAAGCCAAAGGACATGCAGTCACTCGCGCTTACGCGGCGCGGTTTTCTCGGGCTTTCGGTCGGAGGGGTTGTGGCGGGCGCGACTTTGGCGCTCCTGCCTCGGAGCGCCGGAGGGCGGATGATGCGGGCGGCGGATGACACCTGGTTTGTATGGACGAAAGTTTCACCCCGCTGCTGGGTTGCCCAGGGCGAGGGCGGGAATGTGCTGGTGATCGCGGGTGATGAGCAGGCGATCGTGATCGATGCGAAGAACACAGGATTCGGTACGACACTGCGGCGCGAGGCGGAGGCAGTTTGTGGCAAGCCGGTCAAGACGCTGATCAATACGCACCATCACGGTGATCACACTGGCGGCAACTATGCATTTACGGGCGATTGCACGGTCATGGCGCACAGGAACGCGCTTCCTCGCATCGCCGGTCAAAGCGAGCGGATGATGACTGGGGCAAAGAGTGCCGCGGCACAGGTGGGCAAGAGCGAAAAGCCGTCCAAGGGCGCGGTTCTGAAAGATCTGTCCGCGCTCGACGCAGCGGGGGTTACGAAGGACTCCTGGAATCCGAACAAGGGGCTGGGCGACAAGGAATCAATCACCATTGGTGGGATCGATCTCGAGATCGTTCACGTTGGCAACGGGCACACGGATAATGACCTGATCATCGTCGTGCCGGGAGAGAATGTGATGCATGCAGGCGATCTGATTTTCAATCGCGTTTGGCCGGTGATCGACCTGCCGGGCGGATCGGACACTGCGGGGTGGGTGACGAGCTGCGAGAAGATTCTGGAGTTGTGCGGGGAGAAGAAGATGGTGGTCGTGCCGGGGCACGGCGATGTGACGGATCGAGAAGCGGCGCAGCGGCAGAGACAGATGATGATCGCGCTACGAGCGAAGGCTGCGGCGGCGGTGAACTCCGGACAAAGCCGCGAGGACTTTTTGAAGCGGCCGTTTGAGGAATATGCGGACTACGCCCGCGCGGATGTGCTGAAGCCCCGGACGTTGGGCGGGGTGTATGACGAGGCGGCCAAGGCGGCGGGGAAGTAAGTCGCTATTGCCCGAGTGCCCTTAGCACGACCGTCGCGTAGGCCCCGCGGGGCAGGTCGAAGGTCGCGGTGCGTTTGCGCAGTCCACCCTTCGAGAGTTCGTCGGGCTCCGGCTTGCTCAGCGACCAGTTCTTCACTTCCACAAAGAGTTTGCGCTGAGCCTCGCCGAAGAACGGGCGCTTGAGTCCCTTGACGCGGAGATCGGCGACGGTGATGTTCTCGGCGGCGAGGACGCGTTCGTAGATTTCTTTCCAGGGGTCGAGGAGATCGGAGTTCTTTGCGAGGAGGGGAAGTTCGAGGTTGCGCCAAGGGGCGTGGACAGTGGAGGCGGGTGCGAAGAGCATTTCGCCGTATTCATCTGGCGTTGCGAAATTGCCCGGCATGACGCGAACGAGTTCGCACGCGCAGCGGTTCCAGAGATGCGATTGATACGCTTCGACGGACAGGGACTGCAGGAAGTACGGCAGCGCTTCGAACGCGCGGCGGAAATCGCCGCCTCTTGCAAGCACGTCGATCGCGCGGCCTTCGGGCAGGCGCGGCAGATCCTTCATTGCTTTCCAGTTGCCCCAGTTCGTCGCGAGGATGCGGGTGAAATCACGGGTCTTGCCGGTGTCCTTGCGGGCGGGGGTGCCGATGGCGAGTTTGAGCGCGGTTTCGAAATCGCCGGTGATCAGAGACTTGGCGATCCAACCGGCGCCGTGGCGGGCTGAGCCGAAGCGCTGGGCGCCGAAGAAGTTGGTGATCAGAAGAGAGGTGCCGAGGTGTCGAGGTGACGAGGTGTCGAGGGAAGAAGAGAATTCCTTCCCTACCCGAACCCCCTCCCTCGGGGAAGGGGCTTCAGAAAGAAGCCCTGCGCGGCGGTCCATCTCTTCGCTGGCGGGGCGGGCAAGATCGCGGACGACGATGGCGAAGCGGTTGCCGGTGATGTCCGCGGCGGTGATCGGATGATCAATAAAGCCCTTGAGATGCGCCCTCCACTGTTTGCCCTGGGCTTCGCGTGGGGCATCGGCGGGAGTGCGGAGTTTGACGGTGACGTGTTGGCGGGTTTCGGCGTGCTTGTCTTTGAGGCCGGCGTAACTGGCGTGGTCGGGGCGGGCTTTCACCGAGCGGCAGAATTCGTTGATGGCGGCCGGTGTGGTGAGCGAGGCCTTTTCGAGTTCATAGAGCGCGTGGACGTCGTTGCCCTCGGCTCGCTCGCGGATGGAAGCGAGCGTCTCGGGCGCGAGGAGTTCCTCCACGTGGAAGTCGGAAGGTTGCTTTCGGATGGTCATGCAGGGGGAAGGGGCAAAGAGGCAAAGGGGAACGTTGCAAAGGAGCAGGACAATCAGAAGACGCCTCGTTGATCAGGCGGGTTGCTGCTGCGAAAGGCAGTGGATGGAACCGAGACCCCAGATGAGTTCGGTGCTGTCAACCCCCACCACTTTGTGCTTGGGGAGGTGCTGCTGGAGGATTGCGAGAGCGAGTTTGTCGTTCTTCTTGTCGCGGAAAGTCGGGACGAGGACCGCGCCGTTAATAAAGAGAAAGTTGAGGTAGGTTGCGGGCAGGCGCTGACCGTCGTGCTCGACGATGCCGGGCATGGGGATCTCGACGATGTTGAAGGGTTCGCCGTCTTGATCGCGAAGTTCCTGGACGCGCTTGTAGTTCTCTTTGAGGATCTTGAAGTTCGCGTCGCGGCGGTTGATTTCGAGGGCAACGACGATGGTGTGCGGATCGAGGAAGCGGGCGAGGTCGTCGATGTGGCCGTCGGTGTCGTCGCCGACGATGCCGTCGCCGAGCCAGCAGACGTGCGACTGGCCGTAGTAATCCTTCAGGAAGTCCTCGAGTTGTGACTTGGTCAGTTGGGGATTGCGGTTCTTGTTGAGCAAGCAGGACTCGGTCGTGAGCACTGTTCCCTTGCCGTTGAACTCGACAGCACCACCTTCCATGATGACGGGGACGCCGGTTTTCGTCGGCGGGTGCTTGGGATAGAAGATGCCGGCGAAGTCGGCCCGCTTCTCGGCGACGAACTCGTCGGCGATGCGGGTGGGCACGGCATCGTCGCTGTCGAAGGGTGGATACTTGCCTCCCCAGGCGTTGAAGCCCCAATCAACTATGGCGAGCTGCTTTTTGCCCTTGTGTGTGCGGGTAAGGAATGCGGGACCGTGATCGCGGCACCAGGACTCGTTGGACTTGATGTAGTGAAACTGAATTCGCGACTTGCGGTTGGGCCTCGCCTCATACGCGGTCTGCGGTCCAAAGTGTTTCTTGGGAATGCCACCGGCAATGAGTTGTTCGCGAGCGAGGCGCTCGTAATTCTCGTTGGGAACATTGATGTGGACGGTCTGACGTGCCGCGATCTCGCGGATGAAGAGCGCGATGTTGGCGGGTACGGTGTGGTACTTGCCCGGGAAGGAAATGCCTTCGGGGCGAGGCCAACTAAACCACGTTGCTTCCTGACGCGACCATTCCGCAGGAAACGTGAAGCCGTGTGAGAGCGGGGTGCCGGTGAGTTCACGGAGTTGAGGCATCTTGGAATTTCTCGCAGAACGCGGCGTCATAGCCGTGAAGGTGGGACGCAAAGGTAGGGGCTCGCGATCTGAATTCGCTGTTCAAATCCCGGTGGGCCGGTGTGCGAACCATGTGATGATTGCCCATGGTTTCGATCGTTCATCCCGTTCGGTCTGCCCGCCCCGCTGTCGCAGGCGGCGTAGGCGATGATCGCAAGTATCAGGCCATGGTGGAAAGGGACGCGAGTTTCGAAGGAGCGTTCGTTGTCGGGGTACGCACCTCGGGGATTTTCTGTCGTCCGGGCTGCACGGCGCGCCTGCCGCGGCGGGAGAATGTGGAGTTTTTCGCCGGCGTGAGTGAAGCGCTGCACGCGGGATATCGACCATGCAAACGGTGCCGACCCCTGGAGCCGGCTGGAGTGGCGCCGGCTTGGGTCACGATGTTGCTGGCGGTCGTGGAAAGAGAACCGACGCGCCGACTTGGCGCGGACGACCTGCGGCAGATGGGCGTAAACCCGGCGACGGCGTCACGCTATTTCAAAGCAAGGTATGGGATGACGTTTCAGGCGTACGCACGGTCGAGGCGGGTGGGCGTGGCGATGAAGACGCTGCGCGAAGGCAAGTCAGTTTCGAGCGCTGCGGCGCGGAGCGGGTATCGATCCGAGAGCGGGATGCGCGAAGCTTTTTGTCCGGATGTTTGGCGCGCCCCCTGTGCGGGCTGCGGGTCTTCAAGTGAACACACCGCTTGTCGCGAAGTGGATGACGACGCCTATCGGCTCGATGCTGGCGGTCGTGAACGATCATGGGCTTTGCCTGTTTGAGTTTGTCGACCGGCGCGCGATCGAGACGCAGATCGCGGTGCTCCGGCGAAGGTTTGAAACGCATGTCGTGCCGGGAGAGCATCCGATGTTGGCGCGGGTTGAACGCGAGGCGCGGAAGTACTTCGACGGTACGTCGTCGGTGATTGATGTGCCGCTGGCGGTGAAGGGCACCGAGTTTCAGGAGCGGGTTTGGGCTGCTCTGCGGCGGATTCCGCCTGGAACAACGCGGAGTTATGCAGAGATTGCCGCCGAGATTGGGCTGAAGACGGCTGTGCGGGCCGTCGCTCGTGCGAACGGCGACAATCGGCTGGCAATCGTGATTCCTTGTCACCGAGTCATCGGGTCGGACGGGAGCTTGACCGGGTACGGCGGCGGCATCTGGCGCAAGGAATGGTTGCTGGAACACGAACGGAAGATGGCGTCGGAGCGATCGGCCCTAGATCGAACCTGAGAATCGCTTCGTCATATCGCCGTACGCATCGATACGCCGATCGCGAAGGAAGGGCCAGTGGGTGCGGGCGAACTCGACCTTGGCGAGATCGCAGTCCGCGACGAGCACCTCTTCGCGGTCGACGCTCGCTCGCTTGATGACCTGCCCGTTCGGTTGCACGACGAAGGACTGGCCCCAGAACTGGATTCCGTCTTTGCTCACGGGTTTGCCGTCGGCACCCTTGACGAATTCGTGGCCGATTCGATTGGGGGCACAGACGTAGCAGCCGTTGGCAACTGCGTGCGAGCGCTGCATAAGTTCCCACGAATCGTGCTGGGCGCTCCCGTATTCGTCCTTCTCCATCGGATGCCAGCCGATGGCGGTCGGATAGAAAAGGATCTCGGCGCCCTGCATCGCGGTCAGTCGCGCGCCCTCCGGGAACCATTGATCCCAGCAGACAAGGACTCCGATGGTTGCGCAACGCGTCTTCCAGGCCTTGAAGCCGGTATCGCCGGGGGTGAAGTAGAACTTTTCGTAGTACAGCGGGTCGTCGGGAATGTGCATCTTGCGATAGATGCCCAAAAGTGACCCGTCGGCATCGATGACGCTGGCGGTATTGTGATAGAGCCCCCGAGCGCGGCGCTCGAACAGGCTGCCGACGATTACGACGTTGTACTTCTTGGCGAGTTTGCACATCGCATCGGTACTTGGGCCGGGGATGGGCTCGGCGAGATCGAAGAAGCGATGATCTTCAACCTGGCAGAAGTACTGGCTCGCGAACATTTCCTGCGTGCAGATGATCTGGGCGCCTTGTTTGGCGGCCTTCTCAATGAGAGCCATTTGGCGCTCGCGGTTGGGTTTGACGGCCTCGACGCAGGACATCTGTGTCAGGCCGACGCGGACGATGTGATCGGGGATGCGGCGCACTGTCCTCGCGGAATTCGCGGCGGTGGTGCGCTTGGCGGCGGGCTGTGCTTTCGAAGGCTTTCTCGAGGTCTTGGGGGGCATCGTGTCTTTCTGCCGCGGGTGGGAGGCGGCGCTGGACACCGAGTGTAGGAAAGTGTTGCGAAAGTCAAGCAAGGAGAGAACGCGGGGTTGCCGAGGCGGATGCGATTCGCGGAGAAAGAAATGAGTGGCGAAGCAAGGCCACACCGGAATTCATTGAAGCCGGAAGGCTTGCGGACGCCACGCTAGCGAAGTGCCTTGAAAGTCTGGATTGCATGCTCGCGGGCCTTCACCCGGTCGACGAGTGGCTCGGGATAGTCGAGGCGGGTGCGAAGCAGGCCGGGCAATTGCGAGGGATCGTGTATCGCGGGGCCTTCGATATCCCGGAGTTCGGGGACGTACTCGCGGATATAGGTTCCCTCCGGATCGAACTTCTCGCTCTGGCTGTAGGTGTTGAAGATTCGGAAATACGGCGCGGCATCGGTGCCCGTGCTCGCCGACCACTGCCAGCCTCCGTTGTTGCTGGCGAGGAAGCCATCGACAAGGTTCCGCATGAACCACTTCTCGCCGGTGCGCCAGTTGAGGAAAAGGTCCTTGGTGAAATACATCGCGACGATCATGCGGACGCGATTGTGCATCCAGCCGTCACGGAGGAGTTGGCGCATACCGGCATCGACAATCGGAACACCGGTGCGTCCGGCTTTCCAGGCTTCGAGATGTTTTGGGTTCTCGTTCCAGCGAATCGCTTCGGTCGCTGGCTGGAATGCACGGTGCATGCAAACGCGCGGAAAGCCCACCATGACGTGGATGTAGAACTCGCGCCAGAACACTTCGCTGATCCAGTGCACCGGACCCGGCGAGCCCGCTTCAAGTGGATTGCCCTTCAGCTTGGGATTCGCGGCACGATTCGCCTCGATCGCGGCTTCGATGCACTGGCGGTGCGAAATGCTCCCAACTGTCAAGTAGGGTGACAATTGGCTCGTGCCGTCGATCCCAGGCATGTCGCGTCGGTCTTTGTATTCGAGAATGCTCTTCAGCGAGAACGACTTCAACCGATCGTGTGCGACGGATTCGCCAGCGGGCCAGCGATCCGGCGGAACTGAGGACTTCCAGCCGGCAATCGATTGCGGGATGGGCGAAGCCTTGATTGGCAATTCTGCTTGCGCCGGAGGCGCCGCGATGGACGGTGTGCCGCCAATACTCTCCCACTGCTTGAAGCAGGCTCGCTTGAAGGGGGAATAGATCGTGAAATAGCGGCCCTCGCCGGTACGAATCGTTCCGGGCTCGAAGCAGACCTGATCTGTGTGGGCGAACGCCTGAAGGCCCGCTATCCGGAACGCGGCGAGCACCGCCTCGTCTCGCCGGCTCTCGTTCAGTTCGTGCTCCCGATTGAAGTGCAACTCGGCGCAATGGTGCTTCGCGGCGAGCTTCGTCAGGATTGCCGGAATGTCGACGGCATCCGGCGCAGTCTCGATGACTAGTGGAATTGAGAGCCTCGCGAGACTCCCGCTCAGGTCTACCAGCGAGCGCAGCATTAAATCGATCCGTGCGGCGGCGTAGTCGTGCGTCTTCCATTCGCCCGGCGAGATGAGAAAGGCCGCAACAACCCCGGCACCCGCGCGGCCTCCGGCGCGACGGCACGCATGAACGAGCGCCGTGTTGTCGCCGACGCGCAAATCCGCCCTGAACCAGACAAGTGTTCGGGGCCGGTTCACGACGGCGCTCCGGCGTTGATCGCTGCGCAGCGCTGGCGGAGACCGATGATCGCGGAGCTCAAAACACAGAGCTTGAACACGGTCATGATGAATGGATTGATCGGGATGATCAGCGGTTGAAGCCACGGCAACCCAATTACCAGCAGCGCCAATGCCCTGCGCGAACGCAAATTCGTGACGCAGAGCAGGGCCAGTGGCAGAAACAGCAGGTTGTAGTCGTAGGAAATCGGCAGAATAAACGTTCCTATCGAGATCGCGACGAAGAGGTACGGCAGCACCAGATTCGCTCTTCGGTGTGCAGGTAGATTCAGAATCGGCGAAGATGCCAGCGCTAAGAACGGAAGCATGAGGACGACCGCAATTACGGCCTCGGGCAGCTTCCCAAAGAAGTCAACACCCGCTCTTTTCCACATGAGCGTCCACCACGCGCCAATCGGATGAGCGTACGCCATGTACACGCCGCGCACGCCCGGATGGTGTATGGAAGCGACATCCTTTCGGTGCGCCCAGAACTCAGCCATCCCCGGCAGATCGGCGAGCGCGATGACCACGGCAAACACCGCCGCGGAAATCATGGCGCGTCGCCGCCCGAGCACGAGCAACGCGGGGATCGCCATGAACGGGTAGACCTTGGTCCACGAGGCGAAAGCAATCGCCGCGCCCGCGAGCAGATCTCCCGGAAGTGATCGCCACCGCAGGGCGGTGACGGCGATCAGCAGATGAAGAAGCACGAGCACGTTGCAGTTTGAGCGTTCCAGTTCAAGAAACACCGGGCTGGAGAACAGCACAAGCCCGAGCGCAAGCGCCGGATCCAAGCGTCCCAAATCCAACTCGCGCCGAACTTTCAGGCACTGCCAAACCCCAAGGCAGAAAATTGCCGTGGAAATACCGAACCAAACCAGTTCGGCGGCGCCGAGACTCGGCACGAGCGCACACCAGGCAAACTGCCAGAGCGTCTGCGGGGTGTAGCCATAGGTAGCGGGAATCGGAGATGCAAATTCCAATTGGTACGGGTTCTCCCCAGCAAGCCAAGCCCGTGAGCAGAGGTAGTTGCCGGGGAGATCGATCGCCAACTTATCCCACAAGGGAAGCCAGCTCCAGCCCCGAGCGCAGGAGACGCCCCGCCAAAGGCTGCACGTCCAGAGCGCAAGCCAAGCCAGAAGCAGCAGCAGCCCGACAACGCGTGCAGGAAACCGGCCGACAAGAACCCGCATGTTCATGCCGGCTGCTCCACCGTGGCGCGCCGGGCGGGGGAAAGGTAATTGCTCCAAAAATTGCCGAGCACGTGTGGAGATAGGTCGAAAACCGCCCGGTTCTCGTTGAGCCAAGTGTTGTAGCACGAACCGCAGGAGTGGTTGTGGCAATGTTCCCACGCCGCGCGGACCCCGTCGCGGACGGCGTTCTTTGGCTCAAACGTGCCGACATGCAGCACGCACGGATAGATGTCGCCGTTGGGTTCCATCTGAAGAAAGTATTTTCCGGCGGTGCATGGGGATGCGCGAGACTCATCGATCACGCGCTCCTGCGAATAGTCTGTCCAGTCCAAGGTCTTTCGGTACGATTTCTCCGTGAAGAGCACCGGCGCTCCCGCCCGTTTGGCAGCGATGATCCGTTTCAGCACGTCGCGGGCAAGATTGTCGTCGGGGAGCGCCTTCCTAGCGCCCAGACCATACATCTCCGGGTTGAACTGGGGTAACTGAAAATTGACCATCACGCCGTAACGACGGGCAAGATCGATGAGCCAATCGATCTCTCCCGTGCTTTCGCGGGTAACAACAGCGCTCAAAAAGAAGTCGATGCCCGCATCGGCGCACATCTGGATCGAGGTCATGACCCGCTTCCACGTGCCCTTTCCGCGCTGGCGATCGTGCGCCTCTTCACTTCCGTCGATGGAGATGATCAATTCGTCGAGGCGGCGGATGACATCAAATTTCTGGGGGATTAGCAGCGCGTTGGTCACCATCGCCGCACGCATTCCGAATTGCTTGGTTACTTCGACGAGTTCTCCGATATCGTCGCGAAGCAGCGGTTCGCCGCCGAGGAATTTGATGCGGGCTGTTCCGAGTTCGGCGAACTCGGCCAGCAGCTTTCGGTGCACGGCGGTATCGACCTGCGGGTCCTCCCGGTTCGGAGAGTTGCAATACGAGCATCGCATGTTGCAGCCGTTCAGCAGTGAGTACTGGACAAAGAACGGTCGCGGAGTGCCGGTCGCACGCGACGCGAGGATCTGCAATCCGATGCGCACTTTGGTTGAGGCTTTCATGCTTCCTCCTGTTTCCAGCGGCAGAACACCGCGTTCTGCCTGACAAACGGGCACGTCACAATCGCGACCGTCAGCACGAACGAAAGAATGAGCACCATCCCCGCGGCGCGGAGGCAACGGGCAGGCCAATGAACGACCGGCCATGGCGCGGACGCGAGACCCCACGAACAGAGAATCGCGAACCCGACGACAGCGGCAACCTTTGGATACGCAAAGGCGAAGCCGGCGGCAAGCGCCGGTAGCACGAACGGACACAGAAGCAGCGCAATTGCGCGGACCAAGAAAACGACCCGCGTCATTGGCCGGAACGACCCGGCTTTCGGCACGAAGCGCACGAACTCCCGCACCACCGCTCGCGCCTTGCGCACCTTGTGCCACGCGAAGCTGCAAATTCCCGAAGGAGCACGTCGTTCGAGGACGACGACGTCCGCCAGGACGGCCTGCAGACCGGCCAGATTGATTGCAAGCGACGCATGCACGTCGTCGGCCACCACGTCCTCTGGCCAACCCGCGAACACGCCGCGCCGGATCAGATAACAGGTGCCAAGCGCCGTCGCGCAGCCCAGAATACCCTCGACTCCTCGCACCCAGTTCCAGAGTGTCCAGTGGACTCGATCGACCAAGATCGCACGCCGGGGATGACAGATCGCACCCACCAACCCGACACGATCTGCCGCCTCCCCCCTCGCAACCATCCGGCGCAAGGCTCCCCGCGGCAGCCTCGCGTCGGCATCCGTTACAAGAACCCAAGAAGCACTCGCCCGTGCAAATGCCCGGTTCAATTGGTACGTCTTGCCTCGATTTGACAGCGAAAGCCAACAAAAGCGCCCGTCACCATTGGCAGCATGTCGAGCGGCGGCAGAAGATCCGTCGGTCGATCCTCCGTCCACCATGAAGAAGCGAAGACGGTGGTGCGGGTAGTCCAGCGCCAGCAGATTCCGCACCTTGGCGCCGATCAGTCCCGCCTCGTTCCGAAATGCAACTACAACATCCACCCGAGGAAGGTCGTCCGTGCGAACGGCGACCCGAGTACACAGCCATTGGCGCTGATCCTCTTGCGGACTTGAGATCGCGGGTGTTGCAGTGGATAGCTGGGTCAACGTCCGCGCATTATGCCAGATTGCGGTTATGCAGGAGTGCGAAACTGCTGACACATCGCGGCTGCGAGCAAGAGCCGCACAGTCCAGAGTATCGTGCGGGGCCAGTTCCATGCGACGAGCCGGGCGATTGAGGGGCGATCAACAACGCCCGATTGAAGTGCCAGCCGCGCGTGTAACGGGACGGCCATTGCGAAGGTGAGCAGCCAGAGCGCGACGAGTACCGCCAAACCGGTCCACGCAAGCGCAGGCCCCGCTCTGCCCGGGGGCGGAACCAACGCCAGCCAGACCGCCGCAGCGGCTTCGATAAACATGGGGATTCCGACCACGGGAGTAATCTTTGCAGCGTGGAACGCGCACGCGCGGCCCGCGCGGAGAGGGTCCAGATCCGCGAGCATCGGGTAGTGGACGCGCTGGATCAACCAGATCACACCCGTCATGTACGCCGCGGCACCGAAGTGGACATTGAGAACCCATTCCTGACTGATCATGGACGCCTTTCGCTGAATCCCATCCGTCACCACTATCGTTGTCCGATTTGGTCGGGCCCATAGGAGATCACAGGCACGTGGACGTTGTGGCGCACCAGCACCAAAGTCCCCCACCGGTTCGCGTACGGAGCAGCCTTGGACGCCAACTCCGCGCGCTCACATCGCCGCCGCCGGTTCGGGTGAAGCGAACGCCCGGCCGCCCCGCCGGAGATCGCTCGCTCTGGGTTCGCGCGACGGACGGCCTTGACGCGATCCGCGCGTGGTTCTCGTCGCGTTCGTGGGCCCCATGGCCGTTTCAGACCGAAGCATGGCAAGGATTCCGAAGCGGTCGCGACGGGTTGATTCAGGTGCCGACGGGAGCCGGGAAGACGTACGGCGCGTATCTAGGGCCGCTCTCGACCCTTATCGACGAACGGATCCGGGCAGCCGGGAAACCGGCCAAACAGGCTCTCCGAATTCTGTACGTCACGCCGCTTCGGGCAGTGTCGCGGGATATCGAACTTGCGCTGAGGGCGCCGATCGACGAAATGGGGCTGCCGCTGGTCGTGGAGAGTCGCACGGGCGACACCAAGCAATCTATCCGCGCGAAACAGAAATCGCGGCTGCCGGATGTGCTGATCACAACGCCGGAGAGCCTGTGTCTGCTGCTTTCTCGCGAGAATGCGCCGGAATCGTTTGCGGATCTCTCTGCGGTAATCGTGGATGAGTGGCACGAACTGCTGACAAGCAAGCGCGGCACTCAAGTAGAACTGTGCCTCACCCGGCTGCGCGCGTTCGCACCCAATGCTCGCACCTGGGGGCTCTCCGCGACGCTCCCGAATCTTGAAGAGGCGGCACGGGTGCTTGTCGGTTCAAACGCCGCGCCGCCGGTGCTCGTCCGTGGCGACATCGCGCGCGAGGTCACGGTCGAGGCGCTCCTGCCCCGCGAAGGACAGCGGATGCCGTGGGCGGGGTTCATGGGCTTGTCGATGCTGCCGCGCGTTCTCGAGACGATCGATCCGGCCAAATCCACGCTCATCTTCACCAACACGCGGGCGCAATCGGAACTGTGGTATCAAGCGATACTGCACGCAAAGCCAGAGTGGGCGCCGCACATGGCGCTGCACCACGGCTCCATCGACAAGCGCGATCGTGAGCGAGCAGAGGAGGGGCTGAAGAACGGATCGGTCCGACTGGCGGTCGCAACGAGTTCACTCGATCTCGGCGTGGACTTTTCGCCGGTCGAGCGAGTGATTCAGATCGGATCCGTCAAGGGAATCGCAAGATTGCTGCAGCGGGCGGGGCGTGCGAGCCACCGGCCCGGCGCGCCGTGCCACATCACATGCGTGCCGACACACACACTCGAACTGATCGAACTCGATGCGGCAAAACGGGCGATCGTGGATGGGAGGATCGAATCGCGATCCCCCATCCGCAAGCCGCTGGACGTGCTGGCCCAGCACATGGTGACGTGCGCTCTGGGAGGCGGGTTTGTGCCGGACCAGTTCTTGGAGGAGGTGCGCGGCGCGACTTCATTCAAAGACCTCACACGGGAAGAATTCGACTGGGCTCTGGATCTTGTCTGCCGCGGCGGGGAGACGCTGCGTGCGTACCCGCATTACCACAAGGTGCACTTGATCGATGGGCGCGCGACGGTTCCTGACCAGCGGATCGCGCAACTGCACCGGCTGAACGTCGGCACCATCGTGGGCGAAGCGATCATCGACCTGTGCTTCGTCGGGGGCAGGCGGATCGGCTCGATCGAGGAGTACTTCGTCGCCAAACTGCACCCCGGCGACAAGGTGTTCTTCGCCGGAAAGATGCTGACGTTTGTGGGCCTGCGCGACATGGTGGCGTACGTGAAGCGGGCAGCCGGGAAGACCAGCCGCACGCCCCATTGGGCGGGAACGAAACTGCCGATCTCCGAATCGCTGGGTGAATCGGTCCGCCTGACGCTGGAGCACGCGCAGGAGGGGCTGCTGGATTCGGTGGAATTGCGCGCGGCAGCGAGCTTGATCCGCGCACAAGCTCACCTCTCCGCCATTCCCCGTGCCGACGAGATACTCATCGAGGTGATTGAAACACGCGAGGGTCATCACATGTTCGTGTTTCCGTTCGATGGTCGCCTCGTGCACGCGGGGATCGCCGCGCTGTGCGCGCTGCGGCTGGCGCGGAAATCGCCGGCGACTTTCACCATTTCGGCGAACGACTATGGGTTTGAATTGCTTTCCCCCACTCCTATCAACATCAAGGCAGGTGAGGTCCCATCGCTGTTCACATTGGAACGGGTGCTGGAAGACACGGTCGAGAGCGTAAACATGGCGGAACTGGCAAAGATTCAGTTCCGAGAGGTGGCAAGGGTCTCGGGACTGATTCTGCAGACCTATCCAGGGGCTAAGAAATCCGGAAGGCATGTACAAGCAAACGCGGGTTTGCTGTACGATGTACTGCGGGAGTTTGACCCGGGTAATCTGCTACTCCATCAGGCCCGGCGGGAGGTGCTGGAAAAGCAGTTCGAAGAAACTCGGCTGGCGCGCGTGCTCCGACGGCTGTGCGATTCGCGGGTTCGGATGATGAGGCCCGAAAGGCCGACGCCTCTGGGCCTGCCGCTGATCGTGGAACGCGTCGCCGGGCAGATGTCGACCGAGCCGTTGCTGGCAAGAATTGAGCGGATGCAGGCGGAGTGGGAACAGGGAACCGAAGCGAGGCAGGGGAAGGGGAGGGCAAAGTGAAATCGCTCGAAATCCAGGTTGCGGAGAAACCGGTCTTGCTGCTGCCCGATCGCGCAGCATTTTTGCCCGAATGCGGAACGCTTCTGGTGGCCGACCTGCATTTGGGACGTCAGCACTCGTGGCGTGAAGAAGGCATGCCGATCGGCGCTGCCGCGGCAACGGCAAGTCTGGATGAGCCGCTCAAGCGATTGGCAGGCGCGGTACGAGAAACGGGCGCGAAACGGATACGAGTTCTGGGGGATCTGCTTCATGCGCCAACGGGAATGACCGCGGAAATGATCGCGCGCGTTGCGCTGTGGCGCAAGAGCGTGCGCATCCCGATCGAATTGATCCCGGGCAATCACGACCGTCGCCTCCACATGGTTCTACACGAGTGGGATTTGCATCTGCACGAGGCGGTGCTCATCGAGCCACCGTTCGCGTTTACGCATGAGCCGGCCAGCGCGGCTTCGGGCGATTGCGAGGGAATGGTGGTTTGGTGTGGGCACGTGCATCCCCTGGTGCACCTGCGGACGCGAGGCGATTCGCTCCGGCTGCCCTGTTTTTGCTTTGGGAGCACGATGGCCCTGCTTCCCGCGTTCAGCGGGATGTCGTCGGGAGCAACGATCCGACCCCAGGCGGGAGAGAGGGTCTATGCGATTACAGACGACGCCGTGGTCGATGTGTCGGAAGGGGCGAGTACGCCCCGCGTGCGATTCCCACGCTCGGGAGCTCGCTCAGGCTCTCGCGGCTGACGCGCGCCTCGCCAGCACCCGCTTCACGAACGCCTCGTGAGGCTTGACGGTGAGGTCGGCGACAGCGCGATCGGCGATGATGCCGCTTGGGACGCCGCCTGCCGAAGCAGCCCCCGGCTCAATAAAATAGGTCACGCGGCGAGTGAACATGCCCAGCAGGAAACTCGCGCCATAGGCACGTATCACGATCTTGTCAGGGTCGGCCAGCAGCGGAAATGTCAGGGAGTGTTTCTGGCTGAACTTCTGCTTGGATGCCTGGCCTTGAGGGCTGATGCCAACCACGCGCACGCCCGCTTCGCCGAGTTCAACCGTCCAGTCGCGGAACATGCACGCTTCGGCCGTGCAGACGGGCGTGAAGTCGGCGGGGTAGAAGTACAGGACGACCGAGCCCGAGGCGAGCATCGACGACAGCGAAACAGGATTGCCCGTCTCGTCGTTCAGGGTGAAGTCTGGAGCGGAGTCGCCGATATTCAGCATGGGTGGTTTTAGTCCTGATCAAGTTCCGCATCGGCGCGCCGGACCGACTCGCAGAACTGCCGGATGAGCCCGTGATCCTTCACGCCGCGCTCTCGTTCGACGCCGCTGGAAACATCAACCGCGTAGGGCCGCAATTCCGCGATGGCATCAGCGACATTGTCGGGATTCAACCCGCCTGCCAGAAAGACCGGCTTGGAAACGATCGCCATGTGCGGGTCAAGGTCGCTCCATTCGAAGGGAACCCCTTCTCCCGGAGAAGGTCCGTCGATGAGGATCGCCTCGACATTTTCGTCCGCGTCGAGGCGTGCGAGTTGCTCCGCGATCGAATTGGGCGCAAAGCGGATGCCCTTGATGACCGGTGCGCACGCCGCGATGAGTTCCGCATTCTCATCCCCGTGCAATTGCGTGTACGTCGTCGGGCACGCTTCTTCGGTGTCGCTGAAGCCGTCGACCTGCATATTCATGAAGACGCCCACCGTGGAAACAAACGGCGGGAGCGAGGCCATGATCTCCGCCGCGGCATCGGGCTCGATAAAACGAGGGCTGGACCGCACGAAAATAAAGCCAATCGCATCGGCCCCAGCCTCCACGGCAGCGAATGCCGTGTCGATGTCGCGGACGCCGCAGATCTTGATTCGTGTACGACTCATATCTCAGGCTCCCGCGGGGTTCTTCGGCGAAGCGTCGATCTCGCTCAAAAGCGTGCGGGCAAGGTCTGCGTGTTCTGCATCGCGATCCTTGAGAGCGCTAAGCGCGGTCTCAAGCAGGGCGCGGGCCTGTTGCTGCTGCTCGAGATACCGCACCATGACCAACGCCAGCATCACGCGCACCACACCGGATTCGGGGTCCTTTTCATAGAGCGAAAGGAAGCCCCGGTAGGCACGGGCCGCGGCAGCTCGTTCACCGGCTTCGAAAAGGCGGTTGGCCAGATCGACTTGGGCGCGTCTCGAAAGCACCTCGAGCGACTGGGGAAGTTCCGCATGAACTCTGCGACCGGCCTCCACCGTTGCGATAAGACTTGCATAGAGCGCCGGAAGGCTGGCGCGATCGTTCGTCGAAATTGCACGGGAAAGTGCTGCGCGCGCCTGCGCGATTTCGATCGGAATCTCCGGAACTTCGACGACGACACGTTGCGCCTTGGAATCGTCACGCCGAACGCGTTCCTGGCCTTCGCGAATCGCCTCCCGTATTTCCTGACGCCTCTTGAACTGGCGGAACATGAAAAACAGGTCGTAGTCCTCGCGTGCGAGCACCCCGGTAAGCAGCAATACCATTGCGACGGTAAAGCCGTAGCCGTACCCCCCGAAGTGGGCGGCATAGGAGACGTTGGAGCCGCTCAAGCCGGCGCCAAGTGCGTCGCGTGCTATTGCGAAGCAGATGTACCAGATAGCCGGAATATTGAACAGGCCGATGAGGAAGAAGAACACAAAGGTGCGGACAACCGTTCGCGGAAAGAGCACAAGGAATGCGCCCGTCACCGCCGAGATCGCACCCGATGCGCCGATCACGAGCGCCGGCCCGGCCGCCAGATGCGCCAGCCCTGCGATCGCACCTCCGGCCAGATAGAACAACAAGTACCCAGACCGCCCGAATCGATCCTCCACATTTGGGCCGAAAACCCAAAGCGTGACAATGTTGCCGATAAGGTGCATCGGCCCGGCGTGAATAAGCCCGTAGGTAATGAACCGCCACCATTCGTGGTGTTCGCGGGAGAGACCGAAGGTCTCAACCACCCAGTCGTAATTCGAGCCCTGCATTCCCGTCCCTACCACCACGATGCAAAAAGCAAAGAGGTTGAGCAGAATCAGCAAATGGTTGATCAGGGTCGGGCGTTGAAGGGGCCGGTCGGTTCCGATCGGGAAAATCACACCCGATGGTACGTGACTTGGAGTACGCGCGTCCTGAAGCGATCAAAAACAGCGGAAATCTCGGCCCAGGATTCATTCGCATGTTGCCACGAGGAACGACCGGTTTCTATAGTCGCTCCCTCCCTTCCGCCCGACACGGTGGTCGGAAGCCCTGATTTTTGGTCCGAAATCGTTCTTCGACGAATCTCCATCCCATGACTGCCGGAACCCTTTCCATGACAGCTACCCCCACGTTCTCCAAGGGCCTTGAAGGTGTCGTTGCTGCGCAGACCAAGATGTCGTTCATCGATGGCGAAAAGGGCATTCTGGAATACGTCGGGATCCCAATCGGTGAACTGGCGTCGCACTCGACGTTTGAAGAGACCGTGTTCTTTCTCTGGAACGGACACCTGCCCACCAAGGCGGAGTTGGCGGAATTCGAGAATTCCGTCCGCTCCCGATACGAGATCCCCAAGGGTGTCGAAGCACTGCTGAACACCTTCCCCAAGACCGCCGAACCGATGCACGCAATCCGCACGCTGGTCTCCTCGCTCGGCCTGCACGATCCCAAGCCCAACTCAATCGACATCCCGTCGATTCGCGACAAGGCGATGTCCATACTCGCTCAGGTGCCGACGCTGCTGGCTTACTTCCATCAGTTCCGCCAGGGCAAGCCGATGATCCGCCCGGACAAGAGCCTGGGCCTCGCCGAGAACTTCCTGTACATGCTCAACGGCAAGAAGCCGACGGCCGCGATGACCAAGGCGATGGACGTCTGCTTAATCCTCCACGCCGACCACGGATTCAACAACTCCACGTTCACCGCTCGAGTCCTGATCTCGACCGAAAGTGACATCTATTCTGCGATCACCGGCGCTATCGGCTCCTTGCGCGGCCCGCTCCACGGCGGCGCCAACGAGGGCGTCATGCGCATGCTCAACCAGATTCCGTCGGTCGCGGAGTGTGAGAAATTCGTTCAGGACAAACTCGCGAAAAAGGACAAGATCCCCGGCTTCGGACATCGCATCTACAAGGCGTACGACCCGCGTGCGACACACCTCAAGGTGCTCGCGAAGCAGCTGGCGCAGGACACCGGGAACATGCCCTTGTTCGAGAAGAGCACCGCGATCGAGGCGGTTATGACGCGGGAGAAAGCCGCGAAGGGCATCTACCCCAACGTCGATTTCTACAGTGCCACCACGTACCACTGCATCGGTCTGCCGCTGGATCTCTTCACACCAAGCTTTGTCATCTCGCGCGTCGGCGGGTGGTCGGCCCACTGCATCGAACAACTCAGCGACAACCGCCTCTTCCGTCCCGTTGCGGACTACACCGGTCCGCACGATGTCGCCTACACACCGATCGAAAAGCGGTGAGTCCAACCCCACCGTTGCGGGCGCTCAATCACCCCAGGCCAGCCCTTGGCTGGCGGCTAATTGCTGACGGGCGATAGCTGATCGCCGCGAGCTTCCTCTACATTCCCATCCGCTCGAGGATCCCGTCAAGTGTGATCCGGGCCAGCGACTCATCCCATGGGTTGGTGGTGATCGACAGGTTCGAGCCGTCGCTGGCCGTTGGGCTCACATCGATCCGGATGGTGCGCCCGAGGTTGTACGCCGGAGGCCTCGCGAAAAGGCCGCCCTGCTCCTCCGTCGAGGCATTTTGCTCGATCGAGTAGCCCCGGTCGCGAAGCGTCTGCTCGCTCGCTGCAAGGACCGAGGCGGGCGTCGCGTGCAGGGTCGCAATCAGCGTCCCCGCCTTGTAGTTTGCAATGATTTCCCCGGCTTTTCCCTGAGCCTTCGAAACCGTTTCGCAGCCGCTCGAAAGGCCGACCAATCCTGCGAGCAAGCCCGAAGCGACAAGCCCTGCCGCACGAAAACGCCTGTTTCTGGTCAAAGACAATGGCATGGTTCCTTCCCGAATGTTCGGCCCGTCGATTCTCCCGCCGGCCCGAACACCGGCATGGTACGAAATGATCGCCCTCCATGCCGGGCGGGGTTTGATACCCCGGGGGACAGGGTTCTATTATCCCGACCCCAGTGGGACGGAAATTCAGGTCGCACGCCCGCAATCGGTTGCGGGCCTCAGGCGGCGGCAATTCTCAGTACAGAGCGAGGTTCGGATGGCGATTCGGGTCAAATCACGCAGCGGCGAAACGGTCGAACAAATGATGCGCCGCTTCAAGAAACTCTGCGAGAAGGAAGGCCTGATCAAGGACATCCGCCGCAAGGAATTCTACGAGAAGCCCAGCGAGCGCCGCCGTCGTGCCGCGCGCAAGAGCCTCAATCGGCGCTTGGCGACGACGGGTGAGTTCTTCACCCGCAAAGAAGAGAAGTAATTCCTCGACTCCGCTTGGCCGTTGGACCGGCGGGTCTGGCCGGGCACAGGCGGCTGCGGTGCCTTATTGAACCGCCCAGCACGCGAGGACCGATCGCGTTACACTGCGGCCTTCTCTGGTCGCCTGCCGCCGCGAAGTCTGGCGGCACCGAATTTGTCAAGGTAACACCCGGGATCGCAACATTGGCCCGGAACGCATTCGTTCTCGACATGTGAGCCCGACAAACAGGTTTTGACACTCAGGAACCAACACCATGCAAAGCACACTTGCGAAATGCTCGCACGCCGTCTTCCGACTTCTTTCCACGACTCCCGCGCGCCTCGCGGGAGTTTTTGTTGGGCTGCTGATCATGTCGGCTCCGGCGCTGGCCGCTGACATGCCCGCTCATAAGCCGGGTGGAGAGGCCAACCTTCGGTTGCCCGACGTCAGCCAGCAGTTGTTCCTCAACGGCGCGATCAACGGGCACAACCTGCTCCTGATCGGCATCGGCGTGAGCATCCTGGGCATGGGATTCGGTCTCATGATCTACATGCAGCTCAAGAACATGCCCGTTCACAAGAGCATGCTCGATATCTCCGAGTTGATCTACGCCACCTGCAAGTCGTACATGATCCAGCAGGGCAAGTTCCTGATGGTGCTCTGGGCGTTCATCGCCGTCGCAGTCTTCTGCTACTTCAAACTACTGGTTGAGTTCCCTCTCGGCAAGGTCTTGATCATCCTCGCCTTCAGCCTGATCGGCATCGCCGGCTCGTACGGAGTCGCTTGGTTCGGCATCCGGGTCAATACCTTCGCCAACAGCCGCGCCGCCTTCGCCTCGCTCCGCGGCAAGCCCTTCCCCTGCTACGCGATCCCGCTCAAAGCCGGCATGTCCATCGGCATGGCCCTGATCTCTGTCGAGCTGATCATCATGCTCGCCATTCTGCTTTTCGTCCCGCCCGACCTGTCCGGCCCCTGCCTGATCGGTTTCGCTATCGGTGAATCGCTGGGTGCCTCGGCCCTTCGTATCGCAGGCGGCATCTTCACCAAAATCGCCGACATCGGCTCGGACCTCATGAAGATCGTCTTCAAGATCAAGGAAGACGATGCCCGCAACCCCGGCGTGATCGCCGATTGCGTCGGCGACAACGCGGGCGATTCCGTCGGCCCCTCCGCCGACGGCTTCGAGACGTACGGCGTCACCGGCGTCGCGCTCATCACCTTCATCATGCTCGCCATCAACGAGAAGACCGCCGGCGCCGGATACGCCGACGTCCAGATCCAACTCCTGGTCTGGCTCTTCGCGATGCGCATCCTGATGGTCATCGCCAGCGCCGCGTCCTACTTCATCAACGAAACGATTGCAAAGGCCAAGTACGGCAACGCTGACAAAATGAACTTCGAGCATCCGCTCACCAGCCTTGTCGTTCTGACGTCTTTCGTCTCGATCGCGGGCACGTTCGTCGCCTCCTGGCTGCTCATCCCCACCATCGCGGGCGACACCACCTGGTGGTGGAAACTCTCGCTGATCATCACCTGCGGCACAGCCGCGGGTGCGATCATCCCCGAACTCGTGAAGGTCTTCACCTCCACTCACTCGCGTCACGTCCGCGAAGTTGTCACCGCATCCGAACAGGGCGGTGCATCGCTCAACATTCTGTCGGGCTTTGTCGCCGGCAACTTCTCGGCCTACTGGCTCGGCATCGCGATCGTGATGCTGATGGGCATTGCCTACTACGTCAGCAACAGCTTCCCAAACATGGTCGGCGCGGACCACACGATCATGATGGCTCCGGCGGTCTTTGCGTTCGGCCTCGTCGCCTTCGGCTTCCTGGGGATGGGCCCCGTGACGATTGCCGTCGACTCCTATGGACCTGTCACCGACAACGCTCAATCCGTTTTCGAACTCTCGACCATCGAGCACCTCCCCAACATCAGTTCTGAAATCCAGCAGAAGTACGGCTTCTCGCCAAACTTCGAGAAGGGCAAGGAGTTCCTCGAAGAGAATGACGGCGCTGGCAACACGTTCAAAGCCACCGCCAAGCCCGTGCTCATCGGCACCGCCGTGGTCGGCGCCACCACCATGATCTTCGCGATCATTGTGGCCCTCACGCACGGCCTCGAACCCCAGTACCTCCAGTTCCTCTCGCTCCTGCACGCACCCTTCCTGCTTGGCCTGATCACCGGCGGCGCGATTATCTACTGGTTCACCGGCGCCTCGACGCAGGCCGTCAGCACTGGTGCTTACCGCGCTGTGGAATTCATCAAAGCCAACATCAAGCTCGAAGGCTCGACCAAGGCCAGTGTCGAGGACAGCCAGAAGGTCGTCACCATCTGCACCAAGTACGCGCAGATGGGTATGTTCAACATCTTCCTGGGCATCTTCTTCGCCACGCTCGCGTTCGCGTTCTACGAGTCGTTCTTCTTCATTGGTTATCTCATTTCCATCGCACTCTTCGGCCTCTACCAGGCCATCTTCATGGCCAACGCCGGCGGTGCATGGGATAACGCCAAGAAAATCGTCGAGACCGATCCGATCTACAAGAACAGCGGCCGCGGCAAGGGCTCGGACCTGCACGCCGCGACCGTCGTCGGTGACACCGTCGGTGATCCGTTCAAGGACACCTCGTCGGTCGCCCTCAATCCCGTCATCAAGTTCACCACGCTCTTCGGCTTGCTCGCCGTTGAACTCGCAGTGAGCATGAAGACCGGCGGCAACATCCACACCAACCTGACGATGGGCCTGACCGTCGCCTTCTTCCTCATCTCCGCCTACTTCGTCTGGCGCTCGTTCTACAAGATGCGCATCGGCGGCGATTCGCCGTCGCACGCCTGAGTCCTCCAGTCCGAATCCCAACAAGAGCCCGGCGGCTTCCCGCCGGGTTTTTCATTTCCCGCCCGCTTCACCTTCCGCCGCACGTTCGGCGAGCGTCGTTTTCCAGAATTCCATATTCCCGCGAACACAGCCAGCGATCATCCCGAAGTCCCGCACCGAGACCGGTTGATCTAACGACGCAACAATCAGTTGATCCCCAACGAACTGGATCGCCATGATCGAACTCCCATAGTCAAAGTGCGCGAGCAGTCTTCTCTCCGGCAGCCCCACTACGGTGACCCGGCCCGAGCGGTCGCCCACCGCCAGCACGTGCCCACCCGAGTGGAACGCAAGGCAAAAGAGGATGCTGCTGTTGATATGCAGTTCGTGGAGCGGCTCCCAAGTCGCTGAGTCCAAGAGACGAATTCTTCCATCATTGCCGCCGGTTGCAAGCATCCGACCATCCGGCGAAAACTCGGCCACTCTGCATGCGACCGAGTCTGAAACCCACCGCTTGAGAAGTTGGCCTGTGGAAACATCTCGGGTCTCACAGAAACCCGGAGTGTCCGGGGACCCAATGGGATCCGCTCCGGCGATCGCAATCGCTTTTCCGTCCGGGCTCCATCGGGCCATGACGATCCGACCGATATCCGTTTCGATTGTTCGGGCACGCTCCCATGTATTCGTGTCGTACAAAACCACGGGTCCTTTTTTGGCGCACACTGCGAGCAGACGACCATCTGGACTGAATCGAACACAGGACACTCCGTCAGAGCCGACGGGCTCGATCGTTTTGAAGACTTTCATGTCGTCACGAAACAAAGAGACAATGCCGTCGCTTCCCGCCGCGACGAGCACGCCGGTTTGCGACGAGCGTCCGATGGAAAACACAGTAGCGGAATCCGCTTGCATGGACGCGGACGGATCAGACCCCTCAAGCGACCACCGTCCGACCCGTCCGTTGCTTCCCGCGACCCAAACCGTGCGCCCGGCTTCATCAGTCGCAAAGTCGTGCGGACTCACCATTGAACCAGCCAAGTCCCGGATCGCCTCGGCTCGCGGCCCCGGCCATACTCGGAACACACTCCTCATATCAAGCGTGACGAGGTATCGTTCATTCGGAGTCAGGATCACCCCGGTCGGCTGGCCAACGTGTCCTACATACGAAGTAACTTGCGTCCAGTCACTGGTCCGCCACAATTTGACAAGCATATCCATATGCGAGCGCGTCAAGAGCCACTCTCCCGAAGCGCTGAACGAAGGACTTGCCAAACTGCCAACCGTGACGTTGAGGGCAGGTGGCATCGTCTCGTTATCTGCTCGGCGAAAGTACAAGTGATGCCCCGCCGCTACCACCGCCCGATCTCCGTCTTCGGAAATCGCCAAACCCTGAAAAACGGCCGGGCGACCGCTTGTCGCTAGCTCGTAGATGTCCGCCAATGACCACGAGCGCTCTCGAGTGCCATCCGGAAGGTGGTACACACCGACCTCTTCGTTCCCGAACACGATTCCGACTCGATCGCCGCGCTCACTCAGACAAGGTGCATGCGGAGCCGTCTCACCCGGTTTCTGAAAGATCGGCAACAGAGCAGGCAGGTCAAACACTTCCAACCCCGCTGTGGGTGAGCAAGCCGCCACTCTCGATCCGTTTCCGCAAATTTTGACCGCGATCCGCGATTCGTCGGCGAACGCTCGCCGAGCGATCTCCGCACCTGTGGATGTATCAGTCACTACCAAGTCGGGCCGGTCAAACCAAACGCACACTTCTCCGGGAATGGAGACATCCATATCGATCACTGACTTCGCAAAGATGCGCCGCCGGGCGAGCAGCCGCAAGCCCGGAATCGACCATTCTTCCAATTCTCCCTGGCGCGAAACCGACATCATCCGGTCATTCGTGCATGCAAACCCGGCACGCTGCTGCAGCGCTGCGCTCGCGCTGACCAGGCACGGCGCCGCCCCCTGCATTTCGGCGAACGCCCACAGTACGCGGCGCTCCTCGGGTGTCCCGCGGAACATGGCCTGGGCCGGATTCTGAAGCGCCGGGCCCAACCGCAGTATCTCCGGCCACAGCAACAGATCTGCCTCGGGCCGGCTCCCCGCGGCACCGAGCGCCCTCGCCCGTTCGAACGTGCTCGTCCGAAGCGCCTCCGACAATCGGGCGTTGCTCAGCACCACCGTCATCGCAAACGCCCCCAGCCCGACAAAGGCGGCAACGACCGCGCCCGCCGCATAGCGATGACGCGAAATCGTTTTCCGCAGAACATACATCCTGCTGTCGCGTCGAGCCTCAATCGTTTCGCCGTTTAGATACCGCCTCAGGTCCGCGCCCATCGCCGCCGCCGACTGGTATCGCCGGTCCGGCTCCTTCGCGAGCGCTTTGTTGATGATGACCCAGAGGTCTTCGTCCACGCCCGAGCCAAGCCCCACTCGCGTTCGCGTGGGAGAAGTTGCCAAAATATTTCGTATCGCGGAATCCAGCGGCCCATTGACCTCATACGGCAACCCTCCAAAGCTCAGTTGATACAGGATCACGCCCAACGCGTACAGATCGCTCCGAAGGTCCGGAGCCCCGGAAACGCCGGACACTTGTTCGGGCGCCGCGTACGCCAAAGTTCCGGCAAACTCGCCTGTCAGCGTGATCCTCGACGCATCCGCGCCGGGCGCACCAAACCAGCACGCTACACCAAAGTCCAGAACTCGCGGCTGCCCCGCACGATCCACCAAAATGTTCGAGGGTTTCAGATCCCGATGGATGACTCCACGCTGGTGCGCGTAGTGAATCGCGTCGCACACACGGGCGATCATCTCCACCACGGTCCGCATCCGCTCGGCGCCGTCGCCCGATGCAAACTTCTGCTGATCGAGCGATTCACCCTCCACAAACTCCAGCACCAGCGCGTGCCGCCCGCCGGGCATGTTGATGCTGTCGTACACGCCAACGATGCCCGGGTGCGTGAGCGCCGCCGCAATCTCGATCTCCCGATCGAACCGCGCCCGTTGTGACTTCGAAAGTCCGTGATCCTGACGCAGCACCTTGATCGCCACCCGCCGATGCGTCCGAGTCTGGATCGCTTCGTAGATGATGCCCTGTCCGCCCCGCGAAACTTCCCGCACGATCTCGTACCCCGCCAATTCCGGACGCGGACCATCCGCGCCCTTGCGGATTCCCGGCTTCGCGTTCACCGCCGCGGCAAAGGCTTGCTCAAATCGCGCCTCTTCCAATCGCTTCTTGCAGACTTCGCACACTTGTACGTGCTCTCGCACCCGAGCATCCGCGCCCGGTTCTGCGGCATGCCTTGCGATTTCGCCCGGCAAAGGACATGGACCTCCCCCAAGACTCATAAGCCGTCCTCGTACGCCAGCGTCAACCGCTCCACGATCTCCTTCAACTTCGTCGAGACTCTGCTCTTGGCGACGTAGACCTGATCGACCGAGATGCCGCACTCGGATGCGACCGCTTCTGGAGGAACCGAGCGGATGACCGCCAGTTCGAACGCTCGCAAATTGACCGGACTGAGGTGGCTCTCGGACTGAATCGCTTCCCACGCGCTGCGAAAAACGCTTGCCTGCAGCGCTTCACTCCACGCGTTCGTGACGTCTTCAACCGCCGGCATTTCACGAAGCGTGGTGTCCCCTGCGGCAATGGCCCCCCGCTCCTTTCGCCGAAGCAAATCGGTGATCCTGTGATGCGCGATCGCGATGATCCACGAACTCAGCCGCCCGCGCGAACGATCGTACCGACCGGCCTTGTAGTCGCGCAGACTCTGGAGCATGGTTTCCTGTGCAACGTCCGCGGCATCCGACTCATCGAGCCCGATTTTGCGTGCCGCACCAAGCACCACACCCCGAAATCGCTCATCGAACTGCCGCCAAGCGGCTTGATTGCCGTCTTCCTTGAGCTGCTCAAGGAGAAGCGTGGTGGTTATCAGTGCCGAGTGAACGCTCACGTCAACCGCCTCTCCTAAAACCCGCCGTTTCCGGGAAACAATCGCCTGAAATCAAGCCGCATCCTGAAAGAATTGGCTCCATGGTCCGCATGCTTCATTGGATCGTCCACTGGGCCGGCAGACGCCGGCAACTGTGACCCATCGAGTTGGCCTAAGTAAGGCTCTTGATTGGGGCGGTCTTGTCTTGTGTGCAGTCTACCGGCTTCACGCGATCTCGCAAAGCCTCCACTTCGAGTTTCGATACATCCAGCGCTCGACCCATTTTTTCCGCAATCAATCACACTTCCAGATATCCGGGGCGAAAAACGGGCTCCCAATCATGCGCGAAAGCGCGAGGCGGAGGGGAAGGCTTGGGGGGCCATCCGGGGGGGGGGTTCTCGTTCCGCGGAGCCCGTTTTTCCGCCTCGGTGGACGGCAGCCGGCTGTCCCGAATCGCGTGCATTCCGCTTCATCGATGAGAATCGCATCGGCAACAACGCGAAACTCGCCCGAGCAGGCGCCGGAGATTGATCGACTCCGCGACCCTGGAAAGCGCGCCGTGTTTTTTCATAATTGGTGCGATGCCGCGGCATGTGGCAAAAAATCACTCAGCTTGTTGCTGTTCGAGTTTGCTCTTCAAGTACTCCGCGTCACTCCGCACGCACCGGGCAAGCATGGCGAAATCCCACACCGCAACGGGCTTGTCGATCGAACCGACCACCAGACTGGTCCCGCAGTATTCGATCGCCATGACCGGGCTGCCGACCGGGAATCCTGCAAGCACCTTGGCTTCCGGCATTCCGATCTGTGTCACAGTGCCCGAACGATCTCCAACGGACAAGACGTGCCCGGAGGGATGAAACGCCAGACAAAAAATCGCGTCCTGGTTGACGGAAACCTCATGCTTCAATTTCCACTCGTTCGTATCCCAGATTCGAATCATCCCGTTTTCGCCGGAAGTGGCAATGACTCGCCCGTCAGGTGAAAACTCGGCAACCCGGCAGAGTTTCTCGTCCGCCCGCCAATCCGCAACCACATGAAAATCCGGTCCTCCGTACACCTTGCAAGTGCCATCACCGATCGCAAGCGCCAGCCGATCATCCAGCGGACTCCATCGCGCGCTTGCGATCCGGTCGCCCTTCACCTCGAGCCTCCGCACCGCAGACCAGGTCTTGGTTTCATAGACAATCGCGCACGTGTGCTGTGCGCACGCCGCAAGATAGCGTCCGTCCGGACTGAATCGAACGCTACGAACCGCAACCCCGGGTTCAACGGTAAGACGGGGTGCAACCTCCGCGCCTTCTCGCAAGAGCACGACTTCGCCCGCGGCCCCCCCGGCGGCAAGAACATCGAGCGACGGCGAGTACGCGACAGTGAACGCCGCAGTCGGATCAACCCGGGTGAAAGAAGCCGGTCCGGAAGCCTTGATTGACCATGTTCCGACGACCCCGTCGCTGAACGCAGACGTAATCGTGTCTCGCTTCGCATCCAACGCCAGATCGTGCGTCGCCAAGGGAGACGCAGGCAGATTTCGGCGCCACCCCGCATCGGGACCCGACCACAGCCGCATGACGTGCTCATTGTCCACGGTCAGGATGTATCGCTCGTCCGGTGAAACAAACACGTTTGATGCCCCGCGCGTGTGCCCGGGCAGAACGGCGCTCACCCCAGAGTCGACGGTTCTCCAGACAAGGACCTGAGAATCTTGATTCGATTGGATCACGAGCCAGCGACCAGAATCCGTGAATATCCCTTCCACCAAGTTTCCGATGGTCGTCAGAATTGGCGGACGCACGGAGCCGTCTCCAATGTTGACGAGCCAAACCCGGCGTCTGCGCCCGACCGCCAGCAGATCCCCGGTTCCCGATCCACTCACTCGCCATTGGTCGTTGGGACCATGCGGATCCCTCAGAATCTGGTCGCGTGAGACGACCTGCACTTCGCTTTCGAGTCGGCCCTCTGGCAACCGATAAACCAACAGGCGACCATCTTCCTTCACGAAGGCAACGCGGTCACCCTTCGCGCTAATCCACGGGTGCTGGAGGGCGGTTTTTTCTCGATCCTCAAGAAGTTTTTCGAAGCCGGGTAGCGCAAATACCTCAACGCCTCTTTGGCGAGACCATACCGCCGTGCAATCGCCGGTGGGCGCGAGCGTCATTGTGGTTCCGAGAGCCGACTCAAAGTCTGTCTCTCCGAGCACCGTGCCCGTTGCCGAATCAATGCACTGGATCTTGTCGGCAAAGCGCACGACCAACCGGTCCGAAGCGGGAGAGTATTCGATATCCTTGGCGGGACGATCGATCAGCTTTCGCTGCGCAATGAAGCGCAAATTCGGAAGCGACCACGTCCGCTCGAATCCGTCGGCAAACGCGACGCATATGCGATCTTTCTCCCACCATGCGTCCGTCAAACGATCTTCCGGAATCGCCACCGTCGCGAGGCACGGCTGAGGCGCCTGCAGTTCGGCGTCTGTCCACAGCACCCTCCGCTGCTCCGGAGTTCCGTTGAACAACGACAATTGCGGCTGCTCGATCGCTGTTCCAAGCTGCAACAGTTCCGATGCCAGCATCGCCTGGGCCGCCGGCCGGTTTCCCGCTGCTCCCTTCGCCCGGGCTTGATTAATATTACTTTCGCGCAGCGCCGACGAGAGGCGAACGTTCTGGACCTGTAGTCTGGTTCCGAGAGCGAGCAATCCGACCAGCGCGAATAACACGCCGGTTGCCGCGTAACGGTGGCGCCATAGCGTCTTGCGCAGAACATAGAGCCTGCTATCGCGCCGCGCCTCGATCGATTCGCCTCGCAGATACCTTCTCAAATCGTCGGCCATGGCGGCGCCCGACTGGTACCGTCTTTCGGGATCCTTCGCGAGCGCTTTGTTGATGATGATCCAAAGATCCTGCTCTATTTTCGCCCCGCGTGGACGCGCCGGTGGCACGCTGGAAATGTTTCTGATCACCGTGTCCAGCGAGCCCCGAAGGTCGTAGGGTAATTCACCAACGCAGGTCTGATACAGAATGACGCCGATCGCGTACACGTCGCTTCGAAGATCCGGCGGCCCTCGATCACCCGCAACTTGCTCCGGCGCGGCGTAGGCCAACGTTCCTGCAAATTCGCCGGGAAGAGTTATCCGCGTTGGTTCGGGCGCCAGCGTGCCGAACCAGCACGCAATGCCGAAATCCAGAATCCGGGGCAGTCCGCTGGAATCCACCACGATATTGGAAGGCTTCAAATCCCGATGAATGACGCCTCGCTGATGCGCGTAGTGGATCGCGTCGCAAACTCGCGCCACCAATTCCACAGCGCTATCGATGGCGGCTGCATCCCGCGGAGGACCGCTGATTCGACGATCGAGCGTGATCCCCTCGACGAATTCGAGCACCAGCGCGTAACGGCCGGAAGGCAGCGCGACGCTGTCGTACACGGTCACGATCCCCGGATGGTGTAGCGCGGCGGCAATCTCTATCTCCCGCTCAAATCGCGCTCGCTGCGTGCGCCGAACAACGTGGTCTTGGCGGAGGATCTTGATCGCCACGCGCCTGCGAGTCTCTAGCTGCAGGGCCTCGTATACAATCCCTTGTCCCCCCGTCGAAATCTCGCGGACAACCACATACCCGGGCAACGCTGGCAGCAGCGGCTCTAGCAGACTCGCAGCAAACGCCCGCTCGCTCGCCGCGGCCGCAAACTCGCGCTCGAATCTAGCGTTGGCAACCCATTCGGCGCACACCTTGCATTGCGCGATGTGCGATTGCATCTCGGAAGCGGTCGAGTCGGCCTCCGCGCTCGCCTCCAGCGAGGCAATCGCTTCGAGTTGAGCGCTCGTGGGACATGGGTCGACCGCTCCGCTCATAACCCGTCCTCGTACGCCTTGGTCATCTGCTCCACGATCCGTCGAAGCTTTCCCGCGACCCGATTCTTCGCGACGTAAACCTGATCGACCGAAATGCCGCAATCCGCCGCAACCGCCTCCGGCGGCACGCCGCGGATCACCGCCAACTCAAATGCCTTGATGTTTGCCGGGTTCTGCCCGCTCTCGGCCTGCAAACGCTCCCAAGCGCGCCGAAAGACATCGTCGCGAAGCGCTTCCTTCCACGCCACCGAAATCGCATCCAACCCCGGTGCGACCGGCTGAGCGGGCTCACCCATATCCCTGATACCGCGTTTCTGTCGCCTCTGGACGTCCGTGATTCGATTGTGCGCAATGGCGATAATCCAGCCGCTCAGCCTTCCGCGACTTCGGTCATAACGCCCGGCGCGCAGATCCTGCAGGCTCTGGACCATTGTCTCCTGAGCCACGTCGGCCGCATCGGCCTCATCCAGGCCGAATTTCCGTGCTACACCGAAAACAACTCCCCTGAACCGTTCATCCATCTCATTCCACGCGGCCTGGTTGACATCGTCCCTCAGTTGGTCCAAGAGCAGCGTGGTGGTCAAGAGGTATGGATTTTCCCCCAAAGAATTTCCCCCTTTGAAGCCCCCATTTGCTCCAAAATCACCCACTTCAGTGCAAGATCCCGCCCGTTCGTCCGCATACTACATGCGAAAGGTAACAAACGAGGCTTGACCTCCCCGCAGTTTAGCCGAGGCGAGGGAAACGGCAAAGCTTCGATTGGGGTCGGGGCGTTCACACCAAGTGCGTGCAGGTCGAAAGGCCTGCCACGCCGGGCCGGGCGGCCTCGAAAAACTGAAATCATCACGGCACAAGGGGTGGGGTGCCGTGGTGGTTTCAGTTTTTCGTCTTGGGCGCGCACGCTGGCGGGTTCACCTTCCGAAGTTGCCCAAACAAAAAACAACCGGCGACCCTTTCGGGGCCGCCGGCGCTACGTTCAATTTTACGTAGGAGTAGGGCCGCGCAATGCGCGACTCCGTCGAGTCCGCGCTCAGCAGCGCAGCCCCTGCGTACATGGATCTATCACTGGATCACCTCCTTCTGAGAAAGCCCTTGCAGCCGACGCGTGCATGTACTGCACGCCGCCGCACTTTCCCTCCGCGGGCCGTCACCCGCGGCACATCGCCCGGCAAGAAACGTCTCACCGGTCGTCGGAACCCACCCTCGTTCGATGCGCCTTTGGCGTCCGTCGCGAGAGCGAGCCCTCCGATACAACGATTATCGCCGAAAGAGTGTTCGGATGCAACAATTTTTTCTTGAGTGCCCGGATGAGCAAAGTTTCGAACGCGATTTGCGGGCCGAAAACCGGAAATAACCGCGCGGGGCCTCGGCGGCAAATTCGCGGCGGCGAGAAATCTCCTGCCTATTTGAGCACCATCAGATAGGTCACCAGCCGAGCGATTCTTCCGACCCGCATGATGAACACGTCGCAGAACACCGCGTGCAACTGACCGCCGGCTCGACGTGTGCTCCGCACTTCACCCTCTGCAACGACCACGTCGTCCTCTTCGATCATCCGCTCGACCGTGATCTGCGGCCTGCCGACAAACGCTTCGTTCTCGATCTCCTTGTCGAATGCTTCCTTCCCGACAAGATGAAAAGCGCCCGGCATGTCCCACACCACATCATCCGTAAGGCACGACAGCACTTTCGCGTGATCACCGCAGCGAAAGCCATCGAGGTACCGCTCGACCGTTGCCTTGTTCTCGCTCATCCGTCGCTCCCCCATCACGGCTGATACTCGTCGAACGCCCCCGCCTTGTTCTGTTCTTCCACATACTTCTGGAACTCACTCATCTTGTAACTGATAAAGCAAAACGCGTGATGCACCGCGAGCCATTCCAGGTCCGACTTGTCCTCGCCGATGTCCTTGCGAAGGCGATTGAGTTCCGCGAGCAGGTTTTCCGCTTTCATATGTCGCTCCCTTTCGTGGCGCCGCCCTTCCAGAAGGGAATTGCCTCTTCCGATCCGACGCTACCGAGACCCGGCCCGTTGCCACGTCCGACTCCATCCCCTCCCCCGCGCTCTCCCCTTGATCCACCCTGCGCCAAACAACGCCGCCAGAACCAGCACGATGCTCGCCCCCGTCGGCCAATCCAGCTCAAAGCTCAGCATCATCCCCGTAACAACGGCCGCCACAGCAAACGCCACGCTTAACGCAGCCACTCGGCCCGCCCTTTGACTGAACTGCACCGCCGCCGCGGCAGGCAGCACCAGCATCGCCGTCGCCAGCACCACGCCCGCCAGTTTCATCGCCGTTACCGTCGCGAGCGCCAGCATCACCAGCAGCACAAGCCGCATCAGCCCGACATTCACACCGAACGCCGCCGCCGCCGGTTCATCAAACGCCCAGAATGTCAGCGGCCGGCGCACCAGAAAGAGCCCGCCGAGAATAATGACCGCCACAGCCCCGCTCGCCCACGCATCCGCCTCGCTCACACTCACGATCGAACCGAACAGCAGACTCTCCCACGAGACAGTCGCCACCCGACCGTTCTTCTCGGCGATGTGCAGCAGCAGCGAGCCCAGCCCCATCGACGCGACCAGCACGATCCCGATCGCGGTATCGGCCTGCGCATTCCCTTTTCCTCCGCGCCGGCCCGATTCACTGCTGGACAAGAACCCGATCTGGAGCGCCGCGAACAGGCAAAACAGGAAAACGATTCCCAACTGCGCACTAAACGCGGCTCCCGCCGCCGCGCCGCCGAAGCCCAGCACATACGCAACCCCGATTCCTCCAAATGCCGCGTGACTGATTCCCTGGCCGATAAACGCGAGCCGCTTCATAACCACGAACACGCTGAGCACACCTCCGAAGAGCGCGATCGCGAGCCCGGCGAGCACACCCGGCAAGAAAATCGAACGAAGCCCCGGATCGGAGAGGTACTCAATCGTCTTCAAGAACCACCCCCGTGGTTCCCTTGAGCCCCATGCTCCTGTCCATGATCATGCCCGTGATCATGAGAGTGGTCGTGCGAACACTCCGCGGCTCGATGTGCATCCACGTGCAGATCCCCGAATATCGCCGCGGCATCGTGCCGGAACACTTCTGCCAGCACGTGAGGTGTCAGCCCCTCGGGCGAATCGTGATAATGCAGCGTTCGCGCCAGGCACGCCACGCGATCGCTGGTCGCCGCCACCGTTCGCAAGTCGTGGCTCACCACAATCGTCGTCAGCCCAAGCTCATCGTGCAGCCTCTGGATCAACTCCGCAAACTGCTTCTGCCCAGCCGGATCAATCCCCACCGTCGGCTCATCCAGCAGCAAAATCTTCGCCCGGCTTGCCAGCGCTCGGGCGATCATCACACGCTGCAACTGCCCGCCCGAAAGCGTCCCCACCGGCTTCTCCGCGATCGACGAGGCCCCCACCATCGATAGCGCGCGATCCGCTTGCTCACGTGCCCCTCGCCCGCTTGCAAACGGACCAAGCCCCGCCGACGCCGCCATGCTCGCCGCGTGACGGGCTGTAATGGGAAACGACAACTCCGCTTCCACCCGCTGCGGCACATACCCGATGAGCCGCCGCTTGGCCGCCTCATCGGGCGCTAGGCCCTCAATCTCGATCGTGCCGGAATAGCCACGCAGCAGGCCCAGCGTCAGTTTCAGCAGCGTCGACTTGCCCCCGCCGTTCGGCCCGAGAATGCCGAGGCGTTCCCCCCTGCGCACATCCAGCGAAACCCGCTCGAGCGCAGGCGCCTCAGCGCCGCCCTCGTATGAAAACGTCACGCTTTCATAGCGGATAGCCGTTCCCGAAGTTGTGCCAGCGTCGCGAATCATCGAATGAGCCCCATGAGTCCGACGAGTTGTATGGGATCTACTTGCTTTCGTCCTTCTTCGCGCTCATCCCCTTCACCAACGAATCAAGATTCCCCCGCATCATTGCGAACCAATCCCCATCTCCAAGTGGGTCCAGCGTCACAACCTGCACGCCCGCCGCCTTCGCGACCCGCCGCGCGGTCGCGGGATCAAACTGCGGCTCGACAAAGATCACCCGCACGCCCTCTTTACGCACCGCCTGCACCACCGCGGCAATCCGCCCCGGCGATGGCTCTTCGCCTTCGTTCACCCGGATGACTTCCGCAACCACAATCCCGTATCGCGCCGCAAGCCGCCCGAACGCGGCGTGATGGGTCACAACTTTGTCGCCCTTGAAAGGCGCCAACTGCTCCCGAAACGCCCCGTCCAACTCGGCCACTCTCGCCAATTCTGCCTCCAGCGCGCTCTGCAGGCGTTGCTTTGCCGCTTCGTTCCATTCCCCGCGAGCCTCCATCGCCACGCGCACCCCCTCGGCCAGACGCGGCAGCGCATCTCGAACCAGTATCGGATCCAGCCAAACGTGCGGATCACCCATGCCGTGACCATGATCGTGCGCCTCGCCTTCGGCGTGCCCGTGCTGCCCGTCGTCATCGGTGTCGACCTCAAAACAATCTGCCAGACCGATGTCCACTCGCCTCTTCGACTCGTGCGATTCGAGGAATTTCTCAAGTTGCGCTTCCAAACCCATCCCAACATACAGCACCAGATCCGCTCCACCGACCGACACCATGTCCGCAGGCGTGAACTCGTAGTGATGTTCGCTTCGACCCGGAGGCATCAGCGCCTTCACCGTCGAACCTTCGGGCAGCAGGGGCTCGATAATCCCCTTGAGTGGTGGAATCGTCACGACAACGCGCAACCCTTCCGCTTCCTTCGGTGCACCGATGCATCCGCTGCAAATCGCCACCACGCTCGCCATCCACCCAATCAGAACTTGGAAAGTCAGTCTGCTCATCGCTCGAGAGTCCCCGCGAACCCAGCCGCTCTACCCAATTTGAGAATTCATTCTCAAATAGAATAGCCTCCCCGCCTCGGAGATGTTCGCGCGAACATCGCTCAGTCCTTGACGCAGCTGCTGGGGGGCGTGATCGGGCGAAGGGCGTTTTTCGTCTCGCTCAACTGGCCCATTCACACCGACGCTTTCGGATGCCCGATCCGGAGGCCGCCGCGCAATCCGCCTTGGCAGAACCCGCCCTCCGCGCTACACTCCCCACCCCACGGAGCCCCACAGGCCCCTTGGGCACAATCTGGCCGGGGCGGTAGCTCAGTTGGTAGAGCGCGTCGTTCGCAATGACGAGGTCGGGAGTTCGACTCTCCTCCGCTCCACTTGAAGAAAACCCCTGCGTCGCAGGGGTTTTTCATGCGCCGGCGGTTCCGATCTCGGTCTTTTCAAACAGAGATTTGGCGCGGATGCCCGGCAGCCGGAAGTGGCGACGCCCCCGGGCGGGTTCGGATAGTTTCTCCGTGTTCGCATTGCACCGAATAGGGCCGCGTGGCGCCCACCCACGGTAGAGACACAACCCAAAACGGACCATTCTCATGTCAAAGGTCGTCGCGTTCCTGAAAGCCACCCTGCTCGGCGGCGCACTCGTCGTCCTTCCCGCGTGGCTTGCGGCTTTGCTCCTGGTGAAGGCGTTGATCCAACTCGAGGTGCTCGTCAAACCCGTGAGCGCCAGCCTTCCTGAAGGCATCGGTCACCCGCTGGTCATCGCCTCGCTGCTCATCGTGCTGGTCTGCTTCGCAGTGGGTGTAGCGCTCCGCACCGCGATCGGGCACCAGGCGCGGCGCGCAGTCGAATCCAAGGTGCTCGAAAGGCTGCCGGGCTATTCCACCCTTCGGAGCATCGCCGAACAGATCGGACAAATCGAGAACAGCCGCGGGTTCCAACCGGCCTTTGTCGAGATCGAGGACGCGCTGGCCCTGTGCTTTGTAATCGAAGAACACGCCGATGGAAAGCGCACCGTCTTCGTTCCGTCGTCTCCCACCCCCGCCGCCGGCACCATCTATGTCATCGCCGGCTCGCGCGTCCACCCGATCGATGTACCCGTCACCGCGGCGTTGACGTGCATCACGAGGTGGGGCGCGGGCTCGGGCGAACTGCTCTCGGCTATGAAGCCACCATCGTCAACGTAAATGCGAGCGTGCGCGCTTCTCACTCAGCCCGCCAGAATTGAGGATCCGGTCAGTTCGGCGCGACCGCTCGGGGTCGCGTTCTGCTTTCCTCTTCCTCGGGATCCGCTGCGCCAGTTATCACAGCGTCAACTTTCAGCACGCCCAGAATGATTTCGGTCGCCTGCTTCATGGTTGTCGCGATCGATTCCGAAGGGATGCGCCCAAGTCGCTCCCGCACGCTCGCCATATCTATCTTGTCGTCCCAGAGCCCGATCACAATCCTGTGCTCCGGACATCGAAGCCGCAACTGCTGCCACAGCACACGCGTGTGCAGCAACGCATTGGGCGGCAAGGCGCAGATGCACAGCACCGATGGCGGCAACTTTGCAAGTTGCTCCAGTAGTTCTCGTGGCGAATGCCGAGACGAATGCGTTTCCGCCCTTATCCCCTGTTCGATCAGCAGTTTTTCGAGCATTCGCGCAGAGAGTTCGTCCGCCGCGTCCCGCGCCGGCACGCACACCACCGGAACGCGCTCAAAAGCCTCGCTCGCATCGCGATCGGGGTTCTGCGATCCGATATCGTCGATGATCGCCGTCAGTGTCTCGCGGACCGCCTGCTCCTGTGTTTCGTCCAATTCTCCCCGGTGCCGATCGAACTCCGCCAGGCGCAGCGCCGGGATCAGCAGCAAGCCATAGACCTCAACCGAAGATTTACCCTTCGCGAATTCTTCCACGATCCGCGTCGATTCTTCCTGATCCCCCGCGAGTAGCCTCTGATAGAAACGGGTTTCCGGCGTCAGAACCGGTTCGTCGCCGAGCAGAACATTGAGAAATGAAAGCCGCGGGACGTGCTTCCCCAGTACCGAAAGGCAAACCGTGATTGGCGTCGACAGGATCAGCCCGAACGGGCCCCACAGCCACGCCCAGAATATCGCAGAGGTCAACACCGCCAGCGGAGAGAGACCCGTTCCCGATCCCACCAGCATCGGTTCGACGAAACTTCCACCCACGATCTCCACTCCGATGACGAGCCCCGCAACGAGCAGTGGCTGCCGCCATCCGTCGAAGATCGCGATCGAAATCAGTATCGGAAACGCGGCACCGATCCATGTACCGACATATGGCACGAAACGGAGTATCGCGATGAGGAACCCCCAGAGCGGCGCGTTCGGAACTCCAAGAAGAAAAAGTCCGACGCCGACCACGCCTCCTACGCCCGCATTGAGAATCGACTGTGCCAACAAGTACCGGCTCAATCGCTGCGCCGCATCGTCAAACGCGGGGGTTGTAATGTGCATTTCGCGTTCACCGATGAGACGGATCAGCCGGTTTCGTAGATCCTCCCGCCTCAGCAGCATGAAGATGGCGAACACCACCACCATGACCACCGTCGCCAGACGAGACAGCACCGGACCGAGAATGTCGCGCGCATATGTGATGGGCGGTGTTGGATCTTCGACTACGCGGACCCCAATCGGCTCCAAACTGCTTTCCGCAGGCAAGCCGGTTGCTGTGGGAGATTCCGTCACGGGCTTCGCAATCTCTTTTCCCAGCTCCTGGATCGCGGTACCGGCTTTTCCCAGCGCGCTGTGCTTTGACGGGCGCAAGATCGCAAGCTTGTTGACAATGTTGGCCCTGTAATCGTGCAGATTGGTGGCCACCTCCACCGCCTGCTGCTCGACCAGCCAACCGAGCACGCCGATACCAACCGTCGCCGTTCCCACGGTCAGTGCAACCGCCAGCACTCGGGGCACTCTCAGACGTTCGAGCTGCCGCACGATCGGAGCCAGCACGAACGCGACAAAAACCGCCAACGCGATCGGTACGAGCACTTCTCGCGCGAAGTACAACACTGCCGCGATTAGAAAGCCACTGATGACCAGCGGCAGGCGATTCGCAGGATGTTGTGCTCGAGCCATGCGTTGCCGGTCCCCGGCCCAAAAACACAAAGCGCGGAGCGCACCATATCGATGCGCTCCGAGCTTTTTTGGAGCAATTTACAGCCGCGCGGGACGGACGTCAGTTCGCGTTACAACTTCCGGCGTCGACTTCGGCGCAGCCTTTTCCGAGGTGCTGGTGATATCCGTCGCACCGGCGTTTTCGAAGATCTCCTTCGCCTTCTTGATTTCTTCGCCGCTTTCCGAGTGAACGGAAATCAGGATGTTGCCGCCCTTGATCTTGTCCTCATACCGCTTCGCCTCGATTTCAGGAATGCCCAGCCCGATGAGCCCGCCCGCAAGCCCGCCAGCCGCAGCCCCAACCGCGATACCACTCAACGCCGCCATGATCGGTCCCGCGGCGATGAACGGCCCAACACCCGGAATGGCGAGCAGACCGATGCCCGCGAGCAACCCCAGAGTTCCGCCCACTGCGCCACCAGCGCCCGCTCCAGTCATAGCCCCTTCCGGAGCCTTGGTGTTCTTTTCGTGAGCGAAGTCGCGCGTGCTTCGCTTGTCGGGAAAGAGTACGGAAATGTCGTTGTAGGAAAAACCGGCGCTCTTGAGATTGTCGACAATCACGTTCGCGGACGATTCGTTCTGAGCGATGCACAGGACGGAAGTAGCCATTGAAAAACTCCTGAAATTTTGGTGCGCCCTTGCGGGGCACCGAAGGAACATTGCACGGGAGAAATGGAACCTGAGCGGATTACTTGGTCTTGACTTCGAGCTGGTTATCGACGCGTGTCACGCCTGCGACAGCCTTCGCCTTGGCTTCGATCGAGTCCTTCTCCGCCTGGCTGTTCACGGGCCCGCGAAGCGTTGTGACACCGTCCTCGGTGATAATCTTGCAGTTCTGGGCGTTTATCGACATCGCCTTGTCTTCCATGATGGCGCGCCGAATCGACGCCGTGATATCGATGTCCGCCTTGCTGTTCGATTGGTCCATCGGGGTTTTGGTTGCGGACTTGCTATCCACCTTGTTCACCTCGGTGTTGTCCGGCGCCGGCGCGACCGTCTCAGGCGATCGAGTTGGTGCCGGCGCGGGCGCCGGCGTTTCGCTGCGTGTGTCGCAAGCGCCAACAAAAATGCAGGCACCGAGAGTCGAATACATGGTCAAAAGCTTGAGATTCATGTCCAGTTCCAGTTCTGAGCGAAATCGAGCCGCTCGTTCATCAACACTGCTATTTCGTGGAAGGCGCCGCTTCGGCGTTCGCCATCGGATTGACCGCCCGCGTTGCCAATTCCGTCAACGCGCGATCCGCTTCTTTTTCTTCTTCGAGAGTCTTTTCGTGCAGCCGAGCATCGGAATTGCGACCCAGGATCGTCGCGTGCGCCCGCAGGCAGCCGTACGAAGCGATTTCATAATGTTCGACCTTCTGCGCCGCCACGATCAGACCCGCGTCGCGGACCGTCTCTTCCGCTTCGGCATCGATGATCTCGGTGCCTTCTTCGACCAGCCCAACAGTCGCTTCGCAGACCTTTCCACCCGGCTTCTTCTTCAGATTCGTCAGAATGCCGTCGATGCGCTTGAGATGCTCCTGTGTCACCTTGAGGTGCGATTCAAACGCCTTCCGAAGTTCCGGGCTTGATGCAGCCTTTGCGAGCTTGGGCAGCGCCTTTGTCAGCTGTTTCTCGGCGCTGTGCATGTCGCGCAGCTGGTCTACATAAAGTTCTTCGAGCGTGTTGATTTTCATACGGTTCCTTGATGCGACGCGGAGAATCTCACATCGCTGATAGACTTTGCGTTTGCGCCGTGATCGCCCGGTGAGACGGTGTTAAGTTACCGCTCACAATGCGCATTTGGCTCGTAGCCGAGTTGGTGATTGCGCCGAAGGCGATCACGTCCGCTGCGCGCACATCCCGATCCGAGACCTGCAGCACAGCGCCGGTGACACCCCCGCGCCGGCTCATTCTCCGCAAGTTGATGGACAAGAACCGGAGACGCCTCCACCCGCGCTCCGCCGGCGGCCGGGAAATCATGTCCAGGAACCCCTCACAGCCACGCGCCGTTTTCACTCTTCGTTGAGGCCCAATATGATTTGGTTATAATGTCCCGAGGGGCATCGAATCTCGACCGACGCCCTTTTCACCCTTGGCTTGCGCCACCGGAGTTCACACTTGGACGTCTTCACAGTCACCAAAGAACAGATCGATTCCGGAACCGTCGGCACCCGCGCTTGCGAGGCTCTCGAAGCCGGCAACATCGTCGTGCTGCCCGACAACTCTCTCTTCGATAAACAGGCCGACATCGATTTCCTTCTCGGCCTCCAGCAAAACGCTTCGGCGCTGCACAAAAACGTCGCCTACAAGCCCGCGGCACACAAAGTCACCGGTGCCACCACCAACACTCCGCAGGAAGCCGATCGACTTCTCGAGGTGATGTCGGGTTTCTCCAAACGGGCTCTCGCATTGCTCGGGCGGGTCTGCCCGCCATATGCAGGGAAGTGGAAGACCGACTACGCCTCCTATCGCCCCTTCGAGGAACAAGGCCGTGACCTCCCGCTCAAACAACGCAACGACCTCATGCACGTCGATGCTTTCCCCTCCCGCCCGACGCGCGGCGGCGGCATCCTCCGTCTCTTCACCCAGATCAATCCGAACAAGGATCGCGTCTGGCGTGTCTCGGGCCCGTTTGAGGCCCTGGCCGACAAGTACGCCCTCCAAGCCGGTCTCCGCGAGGTCAAGGGCGGCTCCGCCGCCATGAAGCGCGCCGCCGCGAAACTCGGTCGCGCCATCGGCATCAATGTCCCCGATCGCACGGCATACGACCAGTTCATGCTCGGCTTCCACGATTTCCTCAAGGGAAACGAAGAGTTTCAGCACGGCGAGCAGGCCCGCCAGATGAACTTCCGGCCCAATCAGGTCTGGATGTGCTACACCGACGTGCTCGCGCACAGCGTGCTCTCGGGCCAGTACGCCCTCGAGCAGACCGTGATCGTCCCACCCGAGGCCAAGGTCAAGCCCGATATCGCGCCGGTCTCGGTGCTGGAGCGTATCGCTGGCTTCCCGCTGACTCCCGCTCCTCGCCCCGCGCTTCAGCCGGTCTGATCGACCTTCGCGAATCAATCGATCGAGGCTCGTTTCGCGCTCTTGCCGAAAAAAATCCCTCGGACGCGCTCCTTGAGCGCGTCCGAGGGCGAAAAGCTCGTGCCATGCGGATGCGACGGCGGCTTTGGAGACACTTCCACAACTTCGCCGTTGTTCGATTGCCACGTCGTAAAGAGGCAATCGATCCAATAGTGCAGGCTCCAGAAGTGCTCGTTGTTCGGAGCCTGCGCGAAGTCGGTCATAGAAGCATCTTCAAGCCTCTGATCACCGGGATTCCTTCGGATCTCATAGTCCGCAATCGCGCCGTGCGACAGATTGTGCACGTCGCAATACGCGGAATCATCCAGCCTCGTCCGCTCAATGAAATTCCCCAGCGCGTCCGAACTGGTGCCCGCCACCAGCGCCGGCAGCGCTGCCAGAACTCCCGGAAGAAAACCCGGCGCGAACTGGGATTCCAGACAAGCCGGAAGCGATTTCCATTCATCAAGTTGATACGAGTGGCCCGGTGTATGCAGTACGAGCCACCGGAATTCGCGCAGCATTTCATGGTGAAACCGGAGGAATTCGTCTCCGGTGCCGACCTCGTCGAGGTACTTCAGTTGCGGGAACTGAGCCCGCGCGACCGCGAGCTCCGCCCGTTGCGGCACGTCGACCCAGATCGGTCGAATCCTCGCAAAGTGCCACGCCTGATGCCCCGCCATGTGATGCTTCACCGCGTGGTAGAGCGAGTGAGGAAGTCGCATTGGTGCCTCTCCTTAGAACGGCGCGGAGAACAGCACGCGAAGACACGGGTAAAGGCGATGAGTCGGATTGACGGTCGGCAAATCGACAACCCACGGAGTCGCAACCCCCTGCCCATTCTCGATCTGCAGCCAGTCTTCGGTCCAATGGCTGCCATCAGGTAGCTTGCGATAGGTCGGTATCGAGCCGCCGTTCAGCACCACCTGCTCCGGGCCGGTCAGCACAACATTGTCCCGGAAAGTCTGGATCAGAATGCCTCTCGCATCGTCCATGTTGACGGCGGTTATCGAAGGCATATTGACAAGTTGATAGCAGAACAGCAGCAAGTCAGCCTTTGTCGCCAGCTTGGGTATGAGGTCGTATTCGAGTTCGAGCGGACGCTTGCGAAGCGGCGGCGGAGTCATCCCGCTCAACTCGTGTGACGAATGACCGATAGAGGCCGCGAGAAACCTGTAACTTGGCATGAATCACCCCGGAAAAAAGGAAACACCTCAGTGCTGCGCAGCGCCTGGCGGCGCCGCGCTCTTCGCACAACGAAATCCACACTTCAGGGAATAGCCGCCGAAGGGCGTCGAACGCGTTCGAGTCAAGTCCGCAAATCTCGAAGTCTCCGACCAGGCGCGCCCCTGCATCACGACGTCTTGGCGGGGCAGCGCCATGTTGGCGCACAGCTCGCGCACGCTGTCGAAGCAGTGCATGATCCCCGACGGCGTCGCGAGTGGATCGGGAGTATGCACGCCGCGAACGCTCGAAGCGTAAATCTGAAAGAGCGAGTCTGGATCCCACGACTGTTCCGCCAGCAGCACTGTCTGCGTCGGCTCGAGCGATTCATCCGTAGCCGCGAGTGTTTCGCCCGTGGGATAACGCCAGCCCGCGGGTCCCCGCATCGCCGCCTGCCACTCGAAGACCGTCGGAAGCCGCTTCCCGCACCAGCGTGCAAACGCCTCCGCGTCCTCGAGCGAGACGTTCGCCACGGGGAGATCGTCCAACGCTTCCCGACCCCGGACTTTCTGCCAGTGCGGGGGCGGCGTGCGTCCCGTCGCATCCAGAAACGCGCCGTACTCGCGATTCGACACTTTGGTGCGATCAATGAAGAACCGAGGCAGATTGACCGTCCGTTCCTTCATCAGCGGGTCCGCCACCTGCGCCCATCCAAATCTGTACTCGCCGGTGTCCACACCCACCATCGAACGCACCACCGTTTCGGTCGAAATCAGCCGCGCGTCCAAACGCCGGCCGGAACCCGGATTGGGCTGGGGACCGCCCCTGTCTTTAGTTGAGCCATCCGAAACCACTTCCAGGTGCACGCGGTTTCCCGGCCCCGGCCACAACAACACCGCATTGAATTCAGCAAAGCTCAACCCATCCGCTGTCTCCAGTGTGATCCTGTATTGACCCGGACTCAATTTCATATCGCGAATCGGCGTCGTACCCGCATCCCTTGCTTCGCGCTGAAGCTCCAGCGTCGCATCGTCGCAGCGCTGAATCAGCACCCGAACCGGCGTCTTCCCGGATTCAATCGTCACCCACGACATCGCCGCATCGCGCGTAACACTCAGCCGATTCCACGAGATCAGCAACGCAAGTCCGAGGGCAAAGAAAGCGCCGATTGCGATCGCTACTCGATGCCGCGTCGAAAAGATGGCGACCCTTCGCCCAATCCCCGGCGGACGGGCCAGAATCGGAAGTCCCCCGAGAAACGCCCGCAAATCGGCGCTCAGGTGCGCAGCCGATTGATATCGGCGCGCCGGCGACTTCTCGAGCGCTTTGTGGCAAATCGTTTCCAGGTCACGGGGTATTGTGCGGTCGATCGAGCGAACTTTGGGCGGATCGTCCGACATCACCGCCTTCAATACCTGGCTTGCATCTGCGCCGTCGAACGCGCGCCGCAGCGTCAGCATCTCGTAGAGCACCGCCCCGAGCGAGAACACATCGCTCCGCTGGTCGATTCTCGCGTCCTCCACCGACGCCTGCTCCGGGCTCATGTAATGGCACGTGCCGATCGCCTGCGTATGAAGAATCGCCTCGCCCGCTACCACCCGCTTTGCGATCCCGAAATCCGTGAGCCTGGCCCCCCCGCCTCTCTCCAGCAGAATGTTCGAAGGTTTCACATCCCGGTGCAATATCCCCGCCCGGTGCGAGCAATCCAGCGCGTCAGCGATCGACGCCGCGATCTGCGCCGCCCGCTTCTGCCATCGCTGCAAACCTTCCGGCGCCCCGCCTTCCTTCCGCCTCCGACGCTCCGCCTCGAGTTCCTGACTCAGCGTCGTCCCGTCGACATACTCGCTCACGATGTAGTGCAGCCCGCCGTCCGTCCCGAGTTTGTACACCGGAACGATCGACGCATGCCTCAAACCCGCGGCATTCCTCGCCTCGTCGCGAAACCGCGCCAAAGCCCTCTCCGACCCCACCAGATGCTCCGCCAGCACCTTGACCGCAACTTCTCGGTGCAGCAGCGTGTCTTCCGCCAGATACACGGTCCCCATCCCGCCGCGCCCAATCTCGCGGAGAAGCCGGAACTCATCGAGCATCGTTCCCGGCGCGGCCCCGCCGAACACCACCTCCACCGGAGGCGTCTGCGACGTCGGCTCGTCGGGATCGCCTCCCGGTTGGCTCAACAGCCGATCGATCCGGGCACGGGCCTCGGGCGTCGGGCACGCGCCTTGCAGAAAAGCCTCGCGGTCCTCACCGCGCAGCGTCACCGCCGTCAGATAGACCGATTTTTCATCCCAGACACTTGACACGATTCGCAGCCCCCGGCACTTTCCATACCCGCCGTCAACGCACGCCCCCGGTGCTCACTCCGAACCATCTTTTTTCACAGAATGTTCGCCGCCAGAGAGTCTTTCGTTCAGCCACGCCGACGCATACGTCCAGTCGCGGCGCACCGAAGCAACCGAACGATCGAGTAGTTCCGCCGTCTCGCGAATCGACCGCTGCGCAAAGTACCGAAGTTCAACAACCTTTGCCGCGTTAGGGTCGACAGCTCGGAACTCGTCGAGTGCCGCACGCAAGTCGATCAGGTCGGCCTGACGAAGCCCCCCGTCTTCCGCGCGGGCGTCCATCAGAATTACCCTTTTGCGATCGCCCCCCTGCTTCAACGTCTGAGAGGCTTTGACCGTCTCAACCAGAACGTCGTGCATGGCGCGACCAAACAGAAAAAAGAAGTGCCTCCGGTCCTCCGCATCGAGCTGATCGCGCCCGAGCAGCCGCAAACACGCACTATTGACCAGCGAGGTCACTTCCAATCCCAGCGCGGGCCAGCCGCCCGGCCCAACCATTCCCCGCGCGATCCCCCGCAATTCCTCATATACGCGCCGGAACAACTCCTCCCGTGCCGACGTGTCACCCGATCGCGCTTCCCGAAGAAGCACGGTCACCGTCCCCGTGGCTGTCGGGTCCTCGCGCATGCTTCAACATATCAGAATTTCTTCCGATTTCGGCGCACCCGGCGTCCCGTTTGGCGGCAGTTCTCGGGTCCATGGAGTTTCAGCGGGCTGCGCGCGGCACGGTCGGGTTGGAAGGGGTTGGGGATGTGGGGGGCAGAGCCGCGTCCGGCGTTGCCCGGCTGTGCGAATTCGCCGGGGTGGAGGCCGCAATGCTGGTTCCGGGGAAGCCGCTCCGCGGCAATTCCGGGCCGTGCACGGCGCGTCTCGCCATCGGGGGTGGGTTGGGGCGGACGGCGGTCGCCGTTGCGTCGCCACCCCGGTGAATTTTTTTGGGATCGGCGGACATCCTCGCGCGAATACCGGCAATGGATCCGGCTTTCCCGACCGGAAGCAACCCGTGTCGATCCGCGCATCCCGGACCCTTGCCTCTTGTGAAGCGAGTCGATTTGGAGAGGCGTGCCTCCCGTCCTCCGTGATCTCCGCATGGGTTCAAGGGACCAATTTGGCCACGGCAACGGGGATTTCAGACAACGAACACCGGTCCGCCGCGAATGGGGAGGTACCAGATAGACTGCTCGCACCGCCGCCCCGGAGAGTCTCCCCATGTCCAAAGCCGTCGTTGACCCCGCCGAACTCCGCCGCTTTGCCCTCGATCTCAAACGCTTCAACTCCAACCTTGTCCAGCAGATGCAGGCGCTCCAGGGGCGACTGAGCACGCTCGGTCAAACTTGGCGCGACCAGGAACAGGTGAAGTTCGTTGAGCAGTTCGAAGCGACCATGAAGACGCTGAACCGCTTCACCGACCTCTCCGAGCAGCACGTCCCCTTCCTTCTCCGCAAGGCCGAAAAGATCGAAGAATACTTGAATCAGCGCTGAACCCAACGCTTCGCTGTTTCATCTGCCGATCTGCCTTTCCGCCCCTCCTACTCATGTCCGAATCCGCCCGCATCTCCTCCGTGACCGCGCTCCGCGACCTCAAGACGGCGCTGGCGCAGTTCATCGAGCAGATCAATGTCGCGTTCGCCTCCGTTGATGCCGAGATCGGTCGCATGGGTCAATGGCTGCAGCAGGAACGCCCCGCCTATTACAAGCACGCCGTTCGCCGCGCCGAAGACGCCGTGACCCGGGCCAAGAGCGAGATTAGCCGCAAGCAGTACATGCGCGCTCCCGAACCGGTAAGCGTGGTCGAAGAACGCAAAGCCCTGGAAAAAGTCAAACGCCGCCTGGAAGAGCTCCAGCGCAAGCAAGAAGCCGTCCGCAAGTGGGCCCCTCGCTGGGAACGCGAAGCGATGATGTACAAGTCCACCTGCCGCCCGCTCAACGAATACCTGCAGGCCACGCTCCCCCGGGCCATCGAACGCCTCGAGAAAATGGCTGTCGCGATCGAGGACTACCTGCGCCTGCAGGCGGCGTCCCCCGATCTCGCGCCGGTCGATTCCTCCGCCTTCGGCGAATCCTGGACCGATCAGCCCGACGCGTTCGTCTTGCGCTCCACAGTCGAGAAATACGCCCACCTCCGGGCGATGATCCTCTCCCCCGAGGCCGCGTCAGAACTGCGCGCCGCTTCGCTCGAAACTCCCTGGCAGGCCGGAACCGTCACCCCCAACGACGCCGAATCGATTGCCAAGTTGTCCGTGGCCGATGCACCTCCGGGCGATGACGATCTGGTTTTCGTCGCCTGGCGGGCAGTGGCCTGCGAGGCCGTGTTCCTCGCCCGTAGAACCGGTGCGGCGCCCGTACGCGCCGATGGACGCACCGACAGCGGCTGGTTCATCGGCCCGCTCGACAAGCCCGAGCAGCCCGGCGGCTACGCCTGCGCCACTGTCGAGGCCTTCGCCCGTCTGGTTCCAAATGTTCGCTCCTTGCTCGCCCTGCGACCCGGCAGCCTTGCAGTCCTTGCCAGCGGAACGATCCGCAGCATTCTCGATGAAGGAGATCGAGAATTGTGGCATTCCGAAGCGACCTAGCCCGTTGTGCGGTAGTCCCTATTACCCTTTCTTTTCTATGAGCACCAAAGTCGCCCAGGCCAACATCACCGACGCCACCAAGGAACTTCGCTTCCGCTGGGAGCGGGCCCGCACCGAGTGGGACGACCACGCAAGTCGGCGTTTCGAGAAAGAAGTGCTCGCCCCGCTTGAGCCCATGGTGGTCGCCGCGCTCAAGGCGCTCGAACACGTCAGCGAACTCATGGTGCAGGTCCGACGCGAATGCGAAGACCACGGGAAAGATTGACAACGACTCGGGTCGCCCGAAGCGATCGAATAAACTGAAAGCCGCATGACCGATCCGAACCGCCTCCAGCCCGAACGAACTCTGCTGCGTTCCATCGTTCCGCTGGTAGCGCATCGCGCCGAAGTGGAGCAGCAGATCGCATCGGGCCTGCGCCAGGCGATGAACGAAGCCGAGTCGGAGGCTAAACGCACGCAGGCGAAAGTTGTCGAAGATGCCGACCGCGATCTGGCTCAACTCGATCGCAGCCACGCCGCCGGACTGGAACAATTGACGGCCCGGCTCGATCAACTGGTCGCCGAAGCAACCGACTTGCGCGAACGCGAACTCTCCAAGTTTTCGATCGGGCTGTCCGAACTCGAGCACAAGGCCGAACAGCAGGCCGAAGAAGCGCTCTGGCTTTCCGAAACCGTGGGCGAGTCGACTCTCCGAAAAGCCAAGCTCGCCCACGAAACCACCACCAAGGCCTTGAAATCCCGTCGGGAGGACCTGGAACTCGCCGCCGACCGCGCCCGTTCGCTTCTGGCGAAAAAGGGTCGCGATCTTCCCCAGCCCCCACCAGAAGCCGTTGTCACAAAGTCCGATCCGGTCACGAACGCCGACCTCGATTCCGCGGCACTCGCCGTCGCCCATCACGTCCACTGGCTCGATCGTGCACTCAGTCCATTTTTGCTCCGGGGCGAAGGCGTTGCGCTCCTCCTGCTGATCATGATTGCCGCCGGTGGTGGCGCAGCCGGGCTGAAGCAATGGCCGCCGATTGCGCAAGACGTGATGATCGGGATCGGTACCGGTTTCATCCTCGCATTTGTGATCATGTTCGTGGTGCGCGCTCTCTCCCAGAAACGAGTGACCCCCGCATCCGAAGCGTTCGTCCGAACCTACGAGATCGCCAAGGCCCAATTGACGCTCGCACAGTCGCAGGCCGATGAGGCGCGCGACCGGATTCTGGGAGAGGTTCACGCCATCAAGAAGCGAGAGAACCGCTCTGCCGAAACGCGCCTTCTCGAAGCCCGCGAGTTGTACGACCAGAAGCGCAGCGTGAAAGAGCCCAAACTCCGGATCGAACTCGATTACAGAGTGCGCAAAGCCGAGGAACGGCGCGTCAGCAAACTCCAGCGGGCAGAAGAAGATTTCAAAGCCAAACGAACCGCACGCGAGGCCCGCCGGGATGAAGACCTGGCGGCGAGCGCCGCGAAGCGCGATCGGGCCATCACCGAGGCCGAGCGAATCGCGGCGCAGCGCGAAGCCGATCTCCAATCGCGCTGGCTCGACGAGGGCAACCGGCTCCTGAGCGAGGCCAAAGGCGTCGGCGTTGCGAGCGAAGAAGACCAGCCCGCCTGGGATGCGCTGCTTGAACGCCCGGCTCGTGAAACCTCCAACGACCTGATCCGCGTCGGTTGGATCAACGTCAACCTTGCCGAAATGCCCGGCGGCCTCCCGACTTCCGAAGGGTTGAAACTCTCCGGCGAGACGCTGCTCCGCCTCCCCCTCAACCTGGATCTGCGAGGCGTCGGCTCCCTCGTGCTCCACACCACGCCCGAATCGCGCGCCCGCGCGCTCGGAACTGTGCAAGCTGCCATGCTCCGGCTGCTGAGCCAACTCCCGCCCGGCAAGGTCCGGTTCACCATGTTCGATCCGATCGGGCTCGGTCAGAGTTTCGCGGGCTTTATGCAACTCGCCGACTTTGAGCCGCAGATCGTGGGCGATCGGATCTGGACCGAGCCCCGCCACATCGAACAGAAGCTCAGCGATCTCACCGAGCACATGGAGCAGGTAATCCAGAAGTACCTGCGTAACCAGTTCGCAAGCATCCAGGACTACAACGTGCAGGCCGGCGAAATCGCCGAGCCCTTCCGCTTTCTGGTCATCGCCGATCTGCCCGCGAATTTCAGCGAGGCCGCCGCCAAGCGGCTCGCGGCGATCGTCGCCAGCGGCCCACGTTGCGGCGTTTTCACGCTCATCATGGCAGATTCTCGTGCGCGCCCCCCGGCCTGGCTCCCGATGTCCGACATCGAGCGCGGCGCAATCACGCTGCACTGGAAGGGCGACCGTTTCGTCGCCAAGGACGATGACTTCGCCCGCTGGAATATCGAACTCGAGCAGGCACCCCCGGACGAACTCTCCAACGCGCTCGTCAATCGCCTCGGTTCGCTCGCCAAGGACTCGGGCCGTGTGCAGGTTCCGTTCGACACCGTGGCCCCGAGGCCCGACGAGATGTGGACCCGCAGTTCGGCGAAAGAACTCGATGCACCAATCGGTCGCGCCGGCGCGACCAAGATCCAGAGCCTCGTGCTCGGCAAGGGAACCGCGCAGCACGGCCTGATCGCCGGCCGCACCGGCTCGGGCAAGTCCACGCTCCTTCACGCCATTATCACAAGCCTTGCGATGTGGTACAGCCCCGAAGAAATCGAGTTGTATCTGGTCGACTTCAAGAAGGGCGTCGAGTTCAAGACCTACGCGACCAATCAACTCCCCCACGCTCGCGTCATCGCTGTCGAAAGCGAACGCGAGTTCGGCATCAGTGTGCTGCGCCGTCTGGACGCCGAACTCACCCGCCGCGGCACGATCATGCGCGATCTCGGCGTGCAGGATCTTGCTGGCTACCGCAACGCCACCAAGGACAACCCCGATCGCGATCCCATGCCGCGGGTGCTCTTCATCGTGGACGAATTCCAGGAATTCTTCGTCGAAGACGACAAGATGGCGCAGGAAGCGATGCTCCTGCTCGATCGCCTTGTGCGTCAGGGCCGCGCCTTCGGCATGCACGTGGTGCTCGGGAGCCAGACAATTGGCGGCGCGTACAGCCTGGCGCGGAGCACGATCGGCCAGATGGCGGTCCGCATCGCGCTGCAGTGCAGCGAGTCCGACTCGTACCTGATCCTCAGCGAAGACAACCCCGCGGCACGTCTGCTCACCCGCCCGGGCGAGGCGATCTACAACGATGCCAGCGGCCTGCTTGAGGGAAACAGCCCGTTCCAGGTCGTCTGGCTGCCTGACGATGCGCGCGACGAGAAGTTGAGGCAGGTGCGTGACAAGACCGCAACGCTCCGGCGCAAACCGCCACCTGCCCTTATCTTCGAGGGCAACCTCCCATCGAACATGGAGCGGAATGCGGGGCTGCTCGCATTGCTCTCCGGCGAAGGTCGCTCGGCGCGCGTCGCGCCAAAGGTCTGGCTGGGTGATGCAGTGTCGATCAAGGATCCAACCGCCGTCACATTCCGCCCACAGAGCGGGGCCAACTTGCTCATTGTCGGGCAGAGTGAGCGTGCGGCGTTCGGCTTGCTTGTCGGTGCGACGATTGCATTGGCTGCTCGTCTGCCCCAGCCCCCACGCGAGGGCGCCGCGCCTCGCATCACCATTCTGGAAGGCCCAAGCCCGGAATGGGACGGCGCAACGCCCCTGCTCGAAACCGCTACCCGATTGAGCCCGACCGTCAAGCACGCCGCGGCACGAGGCGCGGACGAGGCACTGGCGACCGTCCACGCCGAACTCGAGCGCCGGCGCGGTATCGAGCAGGGCGAGTTCGAGCCGGTCTTCCTCGTGGTCCACGGCGTTCATCGGTTCAGGTCCTTGCGGAAAGCTGAAGACGATTACGGGTTCTCCGGCAACGGCGAAGAGGCCGTCACAAAGCCCGACAAGCAATTCATGTCGATCCTGCGCGAAGGTCCGACGGTGGGCATCCACACGATTGCGTGGTGCGACAACGTGGCGAACCTGGAACGGGCGATCGATCGTCGAGGCGTCAAGGAGTTCGACCTACGGGCGCTTTTCCAGATGAGCGGCGCGGATTCGAGTTCGTTGATCGACTCGCCCCATGCTCAGTCGCTCGGGCAGAACCGGGCATTGCTCTACAGCGAAGAGACCGGCACGTTCGAGAAGTTCCGGCCGTACGCGCCGCCCGATGCCGAGGCGCTGGCGAGACTGCTGGCACCGCTCGCCGCGGGCGCTCAGCGGGTTTGAAAGTCGCCCGAGACCTCGAATCGACGCGTTGTGAGATCTTCGAGTCCCATCGGCCCGTAAGCGTGTAACTTGCTGGTGCTGATGCCGATTTCGGCCCCCAAACCGAGTTGAAAGCCGTCGTTGAATCGCGTGGAGGCATTCACGATCACGCAGGATGCATCCACGCCGGCCCGGAACGCTGCGATCGACTCGGCGGATGCCGAGAGAATCGCCTCGGTGTGTCGCGAGCCACACTGTGCAATGTGGCCCACGGCGCCGGCGACATCGGGAACCACCTTCACCGCCACAACCAGATCGAGGAATTCGCGCCCGAAGTCGTCGGGAGCCGCAGGCTTGGCGTGCTTCATCATCGCGACGGCCTGGCGGTCCGCCCGCATTTCGACTCCCGCGGCAGCGAAGGCGCTGTCTAACTTCGGCAGAAATTCGGGCGCGATGCGCTCGTGGACCAGGATGCACTCTGCGGCGTTGCACGTCGCCGGCGCCGATACTTTGGCGGTCACACACACCTTGATTGCCCGGGCCTGATCCGCTGACTCATCGACGAAGATGTGGCAGACGCCTTTGTAGTGCTGAATGGTCGGGATTCGAGAATTCGATGCCACGAATCGGATGAGGCGTTCGCCACCCCGAGGTATCACCAGGTCGATGCAGTCATCACGCTGCAGAAGCGCTTTGATCTCATCTTCCCCGCTTGCGGCGACCAGCGCCAACGAGTCACGCGATACGCCGTGTCGTTCCAGCACGCCGTGCACGATCGAAGCAAGGGCTGCATTCGAACGCAACGCCTCTCGCCCGCCTTTCAGGATGCACGCGTTCCCGGCCTTGAAACAAAGCGAGAACGCATCGACCGTGACGCCGGGGCGGGCCTCATAGATCATCATGATCACGCCAAAGGGCACTCGGACCCGCCGGACCGTTAGCCCCGACGGAACGCTTCGTTCCTCCGTCACCAGCCCGACGGGATCCGGGAGCGCTGCAATCTGTCGTACCCCGGCCGCGAGTTGAGCGAGCGACTGTTCCGTCAGTTCGAGCCGTTTGAGTTTGGACGGCTCCAGCCCGCTCGCGCGTGCGGCCTTCAAGTCTTCGGCATTGGCGTTGAGTATTTCCGGCGTCCGTGCAACCACGGACTCCGCAATGGCGTCCAGCACGGCGTTCTTTGTCGCCGTTGGCAACGAAGCAAGCGGGCGCGAAGCATCGCGGGCCAATCTGGCGATATCCGGTCGCTCGCTCATCCGGCTCCCTTCTCAGCCAGCAGCAGGTCGTCGCGATGAATCACTTCATCGCAATGCGAATAGCCGAGCACCTTGACGATTTCGGACGCTTTCTTCCCTCTGATCCGCTCGATCTCGGCGGAGGAATATGCGGAAAGGCCCTTCGCCAGCGGCTTGCCGGCGTCGTCTCGGACCTCCACTACCTCACCCTGCTCGAATGCCCCCTCGACCGACGTGATACCTGAAGGAAGCAGGCTGGCGCCGCGCGAGCACAATGCTTTCGCTGCGCCGGCATCGATCACCACGCGGCCTTTCGCTTTCGCCGCAAGCCCGATCCAGCGACGCCGACCATCGGTGGAGCCCGATTGGGGCTGAAAAAATGTACCGATCAACTCGCCCGCGAGAATGCGCGGCACAGCCCGCACAAGACTGCCTGGCGCGATGATCGCGGGGATGCCGACGCGGGTGACGACAGCCGCGGCATCGAGTTTGGTCGTCATTCCGCCGGTGCCGACTGCCGACTTGTCGGCGCGAACGTGTCGTCGGGCGTCTTCGACGCGATCAAACGAGGGGATGACGTTTGTGTTTTCGTTTCGAGCGTCTGCGCCGAGCACACCGGGTGCTGAACTCAACATGACCAGCAGGTCGGCCCGGAGCATGGCGGCCGCCAAGGCCGAAAGTCGGTCGTTGTCGCCGAGTTTGATTTCATCAAACGAGACGCTGTCATTTTCGTTGATGATCGGGACGATTCCGCGCTCAAGAAGGGTTTCAAGGGTGTGGCGAGCATTGAGAAAGCGGGAGCGCTGCTCGAAGTCTTCGGCGGTAAGCAGCACCTGCGCCACGGAAATACGCGATTTTTCCAGTCCGGCGGCGTAGCGGGCCATGAGGCGCTGCTGACCGATGGCCGCGGCGGCCTGCTTGAGGCGGATGGTTTTGGGTGGCGCATCGAGACCCAGAGCACGGAAGCCTGAGGCGACAGCGCCGGAGGAGACGATGACGATCTGCACCCGGTTGCTGACGAGTTCCGACACCTGCGAGCAGAGCCGGCGGACGGAGGCCGCGGAGAGTTCGCCGCCGGGCGCAAGCACAGCGCTGCCAACCTTGATCACAAGACGGCGACAACCGATGAGAGATGGTCGGGCAACAGGATTCACGGGCACAGACTAGGCACGGACGCGAGGTGCGCCAACGAATCGGATGGTCACCGAATGATGGCAACTTTCCGGGGGACAGGGTGAGCGCTGCGAGAGGTCCGAACGTCGGCCGCGAATGCCCTGGCGCGTTCGGCCATATCGGGGTTGCGTTCGGTGCCGACGAGGTCGAGAAAGGCGAGAATCTCCGCGGAACGCGAATCGACGTCGCGCGCAATGTTTGCGAGATAGCCCATCGCCTCGACGCGAACAGCCGGGGTCGACGTCATGGCGAGTTCCTGGAGGAACACAATCAGTATCGTGGAAGCGCCGTCATCGGGACTCCGCGTGACGGGCCAGTAGACCGATGCGAGGTCGGGGAACCAGTATTCGGTTTGGTTTCGAAGAACGCGGATAAGACGCTCCGCGCCTTCGCAGCGAGTCGCGGCGCCACCGAGCAACGCCACGGCACCGGCGGTTTCGAGCCGCGGTTCGCCGGTCTCGGAAAGTGCTCTGAACAGCGGCAAGAGTTCCGCGGATGGTTCGACGTAGCGCGCGATGGCGTTGAGCACGCGGGGCTGCTCGATATCGGGCAAGGACACAAGCGAACGAAGCGCCGCGTCCGAAGCATCGGGAAGGACAGGCGAGAGCATCGCGAGCACGGCCCCGGCATAGGCGCGGCCGGAATCGGACTCTTCGAACAGAATCCGCTCTTCCAGAAACGGGACGACCGGCTCCGCAGCATCGCCGGCGAGCGCCAGCAGCCTGAGCGAAGCCCACCACTCTGGAGTTCGAACGCTCGAACGAGAATGGCGCTTGAGCAGGGCGGGAACGAGCGATCGCAATTCGAGATCGCAGCGAGCTGGATCGGTTGCAAACGAGAGTCGGCCCGATCGATCCGGCTCGCTTCTTGCGCGAACATAGCACTCGGCAAGATAGGAAAAAGCCTCTCCGGAAGAAGAGGAGTTCTGGTCGCACAGCAGTCGCACCGCGGATTTCCACGCCTCAAGCGGGATTTCTCCCTCGTATTGACACCTACCAAGAATGGTGGCGGCGCGCGAAATCGCTTCCACGTTCCGCGCTTCACCGATCGCGCCGACGGCCTTGCCGATCGCCCATTCTTTCTGCCAATCGGCCGATCGGTTGTTCGCGAGCCGGCCGACCAGAGTGGAGAAATCGAACGGGCTGGGCGGCCCGATGATGGAATCGGGCGGGAGCGAAAACATGCCGGCGATCAGTACGGTGGTTGGCACGAAGTTCTGTGCGCCGCCGTGATCGGCCCGGATCATCTGGTAGGACAATTGCCCTGCGAGTTGGAACGCCACAGCAACGGCGATCAGCAATGGCACACGCTTGCGATGAAGCAGATCGGAAGACTTGACAAGCCTTGTTCCGCATTCGGGGCAGACAACTCCGCCGTCGTGCCGCGGTTCGACTCCGCCCATGTCGTACCAGCAGCGCGGGCAGAGCGGGACACCCCGGGTGGAGCGGCCGATGGCGGCATGGAGGCCGATCGCCACAGCAATCAGCACGAGCAAGCCCGCGCTTGCGATCATGAAGATGGTGATCGATCCGACATCGAAGCCGGTCCAGCCGCGCACCCGCTCGCGGCAGAAGTACAGGATCGAGGCGGCCATGCCTAGCCAGACGGCCGCGAACACCCGCGACCGGCGCAACTGGGGCGTGGACGTCCGCCATGCGCGCACGATGTAGAACAGCGCGGCGATGGCCACGATGATCGGCAGCGGGAGCAGGATGGCGAAGAAGATCTGATCGATCACGGTGAGGCTCGCGAAACTTCTGGAATGACTGTACCGGAACCATCACGCGAGGGTTCCGAACGCAGGGAAGAGAAAGTCCGGAATGCCGCGTGCAGCTCGAAAAGGCTGTTGACCAGACGGTCGATTCGGGATTGGACCCCGCCGGAGTCCTCCAAATCTGCAGGCCCGGAATTCACGAGTGCAGCGGCGTCGGAAGCGACGATTGAGAGGCGTTCGGACAGATCGGCGATCGAAGCGATCGCTGCGGGCGCTGCCTTGTTCACATGATCTCGGATCGCCCGGAGTTCGGCCGAGCAGGAATCAAGCATCGCCGTTCGCGACGCGATGCGATCGACGGCGTCGTGGGCAATGCGCTCCGCAAGCGCTCGCGCCGCGAAAGCGGCGACTTGATCGAGCCGCTGGATGTCGGGTGAAGCCGGGTGGGAATGAGCAACAAAATCGGTGAGGCGTCGGGCGGCGGCGAGGCGGGCTTCGTCACCCTCCTCGGTTGCAGCGCGTGCGGCTTCGAGGAGTTCGGCGAGTTTGGCGGACCAAGCGGAGACCGTGGAGAGCGAATCGAATTCGGTTGGCATGGAAGGACTCCTGAAGAAGCAGAAGAAGTGATTGAAGTGGGACAAGAAGACTGGTGACTCATCACGCAGGCAAGCCGCTGGGCTTGAGCTCACTCGATGGGGACTAGGTGCCGCGCAGCCGGGTGATCAAGACGTGAAGCCTCGCGATCGCTTCGGCGAGTGCAGCGGTATCGGGCGGCTGGTTCTTGCGAACCGAAAGCGCAAGCGCTCCGTGAGCGGTGGCCCATGCCTCGATCGCAGCGCGCACCGCTTCAAGTGCCGCGAGTGCTGTCGTTTCTCTTTGAATTGTCGACTGGAGCCGGGCAAAATAGGGTGCAAGATCAGCGCCGACCGACGATCTCAAGGCGTCGATTCGTGCGAGTTCCTCGATTTCGGCGGGCTTCAGTTCGCCGTATGAAACCCGGCGGATTTCATCGCGGCGTCGGTCGATGGAGCGCGAGAACGCGAGCGATTCATCGAACTCCGCTACAAGATCAGCGCGTTGCATCGCCGCAGCGACCCGGATGATGCTTTGCAAATCCTCCGTGTCGGCAACCATCACTTCCGCGATGCGGCTTATCACGGGCTGAGCCCGGACCAGCGCTTCTTCGAGCGATCTGGCCGCCTGCACGAGGGCGATCTGCGCGTGGATGAAAGCGATAGTGTCGGCGGTTGTCGCCAGCACCCCTACCCCCATCTCCATCCCCATCCCTACGACAACTCCCGCTCCCATCCCGGTCGCCGAAGTCGCATCGATTGCGCCCCCGATTCCGAGTGAACTTGCCAGTCGTTGCAGGCTCTGCGAGAGCAAGGCCGGCTGCGATGCTTGTGCTTGGAGAAAGATGGCAACGAGCGATTGGCTGTACAGGGCCGCCGCGTCGAATGCACGATCGCGCGAGGCCCATTCGACTTCAAACGGGGCGGCAAGGTTCTGGGTTTCGGGGCTTGCGTTCAGTTGCTGACGAGTCTCAACGCCGATCGCCTGCACAGAGGTCTTCAGCGATCGCGTCGCTTCCGCAAAGGCGGCGGGGTCTGGCGGGGAAGCGCAACCGGCGACCCAGGCGTACACCCAAACGCCGGTGAGGGCGCGAAGCAGGAACGCCAAAGTGACGCGGGCCCTCTGGTGGCGTTTGGAATCGACTGGAAAGGCTTGGGACGAGACGGCGCGGAAGGGGAGGGAAAGGGGCATGCGAATGCCTTTCGAGAAGTAGGGCGGCGTGTGCCGCAGGTAGGAAGGCGCGATAGGTCTCTTGATCCGCAAGAGGGTGCGCCCGATCGGAATAGTGTAGCAGGAAATCGGGGAGCGTAATAGGATTTTGATCGGTTTTTGATATATTTCTGAACGGTTATCGTAAAAGTTTTGTTTTGAACGACTTACACACCGATCCGCGCTTCTGTTGGAGGACAAAGGTCTCCCCGACCCCCGAGCGCCCGGCTCCCGGCTCCCGGTTCCCGGCGAGGCGATCCGGACGCGCATTTCGCTTCGTTGAAGGCCCGCACGGGTCCGGTGGCCCGCCTGCGGCAACGAAAGATGGCCCCCGCATTTCAGGAAAAAAGCGTGGGCGCTTCGGGTTCCGGCTCGACGGGCTGGATGCAGGCAGGGTCGTCGAAGCGGACCGAGTTCACTTTCGTACTCACGCGATACGCGGCGAGCAAGGCCGGGTCGGAAGGTACGAAGAGAGGCTCAAGACTCTTGAGCGATGCGGCAGGGTCGAGCCACTGATCGCGCTGCGCCGGCGACAGCACAACCGGCATGCGCGTGTGAAGCGTGCGCATGAATTCGTTGGCGGCGGTTGTGAGAATCGAAAACGTGCGGAGTGGCGTGGCATCCCTTGCTTCAGGTGAAGCCCACTCATCGAAGACACCGGCAAAGAAGATGATGCCGTTGTCTGGTGCATGAATGTACCAGGGCTGCTTGCGGGTGGAGCCTTCGAGAATCTGCCACTCATAAAAGCCGCTGACCGGCACAAGGCAGCGGTGACGCTTGAACGCCTCGCGGAATGCGGGGCTGGTGGCGATGGTCTCGGAGCGCGCGTTGATCGTGCGATTGGCGATCGAATCGTCCTTCGACCAGAACGGGATGAGTCCCCAGCGATAGAACGCGAGATGGCGGACCGGGCCGTCGGCGATGATGACCGGCGCATTCTGCTGGGGCGCGACGTTGAATCGCTTGATGAGTTGGGCATCGATCTGCTGCTGCTCCTCGGGCGTGAGATTGCCGAGGCTCATCAGGCGATGGAGCTGGGCCCAGGTGAAGAGGTGGGTGTAGCGGCCGCACATGCGGGATTGTTGGTGGAGCGAGGAAAGATGCTTGCCCGTCGCGATCCAATGCGATGGGGCCCGCAAGTCCCTCGCCGAACCCCTTCACCAGGCAAAGGGTTTTGGAAGCATCAGAAGTGCACGGCCGTGCTGCTCTCGCGGATGAGCAGTTTGGTGGGCAATTTCGTGCAGTGGACTTCGGCGTTGGGGTGTTCGATTCGCCGGACCAGCGTTCGCACGGCCAAGGCTCCCATTTCGGCCATCGGGAGCGCGACCGTGGAAAGTCGCGGGCGGACCAAGCGCGAGATCTGCGAATCGTTGAAACCGACAACCCGGAGTTGATCGGGGACGCCGACTTTCAGGTCGCCGGCGGCGTGCATGATGCCGCAGGCGATCTTGTCGTTCGCCGCGAGCACGGCGCCGGAGAGCTTTCCTCGGCGTGACATGCGGATGGCCCACTCCTTGCCCCACTCGAGTGAGTAGTCACCCATCTCGATTTGGTCGGGTGTGACCTGCCAGCCTCGGGCCTCGAGCGCGGCGGTGAAGCCCTTGGCGCGCTGCTGGGTATCGAAGTTCTGGGGCGGGCCGCCGACAAAGTAGAGCGATGAAGGCTCCACCCATCGGAGCAGATGATCCACGGCTTCGCGGGTGCCGCGCTCGTTGTCGAGAACGACGCTGTCTAGGCCTTGGCGGGACATATCGGTATCGAGCACCACGGTGGGCACGCCCGAGGCGAGCACGTCTTCGGCGAGCGGGTCATCCTGCTCGGTGATGACGACGAGCAGCGCATCGATGATCATGGAGCCGACGATGTGGCTTCGGGCCGAACCATCTTCGCTCTTGGCGATGGTGGTCATCATCAGGTGATAGCCGAGGTTGGTGGCCTCTTCATCGGCGCCGTGGAGCAGCCACGTCATGAACTCGCCGTGGAAGCGCGGCAGAGCGAGGCCGATGATGTGGCTCTCGCGCGAGGAGAAGACCTTGGCCATCGGATTGGGCACGTAGCCGAGTCGTGCGATGACTTCGCGCACCTTGGCGGCAGTCGCTGCGGCAACGGCGGGCGAATCGTTGACAACGCGGCTGACCGTGGCGATGGAAACGCCCGCGGTGGCGGCGACGTCGCGGATGGAGATTGTGGAGGACCCCGTGCTGGTGTTGTCTTCGGTAGGCACGGGGGAAATGGTAGGAGGAGGCTGATGTGTGTTTTGGATATGGCCCGCGGATTGCGCGCAGAGCGAGTTTTGAACACACTGAAACGGATTGGAACGTTTCATTGACGGGCGGAGGTGCTGCCTGAGTTATCGTCTGACCATCTTCTTGATCAACTGCGCCTGCCCGGCGTGATAGACATCGTGGGCGGCGATTCCCGAAATGAGTTGACGTGCGGTCCATGACTTGCCGCCGGGAGGAATCCGATCGAGCTTCGATTCGTCGAGCGCGCTGAGGGCGCGCTTGAGTCGCGCGTGCATTTCGCGAGCGAGTTTGAGATCGGCTTTCCAATTGCGCGCGAGTTCGCGCGGCGGGAGCGATGGATCGGGAGTCTTGGGCCAGTTGCTAGGCGAGCGCGGGAATGTGTTGGATTCGGCGACGCCCAGGCGAACGAGGATCGTGTACTTCCAATACGTCGTGTGAAGAAGAAGATCCCACAAGCAGTGCGCGCAGCGATCGGGCCTGCGGAGCGCTTCGGCGGGCGAGATGCCGCGGAGAGAGCCGAGGAAAGTCGGCCCGTGCCAGCCTTTGCCGAGAAAGGCGCCGTCGAGGTTTGCGGCGAGTGCGGCGGTGGGTTTCATCCCAGCAGAATACCGCGAGGTAATACCCCGTGATTGCGATGATTGCATCGGTCGGTCGCACCCCGATGGGGTGTGGATGCAAAGGCAATTGAATTGGGTGTGGCGGCTCTCATCCAGGGTGTTGCTTCAAGACTCGCTCCACCCCCACCCACCCTCGGCTCGATTCTCGGCACGGCGTTGCCGTGCAGAACCATTAAGGTAACGATGCAGCCGTTCTCGTGAGATGCTTCTCGCCAAGGATCGAACGACCAATCAAGCGCGTGTCCCTAGGAATCAAATTTGAGGCGGCTAGCGCTTTGCCGCTTTGCAGGCCAACGGCCTGCAGAGAGTCGAGCCGTGGGTGGAGCGCAGCGACACCCACGGAAACGGCCGATCCATCACCGCACTCCGAAGGAGTGCAACCTAGTCCCACGTGTGCCGCTCGTCGAGCTTGACGTTGTACTTGCGGCAGAGTGCACGCAACTCGTCTTCAAACGTCATGCGTGCATGGTGCTTCTTCTGATTCGCAACGTATTTCATCGCGGCCGCGAGCGAGGACTCGCTCACGGAAAACGCGCCGTATCCATCTTGCCACGCGAATTGCCCCACACCACGAGCCTTCATCCACTTTGAAGAATCTCGCTTGATGTTAAGGAGAAGATCGGCGATCGTAATCGTGCGACCAAGATCGACCAGCAGATGAACATGGTTTTCGGTTCCGTTCGCGGCGATCAGCGGCGATTTGAGGTTGCGGCAGATGCCGCCCAAGTAGGCGTGCAGGCGCGGGTCGAGTTCGGAAGAGATGAGGTCTGCACGGTGTTTGGTTGAGAAGACCAGATGCAGAAGGACTCGAGAGACAGATTGCGGCATGCGCGCGAGGATACCGTGCCGATGGGAATGTCGCACCCCGATGGGGTGCGGCGGGAAGGCAATTGATTCGGACATCGCGGTTCCTCACCGAGGGTGTCGCTCGAAGACTCGCTCCACCCTCGGCTCGAATCTCGGCACGGCGTTGCCGTGCGGAGTTTAGAGACCGGCGATCCAAGCGTTCATCTGCGTCGTCGAGCAAATTCGCCGTCCCAATCCGGCGCGATCGACGGCGTGACTGTCGCTCGATCGCGGCGGGCCTTACCCCCTCGCCGGCCCCAGCAACTGCTCCGCATCCTGCAGGAGTTTGACGATCTCGGCGAGCGCGAGCGCGGCGGTGGCGCCATCGACGACGCGATGATCGCACGCGAGACTGAGGGGGAGAAGTTTGCCGACGCCGATCATGCCGCGGTTGACGACGACGCCGTCTTTCGCGCGGCCGACCGCGAGAATCCCGACCTCGGGGTAATTGATCACGGGGGTCGCGAAGCGGCCGGCGTGGCTGCCGACGTTGCTGATCGTGAAGGTGCTGCCCATCAACTGCTCGCGCGGAATGGATCGATTTCGCGCCATCTCGGCGGTCATGGCGATGGCGCGGCTGACCTCGAGCACGCCCAGGCGATCCGCATCGCGGATGACCGGAACCATGAGGCCGGTTTCGGTGTCGGTCGCGATGCCGAGATGGACCGAGCGGTGCTGGACGATGAAGGCGTCGGCGTTCGGATTCGCGGGGTCTTCTTCGACCGTTGCGTTGAGTGCGCGGAACTGGGATTGATTCAAAACGCGCGCGACGGCGGAGGCGACGAAGGGAAGGAACGAGACCTTTTCGCCGCTGGCGGATGCGAGTTTCTTGCGGAGCGTTTCGAGCGCGGTGACATCCGCCTCGTCCATCACGGTGAAGTGGACGGCCTGGTTGATGGATTGGCGGAGGCGATTGGCGATCGTGCGGCGGACGCCTCGGAAGGGGATGCGGAGATCGTTGTCGGAACCGCCGGAGGAAACCGGCGCGGGGCGGGACGGGGCGCTTGGCTGAGGGGCGAATTTGGAGGGAACTTCTTCGCGGCCAGGCGCGGGGCGGGAAGGTGCGGGGGCGGGCAGACGCGACGTTGGGGCTTCAACTGGGCGCGAGGGACGCGCGGGAGCAGCTGCGCCCTCGCTTGCGCTTCGGGTTCGTAGAGGCGCGGAGCCACCCCCGGAGGCGGAACGAACGTCTTTTTCGGTCACGCGGCCGCCGATGCCGGTGCCGCTGATGCTGTCAATGTCAACGCCCAGATCGCGCGCGAGGCGGCGGACGGCGGGAGTTGCGAGCGCTTTGCCGGGCGCCGCGGACATGCCCGCGAGTTCGCCTCCCATTTTTCCGACGACCGTACCCGCATCCTCGGTGCGCTCGGCGATCTCGATGTCGTCGTCGTGCGCGCCGTTTCGCTGAGCGGCCCCTTGCGAGGACTTTGGCGCTTCGATCCCCCACTCCTTTTTCGCTTCCGCGCCGTGTGCGGCCTGAGTCTTTGCGGACGGCGCTCCACCGCCACCTCCTGCAGACTGATATGTCACGAGAATGTTGCCGACTTTCAGGATCTCGCCCTCTTTGCCGTTGAGCGAGGCGATCACGCCTTCGCGGGGCGAGGGAACTTCGACGAGCGCCTTGTCCGTCTCCATCTCGGCGAGGATGTCGTGCTCGGCGACGTGATCACCGACGCTGACGCGCCACTTGATCAATTCGGCTTCGTGCACGCCTTCGCCAAGATCGGGAAGGATGAATTCGTCGGGATTGGCGGATTTTTGAAGAGACATGGTGTGATCCGTGACGGGCGGAAAATCGGATTCGGTGAGTAGCGGAACGTTTAATCGAAGCGGCGAGCCCTTCCCCCAACCCCCTCCCTCAGGGAGGGGGCTTCAGAAGCAGAATTAGTACGCCAGTGTCTGCGTCACGCTTTCCGCGATGCGCTTGGAATCGGGCAAGTAATCGAGTTCGAGCTTGTAGTAGGGCATGACGGTGTCGAAACCCGCGACGCGCTGGACCGGCGCTTTCAGATTCAGGAAGCAGTGCTCCTGGATGAGGCTTGAGATTTCCGCGCCGAAGCCGCTGGTCTTGGGGGCCTCGTGCACGATCACGCAGCGGCCGGTTTTCTGGACGCTCTGGACGATGGTGTCGAGGTCGATCGGGTAAATCGTGCGGAGGTCGATGAGTTCGACCGAGACATCTTCGGGGAGTTTGTCGATCGCCGCGAGACACTCGAAGACGCTCGCGCCCCAAGTGATGACCGTGAGATCGGTGCCTTCGGAAACGACCTTCGCGTGGCCGATGGGAATCGTGTATTCCTCTTCGGGCACTTCCTCGCGGAAGGAGCGGTAGACGCGCTTGGGCTCGAAGAAGACGACCGGATCGGGATCGCGGATCGCGGAAGTGAGCAGGCCCTTCGCATCGACCGGCGTGCAGGGCATGACGACCTTGAGGCCGGGTGTGTGGGCGTAGATGGCTTCGGGCGAATCGCTGTGGAGTTCGGGGGCGTGGATGCCGCCACCGACCGGGACGCGGACGGTGAGCGGAATGGTGATCGCGCCGCGGGTGCGTGTGCGGTAGCGTGCAGCGTGATTGGTCAACTGGTCGTACGCCGGGCCGAGGAAGCCATCGAACTGGATCTCGGGGATCGGGCGCATGCCAGCCATGGCGAGGCCGATCGCCGTGCCCATGATGCCGGACTCGGCGAGGGGCGTGTCGATCACGCGATCCTTGCCGAAGATTTTCTGGAGACCTTCGGTGACGCGGAAGACGCCTCCGTTGGCGCCGACGTCTTCACCGAGCAGCACGACGCGCGAGTCGCGGTGCATTTCCTGCTCGAGCGCCTCGTTGATGGCGTCGACGAGGGTCAGGCCTTTTTGTTTCATCACGTCTGTACGGGGCATGGGAGGTTCCAAAGGGCCAAATGGCAAAGGAGCAAATGGCAAATAAAGACAAAGACTTCAAACCTTCTGTTTCAGACCGTTTTTTCTAGTTCGAGAGATGATTGCTCCGCAAATGCTCTTGAGTTCGGCGGCTTCGATTTGCAATGGGCCACTTTCCGAAGGAGCAAGCCACTCTCGCCGAACGCACAGTCTCAACCAGAAACGTGACTCATTCAATTCTTTTGCAACGATGCACATCGTCTTCACAAAGTCCGCTCGACTCATGGCCTCGTCGGCCTCATACGAATTCGCTCCGACCGAGGTCCCGCAGGCGGCAATCTGATCCGCGACCCGCAGGAATCGCTTGTCGCGAACAAGTCGCTCAGCAACGTCCACCATGGCGCTGCTGAAGTCTTCGACTCGCATCAGGAAGGTTTGTTGCAGGCGACCCAATCGCGTTACTCCATGCCTTGATTTGCCATTTGCTTCTTTGCTATTTGGCCATTTCACTGATGCACAGGTTCGCCGCTCGCTAGTCCCACCTGCGTCGGATCCTGCCCCAAGCTGCTCGTTCGCGCGGTGCGCTTCTGCTTTTCCAGTTCCGGGTTGAGTGCCGCGAACGTGAAATCGAAGATGTCGTCGAACGACGGCTTCTCGATGCCCTCCGCCGTCTTCACGACTTCCGCGACTATCGCCTTGTTGCGTTCTTCCGCGGCCTTCTGCTTCGTCTCGTCCCAAAGGTCCTTGGTCTCGAGATACTTTCGAAGCCGGATGAGCGGATCGCGTCCGAGCCACGCATCCACTTCCTTTTGATCGCGGTAGCGACGTGCGTCGTCCGCGGTCGTGTGATCCGCGAGGCGGTAGGTCACGGCCTCGATAAAGGATGGACCACCGCCACCCCGAGCGCGGTCGATGCATTCTTTCGCGATCTTGTACACGCCAAGCAGGTCGTTGCCGTCCACCTGATAGGTCGGCATCTCGTAGGCGAGGGCCTTCTGAGCGACCGTCTTTGATCGCATCTGCGTTTCGCGTGGCACGCTGATCGCCCACTGATTGTTCTGGCAGATGAACACGCACGGAACCTGGAAGACGCTCGCGAAGTTCATCGCCTCGTGGAAGTCGCCCTCGCTGGTTGCGCCATCGCCGAAGTACGTGAGCGCGACTTTCGGCTCTTTTCGCATCTTGAACGCCCACGCGATGCCGGTCGCGTGGAGCATCTGCGTGCCGATTGGGATGCAGAGGGGCAACTGCTGCACGCCCTCCGGGATCTGGTTGCCGCGCTCGTCGCCCATCCAGTGGAGCAGGACGTAGTGCATCGGGAGGCCGTGCATGAAGAGCGCCGCGTTCTCGCGATAGCACGGCACGAGGAAATCCTGACCCTTTTTGGCGGCGTAGGCCGTGCCGATCGCGGCGGCTTCCTGTCCCTTGTTCTGCGGGTAGGTGCCCATGCGCCCCGAGCGCTGGAGCTTGAACGCGATCTCGTCGAGCTGGCGGCACTGCTGCATGAACTTGAAGAGTTCCAGGATCTCCTCGTCGCTCAGAGTGTTGCGCGACTGGGCGGCATCGATCACGCCTTGCTCGTCCATCACCTGGAGGTACTCGATCTCGGCTTTGTAGACGGATTTTTTCGGCATGCATTTCTCCGCGAGAGCGACCAGAACAAGGGTAGTCGATATGCGGATTTTTCGCTCCGCGAAGTCGAGGAATGAAAGAAAAAAGCCGCCTCGTGAGCGGCGAATTTCGTTACGGGGTTGATCGGATTCTTCCGCGTTCAGCGCGAACCCGCGTGCACGCCGCCCACCGATCCGCCAACCGTCGGCGTCCCGGGGAATTGCTTGATGCCGTCCTGCTTCATCGTGCGGCCCGTGCCCTTTGCAGTAGGCGATCGCTCGGGGATTGCGAATTCCGAATTCGGCATCGCATCGCTGTGCTTGATCGCAGCGGCCGCCGCCGTCAGCATGGTGTCGTCGGCATTTTCGGAAAGTTCGCGGATGTTGGCATAGAAGAAAGTTTCGGCAAGGTCAAAGAAGTGGAGTGCCGCGGCACGGTCGCGATCGAACTCCGCTCCGTCGCCGCCCCGGCGCAGGTCCTGATCCAGTTTGCTGAGGGTGCAAGCAAAGGCGTGGAGCCACATGGCGTTGTCGGCAAGCCGGGCCTGCACGCACTGGCGATGAACGATTGCTTCCTCGTAGCGCTTGCTGGCGCGTTTGAACTGGTGGCTGTGCTCGCGGATCAGCCATGAAAGTCGCTGCGCCTGCGTGCGGAGCGATTCGTGCACCCGGGGAACCGCCGGGAGGCTTCGCCGAATGCCGAGGAAGATTTCAATACCCAGCGGCACAGCGGCGCGTATCAGCCTGAAGTTGGTGGAGTTCTTGAGGATGCGTCCGACGTTGGCACCGAATCCCTCATCCTTGCTCCAGCCGAGCGCGTTCTTGACGGTGAGCATGCTTTCGGCGAGCTGCTTGCCGCCGTACGCGAAGATGAACGACTGCATGACCTCGTTGGCGCCCTCAACGATCAGGTTGATGCGCGAATCGCGGAAGACGCGCTCGACCTCGTTCTCCGTCATGTAGGCCTCGCCTCCCATGATCTGAACCCCGTCGTTCACCACTCGCCAGCCCATTTCGGAGCAGAAAACCTTGCAGATCGCCGTCTCGAGCATGATGTCTTCGTCGTGGCGATCGAGCATGCCGGTGGTCATGTAGAGCACCGAGTCCATCGCGTAGTCGTACGCCGCCATCCGCGCCAGTTTCTGCTGCACGAGTTCAAAGTCGGACAGCGGGCGTTGGAACTGGAAGCGCGTGCGGCTCCACTTGGTGGTTTGATCCCGCACCTTTCGGGCGCCGCCGATCATGCCGGCGCTCAGCGTACAGCGCCCGTAGTTCAGGCAGGTCAGCGCGATGTTGAGCCCGCGCCCTTCCTGGCCGAGCAGGTTTGCCTTCGGCACGCGCACATCGTGGAAACGAATGCGGGCCTGCCAGGTGCCGCGGATCCCGCACTTGCTGCGGTTCTTCTGGTAGATCTCGATACCGGGCATGTCGGGGTGGCAAACCAGCGCCGAGACCTTTTCTTCTTCCTTGCCGGTCTTGGGGTTGATGATTTTCTGCTTGGCCATCACGGTGAAAAGGCCGCTGATCGCGCCGCTGGTGGCCCACTTCTTTTCGCCGTTGATGACGTAGAACTCTCCGTCGGGCGTCTTTTCGCACCGGGTTTCCTGGCCGCCCGCGTCGCAACCAACGTTGGGCTCGCTCAGGCAGAATGCGCTGACCCAGTCTTTCGCCAAGTGGGGCAGCCAGCGCTTCTTCTGCTCGTCGTTACCGAACAGCATGACGGCCTTGCAGCCGATCGACTGGTGCGCCGAGACAAGCACGGCGGTACTGCCGCAGGAGTATCCGATTCGTTCCAGCACGCGGTTGTAACTGGTGATTCCCAGGCCGAGCCCGCCGAACTCTTTCGGGATAGTCATCCCCATCACGCCGAGTTCAAACAGCCGATCGATCACCCAGCGCGGAATCTCCTGCTCCTGATCGATCTGCACCGCCGGATGCTCGTTGCGCAGATAGTCGTCCAAGCGCGCGAGCAATTGATCGCAAGCGGCGGTTTCCTTGGTTTCTGGAATCGGATACGGGAACACCAAGTCGGTCCGCAGGTTGCCCCAGAACATGTTCTTGACGAAGCCCATCTTCGTGGGCTCCGGTCCCAGCAAGGCCTCCGCATCTTCGATGAGTTTGCGGTCCTTGTCGGACATCTTCATCGATTTCAGGTCGGCCATGAACGTGCTCCTGTGGGGCTTTCCGGGGCCGACAAACGCCGGCGACGAACAAACCGGGGGACATGCCATTCTTTCCTCGCTTTGAGGGCGCGGAAAGGGCTAGCGATTGCCAATCTTCGGCCCATTGGAGGGCATTCGTTCCTTCGTTCGGGCGATTCGGCCGGATGCCCTCACTTGCTCCGCGCGAAGAACGCCTGAAGCGCCTGCTTGGCCTTGGGTGTGTGGCGTAGCCGAACCAAATGCCTCCGCTCCGCGTCTAGCGCCGCCTGATAACCTTTGGTCAATCCGGTATTCAGGCACTCGAGTACCACCTGCGATTCCTCGGTGGGTGTGAGTTCGGCCCGCATGCGGTCCATCGAAAGGAGCGTCTTGGTCGCCTGGGCAGGAGAACGCTTCCACGGGTCCAACTCGGAATAGTTCTGAACGGCAGCGGCCGCCGCGGCGGATTCGAGCCATTTCTTCGCCGTTTCCAGCAATTCAGCCTGCGTCGGCGCAACCTCGGAAAACAAGCCCGACGCGACAGCCTCCTCGAACAGCATCGGCTTGCCTTCGGCGCAAAGTCGAATGGCGTCGGCCGGGTTGTCCAGGCAGAGTGGAAAGAGGTTGGTCCCGCCCCATCCGGGGCAAAGCCCGAGCGAACACTCTGGAAGACCGACCGGATAGGGCTTCCCCGGCTGGCCGTCGCGCAAGGCGGGAGGGGCCGCAACCAGGGCGTCGCAGTGCATCGCCAGTTCCAGCCCGCCGCCCAAGGCCGCCCCGTTGATGGCGGCGACCGTGGGGAATGGGAGCGTCGCCAGGGTCGAAAAAACCTTCTGTCCGAACGCCAAATAGCGGTCGAGCTGGTCGTCGGACCACTCTGAAATCGTTTTCAGGTCAGCCCCGGCGACGAAAACCCGCTCGGAGGCAGAACGGACGATCATGCCCCGAATACCGCGCCCCTCCGCGCCCGCCAGTGTCGAGAGGGAGGCCTCAAGCCTTTGGAGGAGTTCCAGATCCAGGACCACGACAGGCTTTCCCGGCTGCTCGAGGGTAAGTGTGGCAAAGCCGTCGGATCCCTTTTCGAATGGCAGGGGCAGGACGTTGCTCAATGGGTGCTCCTTGTCGAAATCTGAACGAGCGTAGGAAATGAGCAGACTCCGAGTCCTCTCTCTCTCGTATTGAAACACAGAGAACCGATTGACTAACAAGTGCGCTGAAGTTGGTATTCTCTAGCCGCCTTGGGGGCGAGGACAGTCAAGTGTTTGACGAAAAGACCTGCGTCATTTGCGGGATAGATGTTTCCAAGAAGCGACGCGTCAAGGACAAGACCGGGCGCTATGCCTGCATGGAGTGCGCCACCCGCGAGGGCATCGATGTGCAGCAAGGAATCCACCCGGGGAGCCGCGCTGCTTCCGGGCACTCCACCGCCGCGGGGATCGACTACTTCGCCACCATGCACCAGGATTTCTGCCCGCAGTGCGGCACACTCCTGGGCAAAGACTCAACCATTTGCGTCGCGTGCAAGTTCAACACCGCGCCCCAGTCAGAACAGGGGCCCGGGGGCATGGGCGCGGACACGCTCGGCCCGATCGCACGCCGGATCACCGAGGAAGTTTCCAACTTCATACCCGGGTTCTATTTCGGCCCGCGAAACCAGTTCATCGCGTGGTGCACGCTCTTTGTCGGCATGTGGGCGATCGGTTCGAGCAATCTGCACACGATGTACCTCTACATCGCGGCGTGGGCGCTCTTTCTACTCATGACGTACATCATCACGATCGGCGTGACGCTCAATGACAAAAAGCCGATCTGGGCGGCCGTCGGCATCTTCGGTTTGGCATTCGTGCCCCTGAGCGTGGTGATGCCTATCTACGGATTTTGGAAGAGCGGGCGCACCTGGTTGAAAGTGCTTTGGGTTGTCGCGATCCTCGCCCTCTTCGGCGGCACGTCGCTCTATTTCTCTATGCACAGCCACGAGTGGGAGATCGTTCAGGCCAAACTGGCGGAACTGCCGGGTCTGAAATCTGTGATGAAGTAATCGAGCTGGCCGTGCCGCCGCTCACGCACCGAGTTTGGCCCGCAGACGTGCCTGTGCGTCGGGCGTCGCAAGCACCGACGCGGACAGCTGCGCACCCTTCAGCACGATCGCCTCATCCAGCGATGAATCGAGCTCATTCAGCAGTTTCTTGGTTGCCGCCAACGCTTGCGGCCCCCCCGCGGCAAGCCGCCTCACGACATCATCGGTCACTCGATCGAGTTCGGCGCCGGTCTCGCACAGGACATCGATCATTCCGCAGACATGGGCCTCGCGACCGGACATCAGGCCACCGGTCAGCAGAATCTTTCGGGCGCGACCTGCCCCCACTTTCCGCACCAGCCACGGGGCGACGACGGCCGGACAGACGCCGAGATCGACCTCGGGATAACCGAGTTTTGCGTCGGCGTGGGTGATGGCCAGATCGCAGACGCAGGAAAGGCCGCAGCCGCCCCCGATCGCCGCGCCGTTCACTTTGGCGACAACGACCATCGGCAAGGCTCGGAGCTTCACCGTGAAGAGAGCCAGCGAAGAGAGAAGTTCGAGTGCGAGGGTGCTATTGCCCAGGACGGCTTTCAGATCCATCCCCGCGCAGAAGGCCTTGCCCGCCCCGGTCACAACGAGCACGTGAGGCGAGCCCCCGCCGGATGCGCAAGGCGCCAGCGCGTCCACCGCGGCGTGCAGATCCTGGAGCAGTTCGAGCGACAGTGCGTTGCGTGCGTCGGCGCGATTGAGTGTCAGCGTTGCGACAGGTCCGGCGATGGCGAGAAGCGCGTGATTCATTGCATATTTGCCTTGCTAGCGAACGGTACTCCAGGCCAGAGGCAGGAGCCGCTTCTCTTCTTCCGAGCCCACGCGGGCCAACGAAACTGACAGCCCCTGGGCTGCCAGACTGATCGGCGCGATCTCGGCGAGCCAGCGCTTAGTCGCCGCCATCGCGTGCCCGGGTTTGGAAGCCAGATCGCGCGCCACTTCCAGAGCGCGACTCCGAACCGCCTCGGGGGCTTCGAGGCATTCGTGCGCGAGGCCGCACGCGAGCGCGGCCCGCCCATCGATCAGGCCATTCTCGAGTTCGCGGGCACGTGCAACGCCGTCGCCCGCGAGATTCCGCAAGAAGGGAGCGGAAACGGCAGGCGAGACCCCGAGTCGCGCGACGGGATACCCAAGTTTCGCATCGGCGTTGGTGAGAATCACATCCCCACCACCCAGAAGCGCGCAGCCCCCCGCGATCGCGGCGCCCTGGGCAGCGATCACCACGGGAATCTCCAGAACTCGGAGGGCCGCGATGCACTCGTGCAGCCCCGTGAGCAGGGCCCGCATGACGGTCCCATCGGGAGAATCCTTGCACAGCGCAAGATCAAAGCCCGCGCAGAACGCCGCCCCCTCCCCGCTCAGGAGCAGCGCCCTCGCTTCCTTCGGAATCACAGCAATCGCTGCCCGCAAGTCCGCCAGCATCTCCGGCGTAAGCGCGTTCCTCTTCTCCGGGCGCGAGAGTGTGATCTCAAATACATTGCCTTGGAGCGCCGACTTGATCACGCTCCCCCCTTCTCAACGCCCGCACGTGACCTGGCGACAATCTCGCGTGCGAACGCCGCGGCAACATTCAGAGCTTCCAAATCCACGTTCGTCTTGTAGCCCGCCTCGTGGTTCGTGCGCACCAGCAACTCGGTCGAAATGTTCCCCGGGGCCCGTTGAATCGTCCCGTCCGGGAGCGTCTTGCTGGCGTAGGGACAGCCGCCGAGGCCTGCGACCGAGCCGTCGAAGGAGCGGACGCCGAAATCAAGAGCCGCACGGACGCATTCGGCAGCGCGACCGAATGTGTCGTGGAGGTGGAGAGTGCTCAGCACACGGCCGCCTTCAATCGGAACGACGTTCCGAACTTCTTTCAGGAGCATCGCCGTCGATTCCGATGTGCCCGCGCCGATCGTGTCACCGTAATCGATTTCATCAACACCCAAATCCATGAGTCGTTTGGCGACATCTGCAACGACGGCCGGCGCAATCGGCCCTTCGAACGGGCAGGCGATCACACAGGAGATGTACGCACGAACGTCCAGCCCGTTCAGGTGTGCCGCAGAAATGACCGGACGGAATCGATCAAGCGATTCGTCGATGGTGGCGTTGATGTTCTTCTTACAGAACGTTTCGGAGGCGGCGGTGAATACGGAAACTTTGCGAATGAAGCGTCGCCGCGCGGCTTTGTTCACATCGAGCGCCGATTGCATGCCGCGCTCATTTGGAACGAGCGCTGAGAAGATGGCTTTCTGAAGCCCCCTCCCTGAGGGAGGGGGTTGGGGGAAGGGAGTAGATTTCTGTGGTGCGAGCAGACATCGCAAAATCCGACTTGCGACCTCCGCGGAGTCCTTCACAACATCATCCGCTTGAAATCGAATCACGCGCAAGCCGTGTCTCTCGAGATAGCTTGTTCGCCTCGCGTCGTGTTGCGCGGCTTCATGGTTGTTGTGCGATTCTCCATCAACTTCAACAACCAGTCTCTCTGCCGGGCAGTAGAAATCCAGGATGTAGGGACCGAAGGGATGCTGACGCCGAAATTTGAACCCGTTCAGTCGCTTTCCTGAAAGCTCGTACCAAAGCGCTCGCTCGGGTCCCGTCATTGCCGCTCGAAGCGACTTTGCCCTCTCCACTGCGACCGGATTCCGCGCAGGCACTCCCTTCCCCCAACCCCCTCCCTCAGGGAGGGGGCTTTGATCCAAGCTTTCGAACACTGCCGCCCCATCCCCCAACTGCGGCACCCACTTCGCACTCACAAAGCTCGTCACCTCGATCTCGTCCACGCCCGTCTTGCAGAGCAACTCGACGAGCTTCACCTTGTCCGCCGTGGGAATAACACCCGGCTCGTTCTGAAGCCCGTCGCGGGGAGAGACATCGGTGATGCGGACCAGATCGGACATGATTCGGAGGATACACCGAATGGTGGTTGGCATCGGGATCAAAAGAAAGACACCGGGCGGGTGCCCGGTGCCGATGAAAGTCGTGCTCAGTTTTTCAGAATTCAGCGACGCCGACGACCCGCCACGACCAATCCGAACCCCGCGAGAGCCAGGGCTCCCGGCGCGGGAATCAGACCGGCAAAGTTCGGCAGGTGCACTTCACCGTGCTGATTGAAGGAATCGGCAAAGACGCTGCCTTCGATCGCCGTCGAGTTCGACAGCACCGCATTCGGGGCGAGGATCGCGCCGAAGAAGTGACGGTCGATGTTCAGCGTGGTCGCCTCGTAGAAATTCCAGATGATCTTGGAGGCATTGGGGATGTTAAACCCACCCACCATGTTGCCGCCGTTGTAGGTGATGCTGGTGCCGGCCACGTTGATGACGACCGTGGTCGCGCCGTTCATGTTGATGTCCATCTGCTGGACGTTGTTGTTCTGGAAGAGCGAGTTGCCGTTCACGCTGAACACGGCGACGCCGCCCGGCCCCGCCACCGAGTTGAATACCACGCCCGCGGGCTGACCGCCCGGGAGAGTCACCGTATTGGTCGCGCTCAGGCTCGAGCAGTACGACGACGCGTTCGTCACGTCGGCCCACGCGCTGTTGACCATCGAGGTCACGCTGTTGTCATTCTGAATGAGAGCGCCGCCCCCGTTCATGTTGAAGTTCGCTGCACCCTTGGCGTTGAACAGACGGGCGCGCCCCGAATTCACCTGGTAGTTGTTCGCGCCGATCGTCCCACCGATGACCAGCGTGTCGATATTCAGATAGTTCGAGGTGGGCAGCAGCTTCGTGCCGTAATTCGAAGTGCCCGAGATGTTCCCGCCGACCATCGTGCGCCCTTCGACTTCCGAGTTGGTTGTCAGGTTGTGGCGAACGATCAGATTCCAGTCGTTGATGGCCGAAGCGCCAGCAACCTGGACCATGACGCTCGCCGCAACCGCGGCAGCGCCCAAAACGTACTTCTGCATGTCTTGCCTCTCTCTAAAAACCCACGAGAAACCCAGTGCGTTCAAGCCTCCTACAGCATGAACGCAGGAACACTATAGCGAAACGACTGCTTGTGTCTAGCGCGAATCAAAGAGAGTGCGCGCCCGCGGCGTTGGTTATTGGGCTCTTCCCACCAAGTTCTTAACAATTAGCGTTTGGCTTTGCCTGTACGTCTGTTGGAGCCCCGCCGCTTTGAGGGGCGAAGGTCTTCCGGCTTGCCTTCAAAATTTAAGGCCTTTGCCCCACTTTCTGCGACGAGATTGCGAATGAGTCGTTTCGACTTGATCTCGCCCTTCATCCCCTGCAAGCAATAAGAGCAAAGGCACTTCCACGGCCCCTTGTCGTGGCTTTCAGGAAAATAGCGCCATCCAACAACTTGCGGTACAGGACGGATTGCATGGATGGATTTTGGCGACACACTTCCAACGACGACTACCTGCCAGCCGCGTGGATCAGACTCCTTCATGATGATTCCGGCGGCATGTCCCAGCGGAACCTTTCGATGCTCGCCGTTGTACTTTCCCACCCACACTGACGTTTCTGATGGAAGCCGAACGTGGGCGGCGGCGATCGTTTTCGTGCCTCGCCGCTTCAACTCACGCAGCCACTGATTGCTCGCGAAATAGTTTGGCAACAGCGGCATCGCAAAAACGGCTCGCTTCAGCGTGATCTGCCCGTTAAGGCTCGCGATCTTGGTTGCGTTTCCTTTGATCCCGCTTCGCTTAATCGAAGCAGAATCGCGATCGTCAATCAAATGAACGAGCATCGTCAACGTGAGTGTCCTTTGCGACAATCGTGCTGATCAGGTCTGCAACACACCCGTCTTGAACGGCTTTGAGTAGTCCCAGCCCTGCTCGGCTGTTGCGAGCGCCTCGATGAGTTCGTCACGCGTCTTGTGCGGCTCGATTATGCGATCCAGCCATCCCCGCGCAGCACCATGTCGAATGTCGGCTTGCTCCGTGTACCCCGCGTGGATCGCGCTGTAGATCTGTTTGTGCGTTTCGGGGTCGATCGTCTCACCCTTGCGCTTGCGGCTGGCTTCTTCGATTGTTGTAAGAACGCCAGTCGCCTGGTTCGCGCCCATCACGGCGCACTTGGCGCTCGGCCAGGCAAACGAAAGAAACGGATCGAACGCCCGCCCGCACATGGCGTAGTTGCCCGCGCCGTAGGAGCCGCCGGTGATGACGACAATTTTGGGCACGATGCAGTTGCTCATCGCGTTCACCATCTTCGCGCCGGCGCGGATGATGCCCCCCTGCTCGCTGTCGCGCCCGACCATGAATCCGGTGGTGTCGTGGAGGAACACGATCGGGATCTTGCGCTGGTTGCAATCCATGATGAATCGTGCGGCCTTGTCCGCGCTGTCGTCATAGATCACGCCGGGCATCTGCACGGCCTTGGTCGGCCCGGTTTTTCCGCCCGCAACGGTGCGCTGCACGAGTTTCTTCTGATTGGCGACGATGCCGCAAGGGCGGGTGCCGATTCGCGCGTAGCCGCAGACGATGGATTGGCCGTAGTCGGCTTTGTACTCGTCGAAGTCGGGAGCGAGAGATTCGTGCCCTTCGGCGTTCTTTTCGGCGCGAACATCGAGCAAGCAGGCCAGAACGTCCTTCACGTCATATTGCGCACCCGACTTGTCGGTGAACGCGTCATAGATTTCGTTTGGATCCCGGAAAGGGCGTCCATTCACCTGGCCATCAACAAATTCAACAGTCGCTTCAAAGTGATCGACCTTTGGATCTTGTTTCATCCGCTCGGACATGGCTTCCATGTATTTCGAGTACTTCGCCATCGCCTCGGGCGAACCCATCCGCTCCATCAGCCGATCGGGATGAAACCGATTCGACCCGTGCTTGGCGACGAGTTCTCGCAGCCGCTCGATGCACGCCTCATCGTCCTTCTCCTTGAAGTCGATGGTGCCGCTGATGCTCGCGTGCATCGTCGCGCCGCCGAGTTCCTCGTCGGTCACTTCCTGTCCGATCGCCGCCTTCACGAGCGCCGGACCCGCCAGATAAAGCCCCGATCCCTCCGTCATCAGTAGCGTGTCGCACAAAACCGGCAGATACCCGCCTCCCGCGACGCAGTAACCCATGATCGCCGCGATCTGCGGGATTCCCTCGGCGCTGATCACCGCGTTGTTGCGGAAGATGCGTCCGAAATCGTCCGTATCCGGGAACACATCCTCCTGCAGGGGCAGGTACACGCCCGCGCTGTCTACCAAATAAATCAGAGGCAGGCGCGCCATCATCGCGATCGTTTGCGCGCGGATGATCTTCTTGCACGTCATCGGGAAGAACGCGCCGGCCTTCACCGTCGCATCATTCGCGACGATCATGCAGCGCCGTCCCTGCACCGTGCCCACGCCCGTGACGACACCTGCCGCGGGTGCGCCGCCGTGCTCCTTGTACATCTCGTACGCGCACCAAAGCCCGTACTCCTGGAAGAAACTCCCCTTGTCGATCAATTTCTCGACGCGCTCGCGCGCGGTCAGCCGGCCCTTTTCGTGCTGGCGGTCGATGGCCTTCTGGCCACCGCCAAGTTTCAGCGTGGCCTCGGCCTTGAGATACTGCTCCGTCAATTCGCGGAGTGTGGGGATGGGGGTGAGGGTGGGGGTGGGGGTGGGGGTGGGGGTCGGCGACGGTATTGGCGCAACCTTGTTCATGTGCGAAATGAGGATAGCCACGGGCGATTCCCACGTTCCGCGCCCGCTAGCGTCCGAGCCAAGACCGCCGTCATCCAGAGCCTCCGCTCTTCCGCCAGCCCCGATCCGAACTTCACCTTCCGGTCCGCCTCGATCAGCACCAAAGGCTTCCTCTGGTCGTTCTGCTTCCAGGTCGTCTCGCCCGTCCGCACCGACTTCACCGCGTTCGCATCGAACTTCTGCCGCCACATCAGCGGCCCGATCCCCGTCCCCGCCGTTCCTCTCCCCGACTGCACGATCACCTCGCAGCGACCGGCGATCGCGATCAGAAACGCGACGAAAATGAGGGTCCCGATCAGCATGAACGGGATCAGGAAAATCCACAGGAACAGCACCGTTCCAACGGTCATCGGGCCGCCGTTGGCCTGCGGCGCCGGGAACCAGTTGGGTACCCCGATCCCCAGAACGTGCAGCGTGCCCGCGATTGCGAGAATCACGAAGACCGAAACGATCCCGTTCCAGAAGAGCCCGAACAGCGCCGTCCCCACCGCAGTCCCCCACGACCGCGCACTCGCCCGTACCTCGATCCGGTCCCCCAGTTCCACAACTTCACACCCCTCCGGAGGCTTTGACACGTCCACGCTCAAGACCGCCGGGTCCTCGGCGAGCGCACTCAACTTCGTCACCGCCCCGCACGCGCGGCAGACCGCCACCGCCTCCTTGACGTTCATGTCGTCAAGGGCGAACTGTTTGCCGCACTTGGGGCAGTTCGGCGTGTTCAAGCCCGCTTACTTCCTCCTGTACACCGTCTTCGCCACCTGCTTGTACTCCTCCGACCCCGGCAATTTGAACAGCACCTCGTGCACGATCGACTTATCCGGCATCACTTGCAAAACAAACCGGAACGGAAGCCTCCCCACGCCCGGCTCCTCCGTCTCTCCCTCCAGCGTCCAGGTCTTCAAGCGGGGCTCGTAGTCACCCTCGGCAAACACCGCGTAGGTGCCCCCCGTGTCCAGCCCGATCGCCGTGTACTTTTTTCGACCCGTGTCGTAGCCGAAGAAGTTGATCGACTCAAACCGCATCTCCTCCCGCGGCGTCGAGTTCGCGTTCATCTGCACAAACCGATCGCCCAGCACCCACTTGCCCGTCGCGACGCCCTCAATAGTCACCGGCGGACCGCCCCCGGCTTCGTACAGAATCTCCTGCGTGAACGAACCGACGAACGGCTCAAGGTATTTGTGCTCCGGCCCCGGGGCCGACATCTTCTGCACGGCCTCGTAGATCGCGCGCTTGTCCGGCTTTTCCTGATTCGCCGGCTGAGCGATGACCACACCCGCGAGAAGCCCCGCCAACATTCCCGCGCCAACCAATACCGACGCTCTCTTCCTCGATGCCATGGATCAGTTCTCCCGTTCGGTATTCGCCACTCTGAAACCCCCTCCCCGAGGGAGGGGGCTTGGGGGTGGGCGCGTTTGCTTCGCCGTAGTCCATCGACCGCACGCACCCACTCGAATCAATCCCCCGGCTTGACTCCGTTCCACGCTTGCACCGCGGCCCGTGCGGCGGCTTCCCACCCCTTTCCCGCATCCAGCCCGCGCAGATCGATCACCACCGGCACGCGCGCCGCCGCTATCGATGCCGATGCCGCGGCCAATCGCACATCCAGCCGCCCGCTGCCCACCGCCACCCGGCGCGAACCGTCCCAATCGCATAGACGGATCGCCCCGGGCGCACTCGAAGCAACCAAAGCCGCGGGGTCCTGTCCCGACGCGATCACCTGCGCGAAGTCCACACCCCGCGCGATCGATGTTGGCACGTCCGCCGCCGGAGGCAGCGAGAAATCTACGACCGTCACACCCCGTTCGAGCGCCGCCGACCCAATCGACTGAAGCGCGTTCGCCAGCGGTTTCTGCGGCAGCGCGAGACACAGCACTTTCGACTCCATCGCGCCCAGCGAGCAGAGTTCCGAAAGCAGTTCGATCGCGCCTCCGATCGCCCCCACCGCCCGATCAACGTTCGCCGCATCGGCGAGATGCTGAGGAGGCAAAAACAAGTCGATGCCGGTCGCGCCCACGCCGAGGCGCTTGAGCATGGAGGCAAGATCGCGCCGGGCCGACCGGTCGAGTTCGCGCGGGCGCAGCCCGGCGAACATCGCATCAAGGTGCAGGAGCGGCTCGCCCAGCAAGTTCATCAATGCCGCGCCACGAGAGATCGCCTCGCGCGGATCGGCCGAGATGTTGGCGATAGAAAGCGAAAGCGGCACGGGCTATTCAAGGCGAGGAAGAACGGAGTTGTCCCAAACTTGCCGAAGCCCCAGCTCGAAAAAGCATTCGGACCACCAACCTCAACTTATTTTTGTCGCCGCAAGTCACGCCTTTGCACGCCGAAGGCGTGCCGTGAAGTAGCCGGGGGTGAAGCGAGCGGCGCAGCGGCGAGCGCCACCCCCGGTCGCAACGACATGAGGCTCAGCACGCCGAAGGCGTGCCGGTATTCTCCGCTGATGGCTTCGACCCTTACCAAGCTGCTGATTCACGTCACTTTTTCGACCAAGTCTCGTCAGCCGACGATCACCTCAGAAATCGGACCCGATCTCTACGCGTACACCGGAGGAATCTGCCGAACGAAAAAATGCGTGCTGCTCGCGATGGGCGGCACCGCAGACCATGTCCACATGTTCGTAAATCTGGCCAAGACGGTGGCCTTGTCGGATCTCATGCTGGAGGTGAAACGTGAGACGTCGCGATGGATGCACCGCACGACGCCCGCATTTCAATGGCAGGACGGGTACTTCGGGTTCTCGCTCGGGGAATCGGGCGCACAGGCTTTGCATCAGTACATCGCGACGCAAATCGACCATCATGCGAAAGTCGATTTCAAAGATGAGATTCGCGCTTTGTGCGCGAAGTACGGGGTTAAAATTGATGAGAGGTACGCGTGGGATTGACCAGCACGCCTTCGGCGTGCAGATGGTGGCCTCCAGCGACCCGGGGGTGGCGCTCGATCGCAAGGCGATCTCGCTTCACCCCCGGCTACTTCACATCACGGCTTCGCCGTGCGGAATCACGCATTCACTCCGCGAAACTCCGCCCTCTCTGCGGACTCCGCGTTCTCCCGCGCCTTTATCCGTGCTTCTTCTCAAATTCCCGCATGAACTGCGCCAGCGCCACGGCGCCCTCGCGCGGGAACGCGTTGTACATGCTCGCCCGCATCCCGCCCGTGTTGCGGTGCCCCTTGATCTGGTCCATCCCCGCCTTGAACGCCTCTTCGCAGAACAGGTCGTCCAGTTTCGCGCTTGGCGTGTGGAACGTCAGGTTCATCAGGCTGCGGCTGTCGGCCCGCGCGTGCGCCTTGTAGAACTTTGATTGGTCCAGCACGTCGTACACGATCTGCGCTTTCTCGCTATTGCGTTTCAGAAGTTCCGCCGTACCGCCCTGCTTCAGGATCCAGTTGAAAACCAGGTTGCACATGTAGATCGGAAACACCGGGGGCGTGTTGTGCCGGCTTTCGTCGCGTGCCAGCACCGAGTAATCCAGCATCCGCGGCAGTTTCCGCACCGGCTTGAGCAGATCCTCGCGCACCACCACCACCGAGATCCCCGCGATCCCGACGTTCTTTTGGGCACCGGCGTACACGATCCCGAATTCGTTCCAATCCACGGGGCGGCTGAAAATGTCGCTGCACATGTCCGCCACCAGGAACGACCCATCCGGGATCCTCGGCGTGCGGATCGAGCCGTCGGCGTTGCGCCACTGGGTGCCGTAGAGCGTGTTGTTGGTGCACATGTGCACGTAGACGGGCTTGTCGGCGTAGCGGATTTCCGAATCGGTCGGGCAGTGCTTGTAGCCTTCCTTCTTGCCGCTGAAGGCCTCGTAGGCGCGATCGGTGTAGACACCAATCTCCTCCCAGGTGCGCTCGGACCAGTAGCCGGTTGTGAGAAACGCCGCGACGCCGTGATCGGGCAGCACGTTGGCGGGGACCTGGAAGTTCTGGCTGGTCGCCCCGCCTGTCAGGAAGAGCACCTTGAAGTTAGCGGGGATGTTGCCGACCTTGCGGGCCGTTGCCTCGGTCTCGTGCAGGATCTCATCGAAGAGTTTGCCCCGGTGGCTCAACTCCATGATGCCGATGCCGCTGTTCCGGACATTCCAGACTTCATCCTGAGCCTGGCGCAGCACCTCCTCGGGCAGCATGCTGGGGCCGGCGCAAAAGTTGTAGAGGCGGCCAAGGCCGGCACCGGGCATGCCGGCGGCGAACTGATTCGGAGCGAATGAAGATTGCCCAGAAGCGACCGAAACAGTCATGGCAGAACTCCGCGAAGGTTTGCAAGCGTACGTCGCTTCCATGGAAGCAACGCGGCTGTGAACGGTCGCGGGAAGCCGGGTCAATAAGCGTTCGTGACTGAAGTATCGAGCTCGTTCTCGACCTTGTATTCCATCTTCCCGTTGCTGATCTGGGAGCGCACTGCACCGCGCGGGACATCCCAGCCACGCAAGCCGCCCCGCGTCATCTGGTACCAGCCGGTCGCGGCGGCATACCCACGAACCTCTTTCCCGTCGGCTCCGGTTTTGCTGGTTGTGTTGGCAACTGGCGGAGAGTAATCATTCAATTCTTCCACCCACGCGAGACGTTGACCCATCTGTTTGCGGGTGCTCTCCCTTGTCGGATCCCAGCCGGGGTTGGTATCCCCGGTCATGAACACGCGGACCGAACTGTCATAGAACGCAAGCGGCTGGCGGCAGGTGGGGTCCGCGTAGTAACTTGCCATTCTGCCGAAGTGGCGACCCAGACTGTCGGAGGCCCAGGTTTTCTGCGATGGAAACCGGATGTCCACGATCCGTCTGTTGCCAAGCGCGCCCGTGGGAATCGACGATACGGGGTTGTCACCATCGGAAAAATGCATCCCCCCGTTGGTGGCATAGACGATCGGCGCACGCTTGCTTCGGCCCTCGTCCATGATGTTGTACACCTTGTCGGGGCTGTAGTGCGACGTGTGGATCGTGTACGACATGCGGAACGGAAAGCGCCAGCGTGCGTCGCTATCACCCGAGTTGGGAGGAACCGGAGTGCCGGCGTTGTCAACGTTGTCGTATGACTTCTGGAGCAAAATCAACGACCTGTCTTCCGGGCACGCGGCCACAGGCATGGGCATCTGCGCGCTCATGTAATCCATCAGCGGGATGTGGCTGTAGTAGACGTACGGGAACCAGTTTTCCGGCATGAGAAACCGGTTCGGATCCGTCAGACCAAGGCGCTTCTGCATGACGTACGTGAACTGCATCGCGGCGCCGTGCACGTCGTTGTCCGCGTACTGAACTTTGACCGGCAAGAAGCGCGCAAAATCCGGCGGGATCGGCGTGCCTCGGAACCATGAGTAATTGAACAACTTGTCTTTGTTCTCTGAGGCGTAACTCGCCATCGCGACGGCAAATTGCCGCATGTTGCTCATGCACACCGCCATGCGCGCGGACTTTCTCGCATTGCCGATCGCCGGCAGCAGGATGCCGATGAGCAGCGCGATGATGGCGATGACGATCAACAACTCGATCAGCGTGAACGCCGATCGACGGCGCCGGAAAGGGCGAATCAGCATGAGTTTCGAAACCTCCTCAGGTCAAGAACAGACAACCAAAGCTTAACAGAACCCTCGCAAGTTTGCAAGCGTGGAACGCTTGCGAAAAGGCACTTTCAGAGCGCTTCGAACCATTCGGCAACTCTCCCGATTCACCACAACCCCGCGGAAGTATCCAGTTCACTCTCCGCAATCGGCGTCAGAGATTGTTCCGGGCCCGGCTTCACCAAAACCGCCCGCTTGCCGTTCGCCCCCACGCCCCGCGGCACATCCCAGCCCAATAACCCCCCGCGCGTATAACGAAACCACCCGGCCGGCACGCGATAGTTCTTCAACCCGGTGGTCGCGTCCACGCCGGTGTACGTGCTCATGTCGGGTTCGTACGCACTCTGCTGCTTTGTGTACTGCAAACGCAACTGCATCGAGCGAGTGCTGCCGCCCCGGTTGCTGCTGCTCGATGGGTCCCACCCGGGGTTGGTTTCGCCCGTCTGGTAGATACGCACCGAGCCGTCGTAGAACGGCAAGGGCTGTCTCGATTCGGGCGCAGCGAAGAACGTCGGCTTCTTGCCGAAGTGGCGTCCGTACTCGTCGGACATGATCACCTTCTGGCTCGGGAACCGCACGTCGGTGAGACGATTGAAGCCGAACTGACCGGGCATGGCCGAATCCGCGCTGCCTTCTTTGGTATAGAAACCGCCGCCTCCGTTGGCGGTCGGATACCAGATCGCGGTGAGAAAGAAGCCGGGCACGTTGGCTGTAGGGTTGAAACGGCGCTCGGCACGCGAGGGTCCCCAGTGCGCCTGATGGATGTTGTACGACGTACTGAAAGGCCAGCGCCAGGTGGAGAGTGTGTTGTCGCCACCGTTTTCCGGGTAGGGCAAACCGGTGTTGCGCGGCGCATCCCACTGGCGCTGCACCGCGATCCGCCACGCGTCTTCGGGGCATGCCGCGACCGGCGAGGGCGTTGTGCCCCCGATGTAATCGGTGAGCGGCACGTGCGAATAGAGAATGAACGGAATCCAGTTCTGCGGAACGGGCGCGAACTCATCGGAGAGCCCGGTCTTGCGACGGATGATGTGGACGACCTGGAACGATGCCGCGACCAGGTCATTCTCGAAGTACTGGCCTTTGAATTTCTCCCAGCCGGGCAGGTCGGTCGGATAGGGATCGGAACTTCGCCAATCCATCGCGGGGAGGCGATCCTTTTTCTCCGACGCGTACGAGCCGGTCGCGGTCGCGTAGGTTCGTCCGTTGCTGGTGCAGGCCACCGTCTTGCTCTGCCGGCGCGCCGACCCAAGCGCGGGCAGCAAAACGCCGATCAACAGCGCGATGATCGCGATGACGATCAGCAGTTCGATGAGCGTGAAGCCGCCGACTCGACGCCTTGCGTTCATGATCGGCCCCTGAACCTCGACCCACGAGGCACCAGAGCAAACGCAACGAAGCAAAACGAAAAACGCCCGGGGGAGGCCCCGGGCGTCTGGAACATTCTTGAATTACCACTTGCCGCTGGACGTATCCAGTTCGTTCTCTGCGACCTTCGACATGAACTGACTCGAACCCGGATTCGTAATCACAGCCTGCTTGCCATTCAAACCGCCGCCGGAAGCGACGCCACGCGGCACGTCCCAACCGAGCAGGCCACCACGGGTGTACTTGAACCATCCCGCCGCGACCTTGTACTGGCGCAAGCCGGTGGTACCGTCCACGCTGGTGTACGGGAACAACTGCGGGTCGTAAGCCTGCTGATCCTTGGTATATTCCAAGCGAAGCGTCATCGCGTTCGCGCTGCCGCCGCGACGGCTCGAAGCAGAAGGATCCCAACCCGGGTTGGTGTCACCGGTCTGATAGACGCGGACCGAACCGTCGTAGAACGCGAGAGGCTGCTTTGATTCAGGGGCGGCGAAGATGGTGGTCTTGCGGCCAGCATGACGACCGAACTCATCAGACATCATGGTCTTCTGCGAAGGGAAACGAACATCGCCGATTCGATTCGTCCCAAACTGGCCGCTAATCTTCACATCGCCGTCGTAACCCCACAAGTTTCCGCCGCCATCTTTGGTCGGATAAGCAAAGGCGGTCTGCGTCGGAGAGCTCGCGCCCGGCGCAATTCGCCGTTCTGCTCGTGAAGGACCCCAGTGCGACTGATGGAACTGATACGACGCGCTGAAAGGCCAGCGCCAAGGACGGCCGGACGAGCCATCTCCATTGTCGTTGGATGCAGGATAAGGAAGCCCGGTGCTTGCCGGATCTCTCCATTCGCGCTGAATGGCAACGCGCCAAAGGTCCTCGGGACAAGCGGCCGTCGGATTCGGCATCTGGCCACCGGTGTAGTTCACGCCAGCGATGTGGGTATAGAGAATAAACGGAATCCAGTTGGAAGGGACCGGAGCATCTGAGTCCGAAAGACCCAACTTGGTCCGGATGTTGAAGGCGACTTCGTAGGCATAGGCCTCCTGATCGCTCGCATAGTACGAGCCGGCGTTGCCTTCCCAGCCCGGCAAAGTCGAGTTCTTGGCGTCGCCCGCCTTCCAGGTCGGTCCAAGCAGACGGTCCTTGTTCTCGTTGGCGAACGTCGAGTTCGCGATACCGAACTGCTTCAGATTGCTCTGGCAGATGGTGAGTTTGCCCGCACGGCGCGCCTCGCCAAGAGCGGGCAGCAGGATGCCGATGAGCAGCGCGATGATCGCGATGACGATCAGCAATTCGATGAGGGTGAAGCCTGCGGTGCCACGCGACTTGCGGGCGAACACGTCCTTCAGCATTATTCGATCTCCCAGACTGGCCGCGGAATCGCGACCGTTTTACAGAACGACCCGAGTTCGATACGCAGATCCGGAAACCCCGGCTGCGGCGAATCGGAGATTTTTACCTCGCCCGGCGAAAGGTCAACCGATGACCCTCCCTCGGCATCCGAGGTGACCGCCAACTCCTTCACCCTCACAAGTCGTTCCAAAACCAGTGAAAAACTGCGAAAACTCTTGCCCTGCCGCAGGATGCGGCCGCCAGAATAGGCTCTCAGAGCATACCACAACTTCGTGCGGACGCCGACTTGAGATGCAGGTTTTACCCCAGCACCTTGAAAAAACCGGACCTCTACCCACAAAAACCTGTCGTTTGCCAAGAAAGTACTTACGCAATCCTTACGGCCAGCGCGTTGATCGGAGCAAAGTCAGTTCCTCGCTCGGCTTCACCGGCTCGACCGGGTCTTTGGCTGGCTCCTTTGCCGGCTCTGACGCGCCCGGATCTTTGGATTCTGGCGCCGGCGGCGTCTTCTGCCCGGTCGCCTGCAAAGGTGCCGGGTTTGGACGCGAATCCGCCGGCAATTCGGCACTGCCGGGCGGTGCCTGGTCCGCCCCAGGCGTGGAATCGGACGATTCCTTCGAGCCGGAATTGGCCGCTTGCAGAGCGCGCCCCGTCGGAATGGTGCCGTGTTCCCCGTAGCCCGACGCCAAAACCCAGATCACGCCGAGCGCCACGATCGCGCAGACCGCAGCGACCCCGATCAGCACCGCATTGCGCCGGCGCAGCGAGGCGATCTCGGATTCCATCCGGTTGCTCAGCACGCTGGCTCGCGGTGCGACTCCTGAAACCTCGAACGCCTGCGGAAACGCGGCGGGCGCCGCCACCGCCGGTTCCGCGATAACGGGCGGTTCGGGCACCGGCGTGCTGGCCCCCGGGAGGCTCCGCACGGGCATGAGGCCGAGAAACTGGCGATCCGGATCGGCGTGAAAAACCGCCCCGCAGCGGGGGCACTCGGATTCACCGGATACGGCCTGCTGGCACGAGTGGCACACCCCAAGCCGGTGAGCAACGCCGGGCACGCGTTTGGCCGGATACCAGAATTGTGAGGTGCTTGGCCCCCGCAGGATGGTGTCGGAGGTGATCTTGCCCCGGCTGACCATGGTCAGGATCGTCTCGTAGGAGCAGCCCGGCCGGAAGGGCTGCTGCTCATCTCGCACGAACCAGGGCCCCATGGCGTTCTGCGTGGCCTGACGGGAGAGCGGGTCAAGCGGGCCCGCGCAGTGAGCACACCGGGGCTGGTCCGGCGTCGCGCCGCCGCAGAAAGGGCAGACAAAGGCGACGGGAACTTTCGCAGGCTCGGTCATGAAGAATGGTCCGCGAGGCGGCGGGATTCGGTTCGGTCAGAGTACCAAAGCCGGTGAAAGGGGGCGGAGGGCCAAGAGCCGCAGAAGCGATACCCGAGGCGGCGGCTGTGAGCTATCAGTTGTCAGCCGTCCGTTTTCAGCCAGACTCTGGGCCCGCTTGTCCGCCCCGCGTACTCCGCTTTCTCTCGAACTTACCTCGCCACTTCGATCGCCCGCGTCTCGCGCAGGACGGTGACCTTGATCTCGCCGGGGAAGGTCATCTCTTCGCTCACGCGCTTGGCGATCTTGTGGGCGATCAGGTACGCCTCGTCGTCGTTGACGCGATTGGCATCAACCATCACACGCACCTCGCGTCCGGCCTGGATGGCGTGTGCCTCGTTCACGCCCCGGAAATCGAGCGCGATGTCCTGCAATTCGGTGAGGCGCTGGACGTACTTCTCCATGCTCTCGCGCCGCGCGCCGGGGCGGGCCGAGGAGACCGCGTCGGCCGCCATGACGATGGGCGTGTAGAACGAAGTTGAGGGGATATCCGCGTGGTGGCCGCCGATGGCGTTGAGCACCGGCTCCTTCTCGCCGAACTGGCGGGCGAAGTCCATGCCGATCTTGGGGTGCCCGCCCTCCATCTCGTGGTCCATGGCCTTGCCGATATCGTGGAGAAAGCCGCACCGACGGGCAACGGTGCCGTCGAGGCCCAACTGATCCGCGATGACCTGGCAGAGGTACGCGACCTCGATCGAGTGACGGAGCACGTTCTGGCCGTAACTGGTGCGGTACGCGAGTTTTCCCATCGCCTCGCTGACCTTGGGGTGGATGCCCCGCAGGTTGACCTCGAGCACAGCATCGCGCCCGAACTTGAGCACCTTCTCGTTGATCTCGCTTTTGACCTTTTCGACGACTTCTTCGATGCGGGTCGGGTGCATGCGCCCGTCGGCGATCAGGCGTTCGAGCGACTCGACGGCGACCGCCTGGCGGATCTTGTCGAAGCACGAGACCACAATCACACCCGGCGTGTCATCGACGATGATGTCGGCCCCAGTCACCTTTTCGATCGCGCGGATGTTCCGGCCCTCGCGCCCGATGATGCGGCCCTTCATGTCGTCGGAGGGAATCGCGACGGTGCGAACGGTCGATTCCGAGGTGTGTTCGGTGGCGTAACGCTGGACGGCCATCAGCGTGATCTCTCGAGATTTTTCCTTTGCTTCCGTCTCGGCCGTCTCGATCACCTTGCGGACGATCTTCGCGGCATCGTGGCGCGCATCCTCCTCGACCTTGACCAGCAGCTCCGCCTTGGCCTGGTCGGGCGTCAGGCCGGTCATCTGGAAGAGTTTGTCCTTTTGCTCCTGGATGACCCGATCGAGTTCTCCCTCGCGCGTCTGCAGGCCCTGCTCCCGGCTCTTGAGTTGCTCGGTCTGGCGCCCCAGACCCTGCTCTTTCAGCGTCAGCGCCTCTTCTTTGCGGTCGAACAAGTCTTCGCGTTTTTGCAGGCGGCGTTCGGCCTCGCGCACTTCGTTGCGACCCTCTTCGATTTCCCTCTCGATGGTCGCCTTGCGTTCAAGAAGCGCCTTGTCGGACTCGATCCGGACCTTTTCGGCCGCGGCCCGAGCGGCCGCCTCGGCCCCGGCGATCGTTTCCGCCGCCTTGGCTTTCGCGTTGGCCAGCGATTGAGAAGCAACGAGTTTGGCGATGGCGAAGCCCAAAAGGGCGCCCGCGACCGCCGCGCCGGCGATTGCGCCGATTAGCGTCCCACCATCAAGTGCAAGTGTCAGCATCGGACGATCCCCCTATCGAGGACCGACCGGAATCATGTTCAGGAAAGGCGATCACCCACCACATGCGGCAGCGCTCACGCGCTTGTTTCCGGGGAGTTTTTCTTCCGTCAGAATCTGCCAAAGTCTCCGGATGGCCGCAGGTCATTCGGGATTCACCGGATCACGGGTGCCGTGGCGAGTGTCGGGCCTATCGCCCGGAAGGCTTTGGATGAGCCGGTCCGGACTTGGCGGGAACCTCTCGATGGCAGCCGAACCCGGATTTCCCGGCTTCGTTCTATCGCTTCGCCTCAAACGCTGAACTGATTCCAAGTCGTGATTTGGTAAAGAAGGTCGGACTCTGTCCGGCCCGCGCCGGAACTCGAACTATGGTATCGCAAATCGTGGGGCCACGTTCCGAATTTCGGGGGTTGTCGTGAGATTGATTCGGCCGAGGGCGTTCACCCACGGGCGGAAATTGCCGAAGACGCCCATCCCTGACCGATTGCTACGACGACAGAAGGAGAATCGCCGAATGCGAAGCCTGGTCCGCATTGTCCGTGATCTTGCCCGAAACGCCCTGCCCGCCCTGACCCTTGTGCTGGGAGTGGCTGTGGCGCTCGCGCCGGTCGGCTGCGCTTCGAAGGTCATCGAAGTACCGATCGCGGGACTTGAAGTGCTGGAGCACACGCCGACGATCGCCGTGGACGCCGACAACATCCGCGGCGCGGTTCTGATTCGGGTCAACCCCAGATTGACCGCCCCGCGTGTGACGGCCAATGCCGGAACAAAGCGAGGCGAGCCGCTGGAGAACTCTGAAGGCGTCAAGTGGGCCAAGGCGCAGATCACGGAAAACGACGGTCGCGCCATTCTGACTGTTCGGAGCGTGCCCGGTTCTGTCGAAGAAGGCCAGCCCGAAGCTTGGGTGCAATTGAAGATCGAAATCCCGTCGTGCGACGGAATCCGCGTGAAGAACTCCGACGGCGCGATCGAAGTGAGGGGCGTGAATGGCGCGATCAACATCGACAACGGCGGCGCGGGGCGGCCCGGCGGAAGTGTCTATGTCGAGGTCGGCAAGCCCAACACCTCGCCGATCATCGTCAACACCGAGCGGGGCGATATCGACCTGATTCTGCCGACCGATTCCACGGGCAAGGTTGAACTCATCTCCGGGAGCGGTGCGCTCGCGGCCATCGTGGCCTGGACGGGCCAGGTGACCAACAGCTCGATCAAACCGGGCCTGTACACCGGCATTCTGAACTGGGGCGAGAACCCGATCCGTCTGAAGACGGTCGATGGCCAGGTGCGCATGCACGTTGGGCCGTACCGCTTCGGCAATCCGCAGAACAAGTACTACTACCAGTAAACGCTCGCGGCGACGATCGATCGCGCCGGCAAGCCCCCGTTCAGGCGGCGCGACGCATCGACATCTGCCGGTCCTGCAGGGCCTGCACGTAGTTCACGAGCAGATCGGACACGAAGGGCCGATAGGCTGCGTGGAACGCGAACTCGAACGAGACGCCCGCATAGACATCCTGCTCGTGGTTCAGATGCGTATGACAGATTCGCGCGGTAACTCCGAGCGGAGCCGGCATTTCCGGGCGCAGGTCAAAGCGTGCCCAGATGAGTTTGGAACGGTTCACGCCGCTGGTTTCGTTGCGGGGCACGAGCAGACCGACGCCGCCTCCACCGATGTTCAGCAGTTTGGCCTTAAAGACCGGGCCGACTTCGGGCATGACGGTCGAACCGCCGCTGTACATCGAAGCACGGCAAGCGACTTCCGCCGGGATGGCGGACATCGGATCGAGAAGCGGGAAGCACTCGACTTCGGGCAGGCGCACTTCCGCCGTCGCGACGCGGAGGAACTGACGGCGCTGGCAGCGCTCGACGTTTTCCGGCATTTGGAGGCGCAGCGCGGGCATCATGCCGCGGGGGCCGGGCGTGGTCGTCATGCCCATGGATTTGGAGCGGAACATCCAGCGGTTCTGGCCCACCGAAAGGATGCCGACGACATCGATATTTTCGTTGAGGTGAATGGCGTTGCCCATGGCAACGGGCGCTTCGACCACGAGTTCGGCATCGTCGAAGCGGATGACACGCACGCGCCAGACAAGATCGCCGCTGTCGGCCTCCGGGTCGATCCCGGGCCGCGCCACGGTGAACTCGATGCCGCCGCTGCGGTCCTTGATGTGCTGAAGACAATCACGCCAACGTTCGGTTCTGGAGCGGCTTGCGGGCACGGTGCATCTCCTGCGTAGGAATCGCAGGAGCATCGGCCCCGGCGGGGCACGGGTTCATCGTGAAACCTCGGTGCGGGTGTTTTCGGACTGGCGCGTCCCCTACCACCCCAACTCCCGACCCAATTGCTCATTTCAAGTCGCGGACGATCACCAGCACTTCTTTGCCCTCGGCCGGAAAATAGATGCGGCCCCGGCTGATGCGTTTGTCGGTTGTGGTCGCGGTGAGGACCATCTGGTACCGCTCGGCGTCCTTGTCGGTGATCGGAATCTTGAACTCGCCGCTCTGATCGGAGACGCCGGTGCCGATGATCGGTCCGTTCTGCCCTTCGGCGACGAACCGGCGGACGACGATGGATGTTTCACCGATGCCCTCGTCTTTGAAGCGGGGGTCTGCGGTTTCCAGAACGGTGACCACGTTGCCCGGCCCGGGGATGACGCGACCTGTGAGCGAGCTGTTTCCGGCGCAGCCGCCCAGCACGAAGGCCGCACCGACGAGCGCGGGAAAACCGAAACGAGCGATGAGATTCGTTGTCACGAGAAGGGTCTCCGCAAAGAGGCATTGGGCTTAGAGCGCGGCCTTGAGTTCTTCGGGGCTGGGCAGATCGGCCGTGGACGCAAGGCCGAAGTGATCGAGGAATTGGCGGGTGGTGCCGTAGAGCAGCGGGCGACCGAGTTCTTCCGCACGCCCCCGAATTCCAACGAGGTGGCGATCGATCAGGCTTTTGAGGACTTCGCCGCAGGAAACGCCCCGGATGGATTCCAGTTCGGCGCGGGTGATTGGCTGGCGGTAGGCGATGATCGCGAGCGTTTCGACGGCGGCCTTGGAAAGGCGGGTCTGCTGGCGATCCTTGTGGAAGCGCGCGAGCGTGGGAGCGAAGGCCGGGAGCGTCATGACGCGCAGGCCGCCGGCGACGCGCTCGATGCGGAACGATCGCGGGGCGGCTTCGTATTCCGCGTTGAGTGCGGCCACCAATTGCTCGATGATCCGCTCCGCGGATTCGACGACGGCGGATCGCTTGGCGCTCGCTCGCTTCTGCGTCTCGGTCGGCTCGTCGCCCGACTTGGCCGATGCTTCGGGCTTCTCTTCAGGGATCAATCCGAGCGCCCGGGCGGCCTTTTCAGCCGGAATGGGCTTATCGATGCTCAGCAGCAACGCTTCGAGGTGGCCCTTGAGGGGCGCGATCGAGGCATCGAGAGATGGCGGGGATTGCTCGGTCGATTCGACTTCCGTGTCTTTCATGCGTGTGGCCTCATCCATGGGGCAACTGACAATATCAGATCGGCACGGTTGCCGCGCCGGCTCGATTCCCGCTATTTGAGCAGCGCGTCCAGCAGTTCGGGGATTCCCTGCGCCCGGGTGGCGACGGTCTCGACGATCGGGCGCTTGCCGGCCACATCCTTCAGATCGCGGACCAGTTCGTTCTCGCCCGGGTGGTCGGCCTTGTTGCAGACGAAGATGTCGGCGATTTCAAGAATGCCCGCCTTGTCCATCTGCACGGCATCGCCCATGCCGGGAGTGAGCACGACGGCGGTGAAATCGACGTGCTGGCGGATGCGTGTCTCGTTCTGGCCCGCCCCGACCGTCTCTACAAAGAGTGTGTCAAAGGCCAGATCCGGGTCGGCGTGCGCGCCGCCGATGAGTTCGACGATTTCCGGGAGGGCGTGGTAGTCTTCGCCGCTGATCGCAAGGCTGCGGTAATAGACGCTTTCGCCCAAGTTGTTGAAATCGACCCGGAGGCGATCGCCGAGCAGTGCACCGTTTGTGATCGGGCTCATGGGATCAAAGGCGATCACAGCGCACCGGCCGCGGCAAGTGGTGTCGTTCGTGTCCTTCGCGCGCCGGGTGAACTCCCCCACCAGTTGCGCGACCAGCGTGGATTTGCCGGCGCCCGGCGAGCCGGTGATGCCGATGACGCGCCGAGGTCGCTTGCGCTTGGCGCCGGCGTGCGGCTTCTTGTTGTCGTGGACGAGCGAGATATCGCGGGCCAGTTGCGCAGTGCCGGCGGCGATGTTCTCGCCTCTGGGCTTGGTCGCTTCGCGCACGGCGTTGACGATATCGATCAGTCCCGTGCCGGTGGTGAAGCACTTGGAGATGCCGGCCTTCGCGAGCGTCTCCAGATCCTCCTGAGGCAGAATCCCGCCCATGTAAACGGGCAAGTCGGGCCGCCCCACTTCCTTGAGCGCCTTCATGAGGTTTGGACCGAGAACCAGGTGCGAGTTGCTCATCATCGAAGCGGCGATGACGTCGCAGTCTTCGTCGCGCGCGGAGATTGCCAGGCTGCGGGGGGTTTGCCAAAGGCCGGAATAGATAACGTGGACGCCGGAATCGCGGAGGGCACGGGCAATGACCTTGACGCCCCGGTCGTGGCCGTCAAGCCCCATCTTGCCCAGCAGCACCCGTGGCCGGTGCGGCAGATCGGCGCAGCGGTCCTTCTTTTCAAATTCGGTCGTCGCGGTATTGAGCGCGGTTGTCATGCGTTAACGATTCTAAGCGGTTCGGCGGGGTTTGCCGCGACTCAAACGCCGAAACGAGCATCGGAATGTGCGGTATTCTTCATGACTATCCAAGCGATCGACCCGACCCATCCCCACGCGTTGACACGGGCACAGACTCTTTATCTGTGGCTGACCGCTGTCAACGTCACGGCACTGGTGCTCGCAAACATTCTGGGTGTCAAGTTTTTCTCGTTCGATACGGGCTGGTCGGTCTTGGGGTGGCAAGGGAAGATCGAACACACGGTCGGGATGCTGCCGTTTCCGATTACATTTCTGATCACCGATCTGCTCACGGAATTCTTCGGTCGCAAGGCGGCGCGGCAAACAACCTATGTGGCGTTCGCCATGGCGGTCTTCGCGTTCATTCTGATCAGTGTCGGGCGCAAGATCCCGATTCTCGAAGGCATCCCCGGAACGGCCAATCAGGCAGCGTTCGAGAATATTTTCGGATCGGCGACGCTGATGTATGTCGCCTCGCTGATCGCGTTCCTGCTCGGCTCGCTGCTCGACATCTTCGTGTTCACGATCTTCAAGCGCATGACGGGCGGCAAGATGGTGTGGCTGCGTGCGACCGGTAGCACGATCATCAGCCAGATGTTCGATTCGTTGCTTGTGACGTGGCTCTTCTTCTTCGGGTTTCCCAGGCTGCTCGGGCAGGATTCTGCCACGCTCGACTTTGTGATCCGCACGGCGTTTACGGGGTACATCCTGAAGTTCGTGATCGCGATTCTGCTGACGCCGGCGATCTATCTGGGGCGCTGGGCGATCGCAAAGGCGTTCAATCTGCGACCGGTTCCGGCGAGCGAGGCGTAGCGACGGCTACAAACGTCCGAGGCGCGCGGCGAGCAGAACCGCGAGGATGGACTTCCCATCTTCGAGTCGACCATCGGAGGCCATCGCGATCGCGTCGGCGGCTGGAACGATTTCGACCTCGATCGATTCGTCTTCTTCAAGATCCTGCCCGACGTGCGTGAGCCCCGTCGCGAGAAATGTGTACATCCGCTCGTCGGACATGCCCGGCGAAGGCAGGAATTCGACCAGCGGTTCGATGTTGGCGGCGCGATAGCCGGTTTCTTCGATCAGTTCGCGACCGGCACAGACGATTGGTTGTTCCCCTTTTTCGAGCGTCCCCGCCGGGATTTCGAGAAGGGGCCGGCCGATCGAATACCGGTGATTGCGGACAAACACCACACTCTTGCCGCCGGCGGCCTCCAGAACCGGAAGGATGACTGCCGCACCGCCGTGGCGAACCAGATCGACTTGGAGCGTGCGGCCGCCGGGCATGGCGACGCTCACGACTTCGAAATCGAACTTGCGGCCGTGGCGTACGGTCGTTCGCCCGATCTCGCGGATACCCTCGTCATCGCGCGGTGTGCTCATGGACCGAGCGTATCTCGATGCCGCCCGCACCAGCCAACTCCAAATTGTCCGGCTCGACCGGCGGCGCGCCCAGGGCGCTCGCGGGCGGGCCAGAAGCCGGTGAGGAACGCCCCCCCATTATCCAGTTGCGGGACGTCTACAAATCATTTCAATCGCTGCACGTGCTCTCGGGGGTGGACCTGGACATCCCTGAGGGAAAAACAACCGTGGTGCTCGGCCCATCTGGCTCTGGCAAGAGCGTAATGCTGAAGCACATTGTCGGGCTGCTCCAGCCGGACAAGGGCGAGATCTATTTTGACGGGCAGCGCATCGACAATCTGAAGGAGCGCGATCTGACGGACGTTCGTCTCCAGATCGGGCTGCTCTTTCAAGGCGGGGCGCTCTTTGATTCGCTGACGGTGGAAGAGAACATCGAGTTTCCGCTCCGCGAGCACACCAAACTCACGCGCGAGGAGCGGCACGAGCGGGTCGCGCGGGCGCTTGAGGTCGTGGATTTGAAAGGGATGTTCCTGAAACTGCCGGCGCAACTCTCGGGCGGACAACGCAAGCGCGTGGCGCTGGCCCGGGCGATTGCCCTTGAGCCTCGGGTGGTGCTCTACGACGAGCCGACCACGGGCCTGGACCCGATCCGCTCCGACGGCATCAACGAATTGATTCTGAAACTGAACAGGAACATGGGCGTGACGAGCATTGTGGTCACGCACGACTTGGTCTCGGCCCGAAAGGTGGCCGACCGGTGCGTCATGCTGCTGCACGGAAAGATCGCCGCCGAAGGGACATACGACGAACTTGCCCATCACGAGAATGCGCAGGTGCGTCACTTCTTCATGGGCCAATACGATCACGAGGACGAGAACGACTGAGCCCGGCCCAATCGGAAGCCCAATGAACAAGTCCGTGGTACGAGATTTTCTGGTCGGGCTTACCGCCATCATCGGCGTAGGCGGTCTGCTGATCATGTTCATGCTCTTTGGCGAGTTCCGCAAGCGCTTCGAGCAGGTGTATCCGGTCAAACTCTCGATGCCGTATGGCGCGGGAGTCGGTGGCACATCGCCGGTGCTGTTCAACGGCGTGCGCGTGGGCGCGATCACAAATCTTTCGGTTGCCAATCCTCCGACCGATGGCATCATCGCGACGCTCAAGGTGGAGAAGGGGATCAAGATCCCGCGTGATCTCGCCGTGTACGTGGAAAAAGGGCTTGTGGGCGATTCCCAGATGTCGCTTTCGTTCGCGGAAGGCGCGGACCAGACGGCGTTTATTCCCGAGGACGCGTTCCTTCCCGGGCGCGACACGGCACCGATCCGCGTTGTTCCCCGTTCCTTGTTCAGCGATCTGCAGCGGCCACTCGAGCGCCTCTCAACCACGGCCGAGAAATTTGAGAAGTTCGCCGACACCTACACGCGTGTGGGCGAGAGTCTGCAGGCGTTGCTCGAGCCGCGCAAACCGGGCGATATCGAGGCGGGCAGGCAGCCGACCGTTGCCAGCATTCTCGCACGGATCGACACGCTGCTGGCGGGCATGAACAAGTGGGTCGCGGATGATTCGCTGTACAACAGCCTGAAGGACAACTCCGACAAGATCAGCCAGTTGATGACCGATGCGCAGGCCGCGGCCAGGAGCATCGATGCCGCCGCGAAAAACCTCGACGCCAAGGGTGAACGCGCGGTTGCGGCCGTGGAGTCGCTGGGCCGTGACGCCAAGTCCACGCTCTCGCGCCTGGACGGCGCGCTGACCGATGTCGGCGCGATCGCGGGCAAGATCAACCGGGGGGAGGGCACCGCCGGGCAACTGGTGAACAACCCGGACCTCTACCGCTCGCTGAATTCCGCCGCGGACCGCCTTGACAAGGCGCTGATTGAATTGCAGTTGCTGCTGCAGAAGTTCAAGGCGGAGGGGATTAAGGTCGGGCTTTAATCCGATTCCGTTTTACCGCCACCATGTACTCTTCCCGTACACCGCGCTGTCACCCAGTTCTTCAGCGATACGCAGCAACTGGTTGTACTTCGCGTTTCGATCGCTGCGGCAGGGCGCGCCGGTCTTGATCTGGCCGCAGTTGGTCGCAACGGCGAGATCCGCGATGGTGGAATCCTCTGTTTCGCCCGAGCGGTGGCTCATGACGGCGGCGTAACGGTTCCGCATCGCCAGGCCCACGGCGTCCATCGTCTCGCTCAGGCTGCCGATCTGGTTTACCTTGACCAGGATGGCGTTGGCACAATGCTCGTCGATGCCGCGCTGAAGGAACTTGCGGTTGGTCACGAACAGATCGTCGCCGACAATCTGCACCTTATCGCCTAGTTTTTCGGTCAGTTTCTTCCAGCCGGCCCAGTCGTTCTCCGCCAGACCGTCTTCGATCGAGCGGATCGGGTACTTCGAGCACCAGTCGGCCCACATCTGGATCATGTGATCGCTGCTCACGACCTCCTTCGTGCTCTTGAAGAACTTGTACCCCTGCTTTCCCTCTTCCTTCGCCTCGTTCCAGCATTCGCTCGTCGCCGGATCGAGCGCAACAAAGATCTGCTCTCCCCACTTGTACCCGGCCTTGCCGGTCGCTTCCTCGAGCAGCTTGAGCGCTTCCTCGTTGTTCTTCAGGTTCGGCGCAAAGCCCCCCTCGTCGCCGACGGCGGTCGAAAGCCCCTTCGAGTGCAGAACTTTCTTCAGACTGTGGTAAATCTCCACGCCGGCCCGCATGCCTTCTTCGAAAGAGTCGAAGCCCCACGGCTGAACCATGAACTCCTGGAAATCCACCGTGCTGTCGGCGTGCTTGCCGCCGTTGAGCACGTTGAGCATCGGCACGGGGAGCGTTCTCGCGCTGCTGCCGCCGATGTAGCGATACAGCGGAAGACCCGAGGCTGCCGCGGCTGCTTTCGCGACCGCCAGCGACACGCCGAGAATCGCATTCGCGCCCATGCGCCCCTTGTTCGGCGTGCCGTCGATCTGATTCATCAACTTGTCGATGGACTCCTGATGCGTCGCGTCGAGGCCGAGCAATTCAGGGGCGAGAAAGCCATTGACATTGTTCACGGCTTTGGTGACGCCCTTGCCGAGGTATCGCCCCTTATCGTCGTCACGCAGTTCGACCGCTTCGTTCTCGCCCGTGGACGCGCCCGACGGAACCGCGGCACGCCCGATGTAACCAGAATCCAGCGTGACATCGACTTCGAGCGTCGGATTGCCGCGGGAATCGAGAACCTGACGGGCTTTCACGGACTGGATTTCAAAGGACATGGCGTGCTCCGGGGTGACAGCCTCTTCGAGGCGTGCCTGCTGTTTCGCCGCTCTCGCGGCAGAAGGCCAGCGTAAGCAGGGCCCAGCGGGGGTTCAATCGGTGTGGTATGGTTGTGCTGCACGATTCGAAACCTGATATGCCCCAAGACTTCACCAAACGCATCGCGCAACTCTCGACCGACCTGGAGTCCCAGGGCCGTCGCGTTCAGGCACTGCTCGAACTCGCACTCGACTCGTTTTTCACGCGCGACGGGGTGAAAGCGGCCCAGGTGAACAGCGACGACGACGCCATCGACGCTGCGGACGTGGCGATCGAAAAAGCCTGCGTTTCGCTCCTGAACGACGCGACCAACGAAGGGGCGAGCCTCGGAGAGAGCGACCTTCGGCGGGTGCTCACCATCGTGAAAATCAACAACGAACTCGAGCGAGTGGCGGATGTGGCGGTCGACCTTTCGGATTTGGTGAAGCCGATGGTTTCGGGGGGCACGGCGCAAACCCGGGCTTTCCCGGCGACGTTCCGCATGATGGCCAACAGCGTCATCGGGATCCTCCGCGACACCACCACGGCGTTCGCACGGATGGATGCCCCGCTCGCCAAGGTGGTGCTTCAAAGCCAGCACTGCGTGACGGCGTTCAAGGATGCGATCATCCGCGACGGTGAGCAGCAGATCGCCAAGGGGCAGATGACGATCGACTTCGCGTTCCTGCTGCTGGAGGTCGCGAGCCAGTGCGAACTGGTTGCGGATCACTGCACCAACGTGGCCGAGCAGATTATTTACTCGAGCACCGGCGCGATCGTGCGGCACACGCCGACGCAGTGGATCGAGATTCCGAGGCAGGGCTGAGTTTCACGCGGGGCGTGGTGCAGAAGATTCAGTACCCATCCAGCGGTCCGACACCCAGCACACGATCGCTCGCGATTGTGGGAACTCTGCTCGCCGCCGGGATGATTGGCATCGCGCTCGCAACTTCGAAGTCTTGTGAACCGGGTCACGATCCGCAATCCATCCGACTCGACCCGAGCATTGTGATTCCGCCCTCGATGTACTCTCGGCCCGCTTCTTCGGGCCGCTCCGGCCGCGGGCGTTGAAAGTGCGTTTTCGTCCGCTGCGTGCGCTTCATTCCGACATCCCCAAATGAAACACGCCCAGTCGCGATCGACTGGGCGCGTTCGAGTTTCTGATTCAGAAGAGCCCTATTCCTCTTCTTCCGCGTCCGCGTCGGCATCGCCGGCGACCGCGCCCGCGGGCCGTCCATTCACCGGGTGAGCGCCGCGGATGTCGAGCACTTTCTTGCGGACTTCCTTGAACATCTCGGCATTGTCCTTGAGCATCGCACGCGCCTGTTCGCGGCCCTGGCCCATACGGACCTCGCCGTAGCTGAACCACGCGCCGGCCTTGTTGATCACCTTGCTGTCGACCGCCAGGTCGAGCAGGTCGCCTGCGAGCGAGATGCCCTCGGTGTACATAATGTCGAACTCGGCATCGCGGAAGGGTGGCGCGACCTTGTTCTTGACGACGCGGGCCCGCGTGCGGCTGCCCACGGTCACATCGCCTTCCTTGATCGCGCCCGTGCGGCGCACATCGATGCGGACCGACGAGTAGAACTTCAGGGCGCGCCCGCCGGTCGTGGTCTCGGGGCTGCCGAACATCACGCCGATTTTCTCACGGATCTGGTTGATGAAGACGACCGTGCAGTTGCTGCGGGCGATCACGCCCGTCAGTTTCCGCATCGCCTGGCTCATCAGCCTCGCCTGCAGTCCCATCGTGGCGTCGCCCATCTCGCCTTCGATTTCGGCCTTGGGAATCAGCGCGGCGACCGAGTCGACGACGATCAGGTCAACAGCGTTGGAGCGAACCAGCAGTTCGCAGATTTCCAAAGCCTGCTCGCCCGAGTCGGGCTGGCTGACTAGGAGATCGTCGATGTTCACGCCGATGCGCCGTGCCCACGACGGATCGAGCGCGTGCTCCGCGTCGATGAACGCCGCGACGCCCCCGTCTTTCTGAGCGTGCGCCGCGATCGTGAGCGACAACGTCGTCTTACCCGAAGATTCCGGCCCGAAGACTTCCACGATGCGTCCACGGGGAATGCCCTTGCCACCCAGCGCGATATCCAGCGAAATCGAGCCCGTTGAAATCCCCGGGATGTTCAGGTATGCGGTCTCGTCCATCCGCATGACGGCGCCCTTGCCGAACGCCTTCTCGATCTGTCCGAGCGCGAGGTCCAGTGCCTTTCGCTTCTGCCGATCGTCCCCCCGACCCGTCTCCCCCCCGCGCCCATCCCGCCCCTCACCCTTTGCCTCACCCCGTCCGTCACCCTTCGTTTCCTTCATTTCTGCCACGGCCATGTGAAACCCAATCTCCCGCCTCAAGCGGGTTGGCCTTCGGGGGGCCGCACCATGCCAAACATCGCGGCAGGAGCGGGCCCAAAGGTCGGCCCGACGCAGTGCCCGGCTTCGAAACGCCTTGTTTCGCAGCACGAGAGACAGGGGCGGCGTCGGACGCGAGCCTGTCCGAGCACAGCGTACCAACCCCGAACAACCTTGTCAATGTTCGGGGTTTGACCGGAAGACAGTTTTCTGTAAGTCCTTGCCGCACATCGAATTCCATTGTGGAAAACCGAACGCGACCGCAGAATTCCACTGCGGCCGTATCGCCACCTGGAAACGTCTCGACCGTTTCTCCAAACGGGCCCGTAGCCAAGTTCAGCGGCGGCGGCGGACCGCCACAAGACCGCCGGTCAGCAAACAGAGAAACGCGGCACTCGGCCCCGGGATCACGATCGCAAGCCCACATGCGTCGTGCATCTTCTCGCTGAAATGCGCCACCAGAGTTGCGACGCCAGTATCCACGTTGAGTGTTGAGATTGTACCGTAATCAAAAACGTTTCCTCCCCCCACCACCCACAACGTGCCCAGAAGATCGAAGCACATCGAGTACTTGTTGGGATTTAGTCCCTGCAGCTGGGCGACAACGGACTTCTCTCCCGTCGCCAGATCGATCGAATACAACTCATGGCGAAATATCATGTCGATGCCATATGCCTTGCCGTCAGGGCTGATGGCAAAGCCGCTGCAATATCCCGCGGCGTCCGCGCCGACAAGCGTGTAAGCACCGGTGTTGATGTTCACTTCATAAAGCCACGATTCCTCGATTTCACCCGGGCCGATGTCCGAAGAGTGCAACGCGTACCACTTTCCGTTGGCACGGTTGTACTGAAGCCCGCCGTCCACGCCACGATCGGCGGAATGGCTGCCGATAAACGATCCTGGCTTGCTCGTGTAATCCCAGACCTCGCGTGTCGAACGGCTCGTAATCGCGAGCAATCTCGAGCCATCCGCATTGAATGCCATGCCTGTGGTGTCCTTGCTGCCATAAACCCCTTTGTTTGTAAGCTGGCCTGACATCAGATCGACCGAATACATCTGGCCGGTGGTGATCGGCGGTCCGAGTCGGTCGTAGAAAAGCGCGGTCGGACCGGCGAACGCGCCTTCTCCGATACTCGCGCAAGCGCAGGCAATAACACCAAGCAGTCGAAAGTTCGGCATGAGATCGCTCCGAATTTGAGATCGCTTCGGCGGCAGCTCTCGGTTCAGCACACCTTGCGCTGATCCAGATTCCCGCTCGTCCCGGACCTCGCCGGGGCCCCCGCTTCTCCAATTTGCCATCGGAGCAAGAATGTGCAACCAATCTTCACCGTTTCCGTAAATATTTACAAGAATGGTGCTGCGCCGCGCGATCTACTTCGCTCCGGGAAACCACTCGGTGTGCATTTCACCGTTGCGACCGAAGTACTGCACGCACTTGCCGGACAATTGCACAAAGTATCCGACGCATCCGGCCTCCGTCGCCTGACTCGAAAACTGCGGGAACTTGATCTCGCCCCGCTGCGCCTGGCGAACGGCGGATTCCACTCCTGCTGCCGAGAATGTCTCCGAGATGGGCATCACTTCGAGTTCGAGCGCAACGACCAGCGAGCTGCCGTCGGGCGCGTAATACGTTGCCTCCATGCGCGAGTAGTCCGCGTGATACCGCTCGACCCCGGCCCTGATCAGCCTTCCGACAACATTTCCGAAATCGATCTGACCGGACTTTGAAAGTGCCGCGCATTCCTGAATGACCTGCTTCTGCTCGCTTTTCAAGTGAATTCTCCGGGAAGAGTTTCAGTCCACAGGAGCGCCGGATATGCCGCGGCGCTCAGCAATCTCTCGAAGCAGCGCGGCCAGTTCGCCTCGGCGCTCCGCGCCCAGGAATCCGAACATTTGGGCGTCGTTCTCGTCGGCAAGAGCGGCGAGTTGGGGCACGAGCCGGCGCCCCGCCGGTGTGAGACTCACGGCTTGGAACCGCCTGTCCTTTTTGTCGATCACGATCCTCGCCATCTCTTTTTCGACGAGACGATCGACCAGTTTTGAAACGGCTCCACGCGTCAGCCCGATCTGGTCGGCCAGCCGGCTCGGATTGGCACCGTCCGAATCGAGCAGCGCACGCATGATGACCCATTCCGCCACCGTGACGCCCTTGGACTCGACCTTGAGGCGAAACGAATGAGACACGTCGTTTGACACCAGGCGCAGCCAGTACCCAAGGTGAGCGTCGAGAGGGCTGACGGGTGATGACTTGGCGGCAGAGGGCATGTTCGGATAATCACCGAAATAGTTTACTAGGAAACTATACCGCACGGGGTGGCCGAAGTCGAGCAACTTCCCCCCGGCAAAATGCAAACCCGCCGGTCGTCGGTTAAAGTCTGCGCGGCATTTCGCGCCGCGCAAACTCTCCCGCATCCCGTGCCCCCAAGAAGCCGCCTCCATGCACACTTCCACCCTTCGCACCCTGTTCGCCCGCTCCACGTTCGCATTGGCGCTCCTCGGAGCCATTGTGGCGCTCTCCGGCTGCGCGGCGGTCGGGCCGGCATCGATCGCCAACGGGCGTGCCGTCTACAACGAGGTGATCAACAGCACCGAAGACGAGCAGCTCCTCAACGTCATTGTGCGCGAGCGCTACGACCAGACGTTCGGGATGCTCACCGTGGCAAGCGTCACGGCGAGCATCAAGGTCAGTGCCAACGTGAACGGACAGTTCGGAATCGGGCCCAAGGAGAGCTACGCAGGAAACATCGTTCCGCTTTCCGCAGGGGTTGCGTACGAAGAAAGTCCGACAATCTCCTACATCCCGCTCAGCGGCGAGATGTTCCTCAGCCGCATGCTCACGCCGATCACGCTCTCGCAGGCGCTACTGCTGCTGGGCGCCGCCGAAGACGAAGTGACGTGGATGCGCCAGTTGTACAAGCGGATCAACGGAATCGACAATCCGATCGATGAGCCCGCGCCGGAAAAGCTCGAGAGGTTTTTCGCGCTCCAGGCCAAGTTGCGAAAAGCCGGCGTCACAACAACGGGCCGATGTTCGGGAAGCGGATCAGCCGAGCCGGAGTTCTGCGTACGGGTGAGCGGGTACGAAGCGTACAAAGAAGAGGTGCGAGAAATCCTCGACATCCTGGGCATCAAGGACGTGGCCGCTGATGGACACGACATCGTGCTTCCCATGAGCGTCAACGACGGGCCCGGAGGCACGAGCATGATCCGCATTCAGCTCCGTTCCGCCCTGGATGTGATCCGCATCGCGGGCCGGTCGATCGACATCCCCGCCCAGGAAGAGCAGGACGGCGTCGCGCCCACACTCGATTCGACCATTGAAAGCGAACACCGACTGATGACCATTCACACGTCGAAGTCCTACCCGCGAAACGCCGTGGTCGCGATTCCGTTTCGAAACTGGTGGTATTACGTTGACGCAACCGACACCCGGAGCAAGCGCGCCTTCAAGATTTTGCGCCTGCTCGTCGGCCTCCGCATGCAGGAGAGCGCCGGCGAACATCCCGGCCCGGTTCTCACGATTCCGGCACGATGACAGAGGCTCGCAATCCGCGGATTGACTCCCGCAACGCGGACGCTCTTACGCCGGGTTCAAGTCGCGGTAGTAGTACGTTGTGCCGCACGGCCTTCCATCCGGGAAGAGGGCAAAGCGCGGCACATCTCCGGCTCTTATCCACCCAAGGTTTTCGTACAACCGTGCCGCGTCCCCACCGGTCACAGCATCGAGCACGAGCAGCGTCCTGCCGCAATCGATCGCGGTCGCCTCGGCCGCTTTCATCAGCGAAGCGCCCACGCCGCGTCTGCGCATCCTTCGATGGACGAGCATCTTGGCAACATCGGCTCGATGCGGCTGATTCTCGGGCAAATCAAGGATCAACTGCACGGTGCCGCACACGCCTTGAGCGTCCTGCGCAACCAGAACGGCGCGCTCGCCGGCTTCCAGGCGACTCGCCACATTCCGCCAGAAAGCCTCGGCCTTGTCCCGGGAAAGCGGCGACATGAAGCTCACCGACGCGCCGCCCTCCACGCAATCCACCAGAAGCTCGGCAAGCCCCGCGATTGCCTCATCATCCAGAGTGGAAACGCGGCGAATGTCCCAACCGACCGAGTTCGGCGCCATGCCAGCCTCCTTGCGAACGGTTCACGATATGACGGGATCCTCGCTTCCCCTTCTGCAACAACCGGCTACGCTACGCGCTCGCCCCATACGGATTCCCTCCATGAGATTCCTCTTCCTTGTCGTGCTCGTCCCGTTGCTCGCGGCGTGCAATCACAACAAATCCTGCTGCACCGCCGAACCCTCATCTCAAGAGACCTTCCCCATGGCAACCGAAGGCTTCGTCTTCAAAGAGATCGAGGTCCATGACGCCGGACCCGGCGGCAAGCGCCTTTATGCGGTGTTCATTCCCCGGGGCTACGACCCTTCCAAGCCCACCCCCACCATCCTGTTTCTGCACGGCAGCGGCGAATCGGGCACCGACGGCCAGAAGCAGATAGCGGTCGGGCTCGGCAGCGCCATCCAACTCAATCGCGAAGAGTGGCCCTTCATCGCGATCTTTCCGCAGAAGCCCGATACTCAAAGCCAATGGGTCGATCACAAGCAACTTGTGCTCGATATCGTCGCCAAAACGCAAGCCGAGTACAACGTCGACCCCGATCGCCTCTATCTCACCGGCCTTTCGCAGGGCGGCGCGGGAACCTGGGCATTCGGCTCGCTCTATCCCGACAAGTGGGCCGCCCTCGTTCCGATCTGCGGTTACTACCGAAAAATGGGCGACGAATTCCTGCCGCAGTCGATCGCGATCCGCGTCAAGAGCCTGCCCATCTGGGCCTTCCACGGCCTGAAGGACGATGTGGTGCCACCGGAACAGACCACGGCCATCGTGGACGCGGTTCAGCAGCGCCAGATCGGCCTGGAAAACTTCGTTCCCATCAAGGTCACGCTGCTTCCCGAAGCCAACCACAACTCTTGGGATGCGGCGTACCGCAACTTCAACCTCGGACAGTGGTTTTTGCAGTACAAGCGGCAAAGCGCTGCAAATGGTACCGAGCAAGCCAAGTAGCAATGAGTCGTCAGAGGTCAGCGATCCGATACGGGCATTCAGCGATTTCTGGAATCACTGAGCGCGGGCCGCGCGAATTGCCGGCGTGATGGACGGCCGGTAGTCCAGCAGCGCCCGCCCGCCATCATGCTCGTTCAGCTTGATCGCAAAGTCGTCGGTCGTATCCGAAAATGTGACGATGGTGCGGTGTATTTCGAGCGGCTCGTCGAGGCGCTGCACGAGTCCGACCTCTGTTGAGAATGCGAGCCGATATCCCGCCGCTTTCGCCGCCTCCACCTCGCGCTCGGCGAAGTCGCCGAACGGATATGCCAGCGCCGTAACCGGTTTTCCGAGCTTGGCTTCGAGAATCCTTCGCGACTCGGTCAGTTCGCTCCGCAGCGCATCGGGTTCCAGGCGCGGCAGCGACGGGTGCGAAACCGTGTGGCTCTCGATGTCCATCCCGTCGTCTTGCATCCGGCAAACATCCGCCCACGACATCGAATTGCCGGGCTCTTCGCCGATCACGCCGGTGTGGACAAAGAACACCCCCACCATGCCCCGCGCCTTCAGCGAGGGATACGCAATCGAGAACTGCGTTTCCCAGCCGTCGTCGAAGGTCAGCATGACCGATCTCGGCGGAAGCGGCTCGCCCGTTTGCATCGCGCAGTCAAGCGTCCGCGTGTCGATCGTGGTGTAACCGTTCTGCTGTAAATAGTCGAGTTGCTTCTCGAACTCGACGGGTGAGACCGCGAATCGCAGCGAAGCCGCATCCGCCAGGCCCGGCCCCGGTTCGCGCACATGGTGATACATCATCACCGGAACCACGAGTGATTCAGGCGGAGCCTTGGCGTGCGACGGAGATTCCGCGCCGAGCAGCAAAGCTGCGGCGTGCGCCAGCACCGAAATGGACACAAGAACTCCGATCACGAGCCATCGACCATACCGGCCGCTCCCTCCACGGTCTACACCCCAATTCGAGGAAACCCGCAAAAAGAAAGGGGCCGGATCGGCTCCGGCCCCTTTTCGTGCGTTCTTCGCTCAGCCGGCGACGGGCTTAATTTTCGCCTTCAAGCATCCCCAGTTGCCACATCAGGAACATCCGCTGATCCACCAGATCGCGCATGCGGAGGTTGAGTGGCTTGCCCTGTCCGTGCCCTGCTTCCTTGTCGCCCCAATAAAGGATCGGCAGGCCGCTGCTTGTCGCATCGCGGAGCGCCGCGACGAACTTCCGGGCGTGAAGCGGATGCACCCGTGCATCGTGCTCTCCCGCCGTCACCAGCACCGCCGGGTAGGCCGTGCCCTTCTTGACATTCTGATAGGGCGAGTACTTGCGGATGAACTCGAACTGCTCCTTGTTCTCCGCGCTGCCGTACTCCGGCACCCAGTAGCGCGCCATGAGGAAGTTCTGGAACCGCACCATATCGATCAGCGGCACAAGGCACAGAGCCGCCTTGCAAAGGTCGGGACGCTGCGTCACGAACGACCCCACCAGCAATCCGCCCTGCGAGCCGCCCATCACCGCCAGTTTTTTGGGGTTGGTGTAGTTGCTGTTGATCAGATGCTCGGCCGCGGCCTGGAAATCGTCCCACGTGTTCTGCTTCTGATCCAGTTTCCCGGCTTCGTGCCATGCCGTTCCGAATTCGCCGCCGCCGCGCAGGTTGGCCACGGCGTAAACGCCGCCCGCATCAAACCACTGGAAGTTCGTCGCGCTGAAACTCGGCGTCATCGACTGCATGAACCCGCCGTAACCGTAGAGGATGGTCGGGTTGTTCCCGTCGAGTTTCAGACCCTTCTTGTGAACGATGAACATCGGGATGCGAGCACCACCGGATGAGCTGAACCACTCCTGCTTGACTTCCACCGTGCTGGGATCAACCGGGACTTCCGGGCGCTCCCAGAGTTCCGGCTGCGCATCGGGCTTGGTCAGATCGACCCGGAAGATGCTGGTCGGGTAGTTGTAACTGGTGAAAGACAGGAACGCTTCGTCGCGATCCTCTTCGGTTGCGATTCCGGCACTGCCGATTCCCGGCAGTTTCAGGCTGCCCATGGGCTTGCCAGCGTGATCAAACACCTCGATCGCGCTGCTCGCATTCTTGAGATATGTCGCGGCAAGCCGATTCTTCGAGACGCTCACACCAGTCAGGCTCGCGTCCTTGCGCTCCGGGATGATTTCTTTCCAATTCGCACGCGCAGGGTTGTTCAGATCGATCGCGAAGACACGGCCATTGGGCGCGTCCAGCGTGGTCTGGAGGAACATCGTGTCGCCGATGATGTCCCCGCCGGCGGAGGCCTTCTCGCCGACCAGAATATCAACCTTGTTGACCTTTCCGGTCTTCTTGAAGTTCTCAAAATCAGCGACCCACAAGTCGTTGTTCCGCGTGTCGGTCGCGTAGCTCAACGCAAGCCACTTGCCGTCACGATCGAGGTCGCCCCCGGGGCCGTACGTGGTGGCGAGTTTCGCATTTTCCTCAGTCGTGAACTGACGCATGATCGTCTGCGCCTTGCTCAGATCCTGATCAATGCCGATGAACATCACCTGACCGCTATACGGGTTGTTGGCGTCGGCGAGGTTGCGGTAGACCACACCAGAACCGTCGGGCAGCCAGCTCACGCTGCTGACCTTGTTCGGGATGCTGAATTCGCTCTTCTTTCCGCTGTCAACGTCGATGATGTGCAGCGTCGCGTTCTCATCGCCCGCGCGATACGTGCCATACGCCACCTTCTTGCCATCCAGGCTGGGCACATACCACGTGATCGTCACGAGACCGCTCGGGTCGATCGTGGCCGGGTCGAGAATGAGCTTGGTCTCGCCCTTGTACCCGTCGCGGTAGTACACCAGCGGCTGGTTCTGGCTTGCTTCGCGCTTGCTGAAGAAATACCGGTTGCCGCGCATCCGGGGTGATGAAATCGAACCAACTTCCATCAGCGGGCGGATCTTTTCTTCAACGGCCTTGCGGCCCGGCAGGTTGTCGAGCACGCTCCGTGTATATGCGTTCTGCGCGTCGGTCCACGCTGCGACCTCGGACGTCTCCTTGCCCATGTTCTTCGGGTCTGCGTTGTCCCCTTCCAGCCAGCGGTAGTTGTCCACGTATTCGATGCCAAAGATCTCGTCCTTGACCGGCTGTTGCTTCGTCGGAGGAGGTGCGGGCAGCTCGCCTCCAGCAAACACCGAAAGCGGCAGCGCCAATCCGGCAGCCACCACCGAGCCCAATGCCAACCGTCCCAGCAAACGCGATTGCAATTTCATCGAGTTTCTCCCGCCCAATGAATACCCGGTGGGCGCCCGGACCGCGCAGGAACCGCGGCAGCAGATAGTCTATCTACCGCCCCCCGCATTCCGGGATGCAATTCCCATGCCAGCGAAGGGCAATTCCAAATTGCGGCCCCACCCGCTATTTCGTGGGCTTGATCGCCAGAATCGAGCAAGCGGCAGCCTTCAGCACCCGCTCGGCTGTCGACCCGAGCACCCGCTCCCGCAGGTTGGTTTCTCCCCGCGTCCCAAGGACCAGAAGGTCCGCCCCGGATGTCTTCGCAAACTCGGCCAGCGCCCGCCCGTGCGTCCCGGAGCCGACGACATGCAACTTGGGCTTCAGGCCCGCGGCACTCGTCGCCTTGGCCACGAACCCCTCGAGATTCTGCTTCGCATGAGCCTCGTCATTCCCCACGGCTTGAATCCACGATTCAACAACGCTCGAGAAGAAGGGGAACACGTTGGTGACACCGTGATAAACATGCAGCACGTGCAGTGCGGCGTGATCGCTCGCCGCGATCTCCGCGGCTTTTTCGAGCGCACGCCTCGAAGTCTCGGAGAAATCGACGCACGCCAGAACCGACTTGAACGGCCCGCGCTGCGTATCACGCACCAGCAGCACATCGCAACCGGCGTGGCGAACGCACCCCGACGCCATAGTCCCGATCCCAACATCCGGCTTCCTCTCACCGAACGCTCCGAGCACGAGAAGCCCTGCGCCCACCTTGTCCGCGTATCGCATCGTGCCTTCAACCCGTTCGTTCACTTCGACGTGGATTGCCAGTGCAGCAGCACCCGGAACTTTCGCGCGAAATGCCTCCCAGCCCCGCTTGGCATCCGCGATCAGTGGCTCGCGAATGCCCGCACGAACGGTCGAAGGCGTCTTCTCGATCTCGATCACGAAACCGGTGTCGAGAATGCAAACAGGATGGACCGCTCCGCCATGGGCTGTCGCTAATCGGATTGCCTGCGAAAGGGCGGCCCCGCTGCAGTCCGAGAAATCGACTCCGGCGACGACGTTCTCAAGCCATTTCATGACCAGACTCCCCGTGAATCGGGGAGCATAAGCAAGCGTTCAAGGTATCCGCCTCAGAAAATGATCCGGTCCGGACGTTGGTCCGGATGGACCTCCCCCTCCTTGGCCTCGTTCGGTCAAGAGCAATCGTCCGCTGCAACATTCCGCACCACCGGCGGGCCACTTAGAACCTTCCCAACAACCAATACAGCAGCAGGAAAATCAGAATCGTGGAGATCAAGCCGCCGCCTAACTTCCACGCGGCAATGCCCGCCAACCCCGCTCGAAGACCCTCGCGCATGACTTGTTTCTCCACGAGAACGACTTGATATTCTTGTAGAGCCGGCTGAATGGAACGTGTATTCGCGTTAAACGATGCTTCACTCACTGCGAGTTTGTGCTCCACCACTCTTGGGTTTGGCTGGAGTGCTTCTGACTGGCCTGGCAGGTTGCGCGGCGACGAACACTCCCAGCCAGAGAGATCTTGCAGCACGCGAAATCCCAGATCGCATTCGGCAATTCGGCCCGGCCCTCGCGGCCCCGATCATGCAGGTACAACGCGAGACCGACTCGCGCGGGATCAGCACCGGGCTGATCTTGACTGGCTGGGGGACGGCTCAACTTCTTCCCGGCGGAGATGTGCTGACCGCGGCTCACGTCATTCCGCAGTCGCCCGCCGCCGATACCAAACTGCTGCTCAACCTCGACGGACTCTTCGTTGAAGCGACTGTCCTGGAGCGGCGCGATGACAAGCCGCCGGACGATTGGCTACTGCTGCGGCCGAAGTTTGCATCGGGTGCGTTTTCGCCGAGCGATCAGCCCAATCCCATTCAGCGCCGTCTCGCAAATCCCATCCGAGGCCGAATCCGATTCGACGGTGAAGCATTCATTCCACAAGGGACCACGCTCTACGCCTTCGGTTTCATCCACGCCCCCGAACGCGATGGCTCCGATTCCATACCTCTCACTTCGGCCATCATCAAGGGAACTGCTGCAAGCGACCTTTCGCCGGGCGACCCGATCGCCTTTCGGGCCGCCAACCTCCTAACCATCCGGGGCATGTCGGGCGGGCCGATCGCATACTACAACCCGGACTCCGAAGAACTTGTTGTCGTCGGCGTCGTCTCAGCCAGTGCCGCGCCGTGGACAATTTGGCGAGGAAGTCCAACGCGATGGATCATCGGCTGCCGCATCCCGCGAGAAGTGGTCGCGGCGAGCCAGCAATAAGCAAGATTCGCTGCGTCCTTCATTGGCTCGCGGAACCTTTACTCGAAGGAACCATCATTTCCAAGTGGTGCTCGCCGAAAGAGCGCCCATCGATCCTGATCGCATCGGGTTCGTATCCCCATTGAACGAACCCGAGCGATTCATACATCTTTTTCGCTACCGGCGCATTCTCGCTCACTGCCAGATGCAAACGGGCTAAACCCTCCCAAGTTTTTGCTTCTTCGATCGCACGCGCCACCACCGCCTTCCCCAGCCCGCGCCCCCTTGCCCCCGGCGTGACGTAGACACCCCAGAT
>JAHBXG010000030.1 GCA_019636565.1 Phycisphaeraceae bacterium
ATCGCCGACTTCGCCCGGGTCTTTCCAGCCGCAGGGGGGGCCGCCGCGGTCGCGCCATTGCTCTTCCCGCCAATGGGGATTGTTGCCGGCGAAGCAGGCTTCGGCACAATCGAGAACCGAGCGACCCCAGCGGTCGCGGAGGGTTGGGTCGGCTCCGGCTTTGAGCAGGTGGGGGACGGCCTTTTCGTAATCGAACACCGAGTCGTAGAGAAGGTGGAGAGGGGTTCGACCGTCGTTGTCCTGAGCGTTCACATCGGCACCGTGGCGGATGAGCGCTTTGATGGCGCTGCGATAGACGCCGTCGCCGGCGGCCGCTTCGTGCAGCGCTGTGCAGCCACTTTCGTCGCGGGCGTTTACATCAATTCCGGCTGAGACCAACAGATCGATGAGCTGGGTGTGGCGGTTGTGATCTTCCTCGGGTTCATCGTAATCGTCGTGCCAGCACGCCTGGTGCAGGGGAGTGACGCCGTCGGCGCTGCTCTGGACGGGGTGGCCGCGGCGGAGAAGCCAGGTGATCGCGGGGATGGAGCGAAACCAGGCTGCACGGTGCAGACGAGATCGGCCACGGGCGTCGTCTCGAAGCAGCGGCACGCCGCCTTCGACAGCGGCATCGGCGGCGGGCTCGCAGAAAGCGCTGCAATCGGAATCTGCCACATCGAAGAGCATCCCGTCGAGCGCATCGGAGTCGAACGCCTTTACGACGGTGGGATCAATGCCGGCGCGTAAGAGGACGAGAATCGTCTCGGGCGAACGCGCCTCGAAGAGAGCGGTCGCGCCGTCCTGATCGCGAGCGTTGATATCGGCGCCGAGTTCCAGTAGAAGCAGCACGGCCGCGGTCTGGCCTTTTGATGCGGCGCGAAACAGGGGAATGAGAAATCCCCATGGACCCGCTTTGGCTTCTTCCATCGCCTTGCGAACGTGCGGAACACGGCTGAACGCGTCGGCGAATGCTTCGGCGAGGTCGGTGTTCGGCTTCGGAGGGGCGAGCTTGCCGGCGTTGAAGATGGTGTCGACGCGTTCCTGCACCGACTCGGGACGCCATGCTTTGGGAACCCATTCGCCGTTGGGCGAAGCGCCGGCCGCGATGAGAGATTGAATTGCATTCAGGTCGCCTTGCTCCGATGCGTGGAGAAGGCGCTCGTTCAAATGCTCGGTGCTTTCGCGGGACGAATCCATGGTGGTTCGAGGAACGATACCCGAAGAAGCGGTGAGAGGGGAGTGAAGGCTTGTTGTGAGCGCCCCCCGACCCCGGGGAACGATTTCGATGGGAAGTAGCACGTAGGAGCAACAGTTATGGAGATCGCCCTGTGTACGGATCGCTCGATGAGCGCCATCGGAGCGTGCAGGTCTGCGGCGTTGATGCTGGCGGGTGGGTTCTGAGTGACCGGGGCAAGAGAATCGCGGAGATTGTGGGGGGTGCCGCGGGGTTGCCGCGCTGAAGGTGTCGCGGTCGAGAGGCGGCGCGGCGGACTTGGCGGAGGCGGTACGGATGAAAGTCGCTTGGTCGACGCCGGTCGGCGCGAATGGGCGCGGTGGGGCTGGAGGATGCCGCCGGCGAGTCGAAGGCAGACAAGCCCGTTGAAACGGGCTGGGGAATGCAGATGAGAGGGCGCGGTTTTGAACCACGCCTGAAGGCGTGGCCTAGGAGCGAGCAAGCTTGCTGAAGCAGGCTGAGATGCGGATGCGGGTCGGAGGGTTGCGGTGTCGGAGCGCGCGTGAAGCGGGGTTTGTATTGGATCGAATCGGGCGAGGGGTTTGGGCGGATGGAGTTGCACACCTTCGGCGTGCGGGGTTGGGGCGAAGATTGACCGAGGGTGTCGGAGCTCCACCCCACCCCCCTCCCCCCCTCTCGGCTCGAATCTGTGCAGCCCGTTGGGCTGAAGGCAGGTGGATGCGGGGTTTGGTGTTGGGGAGCGCGGGAAAGAAGAGCGGAATAGGTGCGGGAGAACGGCAGAAAGGCACACTGAAGTCGGAGGAACCGACTTCAGTGGCACGCGCGTGGGGAGGACTTGCGGTTGGGGCGGGGAGGAGGTCGATGCCGCCACGCCAGGTCCGTCGAAGTCGATTAAGACTTCATCGGCCACGACTCGAATGCATTCTTGAGAGTTGCGATCAGGTCCGGTACATCCTGCACCGTCATGTTCCACACCTGATCGCAGTCGATTCCCCAGTACACATGGACCAGGATGTTTCGGCTTGCGACGATCTGGCCCTAGGGCAGGGATGGAACTCTGGAGCGACCATCGTCGCTCACACGTGCGGCGGCTTCGCCGATGACTTGGAGCGCGTTGACCAGTGCGCGACGCAGCATGGAGTCGGTCTCAACGTCTTCGCGGCGGCGGCCTTTGATGTAGATTTGGATATCTGTGGCAGCGTCGAGCATGTGCTGCAGTCGCTCACGGTCGTTCGGGCCTCCGGTTGCCGGATCACGCGGCATGGAGCATTCTCGCTTCGCGGAGGACTTGGTCGCGGAAATAGCGCGAGAGCATTGGCGGGGTGCTCAGTTGCACTTCGCGTGCGAGCAGTTCGCTTAGTTCCATCTGCATCCCTGCGAATCGAAGCAGACTCGGGACGCGACCGGGCAGAAACTCGACGAGGATGTCGATGTCGCTGGTGGGGCGGAAGCCGTGGCCGCCTTCGGGTGTTTGCGTTCGAAGGATGCTGCCGAAAAGCGAAAGACGGGCCACGCTGTGCGCTTTGCAAAACGCGGAGATCTTGTCTTCGGGGAAGTTAATGCCATGGATGACCATTGCTTTCAATTGTATCGCACGGATGAATCTGCCGCGAGGAGGACACGGCTCTCGGGCACCGTTCTACCACCAGGCGCGGAGAAGGCGCGATTGGATCGAATCGGGCGAGGGGTTTGGGCGGATGGGGTTGCACACCTTCGGCGTGCGGGGGCGGGACGTGATATGTGGACGCAAGATCCGCTGAAGGCGTGCGAATCAAATCAGTTGCGCCGGCGACGCGTGGCGAGCAGTCCAGCGAGAGCAAACGCTGCCGCGGTGCTTGGGGTTGGGACGAGGGAGAAAGTGCTGGGGATGCACGAGATGAGCGGGGCGCCGCCGAAGGCGGTGGGATAGAAGCCGAACTGGGTGTTGCCGCCGGTGCAGATGGATTCGTGGAGCCAGGTGAGGCGGTAGTCGCCAGCGGGGAGGAAGCCGCCGAGGGCGAAGGGATTGAAGAAGTTACCGACGCCGTTGACGGTGGTATCGAGAATGTTGACGTAGGAGAAGCCGGTGTTGATGTCGGTGAGCGTGAACGCGGCGGTGACGGCGTGATAGGAGCCGGTGTTGTACGAGGTGCCCTGGCTCACGCCGGTCCATGTCCAGCCCATGCCCTGCGAAAGGCTGAACGAGATCTCGCCGTAGGCGCGGCCGTAGGACTCTTCGCGCGAGTGTGGACCGATGCTCGAAGCGAAAACCTCGGCGGATGTGCAGGCGTCGAGTGTTGCGCCCATGAACGGGCCTCCGAGGCCGGGGCTTGAGGGGTTGAATGTGGCGGCGACCACGGCGAAGCCGCGGCCGGAGAACCCGTTGTTGTTGAAGAGGCGGTTTTCGGTGGCGGTGAAATCGTTGCCCGTGCCGGGCAGCGTGTTTGTTTGACCAAAGTTTCCGGGGCTCGCGCCGCCGGGTAGCACGTAGTGCGCGTTGGCCTGGGAGACCTGGTACGAGGCGGTCAGGGTGCCTTGGGCGCGGACAATAGATGAAGTGGCGGCCGCGCCGACGACGAAGGCGATCATGTACTGATTCATCTCTTGCTCCTATTTGAACCACGGTGGCTGGAAGATGCTGGGCTTGCCGCGCCGGCACACTTCACGACGTTTCGAGTGCGACGGACGCGAGGAGGAATACGCCGACTGGAGTCAGATGCAGATCCCCGCACCGCTGTTCGGTGGAGGGGTGGGCGGTTCGGTCGGCGCACACACGCATGCATCGCCTCATGATGAACGCCGGGGTTTGCCGCCCGGCCAAAGAACGGGGGAGATCGCATCACTCCCCAGTCTGCGTGCGAACCGGCGCCGTCTTGCAGTGGCGAGCACAAAAAACTTGGCGTGTGGTGGAGGGGGCGGGGGAGATCGGGGCTATTTGTACACCTCGAAGACAGCCCGGGGCTTTTCGGAATCCTGTTTGGCGGCGTCGGGCTCGGCGGCTTTTACGCGAGAGGCGTCGATCTTCTTTTCTTTGATGAGGAAGTCGACGACGGAGCCTGCGCGCTTTTGGGCGAGGTCGGCGAGGCGTTCGGGTGGCAGTGTGGTTGCTTCGATCAACTGCTTTTCCATGTCTTCGAGCGGCGGGGGAGGGGCGACGCCGGAACCGACGCGGCGTACCGAGGGTGGGGGCGGCTGATTGGCAGCTTTGGCTTTCTCGACTTGCAATTGATCGAAGGCGATCATGGTCTGGTCTTTTAATTGCTGGTCGCTGAGTTTCTGCGCGGACTTGCCTTTGCCAAAGACGTTCTCGGCGTAGCGCTCGCGAAGGATCTGGCGGCGGAGTTCGAGGCCGTCGGATTCGGGTTCGACCTGGCCGCGGACGGCGAGGGAGATGCCGGGTCGTTCGGTCAATCCTTTTGCGAGGGAATCAAGGGCGGAGATGGAATCGGGCGAGAGTTCGAAGGAGCCCGCGGCGAACACGACTTGGGAGAGGTCCTGGGTTCCGCCTCCGAAGATCGCGCCGAGGATCTGGAATGGGGCGGTTGCGGCCTTAACAAGTAACCCCGTAAAAGCCTGCCAGATGACGCCGCCGAGGCTGAACTTTGGATCGGTGAGGTCGCCGCTGAAGGGGATCTTGCTCTTGATCTGATCGTTGGAATCGCGGAGGAGGGCGAGACCGAGTTCGAGGGGAGCGTCGATGGCGTCCTGGCTTTTGACGCGCTCGCCGAGTTTCAAGTGATCGAACGTGAAGTCGATGTTGCCGTTGAGTTTTTCGTTTTCGATCTGGAGCGGAATCTGCGCCGTCATTCGGCCGTCGGCCATCTCGTAGCCGAGGAAACGGCCGGTCGGGCCGGAATAGGGCGGGACGGGAATGGAGGTGAGCGAGACTTTGATGTTGGCGGTCGGTGATTGGTTGAATGCTTCGAGGGTGCCGGTGAGGGCGAACTTGCCGCTGCTATTGACTTGTGCGGCGACGTTGATTTCTGAGGGCGTGCCTGCGGCGGTGGAGAGAGGCACGATGGTGGCGCTGATGTCTTGGGCGGCGATGACCGTTGCGGGCGTGGTGGATGAATCGGTGAGATCGATGCTGCCGCCGCTCATCTCGAAGCGGTCGACGGCGACTTTGAATGGGAGGATGCCTGCGAGCGTGAATTCGCGGCGTTCGCCGGGGGGTTCCTTGGTGAATCCTTCGGGCGGGATGATCTGGGGAGTGCCTTTCAGGCTCAGGCCGTCGACGGAGATGAGGGACGCGGCGACGGATTCTTCTGCGGTCCGGAGATTGAGCGCATCTACTTTGGCGCCGGTGATCGCGAGAGCGGTCTCGCCCAGTTTGGCGGCGGTTGCTTTCACTCCTGAAGCGGAAACATTACCGGTGGCCTTGAGCGCGGGATCGGATCCGGGGGCGGAGGAGGTTTCGAGGTTGCCCTTGAAGGAGCCATTTGCGAGTGACGCGGTTACGGGGCCGAAGGCTTCGCTTGCGGAGGCATCGATGCCGCCGAGCGCGGCGTCGCCGTTGTAGGAGACCTTGACCGCGCCGGCGCTCGTCCGGGAGACTGCGGCCTCGCCGGCGAGATCGAAACGTTGCATCGAGACTTTCGTGTCGCCGCTTTGCGGCAACGGCCCGCCGGCCGAGACGCCTTCTCCCTTGATGGCTCCCTTCCACCGGATGTCGATGTCGGCATCGGCGGAGGTTTCGAGTGTTGCGTCGCTCTGGATGTCGAGGGAGTCGGCGCCGAGGACCAGTTCCTTCTCATTTGATTCGAAGGTGAGCGGCGCGATGCGGGTGCGCCCTTTCCAGGCGGTTTTCGCGCCGCCGGGCGGAGGGAGTTCTGCACGGAAGTCGCCGTTGAGCGCGATGATGCTGTTGCCCAGACGCGCCGGGGGCAGCGGAGCGAGCGCGGAGGCGGGGATGTAGGGAGAGGCGACGGCGGCGTTGAGGTCGCTGCCCTCGATGTGGCCTTCGATGATCTGATCGAGCGGCTTGATGCTTCCCTTGATCGCGGCCTTGCCCTGCTTCTCGAACGTGACGTTAAGCGAGAACGGGGTGAAGAACTGCTCGGCGCTTTTGATCGGGCCCGCGTGGACCGACACGTTGGACAGAGAAAGTTTGACGGCCTGCGGCGCGGAGAGATCGGCGAAGGCGTGGCGATGGTTGGCGACGTCGAGAGAGGTGAGTTCGATCGTCCAGGGGTTCTGAACGTCGCTGATGAGTTGCTTGAGTCCGGTCAGGAGGCGGACGACGGGGTAGGGGATTGCCGCGACGTCCTCGCGCGTGATGGGTTCGACCGGAGGGAGTGTGAGCTTTTCGTGGGCTTCGTTGAGAAGGGCATCGGCGATGCGCTGGGGAACGGTGCGGCCCTTGCTGAGTTCGAGGAGGCTTTCTCCGCCGGCGACATCGATCTTTGCGATGGTGATGCTGCGGGCATCGGCGTCGGCGTCGATATCTGTGATGGTGACTTTGTCTGCCGCGGCATCGGCCCGGCCCTTGATGATGTCCTGCCAGGGGACGATCAGTTTGGGCGTGTCGAGCGTGGCGGTCGAAACGTGGACTTTGGCGATTCGGGGGGACGCGGCGGGCGCGAATTCGTAAGACAGTTTCGCGCCGAGTTCGGCGCCTTCAATGCTGATGTCGGTGTAGCGCATGACATAGGGCATGAAGCGGGCGGGCTGAATACGCTCGACTTGGATCTCGCCCTTGCTGGTGAGGGGGTTGACCTGCAAGGAGCCGGTCCAGGTGACCTTGGCGCCTTCGTCGGTCGAGAACTCGATCTTCATCGGGTTCACGTAATCGGGGCGGGTGTCGACGTTGGTGATGCGGAAGGAAGCGCCGTGGATTTCGCGCTCGAAGGGTTTGGGGGTTGAGAGGTCTTTGAGATCGGCTTCGCCTTTTTCCACGGAGAGTTCGCGGACGACAAGCCTCGGGATTCTCTTGAGGGGTTCTTCGGGCTTGGCGTTCGGATCGACGGGAACGGGTTTGATCAGCCTGTCGAGCGTGTTCGAGCCGTCGGCCTCTATGCGGCCCCGAATGAAGGGCGCGACGACGTTGACGGAGTCGAAGTGCCAGCCTCGGGAGAAGATGGTGTCGAGCGGCTGAAAGTTCGTGTTGAACTCATCGAAGGCAAAGACTTTGTCACCGGCGAGGTCTTTGACTTCGAGCTTGTGGAGCGCGAGGTAGAAAGAGAAGGGGTTGGTGTACGCCTTGTCGAGCGTGATGGTGGCGTTGAGCCGCTTTTGCACCTGCGGCACGATGATCTTGCGGATGATGAGCGGGACGGCGAAGAAGCCGAAGAGGGTGTAGAGAACAAGGGCTATGGGGAGGTAGGCGAGCGCGAATTGCTTCTTGCGCGACCAACGCGGCGCAGCGGGCGTCGAAGGCGCGGGCTTTGGAGAATTAGGAGGTGTTGAAGACATGAGGTGATTCTGTTGCAAAAGGTCGGACGGCGTTCGAAGCCGGTGAGAAGAACTGGTACGCAGACATAGATTACCAGACGGGGTGAAGCGGGTCCGCGCAGTTGCGCTTTTGGCCCGGCAAATACATCGGAACGTTGGGAGTTTTTTGCGGGCCAAATGTGTAGAAGCGCGATTGGCCCGGGATGTCGGATGGTGGAGCAGAGTTTGGGAATGCGGTTTGGTTGAAAGATTTCAGGGGGATCCGATTTGTTCCCTTGACGTATCTTGTTGTGCGTGAAGAAGCGGTGGATTTCACATGTACGCAGCGTTGTTGTTCTGGCGATTGCCGTGGGCGCGGTAGGGGCATTGATCGCGTTCGTTGACGCGTTCCTGGTTGTCGGCGACTGCCAGGTGCGGCTTGACAGTGGCGACACAAGGTACAAAGGGCTCTTGTTTTCGTTTCCGAGATCTTCATTCCGCGGGCGCGAGCAGTTCATTGCGGCTTCAAAGGAACTCGGTATTCCGAGTGAATGGCACGATGTTCACGGCGCGCCGTCGTGCCCGTGCTGCGGACCTGCGTATCTGTACCCGGGACTCGAGTTCTGGCTGGAGAAGGAACCCGAACTTGGTAAGCTGATGCTTGTCGATATCGCCGACTACTTCGAGCATCCGGAACGCCATGATGGAATGCCACCGGCGGCATCACTCTGTCGCATGGTGAAATGGGTTGAAGAAACAGGGTCGTACAAAATCGATCGCTCGAATTTCTCCGGTCCGGAATTCGAGTTCGCCTTGAGCGAGATGGGATATTCGCCGGCTCCCGGCGGCTATGTGTCGAAATTGTGCGAGGATAGTCCGAGTGAACGAAGGAAGCCGGATGGCAACGACTGAAAAGAACTCCAGCGACCGGGTGTGGAACCGCCAAGTCCCGATTTCGCCCCGCATCTTTTCGGTGGTGTGTTTGATCGCAGCTTGCTACTCCGGATTGCTCCTGCAACCGGGCATGTGGCCGACTGTTTGCGTCTTTGCCGCGCTGAGCGTGCTCTTTGCAATCGTGAGTCTTGTGCGAGAGGGAAAGGCAAAGCGCGGCGAGATTCGCGTGGGGGTGGTCATCGACCTTTTGATTGTGATGCTCAATATCGGAGTCGTTGTCGGATCCGTAAACTGATGCGACGCACTCGCGTCGGAAGAAAAGACGGGCGCCAGTGCCACGGGTCAAGCCAGCGCGACGTAGACGAAGCAAATGAAGTTGAAGGATCAATAAGGCGGTCGATTTCCGATCAGGCCGGCAGCCAGCGGGCAGGGTTTCAAAACGCAGAAAGGGCCGCCGTGACTGGCGACCCCTTCGAACGAAAATGGGCAGAGCCGGACTTGAACAAACTCAGTTTCCTGCGGGAAAAACCGATGGTGACGGAAAAAGCGGCGCAGAAAGCGGCGCAGTTGCTAACCAAAGCGGGCCGAATGGTACTGTCACGGCTTCCGGCGGAAAGGGGTCGGAGGCGCCCGACAGACCCGCGCCGGAGACCGGCTTGACTCGGGTTGTTGAGTCTTGGGCTGAGCTTCCCGCGGCGATTCGGGCAGGAATCGTTGCCATGGTCGACGCGACCAAGCCCCGTCCGGCGAGTGAGCGGGCAGGCTTCACGAGCATTGGAAGGGACACGCCGAAGTAAAGACCAAACGCCGATTCATGGAGTCGAGCGCCCTTCCCAGCAATTTGCGGGTTGCCGCAGCAGTGTTGTCGTTTCCGCGTTGTTCCGTGAAGGGCTGTCGCGGCTCAAGCGGCCAGGTTGCGCGTGGTAGCCCCTTTCAGCCGCGCCGCCGGATATGGCCGGTTTGATCTGGGCAAATGGCAGTGGCCAGCCTGGCACAACTCGCCGACGGTGTCATACCAGTCGCAGCGTGAACGAGCGGCTTGGCGCGGCGATGCAGTGCACGGTTTGGCCAAACTCGCATGAGTTGGGCGGTTGACAGAAAAGGCGATGGAAAGTGCGCGAATAGAGGACGGAATCCGGTCGCGAACGGGACGGAAAGAAGACAAACTCGGGACAAAGGCGGGACAGAACCGGGATAAAGGCGGCGTCACGGGCCGTACAAGATCCCTCTTGCGCTGGGTGCTCATGCTTCAGTCTCTCGCTCGAAGCTCAAGCGGCATCGCACAAAAATCTGGCGCCAAGGGGCCCCATTCCAAAAGGTTGTACCACGCGCCGGTGGCGATTTTGGTTGGCAACGTGACGTAACGACCGTTCCGATTCACGGGCAAATGAGCGTGTTGTACGCGGCGGCAAATTCGACAAAGTCAGCATCGTCTACCACGCCATCCGCATTAATGTCGCCGGGGCAACCGGGGGGCATCGTGGGGTCGGCGCAATCGAGAATGTTGTACGAATTTGCGAAGATGACGAAGTCCGCGTCATCGACGAACGTGTCTCCGTTGAGATCGGCGGGACAGGGGCAAGGGCCCGTGATAAATGTGATCACCAACTGCGGGCGGCGCTCGTCATCGTCGTACTCTGAGGCGAGGCCACTGAAGACGCCATCGGTCGTGTCACCAGTGTTGGTGGTGAGGAGGGGATTGCCGGCCGGGCCGCGGATGTGGAACCCGAAGTTGGCTCGTGCGCCGGACTCCCAAGAGTTGTAGAGGGCGGTGATATCCCATGCGATGTAGCGATTGCTGGGCGCCGAGACCACGATAGAAGAAGCGGGGGATGATTCATAGTCAACACCGGCGACCATACCCGGGGCGCTCCAAGGGACGCCGGGCATGCGCTCGATCCAGTTGGAGCCGTATTCGTCCCAGTCGACTTTCATCGGATAGAGACCGAAGGCCCAGGGGACCGTGGCGTTGCCGTTGTTCACATCGATAAACGTGTAGGTCGAGAGCCAGAGACGGTATTCGACCTTTGTGATGCTGCAATGCGAGGGGAGAGACGCGAGATTGACGCGAACGATCGGGCGTCCTTTGTCGAGGCTGATGCCGCGCTCGTCGTAGTAATACAAGCCGTTGGGACCGAAATTGACGAGCGGGTCGTTGTTGTAGAGAAAATTGTCGGCGCCGTTTGAGTTGTTCAGCGGGATTTGGATTTCATCTGCGGTCGCGACGCCAAAGCAGAGGCCGGATGAAAGGATGGAAGCCGCCCAGATCGCCTTCTTCATGACAGAACTCCTGTTGCTCGATTGTCCAAGCCGGAGCATACCAAAAACCAGCGACATGCAACATGTCAAATACAGGTTCAGTCAAATTTTTTGGTCCGAAAAAACCTGATTCGGGGAGGGGTAATTTGGCGGCGTTGGGAGCTCGATCCACGCTTGATTCTGAGCGAGCGAACGCTGGGCGCATTCGATGACGGCGATGGTTTCCGCTATGTTTTCAAGGCAAATTGCGGGGGGCTCGCCTTCAAAAAAGCAGCAGATACTTGCCACCAGACGATCGTAACTGGAGGACAGGCTGGCTTCGAACGCGAATAAGGAAGTTTCCCCCCGGAGCAACACGGTAAATGGCGAGGTACCGGTGAGGTCGAGACCGATAACCGCCGCACGACCGTCGTGGTATTCGAGGATGATTCGATGGCCGGCGCGCTCGACTCGGGCTCGGACGCGGCGGACTCCGCCGGATCGGGACCAGAGTGAATCGACGAGTTCGAAAGTGTGGCAGCCGTAGTACCAGAGTCCGGGCATCTCGGCGGCGTCCTGGAACGGACCGTTCGCTTCTATGGAAATGAGCCGGCCAAGGGATTCGACCGGAAGGTCGGGAACAGTGTCGATGAACCGCAAAGCGGAAGCGGAGTAACAACGCGCTCCATGTGCCTTGACAAATTGAAGAAGTGCCGCGGCTTCGGAGGCGGAGCAGGTGAGCGGCTTGTCAATGAACGTCGGCAGGCGCCGGGTCAGTGCGTGCATTGCCAGATCGAAGTGGCGATTTCCGTTGACAACAAGGACCATGACTGCGTCGACCGAAGACAGGAACTCGTTGAGCGTTTTGGGGAACTGGATCCCCAATGCACGGAGCGAGGCTGCCGCGACTTCGGACTTCGTCTGCGATGTGCGCGGATCTGAAGAGTCTTGGGCATCCCAGCAGGAGGTGACGCGGCACTTTGTTTGACCTTGCGCGTGAAGGCCGTACATTCGGCGGCTGAATTGGAGCGTGTGGGAAGAGTCGAGGCCGATGGCGCCGACACGGATGATGGTTTGAGTGGGTGTTTCGAGGTGTGCCACCTTGATTAAATCCGATCCTGCATGGGAATCATGAGGGGGAGAGGTCGCCAGAGAGCGAGCGCAGCGGCGCGGTGGGGCAAATTGGAAGGGAGCGGGCTGGCCAGGGTGCGAAGCAATTGAACGGGATCGGCTTCGAAGTTGGGCGGGTCGTCGCTCGGGGTGCAGGTGGCGTGACTATCGACGCTCATGCGGAAGGCGAACGATTTGCGAGTCGCTTGCGGCGCGATTCGCGTTTCTGCGTTCACTTTTATCACGCACGATCCGGGTGTGAGCGGCGTTGCGATGTGTTTGGCCTGAAGGAGCGCACCCAAGACTGCGGGCCAGTCGTAGATGCGCCAGTTGCTGGCTTCGATCAAAGAGACATCGTCGCAGAGCTCTTCGAGCCGATTGAATCGAGCATCACGGATGAGCGGTGCGAAGAGGCGAATGGACTGGCCGGCGACCGCGACCTGGTGTGAAAGAAAGGCTTCGAGTGCAGAGTTGGAGTCGAAGCAGCATTCGACAGAGGTTGAATCGTTTGGGTCGGAGCAGGTGTAGCCGATGACGCGGCCGTCGGGGGCGCGGGTGACCAGCGGTTGACGCCGCCAGTTGTGGAGGTGGCGCGGGAATGCGTCGACCGATCGCGTGCAGTGCATTGGTTGCCGGCGATAGAGCGCGTGCATGGCTGGGAGGTCTGCCGCAGTTGCGGAACCGACGTGGTATGAATTGGTGTCGCGGTCGCCTTTCGGCAGATCGGCGTGCTCGAGGCTGTTTGCGCTGATAACGAAAGATGCTTCGACGCCTGCCTTTTCGAAACCCCAGTGTCCGTAACGGCGGCGATTTCCGCCCAGACAGGCGGCGTGGAACCCGTTGCGTTCGATCTCCAACATCGCGGCGTCCATCAGCAATCGCATGAGGCCCTGGCCCCGGAAGTCGGGATGAACGCTGACGCCACCGATGCCAGCGAGATGGAGGTGAACGCTTCCGACTACCCAGTCGATTGGGAAGACTCCGACGATCGCGGCGATCCGGCCGTTCCGACGGATCGCAAGGTTGCGGCGCATGTGTTGATCGGTGGGTTGGTAGAGCGCAGGGACGAGCTCGGCGAAGTTGGGATCGTTGAACACCAAGCTGAGGTGCGCAACAGCTTCTTCGAAGTCGGAGGCGGTGAGTTTGATGATGGAGTCGGTCACGATGGTGTGGTGTGGACGAGAGGCGCAAAGGCGGCGGCCGTGATCAGTGGAGGTCTCCGGACGCGCTCGATCGTTCGGCGGTCGAGGATCGTGCCACGGGCTTTGCCTCTGTCAGCGAACCATCTGCGGCACTCGGTGTCCAGCGGACAAAGCCTTCGATGGCTTCGTACTCGGCGAGGCCGAGGAGGTCGTAGAGCTCCGCAGTGTGGCGGTTTCGGTGCTCGGCCCGCTGCCAGAATTCGCGCTGATCGCTGGGGCCGGGGAAGAGTGCGCTGTCCTTCTGGCTTTCGTGCTTGAAGATCGCGTAGCGTTTGCGCATGACTTCATCGGGGGAAAGAGGGACAGCCATTTCGATCTGTTCGGGCTCCCATTCCTGCCATGCGCCGCGGTAGAGCCAGAGCGTGCAGTGTTTCATCCACTCGCGGCTTGCGAGGCGGTGCATGGCGGTTGTAATAGCGGCGAGGCAGACGCGATGCGTGCCGTGAGGATCGGAGAGATCGCCGGCGGCGTAGACCTGATGCGGCTCAACGCGATCGAGCAGGTCCATCGTGATGCGGATGTCTTCTTCGCCAAGCGGCTTTTTGCGAACGCGCCCGGTTTCGTAGAAGGGGAGATCGAGGAAGTGGATGTTCTCGTGCTTGACGCCGGAATAGCGTGCGCCGGCGCGGGCTTCGGTGCGGCGGATGAGCGTTTTGATGCGCTGGAGTTCGGGCGAATCGACTTGGCCGGCCTGCTTGCGGGTGACGAATTCTTCGACGCTTTTCTCGATTGCTTCGGCGGCTTGTTGTCCGTGATCGCCGAGGCGGTCTTTGAAGGCGTGGGCGAATTCGGCGACGAAATCGGCGTGGCGGATCGCGGATTCATCCCAGACGGCGATGTTGCCGCTGGTTTGATAGGCGACGTGGACCTCGTGGCCCTGATCGCAAAGACGGATAAATGTTCCGCCCATGCTGATGACGTCATCGTCGGGATGGGGGCTGAACAGAACGACGCGCTTAGGGAAAATGTCGTGGCCGGAGACACTGATTCGTCCGTGGCGCTCGTGAGGGTCGCCGGGCTTGGCGGGGGGCTTGCCCCCGGGCCAGCCGGTGATGGTATTTTGGAGGCTGCGAAAGACTTCGATGTTGATGTCGTAGGCGCCGCCGCGGGAGCTGAGCATATCTTGGAGGCCGTGCTCGTTGTAGTCTTCGTCGGTGAGTTTCAAAATGGGTTTCTGGAGAGTGCGTGCGAGCCAAATAGTGGCCCTGCGGACGGTTTGCTCGTTCCACGAAATGCCAAAGTTGTCGATCGGCCCGAGGAGCCAGGGGGTTTTGAAGCGGGTGAGTTCTGCGGCTGCCGCGGCATCGAGCATGATGCGGGCGTTTGGATGCTGCTGGAGAAACGACGCGGCGATGGTGCTGGTGATTTCGCCTTCGACGGCTTTCTTGATGACGTGCGCCTTGTGCTCACCGAAGGCAAGGAGGATGATGCGTTTGGAATCGAGAATGGAACCAACACCCATCGTGACCGCCTTGCGCGGGACGTGACGCTCGCCGAAGAAGTCGCTCGCGGCGTCCATTCGGGTAACGCGATCGAGCGTGATGAGGCGAGTGCGACTCTCGCGGGAAGAGCCGGGCTCGTTGAAGCCGACGTGACCGGTGCGGCCGATGCCGAGGATCTGGAGGTCGATGCCGCCGGCGGCCTGGATTTGGCGTTCGTATTGATCGCAGAAGTGGGGGATTTGCTCGGGCCGAAGGGTGCCATCGGGGATGTGGGCGTTGGCGGGTTCGATGTCGATGTGGTCGAACAGGTATTCGCGCATAAAGCGGCGGTAGGACTGCAGTTCTTCGGGCTGCATCGGCCAATATTCGTCGAGGTTGAACGAGACGACATTCTTGAAGGAAAGGCCCTCGTGCTTGTGGAGGCGGACGAGTTCTTCGTAGACGGCCTGCGGGGTGGAGCCGGTGGCGAGACCGAGGACGGCATTCTGGCCTTTGGCGGCGCTGGCGCGGATGAGCGAAGCGATCTCGCTCGCGACTGCGGTGCTCGCAGCGCGGCTGGATGCGTGAACGGTGACGGGGATTTTTTCAATACCCAAGCCTGAAGGGAAAGGAGCCATTTCAGATTCCTTGATCTCTCAATTGCGGTTCACTCGGGCATGCTGCTTGATAGGCATTCGGCGCCGTCGGCGGTTATGAGGTAGGTCTCTTCGATTCGAATGTTGGCGTAGGGGAGGTAGGCACCGGGCTCGATGCAGATGACGTCTCCGGGGCGGAGTATGTCGGTGATTCCGGGGTTGATGTCGGGTGCTTCGTGGAGGCGGAGGCCGAGACCGTGGCCGCCGTGATGACTGAGTCCTTGGACGGACGGAACTGTGCGCAGGGCGCTGTCCATTGCTGTCCAGATTTCATTGCCAGAAACGCCGGGTCGGAGGAGCGGTTGTATTTGGGAATGGACGGAATTAACGTGGTTGATGAGACGAAACTGTTCACCTGTCGGCGTACCCACGGGGAAGGCGCGTGCGAGGTCGGACCAGTACCCTGCGACCTGCGTCCAAGCGTCGATGGTGTAGATCTGCCCGGCGGAAATTGCTCGGTCACGGCACGGTCCGCCGGGAGTGCCGCATTGGTAATCGCCATCGTGCACGACCTTCTCGCCCGCTGCCAACATGGCGCCGCGGGCGCCTGCGGCGAAGACTTCGAGCTCGGTTGCGCCCGGCGTGATCGCATTGGCGATCGAAGAAAACGCGGCGAGGTTGGCTCGGATTGCGGCGCGGATGCGGAAGAGGTCGAGAGCGTCTTTGGTGCGTTCGAGATCGAAGACAATGCGATCGACTGGCTCGGAGGCGCCCAGGCTAAGGTTCGCGAGAAGCTGGGCGGAAACCGATTCGCGCTGAACTCCGACGCGAGCGCCTGCGAGGCGGAAACGAGAAACGGCAAGGTGGATCAGCTTCGGCATCAGTTCGGTGGGAATCGTGCCACCGATGTGCCAGGGATATGAAAAGACCTGATCGACGGCGTGCTTGACCTCGGTTTCCGGGCAGACGAGAGTGGATTCGCCCGACGCGCGGATGAGCAGGCATGCGGGGGCGTGCAGGGGTGGGCTGAGCGGAAAACCGGTGAAATAGGTGATGTCGCGCGGATCCGTGAGAAGAACGCCGTCGAGCCTTGCTCCGGAGGTGCGTTCGATCAGACGATCACGCCGTTCGCGGGCGTGCGAGGCTGGAATGGGCGGGGATGTGGCGAACCGATTCACACGCCGACTCTCAGCGGAGATTGTTGGAGTTCGGTCAGCGCGGAATCGGTTGCTTCGAGGGTCTGATCGATATCAGCCTCGGAGTGCGCGAAGCTGATGCTCCCTTGCTTTGCGGCTACGGGGAACTGATAGATGCCGCGCTCGATGAGGGCGCGCCGGTAGCGGGTATCGAACGCGAAATCGTGGCAGCTGAGAGCTTCCCACCAATTCGCCGGAGCGGTCGGCATGAAATAGGTGCAGTGGGCGCTGCCTTGACGGACAAATGTTGCGGTCACATTGTGATCGACCATCAACCGTCGCACGCCAAGTTCGAGACGCGTCGAGAGAGATTCGAGCTTGGCATAGACATTGAGAGCAGGATCGGTGAGTTTTCGAAGGCATGCGATAGCGGCGGCGACGGGAACAGGGTGGCAGTTGTATGTGCCGGCGATAAGGACGCGCTTGTGCGGATCGGCGGATGTGACCAGATCCATGAATCGTGCCTTGCCTGCGAGCGCGGCGATCGGAAATCCGTTGGCAATGGCCTTGCCGTAGGTGGAGAGGTCTGGGTCGATGCCGCGGGCGGCGTGATAGGGGCCGGGGACGGAGCGGAATCCGGTCTTTACTTCGTCGAGAATGAGGAGAAAGCCGTACTGATCGGCGAGGCGGCGGAGTCCTTCGAGATATCCGGGGCGTGGCTTGATAATGCCGACATTCTGGAGAACGGGCTCGGTGATGAGAGCCGCGAGTTTGTACCGGCGCGCGACATTTTCGACTGCTTCGAGATTGTTGAATTCGACGGAGTGCATCAGAGTGCGCTCTGCGCCCGGGATTCCTGCGGTGAGCGGGGCAAGCGGGTATTCGTCGCCGATGATTTGGCGACCGCCGAGTTGCTCTTTCGTGCTCATGACGTTGGAGGCGACCATGTTGTGGTTGCCGTTGTAGCTTCCCTGCATGCGGAGGACGTGGTCGTTTCCGGTCCAGGCACGCGCGACGCGGATGGCCTGTGCGGTGGCCTCGGAACCGGTGTTGAGGAACTGAACTCGCTCGGCGCTCGGAACGCAGGAAAGGAAAAGACGAGCGAGTTCGCCTTCGTCGGAGGTCGGGCCACTGCCGTAGTTGCTTCGGAGCTGCGTCATGGCGTCGATCACGGCCTTGTTCTGATCCGGGTCGTTGTGGCCGAGGATGTATGGTGCGAAGCCGGCGTGGTAATCTATGTACTCGTTGCCATCAACGTCCCACATCCGCGAGCCCAGCGCGCGCGCGAAGGCGATGCATGGATCGGCCTTGCGATTGATCGAAGCCAGTCCGCCCGGGATGACCTGCTGGTTGCGATGGAGAAGTTCGTTGGAGAGCTGAAGGTTCATGGCGGTATCTCTGCGGCTGTTGTTGGGAAGAAACGTGGTCGATCGAGATCATTCCGGGTTGCACGCTTGGCCGGGGAGCCCGGAACACAGTCTCGAAATCGTGTCGCGAATCGCCAGCGCTTCACGTGAGGAGGGAGAGAGCCAGCGATCGCCGGAGGGCGCACGCATCTGCAGCCCCTCGAAAAGTGTTTCGGATTTGCGGTCGCCCGCATCGAGAAGCTTCTTGGCTTCGGCGGTATAGCGCTCGATCCACCCGACAGTTGCGCCGAGCGCTTTGACTTCTTCCAGCGTTTTGCCATCGAAGTTTGGACAGGGTTTGCATGAGAAAAGGAAGAGCCGAACGCCGGCGGGCTCGTTCTCGAAGGGACCGGAAGGCGTCGAGACGGGCGCCCTGGTGTTGGCCGGAACCACAAAAATCTTCTTGGTGTTCAAGTCAAAGAAATACGCCCCCGGAATTGTCTGCGGTTTGGGAATCAGTCCTCGGACGATGAAGAAACCGGCAACACCGATGGCAACGAGCGAGGCGGCGACCGTGATGTTTCGTCGAAAGTTGGAGGGCGCAGATTCGGGTTTCATGGGAAGGTTCCTGCTTGGCGCGGACGTTGCGGATCGGCCGGAGTCGTCAATTGCTGAGCCACTCTAAACGGTGCTGAGAAACAAACTCGTCGTCGGAGAGATGCGGGTAGGCGGCGAGCACTCGGTCGATTTCCTCGCGTTGACCGGGTCCGAGAGTTTCGTGTTCATCGAGACACCAAATGCCCTCGAGGAGGCCTTGGCGACGGAGGACTTCGTGCAGGCCGGCGATGACGCCTCGGAATCCGTTGGCGGCATCGAAGAAAGCGGCATTGCTGTCGGTGACCTGAATCGCGTCGATCAGGAGCGCGGGCGGAATGGCGTTGTCACGCACGGACTGCTGACAACGTTCCAGAAGTTCGACAGCGCGGCGCGTCCACACCGACCAGTGGCCGAGAAGCCCACCGACGATGCGACGCTCCGACCACTTGCCGTGGACTGCGAGCCGGTAGGGCGCGATCAGGTCGTGAACAATGTTGTCGTCGTTGCCGGTGTAGAGCGAAATGTCGTCTCGGCCCGACTCCATGACCGCTCGCACAACATCCAAAGTCCGGTATCGATCGAACGGCGCGATCTTGATTGCCAAGACGGAATCGAGCTCGCAGAAGCGTCGCCAGAAGTCGTATGTCAGTTCGCGCCCGCCGACGCGGGGTTGGAGATAGAAGCCGACGATGGGGATGACGTTGCCAACCGCGCGGCAGTGATCTATGAGGGCGTCATCGTCGGCTGCGGGGAGTGCCGCGAGCGAAAGCAAGCCGGCGTGGTAGCCGAGTTCGCGAAGAAGCGCAGCCTCGCTGCACGCGCGATCAGTCGGTCCGGTCACGCCGCCGATGCGTATGAGAGGGACGGAGCGCAATCTGTCGGCGCGGTCCATTTCCTCGCGGGCGATCGTCAGCACTGGTCGAAATAGTCCGATTTCCGGCCGACGGATCTGAAACTGCGTGGTGTGCACGCCGACGGCCAGGCCCCCGGAGCCCGCGGCAATGTAGTAGCGAGCAAGAGCACGCTGGCGGCGTTCATCGAGGCTTCGGCGCGAGGTGAGGGCGAGCGGATGCGCCGGGATCGCAACGCCCCGCCGAAACGCGGCGAGGGTCCGAGGGTCGATCGATGAGAAAGAGTCCTGCGGCATGTCGGTCGTGCGCTCCGTGTTCAGAACCGGCCGTTTCGGACCTCAAAGTGCGTGGGTAGGCCAAGGGTTGCACCATCGCGCCGCACCCAGTCGGCGGTCCATTTCATGATCTGCTCGAGATCGACACGCGGTGCTCCCACGAGTTGCGCGGCCTTCTGCCCCTGACTGAGCAGCGCGTCGGGGGCTTCTGAACCAACGATGTTTGCGGGACGATCAAGTAATTCGCCAAGCCGCCTGCAGACATCTCGCACGCGGAAGACTTCCGCCCCGGCGATATTGAAGATCGCAGCCGGCGACGAGGTGTGCTCGAGCAGGCTGAGCGCGATGGCGTTTGCGTCGGTCTGCCAGATCACGTTTGCGTAGCCCATTGTGACATCGACGGCTTCACCGGACCAGACCTTGCGCGCCAGATCCACGATCACGCCGTAGCGGAGTTCGGTCGAATAATTCAGACGGAGGATCGCGATTGGGGTTGAGTGGGCCTGCGAGAAGTACTGAAAAATCCGCTCGCGGCCGAGGCAGCTCATCGCGTATTCGCCGACAGGGTTGAGCGCATCGGTTTCAAGCGATTGCCGGCTGCTCGGTACAACACCGTAGACGTTGCCGGTCGAAAACGCGATAATCCGGCTCTTTGGATAGCGGCGGCAGATCAACGAAGGAAGGTGTGTGTTGGTCGCCCAGGTGAGTGGCTCGTTACCGGTCGAACCGAATTTCATTCCCGCGGCGTACACAATGAGCGTCGCATCGGGGAGCGAATCAAGGAAATCTGGATCGAGCAGGTTGCCCTGCGCGGTTTCGATTCCGTGTTCTTGAAGCGCGCGAGCTGACGCCGGATTGGTGAATCGCGCCACGCCGATCACCCGCCTCGGAGTGCCTGCCAGATCGCAGGCGCGGCGTGCCATGCGTGCGAGAGTGGGGCCCATTTTGCCGGCGGCCCCCATGATCAGAACATCTCCCTGCAAACGCCTGAACATGTCGACAAGGTGCGACGTCGGCTCGCTGAGATTTGTTTCGAGGGCGGAAATGTCGGCGAATTCGGAAACCGGAACCTGCGTATTCATGGCGTACCTCCAAGGTTGGGTGCGCCGGTCACTGGGTCGTCGGCGGAGGTTGCAGGGGTGGAAATAGCTGGCGTGCGCGACCGTCCGGCACGCGCCATGAACAAACCGAGTGCCGCAACGGATCCGCCGATGCTCAATATTTGAATTCGCCCGGAGACGGGATTGGGCAGCAGCGCGAGCAGGCACACCAGAGAACCGATCAATGCCGCGAACCATCCGGCGGTGCGGAGTTGGCGATTGTCGGATTCGACGCCGACTTCCTTTGCGAAGTCAACGGGTCTGTGCATGGTCTCGAAGAAACCGGCCACGCTCGCGCGGTAATCGGCGGTTGCGAATCGCCAGAAGGGGACGGTCAAAAGGAATGAGAGCACTCCGACGCTGACCCCCCAAAGGATTTCTTTCTGGAAAGACCACGGATTTCCGGCTTGCGAATCGCTGAAACTGATGACCGAAGGGACGAGTGCGCAGACCATTGAAAAAAGAGCGGACCACCAGGGCGCCCGCTTCACGAAGAGTGCAAGGAAAAGCGGGATGGACATCGGCATCACCAGCATTGAGCCGAGCGCGAGCATGTGCTCAAAGATGCCAGCCCCCTTCGTGCCGGAGAAGTACAGAGCCAGCTGGATGATGATGACGCCGAGCATCGCGGTGGCGATCCGCCCGATCGTGAGCATCCAGCGTTCTGCGGGACTCGATTGCTTTAATGCTCGACACAAACTCGGCAGGATGTCGCGTGTGATGATCGCGGAGGTCTGGTTGAGTCCAGTGTCCATCGAACTGCCGGTTGCGGCAAACATTGCAACGACCATCAAACCGGTCAACCCGGCGGGAAGCATCTTCGCGCTCGCGATGGCGTAAGCGACTTCCGCCGGTTTGGCGGCGCTCGAGGCGAGCACTTCATCGGCGAACAGCAGGCGGGCGGTGATCGGTGGGATAAACCATACGAAACCTCCCAGAACCGTGAGCCCGCCGGCGACCAGCGCAGCCTTTCGTGCTGCCGTGCCGTCTTTCGCCGCGAAGTAGCGAGACGCGGAGGTCATGGAATTGGACATGAAGAGTCCCTGAAGGAACATCGCTCCGGCCCAGAGCCAGGTGTATGCGCCGTTTGGAAACATGCCGTGAGGTTTGATGACGGCGAATTGATCCGAGAGACCCTTGGCTTGAATAGCCTCAAAGAACTCGATGGGCCCGCCGATCTTGACGATGCACAACGTCGCGATCAGAACGGTGAGAGGCATCAGAATGAGCATCTGAATGAAGTCGGTTGAAAGCACGGCCCAACTGCCGCCGGTGACCGCGTTGACAAGAATCACAATTCCGACGACGATGATGACGTCCGAAATATTCAAGCCGAATGCGGCGGCTGTGAAGATTGCCAGGGCGCTCAGGTGCAGAGCGGAATAGAGGATGCGGATCGGCACGTTGCACCACGCATAGAACTGCTGCGTTGCAGCGCCGAATCGATTGCGGATGATTTCAGGAACGGTGGTGGCCCGCAGTTGGCGGAACCACGGGGCAAACCAGATCGCATTCAGCAGAAATCCGAAAGCGTTGGCCAGGAAGATGATGGTGACGCTCCAGCCGGCTTCGAAGGCGACCCCGGCGGCGCCTGTAAATGTCCAGGCGCTGAAGCTGCTCATGAAATCGCTGACGCCTACGAGCCACCAGGTTCCCTGGCAGCCGCTGCGGAAGAAATCGCCGGAGTTGCGGTTGAGGGCGCGAACGCGGAGACCGACAGCGATAAGCAGCACCAAGTAGACGCCGATGGTGATCGTGTCGACGATGGAATGCGGCATCGGGTCGGGGCTCCTCGTCGATACTTGGCGGCGCCACGGGCAAAAGAATCCGGTGCCCGATTCGTGTCGAGCATACCAGTAAACTACCTGTCATTGCAAGGGCAGAAGAGCCGGTTCCAAGGGAATTCCCGCGTGGGGTCGGGCGGGATCAGGCGAGAATTGCCCACTGCTGCGCCGAAAATTCGCCGTGCATCGGGTTTCCGGAAGCGAATTCCAGGATCTGTTCCACGACGCTGCGGCCCAGACGCAGGCAGCCACTGCCGACCGCGCCAGCTATATGTGGAAGGAGTACTACGTTGGGCAGAGTACGGAAAGGATGGTCGGGCGCGGGCGGCTCGGGATCGGTCACATCGAGAAGGGCCCAGATTCGGCCGGTGCGGAGTTCGGCGGCGAGCGCATCCTCATCCACGATCATTCCTCTCGCGGTGTTGACGAAGATTGCTCCGTCGCGCATGAGCTTGAATTGCTGACTCCGGAGCATGTGGCGTGTCTCAGGGAGAGCCGGGGCATGGAGCGACACCACATCGCTGGAGCTCATCAATTCATCGAGCTCCACCTTGGTCGCGCCCAGCTCGGCGACTTCTTCGGCGTCCACGTGCGGATCGGTCGCAAGCACCTTGACTTCGAATTGCTTCAGTAGGCGGAGCAGATGCCTTGCCGTCTTGCTGAGCCCGATCAGGCCGATCGTACTGTTGTACATTTCCCGTATTTCGTAGCCCTGAACGCGGTTGGAGTCGATCAGCCAGCCGCCCTCGCGTGCCATGCGAGAAGCCGGAAAAAAACCCTTCAGGCCGGCGATGATCAGTCCAAGTGTGGTCTCGGCGACTCCAACCGCCAGCGCTTCGCGAGCGGAACCGATGCGTAGCCCTCTCGACCAGACTGAGGGCGGCAGGAGATGGCGTGTTGATCCCGCGGCGTGCAGAATTGCTCGAAGCTTGGGGGCCATGTCGAGCATCGCGTCGGTGAGAGGAGGTGTTTTCCAGCCCGTGACAAGGAATTCAGCATCTGCCGCGTGCCGGCCCCAGAACTCTGCAAGGCGATCGGCGGTGGGGGCGTTACTGAAGGATGTCGCGTGGTCGCCGAGTCGGTGCAGGTCCTGTGGATCGAAGCACATCTCGACAATCGGAACCGTGAGCAGAAATACCACGCGCATTCAGGACTCTCTTTTCGGGATTTTCGGTCGGGGCCAAGAAACGATCAGAATGACCGGCCACTCGCCTCGCGACAGAAGTGCCTGCTTTCAAGACTATACGGAAGGCTGCGGTGCAAATGTGATGCGAATGCACAGGGAAGATCAAGTCTGCACCTATCCAATCAGACTGCAAACAAAGATGCGCGTGTTTTTCTGTTTTTTGACAGGTAATGGACTTGCATTTTTATTGTCCTGCACGGTAGTCTGGTCGTGGCACTCGCCTCGGCGTCCGAGCGCGAGCGCCCCGAAAGGGGCCCGCACTCTGGGGCGTGCCGGTCACGAGAGGAAGAAGATCAATGAGCACGATGAAGAATCAAGTCATCAATCGGCAGGGGCTTTGTTTGGCGCTGCTTCTTGGCGCTGGTCTTTGTGCGGGCGCTCAGGGAGCGGTGACGACCGTGATCCTGAACGACGGCAACAGTGGCGACAATTTCCTTTACAACAACGGCGCGACGACGAACTTCGCGAACAGCGGCCTTTTTTATTACGATAACCGAGGCGGAGCGAACGATTCGGCTCGTCCGGTGATCCAGTTCGGCCTGGCGGGGCTTCCGGGCGGGGCCGTGATCTCGAACGTGCAGCTTCAGTTCAAGCTGCAGCAGTACACATACATCGACTCCAACAACGGCAACGCTTCCGTGACGCACAATTTTTCAGTCCACCAGATGCTGACCAGTTGGAGCGAGACGACCTCGACGTGGAACGAGCGCTCGACTGGCAACGCTTGGAGCGCTCCGGGGATGGCGGCGGGCGCCGACTATGCCGCGGCGGCCCTGTCGACGATCGCGGTGAATTCCTCGATGCAGGGCACCTACCTGTCTTGGGATATCACGTCGCTTTACAATTCATGGGTGAGCGGAGCGAACCAGAATTTCGGCGTGTGCATCCAGGGACCAGCGGGCGTAGCAAATTCGCTCGCGGCGAACGGCGATACGACGGATGGCGTTTTCCGGTTGTACAACTCGGAATATGCAGATGACACGTTCCGCCCGTTATTGGTCATCACTTACACGGTTCCGTCTCCGGCGTCGCTGGCGGCCTTTGGCGCCGGTGGCCTGATACTTTTGAAGCGTCGTCGAACAAAGGCGAGTTGAACTCGTCCCCGCGTTGCTGTCCCGGGCTGCGCATCCGGGAGCGGCGAGGTTAAATCAGAGTGTCACTGGAGGGGTGTCGGCGAAGCAGCCGCCGGCGCCGAGGCAGGGTGGCGAAGACATGGACCGTCGCGGAGCACGCGCATTGAAGACGCAGACCTTCGAACGCAAGAAGCCGAAGCACGAGAGGATTCTCGAGGCAATCCGCCAGGAGATCGAATCGGGCGTGCTGCCGCACGGTGCGGCGCTTGCATCGGAGTCGCAACTCTGTCAGAAGCTCAAGGCAAGCCGGGGCCCGATTCGGCAGGCGCTCGCGGAACTTCAGCGTCAGGGTCTGGTCAAGGCCCGGCCGGGTAAGGGCAGCTTCGTGCACAATCCGGTTGAGGTCAGCGGAGTGATCGCCGTCCGGCAGATGCTCGTGCTGATCAACTCGATGGGCGCAACGCCGGCGAACTTTGTTGTTCATGAACTGATAGACGGGCTGAGCCGGGCTGCTGAGGAAGCGGGCGAGCGTTATCGCCTCACGTTCCAATTCCATCGGAATCCGGGGCTGATCGAACCCGAGAGCATTCAGGGTTGCCACGGTGTTTTGATGGCCCCCTTTACGCACGACGGAATCAACGCGATGCGCGGGCTTGCGGAACGGCTGACCGTGCCCGTCGTCAGCGTGTACAACCGCTTGGACGCCCCGGGTGCTTCGCAGTTCTATGTGGATCACGAAGCCGGCGCGTTTGACGCGACCGATTTGCTGTTCCGCTACGGCCATCGCCGCATCGCGCTGCTGGGTGAGCCCGCGATTTCGCCGGGGCCCGCGGCCAGCGAGCGTGAGGCGGGTTTCCGCCGCGCTGCGAAGGCTGCCGGTCTGCGCGATACCGAAGCAAAGATCGTGCACGTCGGGGTCGATTCCGGCGTGGCTCGGGCGAATATCGAGAAACTGCTCAAGCAGGCGGATCGTCCGACGGCGCTGGTTGTAGCCGGCGGCGTCATCACTCCGATCGCCCTGGACGCCATTCGCTCAGCGGGGCTGTCGATTCCCAAAGACCTTTCGATGATCGCCGTGGACGACACCATCGAGGCAGCTCTAAACGTGCCTCGATTGACGGTTGTCAAGATTCCGTTGATTCATCTCTCCCGGCTCGGCATCAGTTCGCTGATTGCGCAGACGGGAGTTCGTTCGACTCCGCAAGAACGCGTTTCACTCAGTCTTAAACCTGAGATCGTCATGGGCCAGTCCATTTCTTCGGCCGCTCCATGCGTCTAGTTCTGGGCGCTGCCGGTTTTCTTTCGTCCGCCAACTCTGTCCAAGGAGCACTCATGCATCGTCAATCCCGACGCGGGGCGTTCACGCTTATCGAACTGCTGGTGGTGATCGCCGTCATCGCACTCTTGATTTCGATGCTGTTGCCCGCGCTGGGTGGAGCTCGCGAAGCCGCTCGCCGCGTGAAGTGCCTCGCCAATCTGAAGCAGACAGGTGTGGGCATCGCAACCTATGCGAACGATTACGCCGGTTGGACGCCAATCAACTACGTCTCGGTGAGTCCGACAACCTACCCGATCCCGCCGAAGGCCAATCCCAAGAGCACGCAGGCAAATGACTTTTATCATCGACTGGGTGGTAAATTGGTGGACTGGGGCAAGGATCAGATTCCAAACGCCGCTTGGCAGGATCGCGGCAATTACATCACCACGACGCAAGTGTTCTACTGCCCGTCCTTTCAGACGATCAAACCCTCGGGGTGGTGGTCTGTTGACCACAACTACGCGCAGCGTGTTGATGCCAGTTACTACTGGGAGTTCTGGAATCCCGACACGGTCACTGATCCGACGGATCCCATCAAGGTGTACGGACTCGGAACTTCACGCAACACCTACAACCCTCGAAATGCGATCTTGACCGACTTCGGATGGGCGCCGCTGATTAACGGCGACCCCAATTACTGGGGTCCTGTGCCGCACAAGAACGCCCACAATGTCCTGTGGATGGATGCTCACGCGGCAGCAGTGTCGCTAAAAGAGATGAACACTGCCGCGCCTTCCGGCGCTGACGGAAAAAGCCGCTTGATCTATCTTCAAAGCAAGGTGGGGAGCTGATGCACCGGCCGCGCGTGGTCCTAAGGGGACTGTTTTGTCGGGTGGCGATTTCAATCCTGATTGCATTCGGATTGACCTGCGGTTTCGCAAAGGCACAGCCTGTCACACTTCCGATCATCGAGAAGCCGCATGAGCACGAGGCGGGCCAGTTCGGCTACAAACCGTGGTACGTGCCGAATGCCCCCGCTTTCGACAGGTTCAATCGGCCGTATATGCGGGACCGGGTGGTTGATCAGCATCCCACAACGTCGATTCAGACGATTCGGGACGGTCGATGGGTGCGAAAGAGTTTTGTCGGCGCGATCAAGGCGGCATACCCGACGTTTGCAAGCGTGCGATACGGCGGAGGTACGCTGGGCGCTTCGATCACGTTTGATGAAGACGATTGGCTCTACACGCTGTTGCGGATCCGACTTGAAGACATGACAGATCGCGATATCTTGCTCTATTCGACGGACTATGGCGACACATTCAAGGTGGTGGAGCTCCCGAACGATGAGCCGCCCGGCTCGAAGCCGGAGGGCTTTGCCAATATGGAGCAACGTGTCGGCGGGAACTCTCTCAAGCGTCCGCCGATGTTGGCGACGCTTCGCAAGCGGGCGAACCACCCGCTTGGCCAGTGGACGGCGCATTACAACATGTTCCTGATCCAGCCTCGGAAAGTGAACAGCGCTATCGAGTTGAGTACGCCGACACTACTGACTCCGAACGGGCTGTATATGTCCCGGCACGCCGGAAACCCGAGTTTTGCGGTCTCCGGCCCGAACAAGACGTATGTCACTTGGGCCGAGACAACTCCGGGGAACTACTTTCCAGGAGTTCCGACGCTGATTGCGACGGTGGACCCCGAGACGATGGAGATCACCGATCGCAAGTTTTGCGGCTTCGGCTATCCGCCGAACGACGGGCACAACAGCCCGGGGATCGTGATGGACCCTCGGGGGTATCTCCACGTCATCACCGGTTCGCACGGCGAGAACTTCATGTACGCCAAGTCCTTGCTGCCGTATTCGACAGCGGGAGGGATGAGCGAGCCGACAACGATGCTCAAGCATGGCTGGCTGGAGTTCGGCTACAGCCGCGGCCGGCAAAGCTACCTCTCGTTCATTTGCACTTCGGACGGCATTCTCCACGCGGCTTTTCGGCAGTGGTACAAGGGGACGGAGCCGTATTTTCTGGACAATTACTTCGGCGGCCTGTCTTATTCGCGAAAGCCGTCCGAGGGTGAATGGCCTGCGGACTCGCAGCTCATGATCGTCCCGCCACTGAACGGGTATTCGATCTACTACCAGAACCTGACAAAGGACCGGCAGGACCGGATTTATCTGTCGTATGGATACCGCAATGAGAATCCCGAATACGGCACGGGAGAAGCCGAGAACCACTATCTCGGGTTGATGATGTCTGCGGACGGCGGCGATCACTGGCGTCTGGTTACGACCCAGGACTTCATGCAGAATATGTCGCCCGAAGTGGCAAAGGACGCAACGCCGATGCCCGCGACTGTGAGCGGAATAGTCGTCGATGGGGACGGTCGGCCGAGGAGCGGAGTAACCGTGACGGCCGTGACGACTTCCGTGACGACCGACGCGCAAGGCGCGTTCGCTTTCGCGGAAGTACTCGCGGATAACTTCCCGATTGTGGCGGTACGCGAAGGATTCACACCGGGCGCTGAAACGGTGACGCTTGGAGGTGCGAAGTCGCAGGACGTGAAGATTACAATTCGGCCAGTTCCTCCCGCGACAGCCATGCAGGAATCACCGGCGTCTTCCGCGCCTCCGATTCCGAAGAAATAGCCCTTTTCCCCGGCAGGAAATACCTTGAAGATCACTGCGATCGAGTCCCGTGTCTGCAATGCTCGGATGCGCAACTGGATTTTTGTCAAGGTGATCACCGACCAGCCCGGTTTGTGGGGCTGGGGCGAGGCGACACTCGAATGGCACACGCGCTCGGTTGTCGGCGCGATTGAAGATCTCGCGTCGCTGCTCATCGGTGAAGACCCGACGCGGATTGAACACCTTTGGCAGATGATGTACCGCCAGCACTTTTGGCACGGGAACGGGATCGTTCGCGGAACGGCTATCAGCGGCATTGACATAGCGCTGTGGGACATCCTTGGTAAGAGCCTCGGCGTACCTTGTCACAAGTTGTGGGGAGGTCCGGTTCGGGACTACGTCCGTCTCTATTGCCATCTCGGCGGCGGCAAAATGGAGGACTTCTACGAGACAAAGACCTCTGATGCCGGTCGATTCGGGGACCTTGCCAGCCGCGCAGTTGAAGAGGGATTCACGGCGTTCAAGAGCATGGCGGTCCCGGAAACGATGCCGCTCGAAGGCAATCGACCGGTTCGTTACGCGGAGCAGTGTGTTGCGGCAATGCGAGACGCGGTCGGGCCTGATATCGACATCATGGTCGATTGCCACGCGCGTCCGAGCCCGCAGATGGGGATGCTCTTCGCGAAGGCGCTCGAGACGTACAACCTGTATTTTCTTGAAGAGCCGTGTTGGCCGGAATCGGTTGACGGAATCGCGGATATTCAGCGCGCGGTGCGGACTCCAATCGCGACCGGCGAGCGACTCGTCACGCAGCATCCATTTTGTGAACTGCTCAACAAGCGTGCCGCCAGTGTGCTGCAGCCGGATATCACCCACTGCGGCGGGCTGACCGAAGCCCGGCGCATCGCCGGTCTTGCTGAGGCGTATCGCGTCTCGCTCGCCCCGCACAACCCGCAGGGGCCGGTGAGCACTGCGGCATCGCTGGAATTGGGTTTCGCGACACCCAGCTACATTATCTGCGAAAGCGTGCACAGCGATGTGCCCTGGCGATCAGAGATTGTGAGCGAAGGGTTCACGGTCGAGAAAAAGGGGCGCATCGTTCGCCCGAATCCCAAGCCGGGACTGGGAATCGAACTCAACGAGTCCGTGATCGGCAAACATCCCTTTCAGCAAGAGGTGCTCCAACGACATTTCTACCCCGACGGCAGCGCGGGTGATTGGTAAGACTCGTGAGCATGGCACAACGGGAATCAGTTGCGATCATCAGCGGCGCGTGCGGCGACATCGGCCGCGCGATTGCTGTTGAACTCGCACGCCGCGGTGCCTCGCTGGGGCTTTCAGACATAGTGGCACCTGAATCCGTTGAGCCGTTGCTGCGAGAAGTTCGCGCAATGGGTCGTTCGGTGCGATACGAACGGGTTGATGTGACCGATGGCGGCGCCGTGGATCGCTGGGTGGCGAGCGTGCAGGCTGCAATCGGCGACGTGAAGTGGGTGATCGCTTCGGCTGCGACCGTTACGCTTGCAGGTGCGATGAACGTCACCGCCGATCAGTGGCGACGGGAACTCGATGTGAATCTCAGTGGCTCGTTCTTTGTTGCACGAGCAGGCGCAGCGAATTTGCTGGGAGCGAAGCGGGAGGGCCGCATCGTTTTCGTCGGGAGTTGGGCGGCGCATTCTCCCCACGTAAATCTTCCGGCGTATAGCGTGTCGAAGGCCGGCGTGCGGATGCTGTGCAAATGCATGGCGATGGAACTTGCGCCGCATGGAATTGTGGTGAACGAAATCGCGCCGGGATATGTGGATGCGGGGCTGAGTGCCGCGGTCTTCCGAGAGAGCGCGGGTGCGAGAACGAAGGCGGCGGACCGCGTGCCGATCGGTCGGCTGCTGACTGCTGAAGATGTCGCGCGCCAAGTTGCGTACTTGTGCTTTGATGCAAGCCCGCACACAACCGGGTCGGTCCTGCTGATGGATGGCGGACTTTCTCTTGGCCTTCCTGCCTCGCTAACGCCGGAGCCCGAGTCATGAGCAGCGGAGCGCTCACTTGGTCGGAACCCGGCTTCAACGGGCTTATCGGCGTCGCCAGACGCGACATCACGCCGCCGCCGGGTATTTACGCCCGCAACTGGGGCGCGGCAGCGCAAGACCTTGCCGATGGTGTCCACAAACCGCTGCTGTGCACCGTCTTGACAATCCGCGCCGGGTCGAATGAAACCCCGCTGGTGCTCGTCGCGCTTGACGCGACCTGGTTCCGCGGCCCCGAAGGTGCGATCCAGATCCGCGAACAGGTGTGCCGCGATCTCGGGGTGCAGTCTTCGGCGCTGATGGTGTCGCTCTCGCACACGCACTCCGGTCCGTCGCTTTCGCCCGCCGAATTGCACAAGCCCGGTGGGACGCTGATCAAGCCATACGTCGAACGTGTTGCCGCCATGATTGTGGAAGCGGCGCGCGAGGCACTCGAAGCTGAGTGCCAATCAGAACTGCGTTTCGCGACCGGTCGATGCGGACTTGCCGCGGATCGCGATTTGCCTGATCCTTCATCGCCGCGACTTGTGTGCGGATTCAATCCCGGCGCTATAGCGGACGACACGTGTTTGGTCGGACGCGTGAGTCGTTCGAGTGATGGCGTCACACTCGCCACGCTGGTCAACTACGCCTGCCATCCGACAACGCTTGGTGCCAGCAATCGCCTCATTTCGCCGGATTTCATCGGCGCGATGCGGGAGACTGTTGAGGCGCACTCGAGCGGCGCGCCTTGCTTTTTTGTGCAGGGCGCGTCGGGCGAGCTCGCGCCGCGAATTCAGTACACAAGCGATACGAGCATCGCGGATGCTCATGGGCGCGAACTCGGCCATGCAGTGGTCGCTGCACTTGAGGGCATGCTGGCTCCAAGGAAAATGCTCGCGATGGAAGGCGTTGTCGAATCGGGCGCTCCGCTGGCGATGTGGAGAATGCGCGATCGACAAGCGAGTACGGTTGTTCGAGCGATGGAGCTACCGGTCGAACTGCCCCTCAAGCCGACACTGCGAGGTGAGGCGCAAATTATGGATGAAATGTCACGCTGCCAGGATCGGGCAGCGAAAGAAAGGCTGCATCGGGAAGTGCTGGTTGCCCGAACCGTCGGAGCCGGTGCCGAAACCTCCCAACGATCGGTGTGGATCTGGCGTCTTGGCGAAGTGCTGCTCGTCGGACACAGCGACGAGGCCTATTCGCTCTTCCAGCAACAATTGCGTTCCGCATTTCCAGCCTTTGGCGTGGTCGTCATGAACGTCGTGAACGGTTGGGGCGGATATATCTGCCCCGCGGCCCGGTATGAACAGCGCGTCTACCAGTCCCAGCAAAGTCCGTACGCGTCCGGTTGCCTCGAACTGCTCATCAATCGTGTCAGTCGGGCTATTGCTGAGCTGCTGCGCGAGCACGCGACGCCGGAGCCGGTTGAAGCGGTAAGAGGAACCCGCACACGATGAAGAGATCTGCCCGCCAAACTTGCCTGGGGAGCCTCTGTCGAGCGATTGTCGCCGGCGGAGTTTTCATTTGTGCGAGTGCGGACGTCCGCGCTGAGATCATCGCGCCGTCAATCGAAACCGCGAACGAAGTGTCGGGTGTGAAGATTCTGGAACCGGGTAAGTGGGGAATGGTTCGCACCGTGGTTGCGAATCGATCCGACATCGAAACCACGCCGCTGATCCTTGTTCAATTCCCGGGGGATCCACTTCGTGAGTTCGGAACGCGCGTGTGGATGCCTCCGTGGAGTACGCGCGAGGTCCGGACTCCCGTCCTGCCCCGCTCGCGGGATGAACAGAAGACGAGTATTGAAATTGCCTCGCGATTGGTGGGTACCGACGGAGCGCCCCGAGGATCTCAAACGAGCGCACAGGCACCTCTTACTCGTGGTCGTTTCGAGAGCGCGATCGTTTCGTCTGAAGACCACGCGCAGGTGCAGGTATTGGTTGCTGCGCTTCGACAGGCGGCTGGGCTAAAGCCCACGACGTTCTTGCTCAAGCCGCGCAACCTTCCGACTTCTGCCTCCGGCTACGAGGCGATCGACAGCGTGTTCATCGGTGGGCCGGAACTCGAGCTGGACCCTATCCGGCGCGAGGCACTCGTTGGATTCCTCGAGCGGGGCGGGCGGCTCTGGATCATGCTCGACGGAGTCGATCAGGCGTGGCCAGGGGAACTGCTCGGCGACCGCTGGGACATTGCGATTCTCGATTCGGTCGCTGTGACCAACTTTGTGCTCAAGGGACCAAGCGGCGAAACTTCTCAGGAGATCGACCATGGCGTGCGTTTTGTGCGAGTATGTGCACCTGGATTTGAGGTCACCCACTCGGTGAATGAAAGCCCAGCGGCGATGCGGAAGTCGGTGGGGCGTGGACAATTGGTCGTCACGACGCTCGGTGCGCGGGGCTGGCTCGATTCAGCCGGCGCGCCAACACCGGCGCTCGGCGATCTGCAGTCGTTTGTCGCTCCCTCGGACGATCCAATGCTGATTTCGACCGGCGACACGAGAGTCTTTGATCGGCACATTCGGGGGGAAGTCGGACACGAGATTCTCGGGCGGCGTGTCGTTGTCCTGGTACTAGGTCTCGCAGGAGTCGCCGTTGCCCTCGCTTCCGTCGGGGCCTCGCGCGGACGAAGATTCGAACTCGCGGCTCCGGCAAGCGTCGCGATTGCGCTCGCCAGCGGTATAGCGCTGATCGGTCTTGGCCGATCCTCCCAATCGCGAACAGCCTCGACCAGCGCGACCGATCAACTCGTGCTCTACTCGGACGAATCAGGGCGAGCGGAAGTATTCGCTCGGACGAGCGTTTATGTCAGCCCCGATGATGACTTGACGCGACAGGTGATGCGGACGACTCTCGGAGGAACGGTGGTCTCCGACGGCACCGGTTCGGGCGTAGTGGAGCAATCGGTCTGGTCGGACCCCGACTCACTCGAGATCACCGGCTTAGATTTGCGACCGGGCGCGGCCATCAATCTGACATCGCACCTTACTGTGCGGGAACTCCGAGCTGCCCGAGCAGCAATCGGCGTCGATGAAAATGGAATTCGAGGACTAATGACCCTTGGGGGTGCGACATGCCGCGACAATCCGTTGCTTGTAACCACCGCCGGCATTGAAACTCTTGAAATAGATGGAGACGGCGCACTCACACTTACGGAAAACGGAACAACTGGCTCCGCCGCTGTGCAAAGCGAAGAGCGAATCGCGCGGCAACAAGTGGCTCGCGATCTCCTTCGCGAGACGTGGTTTCCCGCAAAGCCGACGATTCTGATTTGGAGCGATCTTGTCGAGACGGGAATCCAGTATCCGTCACCCCAGAAGGGTTGCTCTCTGCGCGCAATCCCCGTGACCTTTGAAACTCCTGCGAAAGGCTCAGACGTACTGATTCCAGCGGTGCTTCTGACACCCGAACCACTTCGGGGCGAGATCGGCGGGAAAAAGAGCGGCGCGGTTTACGACCCGCTCAAGCGCGCGTGGCTTGGTGAAATGCATCAGTCCATTCTTGCAGTGATGCAGTACCGACCACCGGTCGCATTCGGTCGGATCGACGTGCGATCCGCTCGCCTCGTGCTCGATCTGCGTGCGCCGGGATGCCGATTCGATGTGGTCGTGGTCAAGGGTGACAAGCTTCGAATTGTCGGGGGAGGAGTGAGTCCGACCGGCCGTTCAGTTGTAGAACTCACCGGCGATGATGCGCCCGAGATGGATGCCGACGGACGCATTCTGGTTGGCATAGATGTCCACGGCGACGAAGCTCTGGCGGACGGCCCGGGCTGGTCGCTCCAGCGCATGGATCTTTCGATCCGGGGGAGAACGCGATGAACAGCGATCTAGTTCTGCGCGCCTCCGATCTCACCAAGGTGTACGGAACGTTTACCGCGCTCGACGGGTTATCCATTTCGCTTGAACGCGGTCGCATTTTGGGATTCATTGGCCCCAATGGCGCAGGCAAGACCACGACCATCAAGATTCTCGTCGGACTGGTCAAGGCCACCCGAGGCGAAGCCACTATCTGCGGCGCGGTTTGCGGTAAGGAGACCGCACGCATCAAGCGGTTCGTGGGCTACATGCCGGACGTCTTTGGTTCATACGACAACATGCGCGTGTTTGAGTATCTGGATTTTTTCGGAGCAGCGTTTGGCATTCCGCGCCGGGATCGTAAACGCCGCATCGACGAATGCCTCGATCTGACCGGTGCCGCCCGGATGAAGGATCTGTTCGTCGAATCGCTCAGTCACGGCATGAAGCAGCGTGTCGCCCTTACCCGCACTCTGCTCCACCAACCACAAATGCTTATTCTCGATGAGCCCGCAAACGGCCTCGACCCGCAGGCCCGAGTTGAGATGCGCCAGGTGCTCCTCGAACTCGCCCGCCGCGGAACCAGCCTGATCGTCACGAGCCACATTCTTCCCGAATTGGCACGAATCTGTGACACGGTAGCGATTATCACCGGCGGCAAATTGCGGGCCTTTGGCACGCTTGAGCAGATCATGCAAACCGTCCGTCACAGCCGGTTGGTGGAAGTGGTGCTCGCTGATCGCGCCGGAGTTGCCGCCGCGGCAGCCGCCCTTGCGCGGGAACTCGGCAATGAGGTGCCGATCAGTCAATCCGAGGCGTCGGCAGAACTCCGTTTCAACACGGACCGTGATGATGAAGGTTTGGCAGAATTGCTCGGTCGCCTGCTCGAGGCCGGTGTTCGCGTTGCTCAGTTCCGCGAGCTTCCGATGGATCTTGAGGACGCGTTCCTCTCCGTGACCGGGCAGTCGGGTGTGAAGCCAACCGATTCTCCGGCATCGCCTCACGCAGTGCGGGATCCGAAACTTGGCGTCGTGGGAGCCGGGGCATGATCCCGATCCTCGCACGCGAACTGACCGCCACGCTCCGCTCCTGGAGAGCGGTGGCATTGCAGATCGGATTTCTTGTTGTTCTGGGTGCTCTTGTCATCCTGCGGTGGCCATCGGAGGCTCGCGTCGACATCGGCGGGGTTGCATCGCGTCAGGTATTCAGAATCTTCGGTTACGGGCTGTTGATTGGGTTGATGCTCGTCAGCCCGGCGTTCCCCGCCACCAGCATCGTTCGCGAGCGGCTTCAAGGGACGCTTGCGCTGCTTTTGAACTCTCCTATCGGTCCCGTGTCGCTTGTGTTCGGCAAGCTGTTGGGTTCAGTTGGATTCGTGCTGGTGCTCGTCATCCTGTCCTTTCCGGCGGCAGCCGCATGCTTCGCGATGGGTGGAATCGGATTGAACGAGCAACTTGGCGGGCTCTATCTCGTTCTTGTTCTGCTGGCGATTGAATACGCCGCGATCGGTCTGTTGGTCAGCAGCATCGTGCGAAGCACGGACGCAGCGCTCCGCATGACATACGCCGTCATTCTCATACTTGCGGTCGGAGCGATGGTGCCGCACTTCATTTTGAAAGAGATCGCGTGGGCTAGTCCCCACGTCAACGACTTTGCCCGCGCAATTGGGTCGCTCTCGGCGATCCCGGCGGTCATGCAGGCAGTCGGAGATACCGGAGTTCTCAGCGGTAACGGGAGCGTTCCGGAAGTGCAGCGCTTCGCCGTCGGCGCAGTGCTTGTGACGCTGCTGTGCATCGCGATCACAAGCGTGCGGCTCGGTTCGCGGCCAATGGATCGTGCCCGCGATGCGGGGCGCATCACCGACGAGCGCTCCGCGCGTGCGCGCGTCATCCGCCGCATCATGTTCCTCTGGTTCTTCGATCCTCAGCGGCGCTCCGGTCTCATCGCGCCGTGGCAGAATCCGGTCATGGTGAAGGAGCAGCGCTGTCGCCCGATGGGACGCGCAAACTGGATGATGCGACTGATCGGCACCTATTTCGTCCTTTCTTTGCTGCTCGTGCTCGGTGCGACAACTCTAAGCCAGAGCCAAGGCGTCACCGGCGTGCTCTCGGTGATCGCCGTCATGCAGGTCAGCCTGATCGTGCTGCTCGCTCCGAGTCTCGCTTCGGGTCTCATCAGCGCTGAGCGTGAGAGCAAAGGTTGGCAACTGCTGCAAATGACGCCGCTATCTCCGGCCACGATCGTAACCGGTAAGTTGCTCAGCGCGTTTGTGCCGCTCGCGCTCGTCATGGTCGCGACTTTGCCGGCGTACATTGCATTACTCGCTCTCGATCCCGCGCAATTGCGAATCGCCCTCTCTATTCAGATCACCCTCGTGATCTTCGCGATCATGGCTGTGCTCCTCTCAGCAGGCGTGGGAAGCCTCTTTCGTCAGACCGCCGCAGCAACCGCGGTTGCCTATGCGGTAATTGCCGCGTTGTGCATCGGTACGCTTTTCATCTGGCTGGGGAGGGACGCACCCTTCACGTCAGGTTTCGTCGAACGGGTTCTTACCCCCAATCCGCTCGCGACCACGCTCAGTATCATCGGAACCCCGGGCTTTTCCGAGTATCGCCTGGCGCCCGGTAACTGGTATGTGATGGCAGCAATCACGGTCGCTTGCGGAGTGCTGATGCTATTGCAGGTCGCGAGACTCGGGAGGCCGCGATGAATGGCCTGCCGTTAAATAGGCCCTTATCGAGGTGGCGAAGGGGATCATCCGCGCTCGGGGTGTTCCTGACGCTGGCGGCGTTGCTCGGTGCCGGAGTTCAGCGTGAAGTGGGAGAGCGCCCGCCAGGCGACTCGACGACGGCGGGCGTGCTCCCGATGATGAACGATCCTCCGCTGATTCAGGCGTCGCCCGAAATTCAATTTGACCATCGCAACGTTACGTTGTGGCAAGCGGCTCTGCAACGCCCGGAGTTTGATGCCCGCGTTGACGCCATCGAGGCTTTCGCCGCAGCACACCGGCAGGGCGTCAAAGACTTGAACGAAGCGATACCCACTATTGAAAAACTACTTGCGGAAGACCCGCACATCGATGTCAGACTCGCCGCGGCACGCGCGCTGATTGAGTTTGATCACCGATCCGCGGCTGCCGCGTTGCAGCGCGCGGTGGCCGCCGAGTCGAATCAGTCGTTCGAGTTTGTGATCGCCGTGGACCGTGCCCTCGCTCGTTGGGCCCACATCGATTCGATTCCCATGTGGATCGCCCGGCTCAATCAGTGCTCCTCCCGACCGACGGCCGCGATCTCCGCGATCCGAAGCCTTGCCTTGGTCCGGGCGAAGGAAGCTGGCGATCCGATCGCCTTGTGTGTTCGCGATCGCAAGCTTTCTCTCCCGGTGCGCCTTGAAGCGGCCCGTGCCCTCTCGCGTGTGGGATTTGTCGGTCGATCGGAGGTGGCGGCCGAGCTTGCCTCGGAACCGGGCCCTTGGGGTTCTCTTCTCGCGCTGCTGGCCCTCGGATCCGGTCAGGACGAGGTGCAATTGCCAGCGCTCGACAGCGCGGCGGTCGCGCTGATCGATTCAATGACGTCCAATCCCGATTCACGTGTCCGAGCCTATGCCCTTGAACTGCTGCGACGCGCCGATCTGCCCCGCGCACTCGCGAAGGTGGAATTGCTCAAGGATGCGGATGATCGGGTTCGTTTGGAAGCAGTTCGTACTCTGGCGCAATCGACGTCGCCGGTCACCGACCAACTCGCCGGGACGCTCAACGACGTGAGCGAGCCTGTCCGCGTTGCCGCACGCATGGGATTGCGCAGCAAGTGGAATCAGGACCAGGCCGGAGTGCAAGCCGTCATCAAGCGGGCACTCGCTGGCGGGAGCTGGAGGGAGACGGAACAGGCGGCAATTCTTGCGGGAGAACTCAAAGTTGCCGCGGTCGCCGGCCAATTGGCAGCGCTGCTTGCTTTCGATCGCGCGGAAGTTCGGCTCGCCGCTACCACGTCCTTGCGATTGTTGGATCTAGAGGAAACTCTGCCGGCGCTTCTCGCACGGGCCGAGGTGCTGACCGCCGCGGCCGGCGAATCAGCCAAGGTCCCGGAGCGAATGAACGCCGAGGCGGCCGAACTCGCACAGATCTTTATGGCTTTTGCGCAACATCGCTACCGCCCTGCGACGGCGTTATTGAGAAAGTACATCCCCAAGCGCTCCGGCTTCCAGTCGCTCTCACGCGCGGCCGCGGTCTACGCCCTCGGCAAGATCTTTGAGTCAAGATCGACCCCCGAACTCGCCAGCCAGCTCTTGGCGCGGGCCGAGGACAACAACCCGGTCGACCCCGAGGCGGCCGACGTGCGCCGATTCTCGATAATCGCTCTCGGCCGCATGGGCGCTCGCGAAACACTTCCGGCACTCCGAGATCTGTACGACGCGGAGAACAGCATTGTTTCGGCCGGAGGCGCGAGTCGGTGGGCAGTCATGCACCTTGAAAACATCAATCTTCCGCCATGTCGACCGGTCGTCGTAAAGGCCGGCCCCTTTTTTCTTGAGTCGATCGGCCCCGTCGCGGCGCCCGTTCAACCCTGATTGCTTTCGCATACTTCGGAGCCCCTATGCCGCAGCGCTTTGGTATCGGTGTCATCGGATACGGCTATCGCGTTGGAGGCTTGGTCTCTCAGCTCATGGCGCTCTGTCGGGAGATTGAACTGGTTTCGGTATGCGATCCTTCTCCGGATTCGATCGCTTCCGCCCGTGCTGTTGCGCCGTCGGTTGAGGTGTGCACGACCCCGGAAGAGCTAACGCGAAATCCGCGAGTTGGCTGGGTCCTGATCGGCTCACCAAATAGCTTTCATCGCGAGCACGCGACTATTGCCATGCGGGCCGGGCGCCACGTATTCTGCGAAAAGCCTCTCGCCACGAATCTGGCCGATTGCCTGGCAATACGCGACGTCGTGCGGGAAACCGGAAAATCGTTCTTCTTCGGTCTGGTGCTTCGCTACGCACCTCTCTACACCCGCATCCGACAACTGCTCGATGCGAATTCGATCGGAGAGATCATCTCGGTCGATTTCAACGAGACATTGGGGTTCAATCACGGCGGTTACATCCATCAGGATTGGCGCAGGCATCGCGCCGCCGCCGGAACACACATGCTGGAAAAATGCTGCCACGATATCGACATCGTGAACTGGATGGTGGGCAGCCGCGCCACTCACGTTGCGAGCTTTGGCGGCCTGCGCTATTTCATCCCCGCGAACCGGACCATCGCCGATGAAATCGGTCCGAGCCCCACGGGTCGCCGGGCATTCCAAGATTGGCCGCAAACCAAGGGTGATCCCTTCACCCTCGACAAAGACATCGTCGATCATCAGGTCGCCATTATCGAGTACGCCAGCGGCGTTCGCGCTTCCTTCCATACCAACTGCGCCGCGGCGATTCCCGAGCGGCGACTCTTGCTCCTTGGGACTCACGGCGCAATCCGGGCTGATCTCCACACCGGAACGGTCGAGCTCCAGAAAATCGGCTGGGATGAGCCCCGCGTGATCTACAAGGTCACGTCCACCCTCGCCGATCACGCGGGGGCCGATGCGCAGCTGGTCGTGGCGCTCGCCGACTGGATCATCCGGTCCGCGCCGCCGCGAACGGGTATCGACCACGCGATTGATTCGGCTGTGACCTGCTTCGGCATCGATGCGGCACTCGATGAGCGGCGCGTGGTCGATTTGCAAACACTGTGGAATCAGGCCGGAATCCGCCATTAAGGTCCCAGCCACCATCGGGCTACGAAGCAAGGGAAACGTCCTGTGGGGCCGATTCGATCGGCCCGCCCCGGCGGGGCGGTTTTTCTCGGGTAGACTCTCCGTCATTCGTACCGCCCCGGCCTGAACGGTGGGTCCTTTGTCCTTGAGCAACCTCAACCCCGAACAACTTGCACGCCACACAATCGACCGAGTGCTCGCGGAGTGCGGGTGGCTTGTCCAGGATTACGCCGAGATGAACATCGGTGCCGGCCCCGGCGTCGCGGTGCGTGAGTTTCCGCTCAAGACCGGCTTCGCGGATTACCTGCTCTACGCCGATGGCCGCGTCATCGGCGTTGTCGAAGCCAAGCCCGAGGGGCACACGCTGAAGGGTGTCGAGACCCAGTCGGCCAAGTACATCGGAGGCCTGCCAAAGGGCCTGCCGCGCTGGACGCCGGATGGGACGGCGCTGCCGTTTGCGTACGAGTCCACGGGGACGGTGACCCAGTTCACAAGCAACCTCGATCCGGAGCCGTGCAGCCGCGAGGTGTTCGCGTTTCATCGACCGGAGGAACTCGTTCGGCTCGCGGGGCTGGAGCGGCAACTCCGCGCAAGCCTGCGGAAGATGCCGGTGCTCGACACCTCCAAACTCTGGGCCAAGCAGGTCACGGCGATTGAGAGTCTCGAGAAGTCGCTCGCGGCCGATCGTCCCCGCTCGCTTATCCAGATGGTCATGGGCGCGGGCAAGACCTTCACCGCCTGCAACATCGCCTACCGCCTCATCAAGTTCGCGGGCGCGAAGCGGGTGCTCTTCCTGGTCGACCGCAACAACCTCGGCAAGCAGACGCTCAACGAGTTCCAGCAGTTCGCCTCGCCGTACAACCAGTACAAGTTCACCGAAGAGTTCGGCGTCCAGCATCTCAAGAAGAACACCATCGACCCCGCTGCCAAGGTGGTCATCACCACGATCCAGCGCCTCTACTCCATCCTCAAGGGCGAGGAGGAGTTCGACGAGTCCGGCGAAGAGTCGTCCATGTTCGAGGCTGCGAACGCCCTCGTCAAACAGCCGCTCCCGGTCGTCTACAACCAGAAGATCCCGCCCGAGTTCTTTGACTTCATCATCGTCGATGAATGCCACCGCTCCATCTACAACGTCTGGCGGCAGGTCCTCGAGTATTTCGACGCCACCCTCATCGGCCTCACCGCCACGCCCAGCGCCCAGACCATCGGCTTCTTCCAGAACAACCTCGTGATGGAATACACCCACGAGCAGGCCGTGCTCGACGGCGTCAACGTCGGCTACGACGTCTACCGCATCGAAACTCAGGTCACCAAGGACGGTGCCAAGCTCATCAAGGACCCCGCCTACCTCGTCCCCAAGCGCGACCGCACCACCCGCAGGAAGCGCTATGCCGCCCTCGATGATGACCTCGAATACTCCGGCACGCAGCTCGACCGCGATGTGGTGAACGAGAGCCAGATCCGCCTCGTCATCCGCACGTTCAAGGAACGCCTTCCCGAGATCTTCCCGGGCCGCACCGAGTGCCCCAAGACCCTCGTCTTCGCCAAGACCGACCTGCACGCCGACGACGTGACCCGCATCATCCGCGAGGAGTTCGGCAAGGGCAACGAGTTCTGCCAGAAGATCACGAGCAAATCGACCGGCAAGAAGCCCGAGGAGTTCCTCAACGACTTCCGCAATTCCTACTTCCCCCGCGTCGCCGTCACCGTCGACATGATCGCCACCGGCACCGACGTCAAGCCCCTCGAGTGCCTGCTCTTCATGCGGAATATCTCTTCCGCCGCCTACTTCGAGCAGATGAAAGGCCGCGGCTGCCGCATCATCAGCCCCGATGCCCTCCAAGCCGTCACGCCCGATGCCCCCGGCGGCGTCAAGACTCACTTCGTGATCGTCGATGCCATCGGCGTCACCGAATCCGAGAAGACCCTCTCCAAGCCGCTCGACCGCCAGCCCTCCGTGCCGCTGGAGAAGATCCTGAACACCGTTGCCGCGGGCGCTGTGAGTGACGATCTCGTTTCCACGCTCGCCGCGCGCCTCGCCCGGCTCGACCGCGAGCTGGATGACGACCGCAAGGACGAGATCGGCAAGGAATCCGCCGGAAAGGGCCCTTCCGCCCTCGCGGCCGACCTCCTCGCCAGCATCGACACCGACCTGAACTCCGCCCGCGCCGCCGAGAAGTTCAACCTGCCCAAGGGCCAGGAACCCAGCGAGCAGCAGATCGAGCAGGTCGAGCGGGCCGCCATGGCCGCGGCCTTGAAGCCGTTCCTGAACCCCAAGCTCCGCAACACCATCCTCCGCGTCAAGGCCGCGGCAGAGCAGGTCTTCGACGAGATCAACCACGACACCCTGCTCCGCGCCGGCTTTGATGCCGCGGCGCTTGAAAAGGCCCGCTCCGTCGTCACCTCCTTCAAGGCCTTCATCGAGGAGCACAAGGACGAGATCGAGGCGATCCGCATCCTCTATAGCAGGCCCTACCGCGCCGGCCTCCGCTACGGCCAGGTGCGCGAACTGGCCCAGAAACTCGGCATCCCGCCGTTCTATGTGGACGCGAAGAAGCCCGAGTCGGTGCTGCGCCTCTGGCAGGCCTTCGAGGCGGCCGAGCCGAACAGCGTGAAAGCCCCCACGAAGGGCAAGGGCGGCGGGCGGCAACTGGTCGACCTGATCGCGCTGGTGAAGCACGCACTCGACGGAAAGACGCCGCTTGTGCCGGTAGATGCGGTGGTGGAGGAGCGGTACGCGTCGTGGCTCGCCGACAAGGCCGGAGCCGGCATCACCTTCGCCCCCGAGCAGAAGAAGTGGCTGGATGCGATCAAGGATCACATCGCCGCCAGCCTCGCCATTGATGCCGATGCGCTCGAGGAAGTTCCCTTCAAGCAGATGGGCGGCCTCGGTGCGGCGTACAAGGTCTTCGGCGAGTCGCTCACGACGCTGCTGAACGAGATGAATGAGAGGTTGGTGGCATGACGACTCCAAGTGCCGGTGTTCCCCCGGCCTACTTTGACAGCCAGAAGCTGCCGCCGGCGGGGCCGCGATATGTCTGCTGGCTTGACATGGTGGGAGCAGCGAACGCCATGAAGCTATCCCTTCCGCGGGCCGCCAACTTCATCGCCAAGATCCACGTCGCTGGCCAACGCGCTAAGGACGCCAACATCAACGTATATCCGGCAATCGACGGTGTTTATGCAGTGGCTTCGCGCCGCGACCATATGACCGACTTCCTTCGCCGGGCCTATTTGACACTTGCCGAAACGTTTATGAAGGAGCCTGAGCAAATCAATCGGTTTCTTGTTCGCTGCGGATTGGCCTTTGGTCCAATTGTCGAGGGTGCGAGCATGGCCAAGGGAGCACCGGAGTTGTCCGGCAATGCTTCCTATTCGAACGGGCTCGCAGTCGGATCAGCTATCTCCAATGCTTACGACGCTGAACGGGGCGCGCCGTTCTTTGGCGTGTTCGTTCACGAATCAGCGAGAGCGTTCGCACCATCGGGCGATCAACCGATTTCGTTTGCGCTCTGGCGATGGCTGAATCCTGCCGTGAAGGCCGACGCGACTTACGGCAAAGCGATCGGGAAAGAGCTTGAGAAGTACTTCACCTGGGTGGAATCGAACGCGGCCACCGTTCTCTTTCCCGTGGAGAAGCTGCCTGCCTACCGAAAGTTGACGGGTGAGTATTTTGTCTGACTCTACGCTGTTTTCCCTGCCTATTGGTTGGGCCGCAACGAGCTTAGAGCTTGTGGCGGAGATTCGTGATGATCTCCGCAAGCCCGTGAACGCCGAGGAGCGGGCGCGGCGGGGTGGCCGCTTTCCATATTACGGCGCGACGGGTCAGGTTGGTTGGATCGACGACTTCCTTATGGACGGTGAATACGTTCTGCTGGGCGAGGACGGCGCGCCTTTCCTCGATCCATCGAGAGACAAGGCCTATATGGTCTCCGGGAAGTCATGGGTCAACAACCACGCACATGTTCTGCGTGGTATCGAGGGAGTATGCCGAAATCGCTTCTTGCTGCATGCTCTTAATCATGCCGACTACCGCGGCTACGCAAATGGCACGACACGTTTGAAGCTCACCCAGACCGCGATGCGTCGGCTGCCGATCCCTTTGCCACCACCGCGCGAACAAGACCGCATCGTCGCCAAGATCGAGGAACTCTTCTCCG
>JAHBXG010000031.1 GCA_019636565.1 Phycisphaeraceae bacterium
TTTTTTATTGGAGAAGCAGCCCCTCGGCCGTGACTCCGGGGCCGAAACTCATCAGCACACACGGCATGCGGAGATCGCCGCTTTTTCGCATCGCTTCGAGAATGAACAAGACCGTCGCGCTCGACATGTTCCCGTGCAGACCAAGCACGCGCCGAGAGAATTCGAGCGCCGAGCCGGGCAGTGAAAGCGCTTCGCCTACCGCGGACAGAATCTTGGGTCCGCCGGGGTGAACTGCCCACGATCCAACCTGGTCCGTGCTCAATCCCGCGGACGCAAGCCATGCGCGGGTCCATTCGCCCGCGTGGCGCCGGATCGTGCCCGGCAATTCAATCCCGAGGTTCATCTCAAAGCCGTGGTCTCCCACCGCCCAGCCCATCTGATCACGCGAGTTTTCGATGATTTGTGAGGAGGTTGAAGTGATGCGAGGCACGCTCGTCCCGCCCTTACCGACCACGGCGGCACCGGAACCATCCGCAAAAAGTGCGTTCGCCACAACTTGATCCGGCCGTGCGTCGTAGCGGAAGTGGACGGAACAGATCTCCGTGCAGCACACGAGCACCCTCGCATCCGCGTCGGCGCGAGCAAATGCGTCCGCAACGCGTAACGCATTGATCGCGGCGTGGCATCCCATGAATCCGACGTTTGTCCGGCGAACCTGCCTCGAGAGCCCGAGCGACTCCACAATCTCAAAGTCCCACCCCGGCGACGCGAACCCTGTGCACGATGCAGTCACGAGATGCGAAATCTGACCAGCATCCACGCGCGCATCGAGCAATGCCGCCTTTGACGATCGAACGGCAAGAGACGTCGCCCGCGTCGAATAGATCGCCATCCGCGCCGCCGTTCCCGGTCCGCTCGGACATCGCAGGGATGCCGGCGCGAAACTCGGCGCGTCCATTGAGTCCGCTGTCGTCGCAACCGAATGGGCTGCTTCGGTGCCGCGGAAGTCCACCCCACTCCGACGATAAATGAGTTCGACTTGGCGACGCTGGTCGTCTGATTCCGGCGGCGACAACTCGAGCGCCATCGCCAGTGCCTCTTCCTGCGAAAACGGGCGCTCGGGCGCCGCGACTCCAAGTCCCAATATGGCCGGGTGTTCGGACTTCATGCGCGGGCAGGCTCCGATTGCGAGAAGCGCCACGGGCCGCTGATCGCCGAGGCAAGATAGCCACAAACCGCGGGAAGCCGACCGGCAAGGGCGAGAGACGCGGAGATTAGTGCAGGGTGGCGCAACGCGAGCGAAGTCATCCGGCACGCGGCGCGCCGCCGGCTGGTCATCCACTTCCACTCCAGAGTCCACGTTCCAGCCCGATATTCCCCTGAGCAGACTGCGCGTGCGTGGGTCGCAACACCGAGACCGGCCGCCATCGCCCACGACATTCCCTCGCCGGTAAATGGTTCGACATATCCGGCCGCATCCCCGACTACGAATATTCGGTCGCCCTCAACACGCCGTCGCCGCGTCAGCAGCGCCGTGCCGCGCCAACGCACGTTGGCCAGCGATTCCGCTGCGCTTGCCAACCCGGACTCGATTGCAATCGTGCGGATCGCATTCCCCGGCCCTCCAAGTCTCTTGGTGACGTCAGGAGCCAGTGCGGCAGCAACATCGACGGATCCGTCATGCAATCGCACGGCGCCAACGTAGCCAGCTTTTCCGCAGCGCATGGCAATCGTTCCAGGCTCACACAACGCCCACCCGATATCGCGATCTAGCCGCGCTCCCACGCCAAAGTGAGAGCGGGAGGCAACGTGCGGGCTCCACTCTCCATCCCGAGGCAGAAACGTACCGGCAAGTCCGTCTGCGACCAGAACCACCCCCGCGTTCAAGGTTCTCGTGCCTTTGCCGTCCGACGCAGCGAGCCGGCACCCGTCCGCACAAACGCTCTCAAGCGTTGCACTTGTGCCAAGCCTTGCGGTCGCTCCGCGAGCGACGGCGTGTTCCAGCAGAATCGAATCAAGCACATCTCGCCCGATGGCAACACCGTCTTGATCAAGTTCCACCCGGAGCATTCTTCCGCCGGCGGCGAGCGCGAAAGTCCGAATCGCAACCGCCGAATGTCGAACCTGCCGATCGAGTCCCATTTGTTCCAGGCTTTGCATTCCCGAGGGAGAAATGCATCCACCGCAGACCTTGTCGCGTGGAAACTTTGACTTTTCGATTATCACCGTTCGAAGGCCCAGCGAGGCACACCCGAAAGCGGCGGCCGAGCCCGCGGGTCCGGCACCGATCACCGCGACGTCCCAAGTGTCCGGTCCAAGTGAATTGAGGAATCGCTCGCTCAGGCAGGTCTCCTCCACACCAGCATCATTCGTGAGATGCCGCCGGACTTGATCGTTGCACCCCGCAGGCCCGCGCGAACGGCGAAATCCCGCAATTCAGCCCGAGTAAACGCGGCGCGTGCGGACAGGACCGCATCTGCGTGAACAATCGGGCTTTTGGTCAGTGCCCGGCTCGCCAAAGTAATCGACGCCAGATTCAGCGGTGACCGGACCAGGTCGTTCACGATCACAAAGTCGCAGCACTGAGCCATGTTCTGCAGCAGCGCGACGACATCGGAATCCTCGAGGTGATGAAGGAAGAGGCTGGCGACGCAGCAGTGAAATCCTTCAGGAAGAGGCAAAGAAACGGCATCGTGCACGAAAAAAGTACATGGCAGCCTTCGATGCCGCGCGGCTTCCGATGCGAGGAGGATCGAGTTCGGGTTGATATCGCACCCGGAAAATGAGAGATCCATCCCGCGTTTGCCCGCCCGCCGGGCGGCGGCGAGAACGAAATCCCCCCTTGCGCAGGCGATATCCAGCACACGCAACGGTCCGCTTCGACGTTTCGACTCGTTCTCGATTTCTCGGAATATCCGCCCGAATGATCCGGAGACGGTGTTCAGGCGGGCAAGACCGGCAAGTGCGCCTGCCAGCGCTTCGGGGGAAAGCGAGGGATCGTCCATCAATTCCGGGCTCAGTCGACGCTGCATTCATCGCTCCGGTCCGATCGGGCATGGTAACGACTCTCCGGACGACCACCACGCTATCTTTTCGAGCCATCGCTCCGGCGTGCGGCAAAAGGAGAAGGTCCATGAGTTCGGAACCTCGGATTCTCGCGTTCGCGGGCAGCAATCGAGCAGAGTCGTACAACCGCAAGATGCTGCGCGTTGCAGTCGATGCCGCGAAGAAGGCGGGCGCCTCGGTGACACACATCGAACTGCGCGATTATCCCTTGCCCATCATGGATGAAGATCTCGAGTCATCGCAGGGAATCCCCGAGAACGCCTTGAAACTGAAGAAACTCCAGATTGATCATGCCGGTTTCCTGATCGCGACGCCGGAGTACAACGGTTCTGTTCCCCCGCTGCTCAAGAACACGATCGACTGGGTTTCCCGCCCCGTGAAGGGTGAGCCACCGCTCGCCGCGTTTCAGGGAAAGATCGTTGCGTTGATGGGCGCCTCACCCGGAGCGTTTGGGGGAGCGCGGAGCTTGATTCATCTCCGCGCCATCCTCGCGCATATGGGCTCAGTCGTGCTGCCGGATCAGGTGACGATTCCAAACGCGTCCGAGATTTTCGCAGAAGACGGCAGCGTGAAGGATCCGCGCCAGCAGGCACGTATCGAAGCGGTCCCCAAGAAGCTCGTGGAATTCATGCGAAGGCTTGGACATTGAAGGGGCCGTAAAACGCAACACCCCGCGATCGCTCGCGGGGTGTTCAAGTGACCCCAAGGGGATTCGTCACAAGCCCTAATTTGCAGGCGATTTCGCATCATTGCGAGACAGGCGGCGCACCTCGACCGGAATCGCCGCCGGCTCTTTCGTCCACCGGGGCCGGAAGCGAGCCGAGCCAGGACCTCGCCAAACCCGCCTCGATCGCCCAGGATCGCGAGCTCACACAACTGATCGAGATCTGGCCGACGCTGTCGCGGCAGCTCAAGGCTGGCATCCTTGCCATCGTGCGGGCAAGCCAGGCCGGCGGCGATACCGCCGGCTCCACTCAAGGAGAAACTCCGCATGTCTGATCTGAATACCACGATCGGCGCCGATGACGCCGAATTTCACCGCGGCATGGATCGGGTCAACCGTCGGATGACGAGCCTGTCGGTATCGACCGAAAGGGTTCGCAGCGGGTTCACCGGACTGCGCAGTGCCATGACCGGGCTCGGCGCAGCGGGGGTTGCAAGCCAGATCGTACAGCTCACCAAGGAACTCGAGGAAATGGCGACGCGCGGAGAGAAGGCCCGCCTCGCGATGAGTGAGATCGGAATCGAGGCCTCGAAAGCGGCGAACGCGGCGGTTCGGGCAATGAACGGAGACAAATCCGATTCCCGCCAGGACGTCTTCGCCAAGAGATCCGAGAGCCTTCAGAAACTCAATGACAGCGCGATGGAGTATGAATCGAAGCTCCGAAGCATGAGCTTGCTCGATCGAGTCAAGTTCTATCAGGCCAACACCGAAGACACCGGGCTAGTGCCGGCGATGAATGAGACTGGATCTCTCACCGGGATCGGACGATACCTCACTCGCATCTACAACGGCCTGGACTCGGTCCGCGAGAGAGCCATCGACGAACAATGGAACGGCGTTCTCCAGAACAATTCCATCGTCGATCAAGGATCGGAGCGGGAGGATACCGCCCGCGCAAAGAAACAGGCGCTTGACGAGACTAATCGACAGATCGCCGAAATGAAGAACGATTCGGCAGAGTCTGCGAAATCCTGGGACGAATGGTTTGCAGCCCAGGAGAAATTCAATCATGATCGGGAAGAAGAGGCCGCGCGAATCAAGGAGCTGCTCGGAGATGGCAAGGCCGCTGACTTGATGCGCCTGCAGTCGCGGATGCGAGACAAGATCCGCGAGATCGAATACAGCGCTCTGGCCTCGACCGATCAAGGTCGCGATCTCATCCGCTTCTATCGATCTCAAGGCGAGCTGGAGTCGGCCGCGATCAATGCCCGGTATCTGGCCGAAGACGAGATGAAGCGACGAATGTCGGTCGAGAACTCGGCTTTTCACTCGATGTCGGGCTCGGTCGGCGGCGCGACGCTCGCTCAGCAGCTCGCCGCTCTCGTCCAGCCAGCCCAGCAACCGCTCAAGGACATGAAGGAAATTCAGCAGAAGATCCTCAACGAACTTATCTCGCGACTCCCCTCGCCAGGCGGCGGGCTTGTCGCTCAATACGGATGGTGAACCATGGCAACGATCAAAGTCGAGGAGAAATACTCCAACGCCGTTGGATCCGAAGAGACGATCGAGCGCGGCCGCATGAAGCGGCGAGTGTTCTGGGTGTCGACCCGCGATGAGTTTGCGGCGCTCGATGCGCCTGGTGTTCCGCGGATGAGCGATCAACTGAGCTCCAGTTATCCGGAGATGGTCGTCATCAACCGGGCCGCTCGCCCTCTGGGAGGAATAAACAACGCCGAAGGGGTGAACGGCGTAAGCGAAATCATCGTCACCTATGGATCGATGGATTCGCAGTTCGCCATTCTTCCCAAAGAGGTGCAACCGCCTGGCGTCAAGCACACAGTCATCACGTTTCAGAATGAGAGCGTTGAGATCGGCATCGACGTCGACGACAATGGGAATCCGAGATACAACCGATCCGGACCGGAAACATTCAACGCAGGGCGGCCGGCAACCAAGCTCGCCGGCAGGATGGTCGCCGAGATCTACGACTTCAAGGCGTCGACCTATCAGGTGCCCTATCCGACTCTAATCAGCATTGCGACCGACAAGGCATTGAACAAAGACCAGATCACTCTTCCCCCGCCGATCGGGACCACGACAGAAATCGTGCTCGCGCCGAAGCAAGCGCTCTACATGGGATTCCGGGTGGAGGCTCGCCCCGACGCGCTTCTCGTCGTTCACGAGCTCGCGGTCGCGCAGAACTTCGATTACAAATGGGCGGTCATCGATGGCGATGCAAAGGTGACAAGCCAGGGGACAGGTCAGCTCTATCGGGCGGTCCTAATGGGAGGGCTCTGGTAATGGCAGATCGCATCGGAAGAATCGTGGCTCCGGGATCGCGAATCCGCGCGGACGATCAGAACAGCTTGGTTCAGGACCTGGTCCGCCGGCAGCAAGTAACCGGAGGCCCGGGCCTGAAGGCCACAATGGGACCGCACGGATTGCATGTCGCGCTCGCCAGCGTCGCGCACAACTGGCTCTTTCCGGCGAGAATTGCCGCGGTCATCAAGTCCGATCCGAACGCGCCGGCGGACACGCCGGGCTTCCCTGCAGAAATCTGGTATGCGGTGAAGATCATCGGCGAGGGTGGCGCCCAGATCCTTCCCGTCCAGCCAAGTTTCGGCCGGCCCGTGAAGGGCATCGACGGATCGTTCACGAAGATCTATCCGGCAAAGGTCGGGGCTTTCTGTTTCATCCTCCGCGATCGAGGCCCGGATGGAACGATCACGCCGAAGCTCGTGCTCTTTCAGGGCGGCAGCGACGGCGAAACCTGCCTTTTCGAACCATGCAACGCCAGCGCCGCCCCTGCCCCCGTCGCCGTCGCCGATCGCTCGAATCCTTCGGGAGCTCTGAGCGCGTTCGGAACTTTTCTTCGCCGGCTCACAAAGCTGGGCAACTGAGCCTCGAAACCTTCACGCCAACATGGAGTATTCGGATGCCTGTTTCCGCGCAACGACTGCTGGGCCGCCTTCGATCAAAGCGAGTCAACCTGTCGGGTGAGCTCGAGCTCAACCTCCGCGTCCTGTCGAGTATGGAACTCGATCAGATCGCCGACCTCTTTCCCCGCCCAGCTCCACCACTCGGACAGAACCCGACCGCCGGCAGCTTGGCGCCTCCCATTCCGCGGGAGGATGACGTAGGCTATCAGCGGAGACTCCGCCGTTGGTACATCGACTTGCGGGCCGCGGAAGTGTGTGTCGCGATCGACTACGAACACTCAGTCTCAAATGAAGCCGCGGCGATCACCTTCGCGAATTGCCCCGAGGCCGATCGGCAGGCATGGCTTCGGAGCGCGGTCGATTCGATCAAGTCTCTCTTGCCGGAGCCGGAGCTACGGATGCTGTCCGACTCCATGCACGAGCTGAGCACGGTTCCGATGGTGAAGGAGGCGATCAAGATCCTCATCATTGAGCGAGAGGGCGAACTGCCCCCGGACGTCGACAACGTGATACAGATACCACAGAATTACGATCGCTCTGAGATGGGCCTGCTGATGACCGCGGCCGAGCGATACGGCCAGGATCCGATCCCCTGGATCGACCAGCTCGAGCCTGCGGAGAAGTCCGCCATCCTCGCACACGAGATGATCCGTCGGCACGAAGAAGCCGAACGGATGGGGATGCTGATGACCGCTGCGAGGATCGCCGCCGTTTGACGCTCGAAAACAGATCGGTTCCCCGCATCGCCGCGCCAGCAATCTTGCGGCCGGCGGACGCCGCTCCGACTGTCGGCCAATTGTTCGGATTCGCCTTCCGGGCCGAAGCGAGCGAGCCATTCAACCGGATAGTGACGGGGGATTCAATCTGCCTTTCGCAGAGGCGCTCCAATATTCGGAGTCTCTGAGAGGCTGTCAAATATCTCGAGAAGCTTCTCCTGAAGAAGCCTCTCGATGAGCGCGCCGTGCCGATTCTGATCGATCTGCAGTTCCGTTTTCGCGAGAAGGGCGGTAAGCATGCGCAGCGGAGCATTCTCTAGAGCGGCCCGCACGGCTTGCAAATGCTGTCGGTAGAGCTGCTCGACTTCCATCGCGTTGACCAGTTCGCGAAGTCGCTCCGTTCGCTCCAGCTCGAGCTTCTTTGCCCGCTCCAGCTTGAGCCGGCATTCGATCTCGAGCGGTGTCATGCCCTCATAGCGAGGCATCTCATCGGTACTTCCGGAGGCGTAACCACCCGTCTTCGAATTGTGCTTCCCGCCGACTGTGCCGTGAGTGACAAGCCAGGCCTTCATCTCGTCCAGGTTCATGAGCATTCTGCCGCGACGATCGACAGAATGCGGAGCACCCTTGGCGATGTATCCCTGGACCGCGGAATAGGAAACATTCAGCAGCGGAGCGATCTTCCGACTGGTCATCGTCCGCGCTTTGGCCGAAGCGGCGCTCCGCCGCCTAGTCGACTTCGCGGAGAAACTCTTCAAGAGACACTCCTTCCGATTCGACAATCTCGGCCAGCTCGGAACGTACCTCTTTGATCACACTACGGAGCGTGGACTCTGGTAGACCAAACTCCGAAGCGATCGATCGCAAGGAATCTTCGCCCGGATTGTTGACGAAAAACCGCTCAATCGGCAGCAGGTAGGTATCGCGATTGCGGCCGAGGATCCCGCGAACAACGATCCTCGCCATCGGATTGAATTTCTGAAAGTCCGTCAAGGTGCTCATCTCCGCGGGCTCTAAGACCTCGTGCGTGGCCTGACCAGGTTACGGAAATTCTTGCCGGACAGCCGGGCCACTTTCTCGATCGCGAATGAAGCCCGCCCTTCGAACACTTCCAGCCCGTCCTCGCGAAGCGCCCGCTCGCGATCGAAGGTCGCGGCGAACACCTCTTCGTAGTGCTTTCGATCGCCCGCCGGCGGCTGGTGAAACTCGGCCGGAGGATACATCCGCGGCACCGATTCGGCGACCACGATACGGACTTCGCCGCGTCGGGCCTTCCTCGCCGCCGGCTTGAGCTTTGCATCTCGGCCGTCCAGCTTCTCAGCGTGGGCTCGGTCGAATGGATCCAGCGTCTCTATGCAATTCGTCGGCGAGGCGCCGGTCAGATAGACCGCGGTGTTTCGATAGCTGAAGCACCTCTCGCCGGCAAGGTCTTTGGCAGCGCCGCGAGCGTGCAAATCCTCAGCGGGCATTCCGCCATCGCCGCCCTTCGTGGGCGTGAACTTTGTTTTCTTCGGCTTCCTTGCCATGCTGGGCAGAGATCCGGGCCTGGTGGTGATGACAATACAAACTTTCGCGGCGAGATTCGACAAATAAAACGACATCTTCGACCTGCGGCGAGTTCGAATCGAAATTCGGTACCTACCTAGGGGGGGGGAGGGGCGCACTGTTGCCGCGGCAAATTCAGCAGCCGGCGACTCGGAGACGGTGATTCGGAAGCGACCGATCGAGAAAACTCGCAAGCCCGATCGCCAGGACAGACTCATGCCGAGCATGGGCGCCGCCGCACCGAACACGCACGCCCCCCCCTCCCCCCCCAGGGTGGCATCGAAGCGAGATCAGACACGAAGCCCAGCTCGAGGCAGTTGCCTCCCCCCGTTCACATCTCCCCGTCCGTTGATACACTCGCCGCGGGTCGCCGGTCTGGTTGCAACAGGCCGGCTCGCGGGTGGCTGGCAGCTGTCGCTTCCTTGGTGACGCGCTGCCGGCCCCCGGCCCATAAATCCAAGGAGCCTCGACATGCCAGCAGTCCTACACCGTCCCGAAGGGAGCTACGCGCACCTCGCGAACGATGGCGCCGCGCGACTGAAGCTCGCGCCGCCCGCCTCCGAGCCCGAATCGCCTCCGCCGTTGCCTTGCCGACTCGATCGCATCCAGAGTCTCGCACCGCCCGGAGTAGTCGACGCAATGGACGCGAAGACGCTCGGTGCGTTCTACCGGCTCACTGTCTTTGCATGGGCCTCCAAGCCGCCGTGCACGCTTCCGAACGATCCAGAGCTCCTGGCGAAGATCGCTCGCATCTCGGATCCTGGCGAATGGGATTGCGTCTGGCAGATGCTGGGCCTGGTGTTTGCGCCGGACCGCTCATACGCACATCGCCTGGTGAACCCGACCGCCAGGCTCGTATTCGATCGGCGAGCTGCGAAGATGATCCAGCCGCGGGGCGCAGCTCCTGAGGCGCCGGCGTCATGCGATCGCCGGCCGCTCCTGATCGAGCCAGCCGGGCCCAGCGAGCCTCCGAGCTCATTCCGCCCGATGATCGAGCAATGGGCCGAGCATCTCACAATCCGAGGGAAGCGGCCGGCGTCGATCAAGTCGTTCGCGAGTAGCGTTGCGGCCATTGCCCGAGATCTCAGCTGGACTACAGCGGAATCGATCGACCCAATCGCGCTCGAGGCCTACCTGGCCGGGAAGAGAAGCCGCGGCGAGTGGAAGGGGACCACGTTCAATCGATCGCTCGCCGCGTTCCGGAACTTCTTCGCTTTTCTGCGGCGAAAGCATCTCCTGGCTTCCGACCCGCTCGAGGATATTTTCCGCGCCCCCGATGACGGCGATCCGGGCGCCAGGGCGGCAACGGTCGACGAAGCCAGAGCCCACATCGCCGCGGCTTCGTTCCGAGCCGGCAAGCGACGATCGGCGAAGGATGGTAACCGACTACTGCAGACGCTCATGCTCTTCCAAGCCGGCCTCCGGGTGGGAGAATCGGCTCGCCTGGAATGGGGACGGCACATCGTTCTCGATGCTGAGATTCCCCACATCCGCTGGACGAAAGACATTCAGAAAAACCGCCGGCATACGGAAGTGGCGATCCACTCCGAGCTGGTTGCGTTGCTCCGCTCGCAGAAAGCCGCGATGAAAGCCTGGTCGCGAGAACAGCCAGAGGTTCTCATCAAGAACCCGCGCGAGGCCAACGCGATAACCGGCGTTCGGATCATCGACCCGGATGCCGCGGGCTCGGTTGTATTCCCATTCGTCATGACTCGATCGACGTTCCGGAAAGACAGCGACTGCGCGCAGATCGAGGCTTCCGACCGTCGCGAGCGAAGATACTCGCCCCACAGCGCTCGCAAGTACTTTCAGAACGAGCTCCGCGCCGCCGGCGTTCACGGGAAGCTGATCGATTACCTGATGCGCCACAGCGTCGATACCTGCGGCCGGTATGACGATCCATCGCTCAGAGAACAGGCCGAGGCGCTCAAGGTCCTTCCGAATCTACTGCTGCCGAGGCCGAGCCATGCGTAGGCCGAAGCTTCGACTTGCAGCCAAGTCTGGGCCGTCCGATCCATCTCTCGCACGGCGCGAAATCACCGAAGAACAGGTCAAAGCTTGGCGGAGCGAGATGATCCAGCAATCTAAAGGGGAGCAGGTTGATTGCGATGCACTACCGATGGCTTTTTACCTGACTCGCATCGCAGTCGCTGAGGCTTGGAAGCTTTGCAGTTCGGCCAAATCGCCGTACTCTTTGGACCTATCGCCTCATCCTGCCGCCCCGGATCTGCTGTCGCTGTCGGAATGGGCTGCCAGAGCGTTTGTTCGGGTCGATGAATCGTTCGCGAGAGCGTTCGAAGCGTGGAATCTGTTGGAAGATTCCGATCGACTGAAAGAGATCTACCGCATTGTGCCCGAGAGTTTCATTCTCGGACACCGAGCAGGGTTCTCGCACCGTGTCGCGATGCAGTTCGTCGGAGACGTGTGGTTCGGGTTTATCTGCGGGCTCTTTGATGACCTGCCATCGTGGGAATCAACCGATGTCGCCGACGCGGAGACCAGGAATCTGCTGGTCCAGTGTGGGCCCATATGTCGGCTTTTGCGAATGGAGGATGCATTCATTGCGAGACGGATCAACCGTCGCGGCATCGAATCAATTCAGATCTTTACAAAGTCGACACCGACGGACATCGACGTACAGCTTTTGGATGCATCGATGCTGAAGGCTCAGATTGCAGCTCGGGGCGAATGCCGCGTTTCCGCGGCGACCTCCCTTATACCTTTCACAGAGGCGGCGAAATCAATGCCGCGGGCGACCGAATCTGATCACTTCCGGCCGTCGTCATGGATCGAGTCCGCCACTAAGTCTTCGCAAACTTCGTACCCAAAGATTTCTCAGGACGCGCTTTACGCGGCCAGGGAAAACGGCAGGCTCAAGAAAGACGCTGATTGGAGAGAGGCAGCGACAAAGAGCCGTTGTAAGTATCTCTATCGCGTTGCGAGTCTTTGTCGAGAGTGGCCAGATCATGCGGATGAGCTGCGATCCAAACTTGGTCGCGAGTTGTGAAGATCTACAGCCGCTGAAGCGGCTTCTGCCTCAAACCATGCCCGTCCACACCCGGCTTACGCCCGTCCACACCCGGCTTACGCCCGTCCACAGGCAAAATCGAACGCTATCGCATTGACGCGACATGAATCGCCCGCCATTCTCTGCCCCGTTGTCCGAACACGACCAACGGAAACGGAGATACTCAATGGCCGACAAGGAAACACGCCCGCCCGCCGATCGAATGTCAGACTTGGATGAGCTCGCAGAGGCCGCCCAAGTGAGCCGCCGAACACTCGAAAGGCTCGTCGCCGCCGGCCGCATCCACGCGATCCGGGTAGGGCGCCTGGTGCGGATCAGTCCTGCCGAGAGAGCTCGCTTCATCGCCGAAGGCGCTTTGCCTCAGGGCGCCGGCGACCCAATGTCCGCCGCGGCCCGCGGTTGATCTCCAATCGAAAGCCGCGTGAGTGGTCTGCAGACCGGTCTCGCCCCGCGGCACCAGCTCATTTCCGAATCACGTCTCAAACCGCGGCCAATTCGGCCGCACAACCCAGGAGATTCGCATGGACGCCCCTATCTCTTCCGCCATTCGCAACGCCGCACTCGCCGCCAAGACCTACGAAGAAGCAATCGACAACGTGCAGCGTGCGGATCCCAGCCTCCACCGAGGGCAAGCAACAGGGCTGGTCAACCGTGAGCGCCCGGACCTTCGGGAAGCCTGGTGCCGTCGCAAGGCAGCAGCGCAAACGCGATAGCGCACGGCTTCCACAAACAACACAAGTAGGCGACGCCGAGCGCCGCAATCACAGGATGAGCCATGGAACACTTGATCGAAGATCCGCCCATCGGCGGATTCACGCCGGCACTTCGGTTGCTTCCGGCCTCTGCCATCTCCGCCGCCGCCGACGAAGCCCGCCGGCGCTTCGGTTTCCCCGATGGCCGAGTCCAAGCACTACGGGCCGAGCTCGCCAGGAGATCGCAACTCGCTGTCCGCGATCCTGGTCAACGCGCGGAGGTTTCTTCGGCATGATGGCGAGTCAAGACTCAGCATCGAGCTCGACTCCTTCGGCATGCTTCCGCGAAGGTGAGGCGGGGCGGACCATTGTGACTTGAGCAACTGGAGGCTTCGAGATGACTTGGATTGTGAAAGACTGGGACAGCGTATTCGAGGATCGGGTTTCTCGCCAGATCCAGAACGTGCGTTATGCCCGTCTCCCGCTCGAGAGAGAGTCCGAAGCCTTCATGGACCTCATGCAGACCGCGAAGGGCAGAGAGGCTTACGGAGCGTTCTGTGCCCTGCTCCGAGTCGCGGCTCGATGCAAGGTCCGCGGCCGCATGGAAGACGACAGGGGGCCGCTCACGCTTGAACGCCTTGCCGCTCGAACCCACATACCGGCGAAGTCACTCAAAGCGTCAATCGAGATCCTCACAAGCAAGGAAGTGGGCTGGTTGGTCGAAGACACCGGGAGCACTTCCGGTCTGCGCGCAGGCGCAGACGGGAGGTGCAGCAGAACTGCGCATGAGCGCAGGCCAGGGCCGCACCAAGAAATAAACCTTGGCGCAGACAGCGCGCAGTTCCGGATCGGGAATGAAGAGAATGAAAGAAAAAAGCAGCAGCAGTCCATCCCCGAGCCGAATCCCGAAGCCCCCGCGTTGCCCGATGCCCGCGAAACTGCTGCGGCTGAGGTTCATTCTTGCTTGAAAAACGCGGGAATCGGAGAGCCTGAACTCGGCAGGCTGTCCCGCAGTGGAATCACGATCGACTCGGCCGAGGCAACGATCCGGACGTGGAGAGCGACCGGGAAAGGGGTCGGCGTGCTCGTGCTCGATCTGCGCGCCGAAGCCGAGCGATGCGCAATCGCCGCGAACGAAGCCGCCGCCCTCCAGGCGTTTCGTCAACTGGCGCCGGAGCGTCAAGCAAGCCTCTGCGATCAGTTTCGGCGAGTGCAAGGGCCTGGCTGGGCGCACGTTCAGGATGCGCATATCGCTCGCGGTCCGAAGCGATTCTGCCTCTGGCTGCTCAACCGTCAACCCGCGGAGCTGATCGCATCATGAGCCTTGCCACCCTGCAGCAGCGCCGAACGACCGCGATTGCATCGCACCGAAAAACGGTTGCCAAGCTCGTGCGCATCGCGGGAGCACTCCGCACCGCGCTGCGGAGAGAGCGATCGACAGGCGCCCTTCGCCGCTTGGACCGTTCCGCCGGCAAGCTACTCATCGCGGAGGCGAGACAGGCTGCCGAGATCTCGAAGATCGATCTCGCGATTGCGCTGCGTCGATGGGGCACAGACAGGAGCGACCGATGAGCGACGAGTATTGCTTGGAACTTCCAGGGCATCCATCGATCGACTTCCGCCCCGAGCTTCAACTGCTCGAGCAAGGCGATCCGATTCAGGTGGGCCTAGCCGTCCGACACGTCTTTTATTCGGCGTTTCTCGAAGATCCCTCGCCGGAGTCGATTCTCCCATTCATCGATGCGGTACGGCGAGTCCAAGGTCGCCTCGCCGAACTCGCCGAACTCGCGAAGCGCGTTGCAGCTCTGGCCTCAGAGGCCGCGCCGGCGAACCCGGTTGCGCAACTTGACGAGATGCAGTCGCGTCTCGAGGACTGCATGGAAATGGTCGGCGTCAAGGCCGGCGAATTTCAGCAGGCTCGAGACGCCGCGCAACACGCCGACCAGGAAGCATCGGAAGCCGAACGGGCCGCCAAGGCAACTGGGGATCCGGCAGCGATCGAAGCCGCCCGGATCCTTCGCAATCACGCGCTTCGGAAGCTCGCCGCCGCGGACCAGCTGCACGGCCGCGTCCGCGAACTGGATCAACGCGCCATGGTCCAGGCCGCCCCGATTCAATCTGGGTTCCTGGATCTCATTCGCAAAGGTTCCGAGCACCGAATCCGCATGGGGCACTTTGCGCAAACAGAGCTGCTCAATGCCAACGTCCGCATCTGCCTCAATCGTCTCGCTGTCCGCGATCTCGAAACACCTTCAACCCCAGGAGTTTGAACATGTCCGCAACGAAGCAAAAGCCCATCAAGCGAATCGCACCGGAACATGCCATCGGAAGCGCCGCCGCCGATCCCGCCAATCTCGCCGGGTCCGAGCCTCAGAGCAATGTCGGCAAGATCCCAACTGCGGCCGACTTTGCTCCGCTACTCAAGCGAATCGGACGAGCGTCGGTCGAAGACAGGGTGCTCGCGGCGAAGTGGCTCTATGACAAGAGCACTCCCGCCAACGATGTCGCGGTTTTGGTGGCCGGCGATCTGAAGAAGATCCGAGATCTCCTGGCGATAGTCCAAACCGAACTGGTTCGGCTTCAGACGTCGATCAAGGGAGCCAGCCCGGATGACGCGAAGGCCGAGGCAGAGAAGCTCGAGCGGGAGAGCGAATCGAAAGACGGGTCGATTGCCGGCATGAAGGAGGCGATCGCTCGAGCGCGTGAAACGGCCGGCGAGGCCTCGCAGGCTGCCGAGGCCGCGAAACGCGAACTTGATACCACCGCCGCCGGCCTCGACCTTCAGACGGAAGAGTCCATCGAATCGCTTCAACGCAAGATCGACAAGCTCGAGTCCGAGGCTGCGCAACTCCGGGCAAAGGCCGCGAAGCACTCCGCCGCGCGACAAAAACACGATGACGCGGCGACTGTGCTCGAGAGAGCAAAGGCCTCCGTGGCTTCGTGCGAAAGCAGATACCTGCCGGAGATCGATCGGGCGGAGGCCGAGAAAGAATCGATGACCGAGCAAGCCAGGGCACTTCGGAAGCAGTTTGCGGATATTTGTCAAACGATCGATCGACACCACCAGATCAGCAGCCTGGTCGAGAGCACAAATCGGATGGTCTTCGATCTCACAACGCCGAAGCCTGGATGAGCAACCGGAATGATTCACGATCAAGCAAGCTCCGATTCCCCCGCGGCCGGCACGCCAAGATTGAGACTCCTGGCGTGCCGCGCTTCGGTTGGCACCTCTCGCCGGCGTCGTTCCGCGTACTTGCAGGCGCCGGCGAGGGTGATTTTCCGATGACCGGCATCTTCGTGCAATGCGGTCGGTTCTCCGATCTGATTCGAGTGGAAAGGCTGGTCCGAGATGTTCACGATCAAGATCGACAAATCGAGATGGGAAGCCCGGTACCGGCGGATCCTCAGCCGGAGGGTCTACGCGAGACGCGCGGCGGTGATCGAGGCGGCGAAACTCGTCGTGCGCCGGGCCTATGCGACAGCGCCGACCGACACCGGCCGATTCAAGAAGAATCTCGCCGAGGCGGCCAACGCCGCGGGCGTCGGCCCTTTGCCCGTGATCGCGACCAAGCGGAGTCGGTACGCTGAGATCTACCTGAGCCGGTTGACCGAGTCAGTGGCCTACTGGAAATTCATGGATGATCGGTACCAACGCGAGAACCGGACACGAGAACCGTTCTATCGAAAGATTCTCCGGAAGAGGGCACGCGCCGAGCGCGAACTGGCTCGATTCGAACAGACAAACGACGCGATCGTCATCGGCGGTTTGCGTGGGTCGAAAGATCCGAGCGTCCGTTACAAGCTCTACCGAGGCAGCGGGAGGATCGTTCAGACCAGGAACACTACCGTCGTCCAGGTGCACAACACCGAGGCGCATGCGAGCTTCGTGGAGAGGCGATCCAAAGTGATGCGAAACGCGATCTCTGCTGTCAAGGCCGGCGGGGCCGGGATCGCGCGACTGACGAAGAAGAAGTATCTTGAGGTCCTGGGAGAGAAGCGAGGCGGCACCTGAATGGCAAGCATCGTCACACAAGCGAACGGACTGCGGCGCATCGAGTTTGTCGTCTCGCCGACCGACCGCCGGCGGATCCGGCTCGGACGGATGGAGATGAGCCTGGCTCGCGTGGTGCTCAGGCGAGTCGAATCGCTCGTCTCGCACATGTTCACGCGAGAGCCGTTCGATGCCGACCTGGCGAAGTGGGTCGGCGATCTCTCGGACGCTTTTCACGAAAGACTTGCTCGCGCCGGTCTGGTGCCTCCGCGCATTTCCACAGCAGCGCCCGAAGTCGTCACGCTCGCAAAGCTGCTGGATGCCTTCTTCGATGCAATCGACGTCAAGGATTCCACCCGGACCACGTTGCTGCAGACCAGGACAAGCCTCGAGAGCTACTTCAAGCCCGCCAAGCCGATCCATGAAATCGGCCCTCTCGAGGCCGAGCTCTGGGCAAAGTCCCTCCGAGATTCCGAACTGGCGCCGGCGACCACAGCGAAACGGATCAAGGTGGCGAAGGCTGTATTCGCTCGCGCGGTTCTCTGGAACCGGATCAAGACGAGCCCGTTCGCAACCGTCAAAACCGGCGGCATGAAGAATCGGGAGCGGATCCGCTTTGTCGCTCGCGACACAATCGCCAAGGTTCTCGCGCAGTCGAAGGATCCGGAGTTTCGGCTGCTCATCGCCCTGGCTCGATATGGCGGGCTCCGCGTCCCCTCAGAGGCCTTGCTCTTGACGTGGGAACATATCAACTGGGCGGCCGGTCGGATGAGTATCACTTCGCCCAAGACCGAGGGAGCCGGCAAGGCCTCGCGCGTCGTTCCGATCTTTCCCGAGCTCGCTCCGTTCCTGCAGGCCGCTTTCGACGCGGCGCCCGAGGGGTCGATCTACGTCATCGGAAGGACAAGAGACGCCGCGGCCAATTTCCGAACTCAGCTAGAGCGATTGATCAAGCGAGCGGCCGTGCCGGCGTGGCCGAGGCTCTGGCAGAATCTCCGAGCCTCGAGAGCGTGCGAGCTCGCCGCGGACTTCCCTCAGCATGTCGCCGCCGAATGGCTCGGGCATGGAGTCGCGGTCGCCCAGGCTCACTACTGGGCCGCTCGCGAAGAGGACTTCGCCCGAGCCCTCTTGACACCAGCGGAGGCGAAGGCGGCGCAAAATGCGGCGCAGTCACCGAACGGCAAGACCGAACAAGAGGCGACAGCAGAAACCAGCGTCGGTGCGAAACAGCCTGTTTTGAAAGAAAAAAGCCCTTCCCGCAATTCTGCACGGGAAGGGCGAATGACCCCAAGGGGATTCGAACCCCTGTTTTCAGGATGAGAACCTGACGTCCTGGACCAGGCTAGACGATGGGGCCAAGTGCAATCAGAATCGCGGCAAAACGCGATCCAGGACAGGGTGGACAATAGGTCGGATGCGGAACGGGTCAACTGGCAGAAGGATGCCGGGTGCACCTGTTTTTGTGGAATTCGCCGTACGCCCGTGCACCGGGCTGCGCGAGCCTCGACAGGAGATACTCAGTCAATTTGCCCGGGGCGCTCCAAACGTCGCAGGTCCCATTCACTGCTTCGCGGTAATGACAACCAGCACCACAATGTCGTACAGAGCGTGCGTGGCCACCACGATGCCGAAGCCGCGAACCAGAAAAAGACCCGCAAAGTACAGACCGGCCGTGGTCAGGAAAATCGTACTCGCAATGTTGGTTCCGCTGCGCAATCCCGACATCGATACATCGTGATACAGCGCAAAGGCGAGTGCCGACACCACGCACGCAATGACCGCCGATGTGCGGCGCGGCACCCGCAGGACATCGCAGAGGATCAGATGCACACCGGTGATCAGCACAAGCCGGAACACCAGCTCTTCATACAGCCCGGCACCAATAGAAAGTGTGAGACGTTCCTGCCACGACAGCGCGCGGAGATCGACCGGCCCCTGCTGGACCGCCATCGCAACCAGACCGCCGGGCTGGCTCTTGGCATTCATGATGAGCCCAAGCACCAGGAGCGGGATCATGAGCACGCACGACTCAAGGGCCATCCCGAGCAAGACCCCAGGCCGGATTCGCCATGAATCCCTGTTTAGTACGTGCCAGAGCAACAGCACGACAACGAGCGTGATCGCCGGCAGATGGAAGCTCGGGGCGCCGAACACATCGAAAAAGCGACCGAGAAGATTTCGGGCGCTCACCGTTCGCATCACGCCGGTCGCATCCTGCAAATACCAAAACGATCCGAACTCGTAGACGAGGATCAGCGGCAGCAGAAAAACAAGGATGTGCAACGGCGACATCGACAGCCGCCAATAGCCAGGCTCGCGATGCAGATCGACGTGATGCTTGCTGGAACTCGGGGTGCGTGGAAGCGGCGACGCGGGCATTCACTCCTCCGAGCCAAGCCTATCGCATTCAGTCGCGGGCTTGCCGTCCGTTGGCATTTCCCGCGCGCAAAACTCAACACAAAAAGAAAACGACCGCTCGATTCGAGCGGTCGCAATTGAGAGCGAGGTGAGTTACTTGGACTTGGCAGCCTTGGCAGCGGGCTTGCTCGTCTGCTTGCCCTTCAACTTGGACGAGAGTCGGCTCTTGCGTCGGGCGGCCTGGTTCTTGTGGATCACGCCCTTCGAAGCGGTGCGATCGATGATCTGAGCGACCTTCTGCATCGCGGCCTTGGCCTCGTCGGCCGTGCCGTGCAGCACCTTCTCGTTGAAATCCTTGATGGCGTCGCGCATAGTGCGGAGGCGCCAGCGGTTGCGGGCGCGGGCGGCTTCATTCTGACGGACGCGTTTCTGGGCGGAGAGCGAGTGAGCCATTGGATTCCTTGATCAGACTGGGTCTCCCCTCGAACCTGCGAGGGGGGGTCGGAATGATTCGCATTCTGATCGCGGGAATCAAGCCCCGAACTCACAAGACGGGGCCGTTCGGCTTGCCGCGAGCGCGGAGAACGCTATCCTTGCAGCCCACAAGCGATTGGTCGCTTGGCGAGCGGGCGTAGCTCAATTGGATAGAGCACCTGACTACGGATCAGGAGGTTGCAGGTTCGACTCCTGCCGCCCGTATTTCGAAGGCGCCGCCCGGCGCCTTTTTTCCTGCGCCGGCGCGAAGATTCGCCCAATCTGTCGATCCCGGGGTTGACGCGGTCGGGATCGCAGTCAAACATCCGTTTGAATCGGACGTTTGATGACACGAACACGCTCCCATCCAAAGCCACTGGAAACCGAATCGAGCCTCGACACGCGGGCGCGGCTGATCGATGCCGCGGGCGAGGAGTTCGCCGAGCACGGCTTCGCCAAGGCGACCGTGCGAGACATCTGCGCGCGGGCCGGGGCCAACATCGCAGCGGTTAATTACCACTTCCGAGACAAGGAAACGCTCTATCTCGAGACGCTGCGGCACGCGCACCGGTACTCAATCACCCACTACCCGCACGACGGGGGGCTGCATGCCGATGCGCCGGCGAGCGACAGGCTGCGTGCCTTCGTTCGAGCATTCTTGGCCAAGATGCTCGACGCCAAACGACCCCGGTGGCACGGGCGGCTGATCTCGCGCGAAATGACGGAGCCGACTCCTGCTTTCTCGCTTCTGCTGGAGGAGGGCGTCCGCCCGCAATTCGGTGCTTTGTGCGCCATCGTCCGTGAACTTGCGCCGAGCATCAAAGATGTCCAAATCGAGGCGGGCGCCGCCAGCGTGATCGGGCAGGCCCTGCACTACCACCACTGTAACCTGATGATGAAGCGCCTGTACGCCGAGCGCAAGGACGGATTCCCGTTTGATCTTGAGTTTCTGACGGATCACATCACCGAGTTTTCCCTCTCGGCTTTCGAGGGGCTCGAGCGGAAGGTCCGGATGAACGACGCGAGACAGTCCCATCGGCGCCAGAACAAACAACGCGTCCGCGAATCCAAGGGCAGGAACAGGTAGAAGTCAGCACATTCGGAGAAACGGATCTCGGAGATGTACTTTCTGGCGCTCAAAATGCTGTTCAACGACAAGGCCAAGTTCTTTGGCATCGTGATGGGCGTCACCCTGGCTTCGCTCGTGATCACGCAGCAGGGCTCAATCTTCGTCGGATTGATGGCACGCACCTTCGGCGTGATCACCGACATGAACTATCCCGACATCTGGGTGATGGACCCCAAGGTCCAATTCATCGACGATACCAAGCCGCTCGCCGACACCAAGTTGTTCGAAGTCCGTGGCGTGCCCGGCGTGGCTTCCGCCGTCCCGTTGTACAAGGGCATGATCCGCGCGAGGACGGACAACGGACTCTTTCAGAACTGCAATCTCTACGGACTCGATGATTCGACGCTCATCGGCGGTCCCGGCGAAATGGTCGAAGGGCGCCTTGCCGATCTCCGCATGGCCGATTCGGTCATCGTCGATGTCGAAGGCGCCAGCGACAAACTCGCCAAGAAGAACCCTGTTCCGGGCGGGCCCAAGATTCCTTTGAGCATCGGCGACACGCTCGAACTTAACGACCATCGTGCGGTCGTCGTGGGGATATCCCGGGGCTCGCGGACTTTTCAGTCGCAGCCGAATGTTTTCACCACCTATTCGCGCGCCGTTACCTTCGCACCCAAAGAGCGCAAGTTGCTTTCCTTTGTTCTGGTGAAGGCCGAGCCCGGCGAAGACCTCGAAAAACTGCGCGCCCGCATCACCGAGGCCACCGGTCTTGCCGCCTACACGTCGCAGCAGTTCAAGATGCTGACGGTGAATTACTTCCTCAAGTACACCGGAATCCCGATCAATTTCGGTATCGCCGTCTCGCTGGGCTTCATCATCGGAACGCTTATCACGGGCTTCATGTTCTACTCGTTCACCATCGACAACCTGAAGTATCTCGGCACCCTCAAGGCGATGGGAACGGGAGACACCACGCTGATGACGATGATCCTGCTTCAGGCGCTCTCCGTGGGCTGCATCGGCTTTGGAATCGGAGCCGGCGCCGCGACCGTGTTCGGGATGTCGATGAGCGGCACGCAACTCGCGTTTTGGATCACCTGGCAGATCCTGGCGCTTTCCGGCGGCGCGGTCGTGATCATCTGCATGCTCGCAGCCATGTTGAGCGTGCGAAAGGTCGTGGCGCTGGAGCCTGCGGTGGTCTTCAAAGGGTAACTCGCATGACGGCAATCGCCTCTCAACTCGGACTCGGAGCAGACCCAGCGGGGCGGGCTCTGGCGGTGCGCTGCCGCGGCGTCGTAAAGAACTACGGCACCGGTCAGTCGGTCGTGCGGGCGCTCCGCGGGATCGACCTCGACGTCTACCAGGGCGAGTTGCTCATGCTGGTCGGTCCGTCCGGCTGCGGCAAGACCACGCTGATCAGCGTGATCGCGGGCGTTCTCGACCGCGACGCGGGCGAGTGCTCGGTCTTCGGTGAGGACTTCTCGACGATGAACTCGCGCGAGCGAACAAGGTTTCGGGGCAAGACCATCGGGTTCGTCTTCCAGTCATTCAATCTGATTCCGACTCTGACTATCGCGGAAAATGTTTCCGTGCCGTTGCTGCTGAACGGCGTCGATCGGCGCCGGGCTCTGGCGAAAGCCAAAGACATCCTCGGAACGGTCGGTCTGGGGGATCGCGTCAATGACGCGCCGAACCGCCTTTCCGGCGGACAACAGCAGCGGGTGGCGATCGCGCGTGCACTCGTGCACGATCCAAAGCTGATCGTGTGCGATGAGCCGACGAGCGCGCTCGATCACGAAACCGGCCATCGAGTCGTGGAGTTGCTTAAGGGCGTCGCGATGAGCGGGAACCGCTCTCTCGTCGTTGTAACCCACGACAACCGCATCTTTGATTTCGCCGATCGCATCGCCCACATGGACGACGGTGCCGTGGACAAGATCGTGGGCTCGGCGAAAGAGTTGTACGGGCCGAATCTGAACAACGACAGGGGTGGCAAATGATGCCCCCAGCCAGCGGCGAAGGACAACCATGATTCGAACGTTTCTCATTCCCTTTCTCGCGATTGCCGGCATGATTTTTGCCATGGCCATGGTGGTGCGGAGCAGCCAGCCCAAGCCGCCTTCATTGCCCGTGGTCATGCCCCCCACTTCCCCTTTCGCTTCGCGAGTTGCCGGATCGGGAATCATCGAAGCCAATTCCGAGAACATCGCGATTGGTACTCCGGTGGGCGAAACGGTCGAAAAGGTCGCGGTAAAGGTCGGAGACGACGTTCAGGCGGGGGATGTGCTCTTCGTTCTCGACACCAGGGACCAGGAATCGCAGTTGGCGGTGCGGAAAGCGGAACTGGAGGCGGCCCGCCAGAGCCTCAAGCGGCTCGAGTCGATGCCTCGTTCGGAAGAAATCCCGCCGGCGGTGGCCCGAGTGGAAGCGGCACGGGCCACCATGGAAGACCTCCAGAATCAGGTCGCGATCATGGAACGAGTGCAGGACCCTCGGGCTCGCTCCGAAGAAGAGATGTCCCGCCGCCGATTCGCGGTGCTGGTCGCAAAGGGAAGATTGGACGAAGCCGAAGCGGCGCTCGCTCTACTGAAAGCCGGGGCGTGGAAACCCGAGATCGAAGTTGCCAAAGCCCAGGTTCGCGCAGCGGAGGCGAACGTGAACCAGATTCAGACCGAGATCGATCGACGGGTCATCCGCGCGCCCATCGCCGGCCGGGTGCTGCAGGTCAAGATTCGCCCGGGGGAATTCGCCAGCGCGGGCATGCTCGCGACACCGCTGATTCTGATGGGCGCAGTGGAGCCACTCCACGTACGCGTCGATGTGGACGAGAACGATGCGTGGCGGGTTCGCGCAGGGGCAAAGGCGGAGGGATACCTTCGCGGCAATCGTGACATCAAAGCAGCTCTCACCTTTGTCCGGTTCGAGCCGTATGTAGTTCCGAAGAAGTCGCTTACAGGAGATTCGAGCGAGCGCGTCGACACTCGCGTTCTGCAAGTGCTGTTCTCGTTTGATCCCAAAGACTTGCCCGTGTTTGTCGGGCAGCAGATGGACGTGTACATTCAGTCCGCCCCCGAGGGCGAAAGCACCAGCAAGAGCAACGGGCCGACCTCACCGGCCATGGAGAGCACGAAGTGAATTCTCGCCGAGTTTGGAACGCATCTGGGCAAAGCACATGGGTCTTGGCAATCGCGTGCGGGACGGCGCTTTCGCTTTCTGGCTGCAAAGTCGGCCCCGATTACAAGGGACCGCCGGAAATGGCGTCACCACAGGACTTTGCGGCCGTGCCCCAAGGCGCCGTGCCGGATGTAAAGTCGGTCCCGGCGCCGGGAGACGTGGAACTGGCGGCGTGGTGGAAGAAGTTCGGCGATGCGCAATTGGATTCGCTGATCGAAAAAGCTTTGGTCGGCAACTTGAACCTGCAACTTGCGCAGGCCAGAGTTCAGGAAGCACGGGCGGCACGCGGAATCGTCGTAGCCGACTGGTTCCCCTCGGTTGGCGCCGGGGGCGCATACTCGCGCAGTCGGAGCAGCAGCAACACCGGTTTTGTGGGGCCCAACCCCAGCGGGGGCACCGATCTCTACACGGCCGGGTTTGATGCGTCGTGGGAGATCGACTTCTGGGGCAAAACGGCGCGCGGGGTCGAAGCAGCCGACGCCGTCATCGCGCAGACCGTGGAAAACCGGCGGGACGTCATGATTTCATTGCTCGCCGAAGTAGCGAGCAACTACGTCGCGCTGCGAGGCCAGCAGGAAAGACTGTCGGTCACGGAGCGGGCAGTGAAAGCGCAGGAGGATTCGCTGAAACTGACCGAGAGCCGGTTCCGCGCGGGGCTGGTTGGCGAACTCGACGTCACTCAGGCCAAGGCGCAGCTCGAGAATCGGGTGGCGCTGTTGTTCCCGATCAAAACTGAGATCGAGCGGGCAATCAACCGATTGGGCGTGCTTCTGGGCAAGCCGCCTCGCACCTTCGCGGAGGAATTGTCTCCACGGATGAAGCTGCCCGAACCGCCCGCGGTGGTCAATGTCGGGGTTCCCTCGGAACTGCTGAAGCGACGCCCCGATATCCGGTCGGCGGAGCGGGCGCTGGCCTCGCAGACCGCTCGCATCGGTGTGGCGACGGCCGACTTGTATCCCAGCTTTTCCATCACCGCCGCGCTGGGATTGCAATCGAATCAATTCGGCAGTTGGTGGAACATGAGCAGCCGGTACTGGAACGTAGTTCCCGGTGTGAGCTGGCCGGTGCTGGACTGGGGACGCATCCGCTCGAACATCCAGGTCGCGGATTCTCGCGCTTTGCAGGCGATGATCGTGTACGAGCAGGTGGTGCTCAATTCGTTCGAAGACGTCGAGTCAGCGCTGTTGCAGATGGTGAGCGAACAGCAGCGTTACGGCGCGTTGACCCGATCGGTCGAAGCCAGCGCCCGCGCGGTTCGACTCGCCGAAGACCTGTATCAGACCGGCAACGTCGATTTCCGGACGGTACTCGATAACCAGTTGATCCTTTTCACGGCGGAAGATCAGGCCGTCATCAGCCAGACGCTGACGCTGACCAGCATGATCGGGCTCTACAAGTCGCTCGGCGGAGGCTGGGAGTACGTCGAGCAGGATTCCTGGACCCCGACGCTCATTCCCAGCAGCACCATCGAGGCAGTGGTCGACGGGATTGCGAAGCCGGATTCCGCATCCTCGCCCGCAGCCGCAGGTACTTCCACAGGTCCGGAGCCTGAAGCCAAGCCGACCGAACCGGCGCCCGTCCCGATCGAACCAAAGCCATGAAATGCAGCGATTTCCGCATGAAGTGAACCGGCAATTTGCCGAACCCGGTAGAGCGAACCTATAGTTTCCGGCTTGGCGCGGATCGGCGCCGGGTCCGGGCGTTCCTTTCGGGTGCCCTAGCGGAACACAAAGACGGTCAAAGGCCCAAAGCCAAGACCGAACACAGAAGCGCCCTTGGGCAAGCTCGCGTAACGCCCGGCCGTGCGGTCGGGGTTTCGACCGATCCGGGCTTCGCCGGTGTCGCTGCAAGACAGAAAAGGTGGCCCATGGCCAACACGCTCGTTCAAGATCTTATCGAAGCCGGAATTCACTTTGGCCAGCGCGCCAGCGGATGGAACCCCAAGATGGGTTCGTACATCTACGGCAAGCGCAACGGCATCCACATCATCGATATCAAGGAGACCGTCAAGGGCCTCCTGCTCGCGAAGAAGTTCATCGCGAAGACTGTTGCGTCCGGCAAAGACGTGGTCTTCGTCGGGACCAAGCGCCAGTCCAAGAGCGTGCTCGAGCAACGCGTCGGCGATGCCAAAATGCATTACGTGACGGAGCGTTGGCTCGGCGGCACGCTGACCAACTTCCGCACCATCCGCCTCCGCCTCAAGCGCCTCGAGGAACTCGAAGCGATCCAGAACACGGACAATTTCGCCAGCTACTCCAAGAAGATGGAAAGCCAGCTCAAGCGTGAGCTCGCCAAGATCAAGCGCAACCTCGACGGCATCCGCAAGATGGAAAAGCTGCCCGGCGCTCTCGTCGTCATCGACGTGAAGCACGAAGTGACCGCTCTGAAAGAGGCGCGCAAGCTCGGCATCCCCACCATCGCGCTGATCGATACCGACGGCGATCCCGAACTCGTTGACATCCCGATCCCCGGCAACGACGATTCGATGAAGTCGATCGACGTGGTCGTTCGCGAACTCTGCCTCGCTGTCGTCGATGGCAAGCAGTCGCGTCAGATCTCGGGCGAGAATCCGTCCGGTGGCGGCGACGACGCTTCAGGCCCCGGTCGCGGCGATCAGCAGCGGCGCAGCAGCCGCCGGCCCCAGACCCGCGCCAGCGAAATCGCCACGCAAGAAGTGCCCGAGGGCGCTTCGGCGGCGCAATAAACCGGCACGCCCCCGCGCGGCGCGTTCATGAGAGACAGGCAGCACGATCCGTCGCCGTGAAATCGGCGCGGCAAGGAACAGTTCCCATGGCAGAGATCAACAGCAAAGACGTGATGGCCCTTCGCAACAAGACGGGCCTTCCGATGATGGCCTGCAAGGCCGCTCTGGCCGAAGCCGGTGGCGACCCCGAAAAGGCCGAAGAATTGCTCCGCAAGCAACTCAAGGGCAAAATGGAGAGCCGCACGGATCGCGCTGCGGGTGAAGGACGCATCGGCATTTACGTTAACGACGACCACACCGCGGCGACCATCGTCGAGGTGCGCGCCGAGTCCGACTTCACCGCCAAGAACGAGCAGTTTGTGGCGATGGTGAACAAGGTCGCCAAGCTCGCGGTTGATGCCCACGCGGGCACCGTTGCCGAGACTCCGGCGATCAAGTCGGCCATCGACGAAGTTCGCATTTCGACCGGCGAGAATTGCTCGTACGCCCGAGGACACAAACTGCTCGGAGAAGCGGGCAAGACGCAATTTGGTGCCTATGTGCACCACGACGGCAAGACCGGCTCGCTGGTGCAGGCCGAGGGCGATATCAGCCAGGAAACCATCCGCCAAGTGTGCATGCACGTCGTCGCGGCCGTTCCCCGCCCGCAGGGCGTTTCGGCCAACGACGTCCCCGCCGCCGTGGTCGAAAAGGAACGCAAGTTCCGTATCGATCAGGCGATGGAGTCGGGCAAGCCAAAGGAAATTGCAGAAAAGATGGTCGAGGGCGGCATGCGAAAATTCTTCGAAGAAATCGCTTTGATGGAGCAGCCCTTCATCATGGACCCCACCAAAAAGGTCAAAGACCTTGTCGGCCCGAAAGCGAGTGTCATCGCGTTCTTCCGCTGGCAAGTCGGCGAAGCGAACTGATCCCCGGGGGCGACAATCCCCCTGAATGGGGCGAATCCTCTATTTTCTAAATCGGTATACATGAGCGCCGCTCCCTTTCGGGAGCGGCGTTTTTCATATGCTTGCGTCGAAAGGACCACATCATGAACTCAATCAACGCCTCGACTCGTCCTTCTGCTCCGCCCGAGATCCCAAGGCGCGAAGCGCTCGCGGCACTGGGGATTGGTGCCTTCGTCGCGGCCGGTGCTGCAATCGCGCAGCCCTCCACCCAACCGACCCCCCCGGCGACCAATCCGACACGACCGAAGGACCTTCCGGCGAAGGGGCCCCCGACCGCCATCGTTCCAGGAAACCTCGCGCCCGCCGAATTACACGTCTTCGACGAAGCCACGGGCCTGTTCGTGCTGCCGGCCCTTCCGTATGCGTTTGACGCCATGGAGCCATACATCGATGCCAAGACGATGGAAATCCATCACGACAAGCACCATGCCGGGTACGTCGCGGGACTGAACAAATCTCTGGCCGAATTGGCTCGGATTCGATCGGCGGCCGGCGATTCCGGTTTGGTGAAATTCTGGGCCAACCAGGTTTCATTTCACGGGGGCGGACACATCAATCACAGCCTCTTCTGGAACATGATGGCGCCGCCCGGAAAGGGCGGCGGAGGGTCTCCTCGGGGTGCCTTGGCGGAAGCCATCAACAAGACCTTCGGCTCGTATGAGCAGTTTGTGGCTCAATTCAAAGCCACGGCAGGCTCCGTTGAAGGCGGCGGATGGGGATGGCTGGCCGTCGAGCCCTGGTCAAAGCAACTGCTCCTGTTCCAAGGAGAAAAGCAGCAGGATCTCATGGTCACGGGGGCTCTTCCGGTGCTGGGAATCGACGTGTGGGAGCACGCCTACTACCTGAAGTACCAAAACAAGCGGGCGGAGTACGTCGGTGCGTTTTTCAGCCTGATCAACTGGGAATTCTGCGGCAAGCTTTACGACCGGGCGATAGCCCGATAACTCGTAGCCCGATTCCAGCAATGGAACCGATTCCGCCCGAGGCACCCCGCCTCGGGCTTTTTTTCGGACTTCGGGAGTTTCTCTAAGTATTTCTGTTACAAGCACTTAAGACGATTCATCCCGCAAAGTCGAAATATTCCCTCCAAATGGGTGGCATGTCCAAAAAGCGGTGGCATGTTTGAGTTGTCTTGTCTCTCTCCTCCTATTGACTCGGCTGCGGGCGGAAACACGTAGCCGGGTTTACAGAGGGAAGCTGGGAAACCGGCCAGCCCTCGAAAGTTCTTGTCTCTCTCCTCCTATGACTCACCCGCGGGCGGAATTCGCTGGTGAGTTTTTTCTTTTTTGGTGCACGGCGCGACGGGGCGATAGTCGGGAATGCCCGACACGCTGTTTCTCAAGCCGCTGGATTGGGCGGTGCTTGGGATCTACCTGCTCGCTCTCGCAGTCTCCGGATTTGCGTTTGCTCGCCGGGAGCAGAAAGACACTGGCGATTACTTCCTTGGCGGGCGGCGGATGCCCGTGTGGGCGGTCGCGCTTTCGATCATCGCGAGTTCGCTCTCGGTGGCGACGTTTATCGGCGTGCCGCAGATCGCGTACGAGACGAATATCACCTACCTGCTCACGAATCTGGGCGGGCTGATCGCCGTCATGATCGTGGCGGTCTGGTTCATACCGGCGTTCTATCGGGCGAATGTGACCAGCATTTACGAGCTGCTCGGCCAGCGGCTGGGCGAGGGCGCGAAAAAGGCTGCCAGCGCGACCTTCATGCTCGGCCGGGTCTTCGCGAGCGGGGCGCGGATCTACATCGCGGCGATTCCGCTTTCGATGCTCCTCTTCGGAGATTCGGGCGTGGAGCAGCCCGAGTGGCAGATCGTGGTGGCGTGCCTCGCCCTGACGGCGATCTCGGTTTCGTACACGCTGACCGGGGGCATCTCGAGCGTGATCTGGACGGAGGTGGTGCAGACGGTGGTGCTGCTTGTGGCCGTGTGCGGGGCGATCTGGTTACTGCTCCACAAAATTCCGATGAGCGGAGCTCAAATCGTCGAGACGCTCCGCTCGCCCTCGGACGGAAGCGGGAGCAAGCTGCTTCTCGTCGATACGAGAACCAGCCCGGCAATCCACTTCACGCTCTGGACGTCGCTCATCGCGTTCCCGCTCATGGGGCTGGCGTCGTATGGGACTGATCACGACCTGGCCCAGCGGATGCTCACGTGCAAAACGGCGATCAAGGGCGGGCAATCGGCGGTGCTCGCCATCCTGCTGGGCATCCCGATCGTCGCTCTCTTCATGGTGATCGGGCTGCTGCTGTACGTGTTCTACGGAGAACCGACCCGGATGGGCAGCGCGGCGCCCGCATACGCGCCGCCGACCTCGACGAAGGTTTTCCTGACGTTCATCCTGCGTGAGATGCCGGCAGGCATGTCGGGCCTGATGATGGCGGGGCTGCTCTCGGTCGGCATCTCCAGCCTGAACTCAGCGCTCAACGCGATGTCGGCGACGGCGATCAAGGATTTTTACATGCCGCGGAATCCCGGAAGGCCGCCCCGTCACTACGTGACGGCCGGGAGGATTGGGGTCGCGGCGTGGGGTGTCATCCTTGCGGCTTTCGCGGTGTTCTGCGTCTATTGGCAGCGGACCAACTCGCAAACACTGATCGACCTTGCCCTTGGCGTCATGACATTCGCGTATGCCGGTCTGCTCGCGGTGTTTCTCGCAGCGCTCTTCACCAAACGAGGCAACTCGACTTCGGCGGTGGCGGCAATCCTCGTGGGCTTTTGTGTTCTCGCGGCTTTGCAGCCCATTGCGTGGAACCGATACGCCTGGGCGATTGGGCTCAAGGGCGTGAAACTGTCCTGGCCCTGGCACCTGGTGATCGGGACGGTGCTTTCATTGCTGGTCTGCGTGGCGGGGCGCAGGCCGGAGAAGACAGTTGACTGAGCACGACCGAAACACGACATTGCAAGGTGAGCGGCCGCTGCTTTTTCCCCGCCCGGAAACGCTCGAGCGGATCGGAGGCGTTGCGCCGATTGAGTTCCCGCTCCGAGTCAATGCGGGGCCGCTGCGCCGGGTAGTCGAGCCAATTCTCCGTGCCACGGGATTTGAGGCGTTCGTTTTTGACGGTGCGGATTCGCAGATCCGAGTTTCGCTGGATCGGGCGCTCGGGACCGGCAAATCCGAAGAGGGCTACCGCCTCGCCATCCGCGAGCGGGAAACACCTGCCATCACTCTAACGGCGGGAACGCCGGCCGGGGTGCGAAATGGCGCAGCAACGCTGGCGCAGTTGTTTCGCCAGTACGGAAGCCAGATGCCCGCGCTGAATATCTCGGACGCTCCCGCGTTTGCGACCCGCGGCGCGATGCTGGATATCTCTCGCGATCGCGTGCCGACCATGGAGCACCTGCGCGAAATAGTGAACACGCTCGCTCTGCTCAAATGCAACCACCTGCAGTTGTACACCGAGCACACGTTCGCGTACGCGGGTCATGAAGATGTGTGGCGTGAAGCCTCGCCGATGACGGGAGCGGAGTACGAAACGCTCGATGGGTGGTGCCGCGAGTTGGGCATCGTGCTCGCGGCAAACCAGAACTGCTTTGGGCACTTGGCGTCGTGGCTGAAATTGCCGCGGTATCTCCCGCTGGCGGAAATCGACGACCTTGAAAAGACCTGGAAGTTCATGGAGTGGGATCGGCCCGGACCGTTCAGCCTTTGCCCGACCGATCCCAGATCGATCGCGCTTGTGAAGGACATGCTCGATCAGTTGCTGCCCCACTTCTCGAGCAAATTGGTGAATATCAACTGCGACGAGACGTTTGACGTTGGTCAAGGCCGGAGCGCCGAGGCGGTGGCGAAGTACGGGCGCGCCGAGGTCTACTTCGATTTCGTGCACAAGATCGTCGAGCAGGTGCGGCATCACGGCTTCAAGCCGATGTTCTGGGCTGATATCGCACTCTCGCATCCGAACAAGATGGGGACCGCGCCCTCGGACCTTCTCGCGCTTGCCTGGGGATATGAGCCCGACAGCGACTTCGATCAGTGGGGGCACACGCTCAAACACACCGGACGCGAGTTCTGGGTTTGCCCCGGCACGAGCGCCTGGCGGAGCATCATCGGTCGCACAGTCGAACGCCGCGGCAACATCGACGTCGCAGTCAAAGCCGGCATGAGACACGGAGCAACGGGGATGCTCATTACCGACTGGGGAGATCTGGGACACCGGCAGCAGTGGCCGATCTCGCTCCACGGCCTTGCCGACGGACTGAATTCCGCCTGGACCGGCGAGGGTGGCGGCGGCGACCCGAGCGCGGAGTCGCTGCAGGTCTTCGGAGACCGCTCGTGCGCCGTGGCGACCTGGCTTGAAGATATGGGCGAGATCGACAAGATCCAGAAGCAGATCAGCGGGCGTCCGGGTCCGGACGGGAAGCCGACCCACCTCAAGAACGCGTCGGCCGTGCTGCAGGATTCGACACTCGGGTGGAACGACCCATGGCGTCCGGGGAGCGCGGGTTTGTGGAAGGAAAGTGCCGCGGCGGCGACCTGGCTTGAACGAAAAGCGCCGACCGGCGTTTCCGAATTGATGCGAGCAGAACTGCTTTTTACGGCCCACTGCGCCCGCGTGCTCTGCGAGCGAGCGGCGGAACGGCGCCAAGGTCCGCTGATGGAGCGGAGCAAGTTGATGTCGGACCTCCGCTCGATCCGCGACGAACACCGGCGGCTGTGGGCGCTGCGATCGAGGCCGGGCGGACTCGACAAGAGTTCGTCGCACTATTCGCGGATGCTCGAGGAGTTTCACCCCGTGGGAGTCGAGGGCGTTGGCTGAACAGAATGCGAGTTCGCGGCTGGTCGTCGGGTGCATGACGGGCACCAGCATCGATGCGATTGACTGCGCACTGGTCCGAATCGACGGGCGCGGGCTTGCGATGAAGGCGTCGCTGGTCCGGGGTTCAACACAATCGCTGGGCGAGCTGCGGGCGCCGCTGCGCGCGTTGGCAGAGCAGCGGCCCATGAGCGCGGGAGAGATCGCCAAGATGGCAATGGAGTTTGGAACGCTACACGCGGAGGCGATTGGACGGCTGCTGATGTCCGAGCGAGCGGATTTGATCTGCGTGCACGGACAGACCGTCTTTCACGCGCCGCCTCTCTCATGGCAGTTGATGAATCCGTGGCCGATCGTGCGGGCGATACGGACACCCGTGGTGTATGACTTGCGCGGCGCGGACCTTGCCTCGGGCGGGCAGGGTGCTCCCGTCACGCCCTTGGCGGATCACATTCTGCTCGCGGACTGGCCCGGGCTGGAGCTTGGCTGCTGCATTGTGAATCTTGGCGGCTTCGCGAATGCGACGGTGCTTGCGAAAACTGAATGCGATTCCTCCGGCCAATCAGCGGTGCGCGGCTTTGATATCTGCCCCTGCAACCAATTGCTGGACCGGATCGCAAGAGAAACGATGGGGCGAGAGTTTGATACCGATGGCGCGGAGGCTGCGCAAGGAAAAGTCGACACCAAGGTTTCATCTGAATTGACGAGTCTTGCCGCAGAGTCCGGTGGCGGCATCCGCAGCCTGGGGACCGGAGACGAGGCTTTCACCTGGCTCAACACGAATCGGACCCGACTTGCCCCTCGCGACCTTGCGGCGACCGCGTGCGACGCTATCGCGGCGGTCATTGCGGCGCGCTGCGCCGGATCGGGCCCGATGCTGCTGGCCGGAGGTGGAGCCAAGAACAGGTCGCTCTTCGCGGCGCTCCAACGACATGCGGTGAGCAATGGAATCCCTTCTGTGCACCCCTCGGACCAATTCGGGCTTTCGAGCGAATATCGAGAGGCGATGGAATTTGCGGTACTGGGGGCACTTTGCGACGATCGAGTGCCGATCACGCTGCGGGGCGTTACCGGGGTGTCCGAGCCGGTGCCGATTTCCGGGTCGTGGGCGGGACTTGGGATCGAGCGTGCGACCAGCAGACACTGAAAGCGCCCCTACCCCCACCCCCCTACCCCCCACTCCCAACTCCATCCTCACCCCTCTCCCATTCTCAATTCCTTTCGCTTGGAGGGGGCCTCTGACTTGCGCTAGGGTTGGCCGATGGCACACCTGCCGCCGGATCGATCGCATGTGGTGACAGAGCATCGAAATCCACGCACGATGGATTTGCATGCTCTATCGGTGGCCCAGTGTGTGCAGGTGATTCAGCGTGAAGATCGGGCTGTCATAGCGGCGCTGGAAGCGGCGGCGCCTCAGATCGATGCTTTCATTTCTGCCGCGGAGCCGGGGTTCTTGAGCGGCGGACGGCTGGTTTACGTGGGAGCAGGAACTTCCGGAAGGCTGGGCGTCTTGGATGCGTCCGAGGCCCCACCCACATTTCAGGTCAAACCAGGGCGAATCGTCGGGATCATCGCCGGGGGCGACGAAGCTCTCCGCAAGAGCAGCGAAGGCAAAGAGGACGATCCTCGGGGAGCGTGGGAAGAACTGCGGGCCTTGGAATTGAACGAGAAGGACAGCGTTGTCGGGATCGCCGCGGGGGGGACGACGCCGTATGTGCAAGGTGTGTTCGAGTTTGTGTCGAGGCTTTCAAGCCGTCCGACGAGCGCATTGCTAACTTGCTCGCCGATTCCCAAACCGGCCGGCGCGGGCATGTTGATCGTTCTGGAAACCGGGCCCGAGGTGCTGACCGGCTCGACCCGCATGAAGGCTGGAACGGCGACAAAGATGGCTCTCAACACCATCTCGACGGTGCTCATGGTCCGTTCGGGCAGGGTGTATGAGAACCTGATGGTCGATCTCCGGGCGACGAATGACAAGTTAAAGGATCGGGGGGCCCGGATCATCTCGACCCTGACGGGGCTGGCACGGGCGGAGGCGGTCGAATTGCTGGTGCGAGCCGGAAGCAGCGTAAAGGCGGCGGTCGTTATGCACCACAAGCAGGTTGATCACGGCACCGCCGAGCGGTTGCTCGTCGAGCACGACGGGCGGCTGGAGCGGGTGCTCGGGGATCGACGGGTCTAAGGGGCTTTTTGGGGGGACTGGCCGGACGTAATCCGCTTCTCGTGGAAGGGTCCGCGAGCGTCAATCGCCAGGCGGGGAGGTGCTCCTACAACTTCGTGGAGCAGCAGCACGCGGGCCGATAGGAATTGCGGCGCGAGTGCGCTCTTCGAGGAGAATTGCGTTGGCCCGAATCCCGGTTGAGAGCGCATCCGCGACGGAGATTGTCGTTGAAGGCAAGAGGCTGGCCAGCTTTGGGGGGTGCAACTACCTCGGCTTGGCGCATCACACCGAAGTTCTGGACGCGGTCCGGGCCGGCCTCGATCGGTACGGACTCAGCACCACTGCTTCGCGTGAAACAACCGGTGACACCATGGCGCATGAGTTGCTCGAAGCCGAACTCGCCGGCTTCCTGCAAACCCAGCAATGCCTGGTGACCCCCGAGGGGTATTCGGCGAACCTCGCGCTCGGGCAGGCGCTCGCCCGCGACTATCGCGTAGCGATCACCGACGAGAAATGCCACCGGAGCGTCTCGCACGCTGTTGCAGCGGCAGGCATGCGGGTGATCGCATACCCGCACCTAGATACTCGCGCAGCGGGTGCGCTCGCGGGTGAGTACGTTCGCGAGGGCGTGGTGATTCTCACCGACGGCGTCTTCGCGGCGGACGGCTCGATCGCGCCTGCAAAGGCCCTATTCGACGTGCTTCCCAAGGGTCGCTCGCTCCTGGTTATCGACGATTGCCACGGCTTTTGCGTCCTCGGACGGAGCGGACGAGGCACCGCCGATCATCACGGCCTGAGCGGGGCTGGCATGCCTCTGGATTCACGCGTGCTGATCACGACAAGTCTTGCAAAGGGCCTGGGCTGCTACGGCGGCGCCCTTGCCGGCCCGTCGAGCATCGTTCAACTGGCTCAGGATGTCGCGAGCGTGTATCGCGGGACCACGCCGGCACCGCCCGCGATCGTCGAGGGCGCGCGCGCCGCCCTGAAGATTGTCCAGCGTGACCCGATTCTGATGCAGAAACTGCGAGCCAATACCGACCGGCTGCGTCGGGGGCTTGCCAAACTGGGAATCTCGCTTTATCCGACGCCCGCCCCGATCTTTACGTTTGTAACGGGCGACACCGCTTCGATGGACCGGATCCACCGACGCTTGATCGATGCCGGCTTCCTGGCTCCGCTCATCGCTTATCCGGGCGGACCGACCGACCGGTACTTCCGCGTGACGGTCAACGCGATGCACACTTCGGAACAAATCGACGGATTGCTTGCGGCATTTGCCGGCGCGATGGATTCGGAACCGACATTGAAATCGGATGGTGAAAACGAAGCCAAACCCTTGAAGATCAGCGACGGACAGAGTGGTGGCCGCGAGTTGATCGGGCCCTGGGATTTCTCGCTCTCCCCGACTCTTACGCCTCGACTGCCCGCTCTGCCGAGCTAGGACTCGCGAGGCGTGCCGCGCCGATGGCGGCGTGGTATGGCGTCGAACCGAAGGCCAACTGCCAGTGGGGTTTTGCCACGGGAGTAAGGTCGGCGCGAACTGCTGCATCGAGCACGGCGCGGCAAGATGCAAACTGCATGCCGATAAACCCCAACAAGGCGACCGTGTCGGGCCGGTAGATCGCGTGGGCAATGCGAATCGCGCGAGCGAGCGCTCGGATCGGCTTTGATCGTTCATGGAATCCGGCAATCGCTTCCGGAAGGCCCTCGCCAAATTCCGACCGAAGTGGCTTGGCCCCGAGATAGGACTCGAGCGTGCGTGGCTCGGAATTTTGGTCGAGCGTTACATCGACTTGCCCGAGATGTCCGGGGGTCTCGCCGCTGACATGGAGTGGTCGTCCATCATCGAGGACACTGGCTCCGACTCCCGTTCCGATAGAAATTGCCAAAAGCCGTCCGGTCGGTCGCTGTGCCGTCCAAAAGTCGTGCGCCGCGGCATGAGCGTCTGAGGTCACTTGGGGATTGATCCGAATGCCGATCGCGCCGGATACCAGATCGACAAGCGGGAGGTTTTCGAGCCCCGGGACGTTTATTGACTGAGCCACGTGCTTCCTGGACGGATCAAGACGGCCCGGCACGCACAACCCCAGTGCTTGGGCCTCCTGAGCGCCGGCCGGCACGGCATCGGCAATCGCCCGCTGGAGTGTCGCTGCCGTCGGAGCGGCATATTCCGCACTCCGGCCGGTCGTGACGCATTCCCCTTCCACCAAGGCCGCCTTGACAGAAGTTCCCCCGATATCGATGCCCAGCAGCCGCATGCCGGATCATTCGACCCGATCCCGAACGCGACATGAAGAGAAGTTGAAGCCGGCTGTCCGCGGCGTACACTTGGCGTCCTTCCCGGGACACCCTGACGGCCGCCGAGTGGCGGCTGGCCACCGACGATCCAAACGCCGGCGCGATGAGCGTTGGGCCATGTTTGCGGAGCAGATCCGATGACTCAGACGCTTGCAGCCGAAGATGTGAAGAACAACGACGTTCAGATTCAAGACGCGGGACCGTGCCGCAAACGGATTTCGATCCGGATCCCGAAGGAACGGGTGAACGAGAAACTGAAGGAATCGCTGGCGGCCGTTTCGGCGGAAGCGCAGGTTCCGGGATTCCGCAAGGGGCATGTGCCGGCGGCGCTCGTCGAGAAGCGGTTCGGCGCGACGCTCCGCAATGAAGCGAAGAACCAGTTGGTCGCCACGGCGTACAGCGCCGCGATCGAAAAGGCAAACTTGAAGATCGTCGGGGACCCATTCAGCGAGTCACTCGGCAATGTCGAGATCAAAGAAGGCCAGGATCTTGCGTTCGATATCGATGTCGAAGTGCAGCCGGAATTCGCTCTCCCGAGCCTCGACGGCATCCCGGTGAAGAAGCCGACGATCGAACTGCCCGATAGCGCCGTCAACGACGAAGTCCAGAAGATACTGATCAACGAGGGCGACCTCGAGGCTCGCGAGAAACCCGAGGCGGGCGACTACCTCACCGGGCACGGCGTCATGAAGGGTGCCGATGGCACCGAGTTCTACAACATCAAGGGCTGCGTCGTTCAGATCCCCACGACCGACAAGGGCGGCAAGGGCATGATCCTGGGCGTGATGGTCAACGACTTCTCAAAGCAGTTCGGTCTTCCCAAGGCCGGAGAGACTGCGACCATCAAGACCAAAGGACCGGAAAACCACGAGGTCGAGCAGGTTCGTGGCGCGGATCTCACCATTACATTCCAGGTTGACCGCGTGGACCGCATCCTCCCGGCGAAGATCGAGAACGTCATCAAGAATTTCGGCATGACCGACGAGCAGCAGCTCCGCGATGCCATCAAGCAGCGGATGGAACAGCGCGTCATGATCCAGCAGCAGTCGGTGATGCGCCAGCAACTGGCCCAGCACCTTCTGGCCAATACCAAGATCGACCTTCCCGAGCGCATCACGGCCATCCAATCGGCCCGTAATTTCGAGCGCCGGCGCATGGAGCTCATGTACCGGGGCGTCGATGCTCAGAAGATCGAAGAGCACATTGCAGAACTCCGCAGCGGCAGCAGTGAAGTTGCGGTGCGGGAGCTCAAGTTGTTCTTCATCCTGAACCGCGCCGCTGACGAGTTCAACGTCCGCGTCGAGGAGGCCGAGATGAACGGTCGCATCGCCCAGTTGGCCGCGGAACGCGGCGTCCGTCCGGACAAGTTGCGCCAGGAAATCATGCAGCGCAATCAGCTCGGCGTGATCTACCAGCAGATCCGTGATCACAAGGCGATGGACGCCATCATGCAGAAGGCGAACATTACCGAAATGCCTGCGGAAGAGTTCAACAAGATCATGGCGGAAGAAGCCAAAGGCGGCGTGCCGGCCTGAATCGATGATCAAGTCCTGATTCGCGGCAAGTCGGGCTTTGCGCCCTTCGCGGCGCTGCGGGCGCTTTGCGGCAGGGCGCGGGCTTGAACACGGCGAACGTCGAAATCGGGGACCGGGCACCGTACGCGCCCCAAGCGAGGTGAACGGCACCTTTGCGTTCGTGGGGCGAGCTATCGCTGCTTCAGCCGCACGCCGGTCCATCGCGCTCATCGCGGCGTCGCGATGAGATCCGCCAGACTCCTGCCACTCGATTCAAGTGTTGCGGATTTCTTCCGAGGTCAGCAGCGGCTGATTCACCGCACCGCACGCGGGACAGATGCTCCCGTGCTGGCCGATGGGCTGTGACTTCATGGAGCCGCCGCAACTCCAGCACATGGGCTCGTGCAGACGAACCGCGACGTGATTCAGCGCGACTGCGACGATTGCAACGCCCACGCCGATCACGGGCCAGGCGGGAATCGTGCTCCACGCAATGATGCCGATCGCGGCGAGCACGGTGGCCATCACCACGGCCAAGGCTTTGAGCCGGATCCCCTGCAACCAGCTTCGAGACTTCTGAAGCATCACAGGAAAAGCATACGCGGGAAGTCAATGCCAGTTCGGACCGGAATTACCCGGGAGCAGCCATTGTCCCACCGCCCGGAGGCGAGCCCTTGCCCCAACCCTCGCTCCGATCGAGGAGGGGGCTCCTGAACAAATCAGCCGTTCCACTTGCGATTGGGGGCCCCGACGTACTGGCTGAGCGGGCGGATCAGGCGGTTGTTGGCGTGCTGTTCCATGATGTGGGCGCACCAGCCGCTGACCCGGGCCGCGACAAAGATCGGCGTGTACTGCGGCACAGGGATGCCCATGACGTAATACGTCATGCCGCAGGGGAAATCGACGTTCGGGTGGATGTTCTTGTCCCGGAGCATGATCTTCTGGACCTCGTCACCGATCTCGAACCACTTGAGCTGGCTAGGGCCCTGCTTGCGTGCGATTTCTCGCCCGAGTTTGCCCAGAATCGGGGCACGGTGGTCGCCGTTCTTATAGACGCGATGGCCAAAGCCCATCAACTTGCGCTTCTCGGCGTACGCCTTCTTCATGAAGTCTTCAACCGAGCCCTTACCCGCTTCTGTGAACTCGCGGATTTCCTTGAGCATCTCCATTGCGGCCTCGTTGGCGCCGCCGTGGAGGGGGCCCTTGAGGGCGGCGATCCCGCCGCAGACCGCGCCGTGCATGTCGCTCAGCGTGCCCGCGATCACGCGGCTCGTGAACGTGCTCGCGTTGAAATCGTGCTCGGCGTAGAGGATGAGCGAGACATCGATGCAGCGGGCGTACTCGGCGGGCGGCTTTGTGCCCGTCATCATGTAGAGCAGGTTCGCGGCATGATCGAGCGAGGGATCTCCCCCCCGCTCCTGCCCGACGATCGCTTTGCCGTCGATCACGTTTTGCATGTGGCCGATGATGGTCGGGGTCTTTGCGAGCAGTCGCTTGGCCTTGCGCAGGTTCGCCGCGGCTGAGTTGTCCTGACATTCCTTATCGAGGTGGCCGAGGATCGAAGTAGCGGTGCGGAGCACATCCATCGGCACTGCCGTGCCGGCCTTGAGCCACGGCGCGGACTGCTTCAGAAACTCGATGACGGGCAGAGGCAGGGCGCGCTCGGCAACGAGTTCGGCTTTGAACTTTTTCAGTTCATCGGCGGAGGGCTTGTGACCGACGAGCAGGACGTGAGAGACCTCCTCGAAGGAGGCGTGCTCGGCGAGATCGTGGATCTCGTATCCCCGATAGAAAAGCCCGCCCTGCTCGACCGAGCAGATGCTGGTTTCACCGGCGATGATGCCTTCAAGACCCTTGGCGAACGCGGCTTCGGCGGTTGTGGACATAGATACCTCTTTGGAATGAGTTGCAGCATAGGGGAAAAGCCGCGGAGCGACGATCCGGGCAGTCCCCCTATTTGGGCCGTCCCTATCTACCGAATTCCCAGGGCACCCCGGGCTTGTATTCAATCAGGCCATACAACTCCTGTCGAGTCTGCATCTGCCCGAGGAATCCCTCAACAGATCCGCTCTGCTTGAGTTGCGCAAGTGCCCGATCGACCGCCCCCATCGCGACCCGCAACAGGCTGACGGGATATATCACACATGAATACCCCATTGCCCCGAACTTCGCGAGCGGAATGATCGGCGTCTTTCCGAACTCGGTCATGTTCGCGAGCAGGTAGACCTTGGGACACGTCGCGCGGAGTTGCTGCGCAAAGTCTGCAAATTCCTTCTCGCTCGTGAGGCCCTCTGGGAAGATCATGTCGGCGCCGGCCTGCACGTAGGCCTTCGCACGGTTCACAGCGGCATCGAACCCTTCCACCCCTTTCGCATCGGTTCGCGCACAGACAACGAAGCCGCAATCCGCCTCCAACGCCGTCGTTACGCGATCCGCAGCCGCCGCGGCCCACTGCACTTTCTCGACCATGTGGTCGAGCGGCACCAGTTCCTTGCCGTCGAGGTGGCCGCAGCGCTTGGGGAATTTCTGGTCTTCCAGGTGCAGGCCCGCAGCGCCCGCTCGGGCGTATTCAATCACGGTTCGTCGCACCATCTCTGCTTCGCCGAAGCCTGTGTCAGCATCCGCGAGCACCGGAAGCCCGCTCGCGTCTGCTACCTCCCGAATCACGCGGCAGAAATGCTCGAGCGTGAGCAGCCCGACGTCGGGCACGCCGGCGGAAACGCTGGTCGCGGCACCCGAGACGTAGCAGGCCTCAAAGCCGTGTTTGGCGATCGCACGCCCGCAGAGCGCGTTGAACGCGCCGGGGATGGCGATGCAGCCCGTGTCCATCGCCGCCCGCAGGCGGCTGCCGGGAGAACCAAGAGTTTGGGAGAGGCCTGTGGTCATATCGGGATGGTATTGGGAATCCCAAGCCGCTGAAGGCTTCTATACTGGGCCTGCC
>JAHBXG010000032.1 GCA_019636565.1 Phycisphaeraceae bacterium
TGTTCGCCAGAAAGTTCGTGATCGTGGAAATCGTGCCGGGCGAGATGGAATCGTTTGGAACGATGCTTCTCGCGCCAGTTGCGCCCGCTTTCAGCAGGTCTGAATAGAAGCCAGACACAACCTCAAGCCCGGAAATGATTTCGCGCAGCGGGTCAAACAGCGGAAGCAGGACGGCGCGCCAGCCGCTGGCGATTTGCTCTCCGAGCCTTGTCATCTCATCGTTGAAGCGTTCCGCCGCTTTGGCCTGTTCCTCTGTCACCGTCGCGCCGGATCGGCGTGCGATAGAAAGACTGTCATTGAACTCCGCGCCGCTTCCGAACTTCATAACGTCGAAGCCGCCGCGCCCGAAGATTTGGGTAGAGAGAAACGCCGCCGACGCCTGCGGCATTGCCTTCAAGCGGTCGATCAGAAAACCCATCAGGTTTGCCGCCGGAACTCCGGATTTCACAAACTCGGACGCATCGACGCCCAGCCGCTGAAACGACTCCGCAAGTTCCTTGTTCCCGTCCGCCGCCATTCCCAAGTTCTTTGCAAGAAAGTTCAGTAGAGTGCTGACGTTCTCGACGCCGCTCAACTTCCCGGCGAACTCGATCTGGGACAGTTGCTCAATCGGGGTCTGCGTTTCCTTCGCTCGCTTCGCGAGTTTGTCCATTTCCTCGGCCACGCCGCGAATCTTCTCGCTGAAACTGCGAAACGCCTCTCCGATCACTCCACCGGCCATGACAGCAACGAAGGCGGATTGCCAACCGTGCAATTTTCTATTCATGGCTTCAAGCCCAGCCGCCACGCCGGTGTCTTTGAAGCCAACCTCCGCATATGCACTGGCAACCGCGCCGCTCACTTCATGCCCCCATCAATTGCCGCAAGTAGTTGAAACTCACTTCTTGCGTTGGCTTCTCTTCCGGGTCCGTCAACAGCACGCGGACCTGTTCGTGCGTCAGTTCCCCGATCTGACCGGGGGTGTATCCGTACCGGCTTGCAAGGGCGGCAAAGATTCGGTGCCAGTCCGGGCGGCTCCCGTCGTCTTTGCCGCCGCCTGAGGGTTTTCGATCTTCACCCCATTCGCCGCGAGCATCAGCGCCACGAGTTCCTGCAAGTCGCCGTGGTCCTCAACCAGAGAAACAAACGCCGCCTCATCGACTCCGATCGCCTTCGCGCTGGCAGACGCCGACAGCCAAAGTTGCTTGTGTGTCCCCCGGAGCGAGCGAATCAGAACGCCGGACAATTCGCCCGCATCGCCCCATGCTTCCGATGCCGAAGCCGCGATCGCCCGCTTCAACTCGTCGCGCTTCATTGCGTCGGTTTCATCACCGAACACGTCTCGGCACGCCTCGATTCGCTTGATCGTTTCACGCGCCTGCCGGATCGGTTCGTCCCGGCACCACGCGATCAGTTCGCCGCGCGTCTGTGACAACTTGAACGGCGCGAACGTGAATCGCTTGCCGCCTAGTTCAAACTCTTTTCCCGCACTGAAAAAGGCTTCCGACATTCTGGCTCCTACCCCCGGCCCACTCTCGCCGGACGCTGGCCTAGAACGCCGTCACAGCACCGTTCGCGGTCCCGTTCATTGTCCAGCCGACATTCTGCCCGCCCTGCGGATCGCCGCTCAGGTTGCAGAGGATCGTGGCGATTCCCTCGACTCCGCTTCCGTCCGCGAAGTACAACTTGAACGCGACCGATTCGTTATCCGCAGACGCCGGAATCGAAATCGCGTTGGTTGCCGACAGCGAAACCTGCGGCGCGTCACTCTTTACGTCGCCTTCGAGGGTGAATGTCATCCCGCGATTGCCGACAGTGTGCTCCATCCAGCCGCCGGAAGTCGAGCCGGTCGCATCGCTTATCTGTTTGGTGAAACTCGCTGAACCCTTTTTGATTGCGATTTCGCTGCCCGCGATAAGGGCACGCACCACCAGTTTCGAGTTCACGCTTTTCGTCACAGCCATTGCCAATCACTCCGCGCGAATTGCTCGCCGCTGGTTCAGACTTCGTAGAAAATCGCAAGGTCGTACGTGATGTCCCCGCCGCTCGCGGTCAGGCGCAGGATGTCGGCAGTCGTCGCCGTCACCACGTGCCCGTCGAACGGGTTATTGAGAACGACCCATCCCTTCGGCCCGATCTTCAACGTCGGAGCCGTGCCGCCAAGAATCGTGGTGATTGCGGCTGACGCCGAACCGCCAATGAGCAGGTTGTACCCGGTCGTCGTCGCCTTGTTCTTGATCGCAATAGCCTTGATCTTCGCCATTGCAACGGTCGTTCCGAACGCATTGGTGACGGACCCGGAAAGGTCGATGTCATCGTTCGCGGATGCGGAAATCGAACCGGACTTGACGTACACGCCCGACGCCTTGCCGTCGCCGGTGCCGTCAGTGAAGTTTGTCAGCAGGTCCGAAACGGACGACGACGCCGCCGCCGACGTGATACCGCTTCCGGCGGTCAACGCCCAAGAAACCAAAGCCTGAACCTTGCCAGTGAATGACATTGCGGATGCTCCCGGTGGGCGCTATCGCTCCGCTTTATGTTCGTTTTCGCAAGGCTCAATCCGCGCGTGCTAGCGTGGCCGGTCGCGCTCGATGCGCGCGGTCAGATCGCACGTCGCCTGATACAGCCCGCTCGGAACCTGATAGACGCGCGGAGCCGCCGGGGTGAACACCACAACCATGCCGGGCGCGACGGTATCAAACCCGTGTTCGGACTCGGCCCAATCGGTGAACTTGACCAGCAAGGCGCTTGCGTCCGCTGGTGAACTGGCGATTGCCGAAACCTGAATTGGGTCATCGTGCGCCCGCTGTGCCGTGTCGTCTGTGAACGTCCCCGGTGCCGGGGTTTTCAGCACGATGTAGGGAGCCTTTTCGCCCTGCGGAGCCTTGAAGAAATGCACCACGGCCTCGGAGCCGGACGCTACGCCCTCGGGCTTGCTCCCCGCGTCCATCCGCGCCTTGATCGCCTGCATGAAGTTCACAGGCGGCCACTCCCGTTGAGGATGCCGAAGATGGTCCCCCTCTCATCTGCGAATGTCGGTCGCAGCCACGGGCGCTCTTTTATGTGCCCGTCGTCTGTTCCAAACTCCAGATAGACCATGTAAATCGCGTTCTCGAAGATGCCGATTTGGGCGGACAGTTGCCCTTCCCCCCACTTGATCGTGATATTCCGCTGCCCGAAACCAGTCTGTTTCATCGGCGGCTCGCCGGGCTTCGATCGGATTTCCCCGTCGCGCCGTACCGCCCGCTTGTTTTTCACGTTTCCCGGCCTGCCAACCTTCGCCTGCAATTTGCCCTTCAGGTGATACGCCGCCTTCACAACGCGCGCACGCCCTTCCGCCCGCATCGGCACAAGCAATGCGTTCGGGTTGAACGTCACCTTTCCGACGCACGTAATCACAGCGGCAACTCCACAAGTTCCACGTTCGGAAGCATGTCGATCCGGTCGCTATCCGCCGATGCGGACCAGCGGTAGAACGTCCCTCCGATCCTGAATGCGTCGTTCACCCCAAGACTCGGCATCGAAGGCAGGTACAGCCGCCACACACGCGCCGGACGCTCTCGCTCATCGTCCGCAACCTCAATGCTCCCCACGTCCATCGGCTGCATCTGCGCGGTGTACGAAACGCCCGACGGAACATGGTCAAGCACAACCGCACCCATCGAATCCTTCCGATCAGATAGCCGGTACAACTCGGCCTCTACAACCGTCGCCCCCTCAATCACGCACCGCCGCGTCACCATCGCAAACCGCGTCCCCAGCGTGGCGGTATCAACGCTCAGGATCGTGTAGACGCTCCCGTCCGCCCGCGTAGCAATATCGCCCGGCTTGGCCGGAATGCTCAATGCGTTCGCCTGCGCGTGCAATCGAACGTCCCCCATGCGGTACGCGCCGTCACTCTTCGCGGCCTCGCGGACAGACAGCAGCCGTGGTATCAGGCTGACAGGAAACTCCCAAGCGCCCGCCCGATCGCGCACAATAACCGCCTCGTGCCCGTCCATAAGGCTCAGGTCATCCTCGATCATTTCGGCAAGTGACGGCACACGCGCCTTTCGTCAAAGGTTGCAAGGCACGATTTCGGTCTGGAACTCGAAACACTGACCGCCGCCGTCGCCATCGTCCCTGATCTTTTTCTGAATCTGGTCGAGAGCGTCAAGCAGCGTTTTCAGATGATCGGCGTGCGAAACCTGTTGGCCGTCAATGTTGTAGTTCGGCTTGGGGTTCGCCGTCACGTTTTCGATCGCGGCGAGCAGATTGGTTTCGATCTGGGCCAGTGCTTCGCTTGCTGCACTCATCGTTCACCCTCCACCGGGGAACGCGGTCAAGCGCCCGGTTCGTCCGGCACTTCCGAGATAACCGCCGCGTGCGCCGTCCGGGTCGCGCCGATCAACTTCAGGAACGCGGGCAAAGCATCCTCTCGGCTCGCACATTCGACCACGGCTGGTTTCAGGTGCGGAACCGAAACCGAGAACCGCAGCAACTTCGCCGGGGCTTGCTCGGCTGGCGATTCCGCTGGCGATTCTGATTTCATGGCCTCGTACGCCTCGTGAGACTTCTTTGCCATTGGTCATTCTCCGAAAACACCGGGCGCGACCTTTCGACCGCGCCCGCGTGAGGGAAGGGGTGATTGCGACTCAGTAGATCGACTTGTAAACCTTGCGGGGCTCGCGGACCACAAACACGCCGCGCTCCGACGCCTTGAACTGCAACTCGGCCTCGCGGCGATGATCCGGGCCAACCGCGATCAGCGTCAGCGGCCAGTTCTCGCGGTACTGGAACGCGCCGCGAGTATCGCCCAGAATCCAGACCTTCCCGGCCTGATCGTCGGTCAATCCCGACGCGACCAAGAGGCTGTAAATGAACGGGCTGCTGAACACACGCCCGCTGTACCGCTTGACATACGGATTGGTTTGCGTGGCAATGTTGCTGCCAGAACTGGTCCGCACTTCCAGCATCGGCGAGGTTGCAAGCCGCTCGGCGGTCAGAGCCTTCGTCGGCGGCACCACGATCGTATCGGGCATGCAAGCGATCGGATCTCCGGAAACCGGGTCCGTCAATTTCGAGATTGCGACTTCCGCCGCCTCGATGTTGCTGTGGTCAACGAGTACGTTGGTTGCCGAGTTCGTCCAACTGCCCGAGGTCAGGTACGTGTTGTACGCCGTGCCGTTCCAAGAGAACGGGTTGTCAATACCGAAAACGCCCCGGAGAATCTTTTTCTCCTTCTGGCTCCCGACAAACTCGCCGACGTAGTTGGCCTGCTCGACCACGCGCCGCGTTTCGTCGCCCAAGACCATTTCGCGGGTGACGCTGATAAACGCGCCCTTCTTGGTCGTTTCCGGCGTGTCGATGTACTGCTCAGAGAATCCGACCGTCGGGAGTTCGCTGCCTTCGCGCACGTCGAGGTCAGTGCCTTCGATCGCGCCGGGGAACCCGATGCGCTCAAGCCGCTTGGTCGTCGGCACCACGCTGACAAGTTGCTCGCCGATGTAGGCGGGCTTGCGGTATCCCTCTTCCATCGCGGCCATGACAAGCCCGCCGACGGTGTTCGTGAACGCCCGCATGGTCACGGGATCGCCCGCTTCCATAAGCATCTGGAACCCGCCGCTGGAATCCTGCCAGCGCCGAACCGTGTCGTAGCCGAGGAATCCTTCGGCAATCTCTCGCAGGCTGATTTCGCTCTGCTTGATTTCGCCCGCCTTGATGGCTTCGGACAGTTTCAGGGACACAACTTCCGCGCCCTGTGATTCCACGAGGGTTGCGATTCGGCTTCGGCTCAGAGTGGACATGGCTCAAATCTCCCGGTGCGTTTGTTCGTTTGTTTGTTGATGGATCAGACGTGCGCCATGATCGCGCTGCGAATGCGGACGATGACGTTGGTGCTGACCTGTCCCGTGACTCGGCCAATCGCCATCGTCGAAGCGGTTGCGACCGTCGCAACGCCAGTGGAAATCAGGTTGTTGCCGGACGCCTTCGCAATTCCGACAGGTCCGCCGACTGCGGGGGTTCCGGTGGTAATCGGGAACACAAACTCGCCGTCCGTTGCAACGCGGATGCGATCGCCAGCGATGCCGCTTCCCAGCGCAATGCCGAGAAACTTGGCCTTCGCGTTGGCCTGCGTGGTCGCGAGGTCCGTGTCCCATGTCTCAGACGCCGCCGGGTACGGATACCCGGATGAGTTCTGGAGAACGATGTCACCCTTTGCGATGGTGACGCCGGACTGGAGGACGCCGCTGGTGACTTCGTTCGTGGCGTAGAAACGGTGATTGTGAACTGACATTGTGCTTTTCCTTCGCTTTCGGCGGCATCAGCCGCGTTGGTTTCAGCCCCGGAACGCCTTTGCGGCTTCCTTCGCGTCCATCTCGGCCAGTGATTTGGTTCCGTCCTCAACGCCTTTGGATTCGATCACAGTCTGAACCTTGCTCGCAGGCTTGTTACCCTTGACGGCACCGGCGATTGCCTTGCGATCCGCGATCAGCGCATCGAGTGCGGCATCGTCTTTCGCTTCCAGCAACTGCGCCCGGAACGTTTCGGTAACGACGACCGCAGGCAGCGCGGCGGCGGTGAGTTTCGATTCGATCAGCGCCTTGCGATCGGCAAGCGCGATCTTGGCGTTTGCCGCATCGAGGTTCTTTTCCGACTCGGCCAACTTGGCCTTGAGTTCAGAGACTTCGCTGGACTCCGCGAGTTCGGCCTTGATCGACTCGGTGAGTTCGATCACGAGTTCGGGGCGCGCGGTGCGGATGTCGGCCAACTTGGCTTCGGCGAGATTCATGCTCAAAACTCCGGTTGCGTCCGTGGGCGAATCGCCTTCGGACTCGTAAAGGCTCTTGGTTGTGGCGGGTGAACGCACAATGTCAACGCATTCGACGGCGATAATCTTGGAAATCACTTGCTCGCCACTGACGTTGACGTAAGCGCCGTCCGCGATGTGGCTCATGCCGAGCGTGTGCGGAAACTTCTCCGCTTGCTCCGCGATCTGGCCCGCTCTCGGGTGCTGTGTGTTGTAGTGAAGATCGGCGTACGCGCCGCGCTTGGACTCGTCGAATCGCACGTTACGAAGCACGCCGAACGTGTCCTCAACAATGCGCGCCTTCTTTTTCTCGCCTTCGCCGCCGTTGTGGTTCAGGTGAACCGGCTTGCCTTCGTACTGCGGAACGGCCTCTCGGATTGCGGCAAGTTCGTAGCGGCGTCCTCTCGGAAGCCCGCCCTTTGACGGCGCTTTTTCGCCAAGCACCTTGACATCGTGAATAATTCCAGCCGCGCGATCAACCTTTGATCCCGCATCAAGTGCTTCACAAAGAAATGTCATGCGCTCAGAGGCCACGCCATAAGTTCGTTTGCGGTATTGCGAATCCGCGCGGTTACGGTCGCGCTGGTATGCGTTCGCCGCGCGGCCCGCGCACTGGCTTCGCAACCGTCACCAAATCGGCATCCCGCGCCGCCTTCGCCGCGTCCGCCAAACTCCCGCCCTTCGCTCGCACTCGCCAGAATGCCCGCGTCGCCGCGTCTGTTTGCGCCGCTGGATGCTCCACGATGCGGGTCATCTTCTCCGCGCCAGCCCGCGTGCCGAGTTGCTTCGGTGTCATTCGCCGAAGCACGCCCGCTACCTGCCTGCCTTGCTTCGTGTCCTGAAACACAACAGACGCCCGGTTCACCAGTTCGGGAACCCGCGCCGGGTTCAATCCCCGTAAGTTCGGCTGCGCCTGAATCACCACGTTCGGAGTCGTCGGCCTCGCAAGCCCACCCGTCCTCGCGCGGTTCACGGCATCGACCTGAACCCCGATCGGTTCGCCCCCGGCCCCCTCGCGGCCCAGCAACCGCCCAAGCGGTGAATTGCCCGGAATGTCCGGCTTCACCACAGGCGATTCGTCCGCGATCGACTTCGGAACACCCCCCCGAACCGCCGACGCCCGCGCCTGCAACGCCTTCGCGTCCGCCGCCTTGATCTGCTCAACGCTGCTCATGTACCCGCTGTCATCGACCGCGTGCGCCCAGCGGATCGGCCCGTCTACTTTCGCGGTCAATGCCTCCCACCTGTCCGGCCCGAGAACGCCCCGCTGCCTTGCCGGGCTTTGTGCGTCAAACCAATTCGACCACGTTTCCAAGTCCTGTACCGTTCCGTCTACAACGGTCAGGTTTCCAGCCGGACGCCCGCCCACATCGGCTTTTACCACGTCCGCTTCATCGCGCAGAACAGGCGACGAAAAGCACCGGCAATTCGGCTCATCCGGCACAAGGGGGGCGGCATCCTTCGGATAAATCCTACCGTTCCTCGCGGCGTGTTCCGGCCTCGTGCGATCGTCCAGCGTGGCCCAAATCTGAATCCCAACGATCAGATCATCGACCTGCCGGTATCCCTCCCGCTGCGCCTCTTCGGCAATCCTGAGCGATTCCGTTCTCGCGATCCGCTGGGCCGAAACCTTCAACCCCTCCACCGAAGGCTGAATCGCCCGCCTGATCTGGTCTGGTGTCGCCCCGTCCGCGTACATGCGGGTGAGGGTTGATTTCAGTGCATCCTTGTCCGCGATCTTGTGGCTGAGCGCTTCGAGGCGGTCCTTCCAAGTCCGATCCTGCCCCTGAAACCAGCCGCCGTTATTCACCCAAGCGTTTACCTTCGACTCAGACGGGGCGCGAAAGACCTTTATCTTGTCGCCTTCCGAAGTGAAATCGCCCGGCTGATTGTTTTTCAGGTCGTCTTCACGAAGCGCAACGATGAAATGCGATCCGCCAGAATCCCACTTGGGAATCTGCCCGGCCCCTTCAAGAGACTCCCGCATCATGCGGCGAGCGACCCGCTCTCTTTGCCACGGCGTAAGTACCGTCCAAACCTCCAGCGTCCGCTCCCACGCCCATCGAGCGTGATCCTTGAACGCCTTTTCCATGACGCGCGGCAACTCGCGACGGAACGCATCGACCGCCTCTGCGGGCTTCAACGATCCGTCGTCGATCTGTTTCGATACCTTCGCCCAGACCTGATCGGCCAGTTTCCCGATCATGGCAACCATCGCCCGCGCACGCTCGACCGCCAGCGCGTGCCGGATATGGTTTCGGCTTGCGATTTCCTTCGACTGGCGGGCGGCGTTCACGGCTCACCTCACTGCGCCGGGTTCGGCTGGGGCGGGTTCTGGTCCTGCGGTGCGGTCTGATCGACCGGTGGCGCGCCAAACCCGGCAAGAGCCAAGTCGTCTTCCCGCTGGATGCTCGCCTGTTCCTGCGCGTAGTCCAAGCCTTCTTTCGCCGCCCACGATTCCTTCGACAGCACGCCCGCCTGATTCTGAATCTGCGAAACCTGCGCCTCTTCCAGCGTCTGACCTTGCCCGGTCCCCGGCGCAATCACGCTGATCTTGACCCGCTTCAACTGCTCCGGCGTAAAACCCTTTGCCTTCAGGATTGGGCCTTCCATGATTTCGCGGAAGCGGCCCGTATACGAAGCCTGTTTTCGGTTGACCATGTACCCGGTCGGGCCTTCGCTGATTTCGGCGTTGGAATACTTGCCGTCCAGTTTCCCGGTCATCATCCATTCCGGCAGGATCATCGCTGAACACGCGGCCCGCAGATTCGCCTGCACGGCCTCGGTCATCTTCAGCACGTCAACCGAAGTTGTGGGAAACTCGTATTTCGTCTTTGCCGGTGCGTCGATCACGGTACCCGGCTTGCGGTACTCGGTCGTCACGTCCTGCCCGTTCGCCTTTGTCCGCGTGCGATCAGCCTGCCCCGCTACGAACGCGCCCACAACCCCCGGCGTGGCCTCGTGGTATCGGATGTATGGAATCGAACTTTGGATCGTGGCGGTACGGGTGACGCACTCAAGCGATTGCATCGCCGCCGTCAGCGCCGCACGCGGAGTCCAGAGCGTCGAAATGCCGCGCGGCACGTTGCTGTCCGCGTTGCTTTTCATGTGGTACACGTCGTCAGCCGGAAGATACTTCCCGCCGATGTAGTACCCGTGGATGATCGCGGCATCTTCGCTGTCGATGTCAACGCCGAATTGGATGTTGCCCTGCGCCTCTGAAACATTGCCTAAAGGCGTAGACATCTCATTCGGCTCGCGGAACCGAAGCGCCGCCTCTGATTCGTTGTCGGGTTCGTACGCGACCAGAATAAACTCGCCGTCCCGCTCCCCGCGCCGAACCGCCTCCTGCTCAATCTCGCCCAGCCGGTATTCGTCAACCGCCTCGTCCATTGCGGCCTGCACCTCTTCGGCGAGCGCCTTGTCCGATGCCGAGTTCTTATCGCGCGGGCTTGCCTTGTACGAAAAGCCCGAGCCGCAGATGTACGAAACAAGGTTTTCGACCGCGTTCCGCGCAAACGGGTTTTTGTGGGCCAATTCGCGGCATCGGCTGATATGCGCCAAGTGCTCTCGTTGGCTGGTGAACCCCCAGCAAACGCCCTGCGACAACGCAAGCGCCCCGGCCTGCGATTGCCCCACAACCCATCCGTCCAGACCCGGCCAGCCGAGTTCGTCCAGTTCCGAGTTCGCGTTGCTGTACGCGGTTTCAAACGCGGTAGCCTCGGCAATCAGAGCAAGCCTCTCGCGGTGTTCGCGGAGTTGCTTTGTAGTCATCTCGTGAAGCGGTGTTTTCTTTGTGGGCTTAGGCATATCCGCTTTCAATGAACGCGGGCGGCTGCATGATCGCGCCGAACCCGCCGCCCGACCTTCGATACCCAAGCGGCCCAATATCCTGCGATCCAACGATCGAAGCGCCGACAGCGGGAGATGTCGCCACAAGGCGGAAGTCCGTTCCGCCCGTCGAGTCCCTGTAGTCCGACGCCGCCGCGCCCGTATCGGTTGTGACAGCGGCCATGATCGGCCAATCGTCCGATCCTACATCCGCCGCCGCGTTGTCGCGTGTTCGGTTGCCGATGCGGAAAACGGGCCGGTTGCTCGTGCCCGAGTTGCCGTTGTTCCAAGCGTGGTTACCGTCCGTGAGCATGTTGTTCAGCAACGCTGGCGGATATGTCGCGGCGATGTTGGCGAGGAAAACGTGATCGTAACTCGCACCAACCCTGATCGTATTGTTTGCGATCATGTGGTACGGCGTGACGGTGTTGCACAGAATTCCGTGATTTCCATTAGAAACTATAACGCAATTAATAATGGACGCCGGGTGCGAGTCCAACCGGATCGCTCCACCGCCGGATGCCGTGGAGTTTGATTCAAAGTAGCACCCGTACGAATATCCAGCCGATGAAACGTACATTGCACCAACGCCACTTGTTCCAACGCCGGAAGCGATAATCTCACAGTTTACGAACAGTGAACCGGCAAACGCCTGATCCGCCGCCCGGTTGCTGGAAGTGTTGCTTGTGTGGTTGATCGAGCAGAGCCGCGCCATGCTCCCGATGGTCGAGAGTTTGACAACCGCGTTGGCGGAGATCGTTCCGGTGACCTTGAGCCCTTCGATGATCGTGTAGTTCTTTGAGACGTACTGATAAGTTCCGCCGCCGTCGATGACAGGGAAGTTGGTGGTCGTGAGTTTGAGAGTCTTGGGGTCTTGTACTGCGGAAACGGTCAGATCGCCGATCGTGCTGTTGTACCCGCGGAAGATCAGGGGGCTGGCGACGGTGCCCGCACCGGTGGGGATCATGTCGGCGGAAAGGGTGTAGTTCCCCTTCTTGATGTTGACGCGATCCCCGGCGACGGCGGTGCCTAGGGCCTCCTGTAGGGTCCACGGGCTCCCGATGGTCCCGCTCCCGCCCCCCAGCGCGTCGTCCGTCACATAGCGTTCGACAAGTGCCATTACTTCCCCGCCCCTTTCATCGACCCGCGAAGTTCAGCCGCCCACACGGACAAGTCCCGCAGTTGCTTCTCGTGTTCGTTGAGGCGGCTCGTATTGCTGTCGATCATGCGAACCGTGCTGGCTCGGTCTGTCGATGCGTCCGATGCCGAGTACCGAGATGCCGTCGCCGCTCCAACCAGTTGCCGCAGTTCCGAAATCTGCGAGCCCTGATTCTCAACGATCGTCCCCATTCGGATAACCGAACCGTTCAGCGTCCACAGCACACCGCAAAGGGCAACGGTTGCGGCGGTGAACGCGGTCGTAATCGCCGCCGTGCCCCAGCCGATCACGGACTTGCTGATACGGAATCCCTCGCGGGAAATATCGTCTTGCGAACTCAAAGGCGAGTCTCCGAGAGTTTGGGGTCCGATTCGGGTCATGGAATCTTCACCGCCACGGGCTTTGAAGCGGCCTTCTGCTCAGCCCTACGCTGGGCCTTCCACGCTGCGTCGTACATCGGGTCACTCGCCCGGCGAACCGCGATCGACCTGTCCAGTTCCGGCGTCGGGTTGCTTTCCAGCGCTTCCGCATCCAGTTTCGCTTGCCCCTTCGCCTTTGCGGGAAGGATCGCGGCGAAATGCGAGCCGACAAACACAAAGAACGCTCTGATCGGAGCAGCCAGCCCGAAGTAGAACAACGCAAACAGCGCACCCGCACCGATGATTATCCAGACGCCACCCTCCAGCAACTGCGCCCACCACGGGGTAATGTCTTTCACGCGAGTAACCGCCTCATGCACCTTGCGGGTTTCAACCTTGATGTCCGCCGCCGCTTGCTTGATCCCGTTCAGGTGTCCTTCGGCGTCTTTGTTGCCAGCAACGGCGGGCTCAAGTGCTCGTGAGTGATCCGAAATCCTGTCGGCAAGCGTTTCGGTATTGCTGGCGGCGCGTGAGATGTCCTTCGTTCCAGAGTGACACCCCGCACAAAACCACGCCACAGCGCCCAACAGCACCAGACCGGCAACCCACCCCCAGCGCGTGAACGATCGGGACGCAAACCCCATCCAGCCGTTCGCAAATGTCGCATTCGACCGCATCGCCGCTCCCGAAATCGCCCGCACACTTCACTCGGGCGGGCACGAGCGCGGCACCGTGCCGCTTATCCAAGCACAACCGCAATGCCGTACGTCGCAGTACCGCTCGCGGTCTTTACGTTCACCTGTTCGATCAACGGGCCAGCCGCACGCCCCTGATACTGCGTGAAAACCATCCCCTGCCCGGCTTCCAGTTGCATGTACGCGGTATCGTGCAGGCTCGGTATATTCACCAGCAGCGGAACCGCGCTGGTCGTCTCGCAGATCACGGCAATACTTCGGCATCCGAACCCGTCCGACCCGCCGTTCTTTGTGGACTTGAACGCCGCCGCTGCGACTGAGGTTGCCGATTGTCCGTATGCAGCGCGTGCCATGACATTTGCCCCTGAGCGCAGCGCCGAACGTCGGCGAGCATCCGATTGAGATTCGTTTGCGAGGGGACAATCCCGCGCGTCTTGGTGGGGCCGCAACCAAGCCGCGCCTCCGCTGCCCGCGTCAGTTTGGCATTCAGCCCGCGAAGCGAACCATGCCGGATGAAATACAGCAGCACCAGCCGCACCGGCTCGGGCGCGTCAAGCAACAAAGACCGCAGCCGCAACTCGTGCGAAGGCGATAGCGCCGCCCGCCGTTCTGGTACATGGTCAAGCGAATCGCTGGCGCTCGCCCGCACCGTCGATCCCTGCCCGTACATTCCATGCTTCCGCTTCACGTCGATCGCCCGGCAACGTATGGCACGCCGCACGGTATAGCGAAACCGCTTCGCGCTGTTGCCAACGAACTTCATTGCAACCGTGTTCGCGGCCATCCATGCTTCGGCGCGGTCCTCTGCCGCAACCCGCGAGCGCGTGACCTCTTCTAGCACAATTGCTGCCCTCGCGTCCATGCTGAGAACACTCATGCGCGCAGGTTATGCCTGAGCAAGTCCGGTCTGGGCAAGCAAGAGCCGGATTCCCATTTCGAGCGCATCGGGTCCGTCGTCATGTTCGCCGCCGGGAAACTCCCGCAACTGATCGAACAGGAGTCTGGTCCCCTTGCTGTGTCGTTTGAACCGGAACCGGCGCTGACTGAGGTACGGCCCGCAACGGCGGATGCGGATTCCCTTCGATGCGTCCGGCTTGATCCCTACCACCGGAATGAGAATCTTCATGGCCTTCGATTGCCTGTCGATTTCGGACGCTACCCACGTTTGGAATGCCACATCCTCGGTCCCGATCATGTTCGCCATGACCGCCTGTTGCTGGGTGATTGCGTCGGCTGCGATTTTGTCGATTGGGCGGCGGGCAAGGTCCGCGTCAACGTACACGTTTCCATCCTCGCCCAGCCCCACCGTGACGATTGCCGAGAAGTCGCCCCGCTTCGCGTCCCGGCCAGTGGAGGGGTCGATTGCTACAACCCGGCAAACGGTCATCGGCCATTCCTCGAACCAAATGTCGTCGCCCTCGAACACCGATTCCGGCCATTCGACCGAATCCACGCTGATCGGGTTCGCCTGCCGTTCCCGCTCGAATGCAAGATGACCTTCGGACGCCCTTTCGACCATGAGCGCGTACAGGCTCACCCGGTCAGGCCAAAGGACTTCGGCCCCTTTGTGCATCGCCTCCCGGTTCGCTTCGTAGAACGCAAGCGCCTTCGCCTCCCGCTCCGGGTCCGCGCCGTCGGTCAGGATGGATTCCCACTCCCCCCAAAGGTCCATCGCGTCCGGCCATGCGGAAATTGACCGGAACGTGTGCCCCTGCCAATTCGGGCGCTTTTCCAGCCTACAGACCACGCAATCCCGGTGTATCGCGTTCCCGGCTACAAACACGTTGCACCGTGGATCGCCAGCCTTCATGAGTTCGCCGTTGAACCATGTTTCGGTTCGCTGCCTGAGCCGGGGGGACCAAAGGTGTTTGTCGCCCTGAATGTCGTCACCGATGATCTTGGTCGGGCGCTTGTCCCGGTTGCGTGAACCGCGAAGGCTCTTGCCCGTTCCGAGCGATTCGATAACCGCCCCGTTGCGGAGCCTGAGTTTGTCCTGTTGCCAGACCGGCCCCGGACCAGTAGCGTGTGGGTAGAGCGCCGCCAGAATCTCGTTTGTTTCCAACTCCTCGCGGATCGGGTAGAGCAACTTTTCGGCAAGGTCCGCCGTTTCGGACGCAATCAGGGTGTATTCCTCCACGCCCTCGACAGCATCGCGTAACACCCCCGCAAGCGAGAGCAGTACCGACTTGCCGGTATCGCGCGGACCGGCGTACGCGAACCGCCCTCCCCGCTGGGTACGCGCCGCGTCACTATCGGCGGCAATCTGCCGATGCAGGTCATTGAAATCGAGGGTCGTGTACTTGGGGAGAATGAGCCGGGTCCAATCGAGCAGGCCCAGCGTTCTAGGGTCGGGAAGTTGGCCCATCTCGGCCACGCGCTTTCGGCCCGCGAGTTTCGCCGCAGACGACTTGCTGCGAGCGTCTACCCATGCGGTGAGGTTCACGGCTTGGCCTCGGGTTCGGGCTTGGGTTCCGATTTCGCCTCGATGCCCGGCTGCGACTGGTTCGTTTCCCGGCCCTCGGCCTCTTCGATTGCGCGAATGCGGAGTTCCAGATCATCGGTTTGCAGATGATCGCGGGAGAGACGGATCACTTCGGCGGCTGCCTGTGTCCGAGCGCCCGGCGAAGCGTCTTCGTTGTCCATAACCGCTTCAAGCGTCCGCCACGCTTTGGAAATCAGGCCCATCGCCTGAGCCACGCCGATACGAAACATCTCTCGGCGGGCCTCGATGAACATTTCGCGCACGATCGGATTTCTGGACAGACGATACCCGGCTCCGGTTTCGATGCCGATTGCCTTTGACGCCGATCGAACGCTCCCGTGTTTCACGAGGGCGCGAACAAACTCTTCGTGTCGCATCTCGCTAGGCGGGCGCGTAGCACCCCCGGGGGTTGTGTGCCGCTTCGCCACGCCCTATGTTCGTTTCTCCACCCTCGAATACGCTTTTCGTCGGTCGGGGTTGAAAAACGGTTTTTGGGGTAATACAAAAGCAGAAATGTCAGGGCTCTGATGTAACCGAATCACTGGCGCGTTTGTACGCCGAAGTGATTGTTCCGTCGCTCTTTTCGATGGTGATTTCACATACTTCGCCTAGCAGTTCGACCCCAACGTGGCTGGCGATTCTCTCGGCTACTTCGCGGTTGATGGCGTGGAAATGCGACAAAAATCTCTTTGGTCCGAGCATCTTTGAAAACACCCAAAGCGGGGTTTGTGTGGAATGATCGCTCACGCCGACTTCCCCCGCATCTGAATGAGAATCCGGCAGGCGTTGATGAGAGCGAGCGTTCGATTCCGTCCGAGCGCGGCCTGTATTCGATGCAAGCCGTCGCCACAAACACCGGCAATTGTGACTTGGATAAGCGTGTCGGACTTGATCTGTTCGCTGATTGAATATCCGCTTCGCAACAGGTACTCGCCTAACGCATCCCGCGCGATAGCGGCGGCTTCCCAACCTTGGCGTCCACCGCAACCGTCGAACGCTTTGTCTATCCCAAGATCAACTTCCCACAACCATTCGCCGTCCCTCGCACGCAAAAACTCGGGCTGCGTATCTGGAACATCTCGCCACAACTTCAGCAATTCCTCGCGTTCTTGGGTGGTCATGGTCTGAATCCAATCCGCGATTGCTGTTTGACCTGTGCGGCTGCTCGCTTTTCGAGCACTTGCAAGCGTCCGTTTTCGATCCAGAGCGATTGCGCGTCAAACGCTTCGGGCTGAACAAGGCTGCGAGTTGCGCCGCCAAGCGCTCGGCTTTGTTCGATGACAATGCCGACGATTCCGGTAACGCTGTCCTGTGCGCGATCGCCAAGATTAGCTTTCATACCACCTCCGCGCAATCAGCAAGAAACCAAGTCGGCAGGCACATGTTCCCTTGCGGGTGTTTTTCGTTCATCGCCTTCATCCATTCGCTGGCGTGAATCTCAGCAAACTTCCGGGCAACTGGTCCGGGCTTGTGTTCGCGCCAAGCCTTTTCCCTTTCCGCGCCGTATGCGTTTCGCATGGTCATTCGACCTCCGTAACCATCCCCGCGAGCGTCTTCGCCTCGGGGCTTCCCTTGATTTCCAAGCGTACCCCGCAGTCACGCGCGATGCGGCACAGGTACGCGGTTGCGAACGATTTGGACGTGTGCCCGAAGTCGGCAATATCGCGGCGGAACAGCGGGTAGGCGGATCGCGCCCAGCCGGTCGGGGTGAAGTCTGGCGCTTGCATGGCTGTTTTCAGGTCCGACCGCCATGATTCGCAGAGGGCGTCCCAGCGGCGGTCATCGTCGGTGTAGGGGCGGTTGTTGTATTCGTCGGCCTGCGACCTACCGGCGGCGTGGTACTTGTCGCCTTTGTCGCCAACTCGGACGCCCGCAAGGCGGGATTTGATCGCGCCTATGTCGGGGTCTTCGCTCTTGCGTTCGAGGCGTTGCTGCCCGGCGGCGTACTTGACCTGTTCCGGGGTGTAGTTTTTCAACGTGCGCTCGACCAGTTCGGCCAGTTCGGGCGTGGTCTTCCAACGCGGGAAGATTCCAAGCATGGCCTCAAAGCGTGTCATGCCGCCCCCCCTTGTGCTTGGCGTTCTCTGAGAATGCGTAGGGTTCGTTCTCCGTCGCTTTCGCGGTGGGTGACACTTCCGGGCCTGTCAGGCTCGAAAATGCCTGTCCAGCCATTCTGGACGCTGTGGTGGATTGCTGCGATAGCGCGTGCCTCTCCCCATTCCGCGAACTTGGCGAGTTGTCGCTTGGCGGCGGCGGTTGTGAGCCTTGCGCGTTTCTCGCGTCGGTGCTGTCCCCATTCGTCCCACGCGGCGAGGAACGGTTCGGTTTGAAGGCAATCGGGAATCGCAACATTGCAAGCGCGAGTCCCGCCCCCCCTTGGGGGGTTGGGGGGTTCTTCTGTCTTTGGTTTTACATCTTCTCTTCTCTTCTCTTCTCTGGTAGACGCACTTGTAGACACTTGTGCGTCTACATCTGCGTCTACAGAATCGTCTACATCGGCCCTCCAGTCGTTTTGGCGCTTGGTCTTCATGGCCCGAAGTTTCGCGGGCTTTCCGTTATGCCGCCCGAAGTTTGGTATCGAGATGCCCTCGGTCTTCACCTTGAGCCAGCCCACCGATTCGAGTGCAGAGGAAAATCCGGGCAGGCATACTTTCGCGTCAATGAGTTCCGCCGTCGCGCCTCGAACGTGCCCGTCGATGGTTTCGCTGTCGGCCCACTCCCACATTTCCATGCAGGCGAGAGCGATGACACCACGATGCACGTTCAACTTGCGAGCGACAGTCAGCACTTCGCTACGGAAGCCCAACCCTTTCAGCCATTTGATCCAGTCGCCAGCCATACTTGCGTCCTTGCTTCGATCGTCTACCGAACCAGCGTCCACGCCGCGAACCCGTACAGGGCCGCATAGGTGAGATTCACAAACGACCGAATTGCGTATTCGCCCGGCTTTGTGGTGACGACGCGAGGACCGCCTTGTGCATAGCACAGACATACGAATGCCCCGACCACATGAAGCACAGCGAGTACCCCCAGAAACCATATTGCAAATCCCATGTCAACCTCCGTTTTCCAATGTACCCCCGCCGAATTGCGGGAGGATCAAGCGACAGATTTTTTCGTGTCGGGCTGGCTCGCTTGCTGTCGCTTGTCGCCCTGACTTTTTACCACCCCGATTGGCGCAGCGCCAGCGGGGACGTTTGCCTTTTTCTGGCGATCTGCTAGCCAGAAGATTTTTTTCACAGCCGCATAAACCGAAGAATGGGCGTGAATCCCGCAGACCTGTGCAATGACCGGATATGTCGGCCTTGAAGGATGTTCTCGCATCGCCGCCCAAAGTTTGGCGCGGGCGGCGCTACGGCTTGGCGTTCTACTGATTTCGGCATAATCGCCATTGTGCATGGTCGGTCGAAAGAAAATGTCATCCGTGAATCCGAGCCGCGCCATGCACTGATCGCGGATGGCTACGGCCTCTTTGTGCTTCGGGCGAATGAACTCGTCTGCGGTCGGTAGCAACTTCAAACAAACCTCCCCGCCGCCTTCGCTGCGGCTTCTCGTTGCTGGTGTTTGCGGCGATTCTCTGACATTCCATGCGTTGCCTTGCGGTTGATTTCCTCGGTGTAGGTTCCTTTCCCTTCGCCGTCGCCAGATGGGCCGGGGAGGCACTCGTGGCATGTAGCGCCTCCGGGGCGTTTCTCGCGTTCGTTGCAGCGGGGGCAGATCGTGGTGGTGGTCATGCAACCCCCTCAATCTGCACCGTCGCTCCGGGTTCGTCGGCGTAGTGCTTTGTGTTTTCCTGATAGACGACCTGCGAATCATCGTGCCACGCGATTCCCTTCAACGCATCCTCCACGGCGCGGACCATCTTCGTAACGTCCGGCTTGCCCGTGTGCGCCTTCGGGGCGTTTGCCCGGATCGGTTTGGCGCGATCGCTGCCGATGTGGTGCTGCTTCGGGCGCGGCATCGAGAACGTGAGCCGTAGCGTCACGGGTCCGCCGATCGGCTTGACTCCGGCTTGCAGGGCGAAGGCTTGGACGGCTGCTCTCCATGCGTCTTTTCGCTTGCAGGAATCAACCATGTTGACACCGACCGAGCCGTCTGGTCGCTTGAATCCGAATCCGCTCTTGCTCCCGGCAGTGCCCGGAAGCCCCGGAACAAAGAACGTGTATCGCATGGTCATCCCTCCGAAGCGGGCGTGTGTTTCTTGGCGGGCATCTCTTGCGGCCCTTCGCATTTGGTCGCGCCGTACCCGGTTGCGGCTGCGAGCACGATGATGAGAATGCAGAGGAAAGAAACAAGGTCTAGGAGCGTGCGGCGGCGTAGGCGTTTCATGGGGCCTCCAAGGTTTCGACGGCTTCGGAGAGGGTGCGGGGAATTGCGATCTTCCACGAGAGGGGGGATTTGCTTCGCGGGTCGTCAGAGAAGTTGATGTAGACCATCAGGTTCTTTTCAAACTTCTCAATCGCTCGTGGAAGTAGTGCTGCGAGAAGGTGTGCATGCTCCAGTGGCTCATATCGCGACCCGTCTATTTCTGGCGTTTTCCATCTCCATTTCACCGAGTCATCGACGTAACAAAGCAATGCGTCTTTGGCCAGTCCGATGCCCGGCTTTGGCGGTGAGTCTCGCGGCCTCCATTCAGGATTCTTCACGAACAGCGCTTCGCAGCGGGAGTCAAGAGAATCGTTCGTACGCGATTCCGATGAGCATGATCGGGAGTGTGACGGGCCAGAGGAGTCCGATTGGTGCGTTGAGGGCGAAGCGGTTGAACCCGCGACGGCTGAGGTAGAAGGTGACGACGGCGAACAGGGCGTAGACGGTGAGCCAGAGCATGCGTTCCTTTCGTTGATGCGGGCGTCGATCGTTTCGATGAGAAGGCATGCGAGTTCGTGTGCGGTCTTGCTCATGGCTTCTCCTGTGCGGAACGGGATTTCCAAAAGGCGAGTAGGGCGTCGAGGGGGGTGTCGTGATTCGCGCATTCCCAATCAGGCGTGCATCCCCACTTGCCTGCGATGCTGCGCCCGAGCGTGCATGGCGCTGGCAACCCCTCAACCATCGCGCGGAAGATCAGCGCGTGGGCTTCGTCTGCGATCAGTGGCTGAGTCAGACCGTTCGGTCCATACCAACCCCAATACGCACCGCTGAATTGCACGCGGTCATCCTCGGTGCGCGTCGGCCTCAGATGCGGGTGCTTTTCGAGTATCGCGGCGAGGCGTTCGTTTATGGTCATTGCGGGGTGTCCTTTCGGGGGCGTGAGATTGCGAGCCCAGCAAGGATGATGCAGACGAAATATGCCAAGTCTCCCCGCGTGTAATCTGCCGGATATGTCGCAACCTTCGCAAACAGGGCAGCCGGAATCCAGATAGCGGACGACTTCAACACCGTGATTCCAAACTCTTTCATTGCGATGTCACTCCATTCCCTCGTTCTGCTTGCTTCGCGGCGTCGTAGGCGGCGACGGCTGTCATCGCGGGTGGATATGTGTCCGGGTCACAATCGCACAGGTCCGCGTATCGCTCTGCGTATTCCCGCATCGCGTCCGCCGCCGTCTCGACCGCGCGTAGGCGGGTGAGTTCGGCTTCGAGCGCGGCTACGTCGGCCCTCAGCCTCTCGATTTCCTTCGCGGGGTCGGCCATGCCTGCGCAGGCGTTGACGCAGGCGCATGCACGGTCAAAGTCCGCCGCAGACATGATGAAGCCTTGCCCTCCCAGTTCTGGACGCTTGTATATCCAATTGAACGGCTGCTCGAAATTGCGTTCGTCGGGGTTGTATCGCCACGGCTCCGTCGTCCACTTGTTTTCGTTCTCACTCATTGCTGTCCTTTCGCGGCGAGGGCGGCTTGCAAGTCGCGCTCGTCGCCAAGAGCGGGGGAGCATCTCTTCATGGAAGCGTCTCCCGGTGGCTAAGTCCGTTCAAGATTTCGCATCGCTTGATGTATTCGCGGAACTTCTCGCCGACGATGCTGCTCTGCTCCATTGCCACGTTCAGGGCGTGAAGGCTGTGAACACTCGGGTTCAGGAAGTGGTTTCGGCGTGCGGCGTTCTCAAGTGCGGACACCTTGAGTAAGTCCCGCATGTTGCAAAGCATCGCGGCGTAGAGATACCACCGAACAGACAACGGCGCAAACCCACAAGCATCGTCTACCAGTTGGGGTAGTCGTTCTGCGTCCTGTATCGCCCCGAATTGGTAGACGACCTGCCAGCCTTCGCCGGCCATCGCGTCTTTTTCAACATTGGTAAGCAGCGCGACGGCGCGAACGAACAGATCGCCGATTGGGTCGATAACGATGTCATCCTTCATTTGCTTTCACTCCTGTTGCGTCGTCGGGTTTGAACACAGCGGCGGTGTTCTGCTGGTCAATTTGAGCGAATATCCAACGGCCATTCCTCGGCTCGCCTTTGTCATCCGCAAACGCGGCCCACCGTGCGCGTTCTGCGGCGACGGCATCGCGGAGGGCGGTGGAGATTGCGTCAATGGTGCGCGGGTGATCGAGAACGCTTCCTTCAGCGACCATTTCTTCAATCTCTCTCAACGAAAGAATCAGCCTTCCAACTTCTCCCGGCGTGGGGGTGGTCATGGGTTCACCTTCTTTTCCTGCGTGTTGGCGGCGCGGGCTCTTGCGTAAGCGAGTTGGGCGTCGGAGTAGCGGTCATCCATTCCGTGTGCGTGATCGCTGCTTATCCCATCGGGCCGAAGATTTAAGCGTGCCGCGAGTGCTTCGCGCTTGTAGCCTTCCAGCGTGTCGATGTGGGCGAGAAGCAACTTAACGTCAGTGGAAACGTCAACGTCTTGCCATGCAGCGTCTTTGATGATTCGGCCCGCTATTACCTTGAGTTCTTCCGGTGTCATCGCGTTCCTTTCTTCGCTGGCGGGAGGAGGGAGAGGATTTCGCGGGCGATTTGTGGCATGATTCCGAATGGGCTTCTAAGTTTCGTGCAGTATTCCCTCACCCTCTCGATCGCTTCGTCGGCGGGGTGCTTCGCGGGTCCGGGCGATTTCTTCTTAGCCATGTTCGCTCCCTTCGGCTTCGGCGGCGGTGAGGGCGTCGAGTGCGGCACGAAGTGGTGCGTAAGTTCCGGCACAGTCACCAGCGAGGCGAATCACCGCCTGCCGCGCCTTCTCGATGCGGGCGAGACGTTGCTGTTCGGGATCGCCTGGGATTTTGACGAGGATTTCGCGCGGATCGCGGTCGTCTTGCGTGTGCGTACGCGCAAGTGACAACTCGTAAGCAGGTGGTCCGTCTGAAATCGAATCGGGCCACAGATATGCGTACAGCGTCGGCCTCGGCGTTCGCGGCGGTTCTACGACAGAGGCGATGATGGGGTCAGGCATTGGTTTTCTCCGCGTCGTAGGTGGCAGCGAATATGTCGGGCTTGCACGGGTACAGCTCGCCCTTGACACCACGGATGATCCAATCGCCTGGATTAGCGATCATGGTGCCTTCACGGGTTGGAATCGTGATGCTTGTTTTCTGCATAATGGCTCGCGGGAACACAATCGAGCCGTCGCCAGGAATCATCCAGCGGATCAACTCGGCCTCGTTGTCTCCGAGCCACTGAATTGCGTCGATTACTACAGGCTTCTTGCGGTACTTCATGTTCTTTTCTCCTGTGCCACGCGGGTTGCGAGGCGAAGCAACGCGGCGTAGATGCTGGCGGGGGTGTTTCGGTGGGACGTTTCATAGAATTCGATACCGCTCACCTCGACGCCGAGCGAACTGAGCGATACCGAGTTGTCCATGTGCTGTTTCACCAGCCATTGCAGGGTGTGGACGATGCCTGAATGCGCGACATTTGGAGTGACGTTCAGATAGCGAACGAACTCGTCGCGCTCAAATCCGTCAGGCACAATCTCGTCACCGATCGCGGCGTGTGCGGCGCGGAAGAGGGTGGGGAGGTCGTCGTTCACGATACACCCCCTTCGAGAGCGGCGCGGGCAAGACCGGCCGAACAGTCGCAGTCGCCGCCGGACTTTGTCTGACAGTGGAATCCATGTGCGCGGCCGTTTGACTCCCTAACGGCAGCACTGCACGCCTCTCTCAACTTCCGAATCTGCTCGTCTCGCGGGTCGGGTGTGGAGGGTGTGGTGGAGAGGGCGGCGTGGATAGCTTCAAGAGCAACAGTCGTTGTTCCGTATGGCTTGCCTGTGTCGTCAACCATGTGGTCCAGCAACAACGCACCGCGAGCTTGAACGCACGCCTCCCTCAACCGCGCGTTCGAGGCGGCGAGAAGGTCGCGCTCGATCAGGAGGTCGGGGAGTTGCTTTACGAGAGAAATGACTGCTTGTTGCTGCGACTCAAACAGTTCGTCGATGTCGTCTGGAGGCTTGGAGCACGAGGCGGACATACACTCGAACCACGCAATCTCCAGAAGACCATCATAAAACTCGTCCGAAGTTTTCACGACACGTCCGATGCCAGCAAGTACGCCATTTCGATGTACCGGCGCATCGTCTTCGTACGGTCCCGGAGGAATGCCGTACTTCTTCGCGCTCTCCGCGTACTGCTCTGGTGTGTACTTCACTTCCCACCCGCCTTTCTGAGAGCGGCGCGGACGCAGGCGGCTGTTTCAGCGAAGCAATCCAAAATCGCCCCGTCGCTACGCTGCTTGACGATGCGTGGATAATTTTCTCGGATAATCGCCGCAACCTCCGCATCCGTCACCTCGCGCGGCGGCTGGGGCTGCGAGATGGTGAGAATGCGGGTGGCGGCTGGACCGCTTTTGCATATCACGCGAGCAAAGTCTTCGGCGCATCCAGCACTATCAAACGCTTCGGCGCTCCACATGGTCGCGCCTCTCTTGGCAACCAGCACAATCGCCTCCGGCAGCGGCGGCAACTTCGGCGGCTCGGGGTCGTGGCTGGAAACGACGTGGGCGGTGAGGTTCTCAGATTTCATTCGCATTCCTTTCCAGTTGCACAATCGAAACACTTGATCGCTTTCATCGCTTGTGCCTTCGTGGCCGCGACCATCGGCACGCCGCAGTCTGCGCAGAACGCCCGATACGCGATCGCGCCGTAGTTGTCCTGAATCACGCGGCCCCGGTACTGCGCCTGAATATCCGCGCGTTGCTTGTCGGTAAGCCTGTTGGTGTCGGCGGTGTCGATCATGGCTCACCCCCTACTCGCTTGAACGTCAGCGCCCACACCCACGGGTTACTTCCGCTCGGCGCACGCTTGTTCAGGTCATAGAACGTGCGAAAGAAATCCTCTCGATCGCGGAACGACTCGGCTACCGCATCGGCATCGCTGATTGAATCAGCACGCTCCACCCGCACGCTCACGATTTCGAGCGTGATACGGGAGGCCCAGCGGGGCATGAAGAGCGAGGACCGCTTCAGTACGGCGCACGCGGCGTCAAGGCCCTCGATATTTTGGTGGTCGGCGTGGCATCGCGCCTTGTACGGATTGCCGTCCGGCGACAGAATAAAACCAGAGGGCGGATTGCCGCATCCGGTCCATCGGTAGTGCGTTTCTTTCACCCACAGCCGATCGCCGGGAACGCCGTAGGGGCAGAACTCTCGCACGAGAACGTCAGTTCCGAGAAATCGCGTGCAGAACTCCGATTCTCGAATTGAGTGCGACAGTCGTCCGCCAAGCGGTTCGTGTCTAAGGCCATGTCCCTTGATCTTGAGAATCCTTCGCGTCTGCGTCTTTCTCCCGTCGAGAATCGCGCGGACCATCGGGCCGCTAAAAATAATCGGTCGCTCTTTCATCCCTCACCCCCCGCGACCTTGACGATCGCTGCCTTCCGTCCCGATTCCGTTTCCCGTTCGCCATCCTCACGGACCATTCCGGCAAGGAACAACTCCCGTACCCGTGGCCGCACCGTGTTTCCCGGCAGGCCGGTTCGCTGCTCGATTTCCTCGCGTGTCAATCCGCCCGGCGTTTCCCGCAGCAGCCGCAGAATCGCGGCGCGCATCGTGGCGAGCGCTTTGACGTTGAGAGACTTCGCGGCATCGTCGCTGGTTTGCGTGCCATTGCTGGGAGGGGCGACGATGAACTCGGCGCGAGAATCCGCTGAGTTTCCTCTTATTTCCGCGCCGCTCGTGCGGAACAGCAGGCCCGTGTTTTGCGTTCGGTTGAGCATGTCGCGTCCTTGCGTGGTCGATTTACTTCGCTTGCGGCCCGCACGCCTCCGGCTTCACCGCTTCCGATCCGGCTTGTGCAAGCACGGCTTCAATTTCGGCGCACCGTTCCTCGCTGCACGCCTTGAGTTTGCCCGTCTTCGCCTCGTACCAAACGCCCGGCTTGATCGCTTTTCCGTCCACAACTCCGAACGCCCACGCGATCAACTTGTAGTTCTCGTCGCGCTCAGCCGCGAGCAACGCACAGCCCTTTGCTCCGCGAACCGCAGAGCCGTACCCGGTTGCAACGGCAGCACTTTCGTCGCCCGTGCTTGACGACGCGGCCATGTCGCCCGTGCTTGACGACGCGGCCCTGTCGCCCGTGCTTGACGACGCGGCCATGTAGCCCGTGCTTGTGATTGCAGAACCCGGCGCAGAACCGGCGGACCGCGCCGCAGTCATATAACGATCAACCGCGCGCCGAATCTTGTCGTCGATCGCGGGAAGTTCTGCCCCCCACCAATCAACGTGGCGATGTTCGTCCAGGTGCAACAGCCACTCGGAAACCGGAGTTGAGAAGTCGTCGCCCTTTGGTGAGAGTTCAAATCGGACCCATTTGTCACCAAGCAAGCCGTCTGGTATTCCAACCTTGCTCGCAAGCGTCGAGTGGGAATGCTCCCACAACTCAGGGGACGGAAGGTGGATTGTGTGGTCCGAGTTGATGAGTCCAGATACGGGCTTGCACATGGTCAAAGTCCTTTGGTTTGGAATGTGGCGCGCCCGCGCTAACGAACGCGCCTGAGGAGAGAGGAAATGGACCGCACTATCAATCCCGGCGGCAGACTCTCGCCCACCTGAAAACCGGAATGGCCCTTTCGGAACCCGTATTGCAAACCCCACGCTTCGCTCTCGCTGACGCGGGGGTGTGGTGAGACAAACCCTCCCACGAGAGTTCGGACTAGAACGGAATTGAGTCGTCGTCCGGGAAAGATGCCGCGCCGCCCTTGCGCTTCGAGCCGCTGTCCATGTTCGGACGCGGGGTGTCGCCGTCCGGCTTACTGTCAACGAACGCGAATGAATCCACCACGATTCGCGTTGCACTCTTTTTCTTTCCGCTCTCGTCGTCCCACGATTCGGTTTTCAGTCTGCCTTCCACCAGAATCGGTCTGCCTTTCGAGAAAAACTTGGCAATCGCCTCTCCGGTCTTTCCCCACGCTTCGCAGTCACCAAAGAAAACCTCTTCGCGCTTCTCACCGCTGGCCGTGGTGTAGTTGCGGTTCGTTGCGATGCCGAACTTCGTAACCGAACCAGAGCCAACGGCGCGAACTTCTACATCGCGGGTCAAGTGTCCGACCAGAATCGTCTTATTGAAATTGGGCATCACTCCACCTCTTTCTTCCCGCTGAATTGCGGATCGTGTTTCTGCAACCGATCGCCCTTTGGCTTCCCGGTTTTCAGGTCCATAACTTCTTCCGTCTTGAAACATTCCTCAGCGCGCGGGCCGATCAGTTTCATGGTCGTTGCGGGCTTGAACGGATTGGATGAAAGGCAATCCATCAGCGCGTCAAGGTCGCCGTCCTTCGCCTCAAAGATCGCCTCCAGCGTGGTGCGGACGTTGAGGCACTTGGTCGTTTTGTTCGGGCCGACGTAATATCGCACCTGACCGTCCGAAAGATCGCCGTTCGCGTTGATCCACCCGATGACAGCCGCCTCCATGTCGGCGTTCGCCTTTGCCGTGGCCTCTTTGAGTTGCTTCAGGAAATCAAGGGCACGGAGTACGTCGTCGGCGGATGCCATGCCGGATTGGACTTCGGCGCACCATTCGCCGCATGTGGTGATTAGGTCTTTCATGCCGCCACCCCATCAGCGTTGTAGACGGCGGCGAAGTCCGTTCCCTTTTCTCGTTCGGCGCGAACCCAATTCAGCACGATCGTCGCTTGATCGTCCGACACCTTCGCCGGGAACTTGCCACCGCTGGCACGCGCGATGATTCTGGCGCAAACGCTGGCGAATGTCGGGTCTTTGGAGTCCATGCCGGACCAGTCCGCAATCTCACGGGCGAGAGTGGCCTTCGGCTTTTCTGCTGGCGGTTCGATCGCCTTGCGTGCAGCCTCAACTCGCGTGGGGGCCGCATGGCCGGAACTGCCCGCGTTGCCGTCGTCGTCCTCGTTCACCACTCCGACAATCGCCGCAAGCGCGTACCGGCGTGCGTAGGTGATCGTGGAGCCAAACGCCTGCGGGTCCGACTTTGTTGGCCGCATGGTCAGTGTCGAGGCGATCCACTGGCCGGAAGAATGCAACAAGGCGGTTTCAACAGTGACAAGTGTTCCGTCGCTTCCCGTGTGCTGCGAAATTGAAAGCCCGTTCTTCGTCAGCGATTCGCGGCAGGCTTCCCAAACGGCGGACAGGTCCGCATACTTGGACTTGAAGAATGGGTTTTCGCTGGACTTCAGGGCGCACTTGATCGTGGCCTGAGCCTTACACAATGCCGCCGCGAGTTCATTGATGTGTTCTGATCGTTCCATATTCCACTTCCTTTCGATTCTGCGTGACGGTCAAGAATGATTCTGTTTCCAGTCAAAGCACCCAGCAACGGTCGCGCCCGCCAGCAGCACGCACGCGGCGACGAAGAGAACGGCGGCGTAGAGATATTGCAGGGCCTCAGCCATTTGCAGCCTCCTTCGCGAGCGCGAGGGCGGAACTGGCAAGACCGACCGAGCAGTTGCATTCGCCGCCGGATTTTGTTTGGCAGTGGAATCCGTGGGCGCGTCCGCTCGCCTCTCGCGCCACAGCCTCCAGCGCCTCCACGCACTTCGGGAGAACGGTGCCGCGCAAGTAGTCGCGCAAGTAGTCGCGCTCTACTTCTCGCAACCGCTCCAGTTCCTTTGCAAGTTCAAATGTATTGCTCATCTATTTCCTTTCGCGGCAAGGGCGGCTTCTTTGGTTGAGTACAACTCGCTAATCGGAAGAGGTCCGCCACTGACGCCTCGTTCTGGGCAGCACGTAATTTGCTCGAAATACGCTTCTGTTCGCGTTTCGAGTGAGCTGGCGTCCATCTCGGGGTGCCAGAGACAAACCCCGCTGCCGACCAAATAGCCATCTGCGGTGATCGGGAAATGTCCGATCATCTTCCCGCGTCCCGCCGTAGCCATGGAGGACCACTTGTTTCTCCACGTTTCGGCGTCCTTGCGGTGAGCAAGGCACTCATCCCGGTACAACTTCGTGCGACCAATAAGGCATGTAATTACACCCCAAATGGCATCGTCTTTTGACATGCTTTTAAATGCCACAAGATCCGTCGCTGTCTGCAAAAGCTGGGCGATGTCGGTTCCAACGGTTTCAGAGTCGGAAACCTCTTGTAGCACACGTTTGAAAAGCTCTAGCTCAATCTTTTGGTGTGGCTCAAGGGGCTGCGGATCTGTTCCCGTTGTCGTTGGCCGAAGATGTCCGCTCGCAACCTTGTGGATGTATTCAAGTATGGCGTGAAACTCGGACTCGCCTACCGCTCGCTCGTTCCAGTACTGTTCGCACTTTTCGCGTATGGCGGCGTTTGCTTGACGTAGATGTTCGATCTCCTTCTCCGCACTCTTCGCGTAGTCAGCAGGTTGGAAGCGTGTCCCGCCGTCGTCGATCTTGCTCATGTCAGTCCCCTTTCATCGCTCTTGGAAACCCTTACCCCGCCGTTGCGAAGCGCCGCCTTCCGTGCCGCCCGCGCCTCTCGCATCTTCGCCGTGTCTGTCGGCGCGTCGTCGGCATCGCGCCACAGCACGAGCACGCGGCGGTATTCGTTGCGTTCGGCGAGAACGCGGTCGTAGCGGGCGCGGGTGATCTTCACTGTGCCTCCCATTCGCCGTTGCGCATGAGCCAGCAACGTTCGCAAAGCGGGCATGTCGCACAAGGAACGTCGTCGGCCTCATCGCTCGGCCCGTCTGCCTCCTGCGAAATCACGCAGTCAACTTCGCACGTCGGGCACTCGTGCGATTCCGCTTCGAGCATCCAAGATGGATACCGCCCGGTTTTCAGCGTGCGCCGCAGATCGTCCAGCCATTCGGCCAGCGGCCCCGGCTTCGCGTTCGTGAACGCATCGGCGCTGCCTGCGCTCACGAGTTGATCCTGCGCCCACTTGATCGCCTTCGGGTTCGGCTTGGGGGCGGGAATCTGAGCAAGCGGCGCGAATGCCGCAGCGACCGACGTAGCCAGCCTGTTGGCCTGTGCGTCGGCCTCAGCCTTGCACGCCTCGCAGATCGGGAGCACGTGCCCGCCGTAGTGCATCCGACCGGCGCGGCCGATCCGCTTGCACTGGATGCATTCGATGATCTTGGACGCGGCCTTGTTCTCGCGGGCAACCAGTTCCGCCGCCTGCGCCGCGTTTGTCGGGACCGGACAGCCCGCCTCAATCGCCTGTTCCAGTGCCAGTTCGCCGTGAGTCACTTCAATCTCCTTTCAGCGAAGGCTTCCGCCCCGCATCCACAATCCGCCGAAGTATGAGTTCAACGAAATCCCACACTCCAGCAGCGTTTTGTTCATGTGCGGACCGTCGTCTTCTCCAGACGCTGCAATCGCGACAATGCTCGACCCATCGCGAATCTGGATAAGTTCAATTACCTCGCGGCACTCAGGACAAAACCAGTTGTGTTCGGGACCGCGCAGGCTTAGGCGATTGCCGCAGCGCTGACAGTTGGCAATTTGCTTGTTCAGCCAAGCCGGGTCGTATTCACGGCGCGTAGGCCAGAACACAGCGCCGTTTTCGAGGCACTCTTCCGATGGTCGAAATTGCTGGTGAACGCCATTGCGAAGCCCTCGATGAAGGTGCTCGCGGAACCCGCGCACGGGATTGTCGATGATCCGCTTGATCTGTCCGGCCAGCGTGTCTTTCGCGCTAGCCTTGCGGTATCGAATCTGTTGGTCCCGAGCATGAGTCACGGGCAGACCCCTTCATGGTCTGCCTCAGCAACTTGGCCGCGAGTTCTAGTAGGTCCGCAAGAGTCCCGAGGGTGGGCGATACGTTCTCACGTTCGCCCGCCTCTTTCCCTTTTCGCTCTGTCGGAATGCCGAGGGGCGGACTCGAACCGCCCATCGCTCCGGTGAGCGGCGAACCTACACCCGAGCCAAATCCACGAGGCAGAAAATCCCGATCGCCGGACGGCCAACCGTTTGGAAAATGCTGTTCGCCATGCGGCAAGCCGCCGGGCGATGGGGATTCGTGTTGGGAGAAGTGACGAACAGCATGAGTACCACTATCGTCTATTTCGCCTCCCGCGTCAACAGATTCGCCCTCCTTTGGCGAACTTTTTTTTATTCTTTCCCTAAGTACGCCGTTTCCAAAGACTTGCAATGTGGATAACCCGTCGATCAGGCCGGATTCTTGGACTTCCGCGTAGATTTCGAGGGTCATTTGAACCGTTCGGTGCTGCATGAGCCGTTGGGCCACGTTGACGGGAACGCCGTTGGCAACCAGCGCGGTCGCAAACGACTTTCGGAATGAGTGAAACGCCGCTGGCCTGCCGGACCCGTCCCGCTTGGCAACGCCCGCCGCGCGAATATCCCGGTCGATGATCCGGCTTTGAATCGTGGTCGGGAACACGAAATCGGTTGCGTCGGCAACTTCGCACCGTTCTCGCCACGCCCGCAGAACTTCGACCGCCTGCGCGTGCAGGGGAAGTGTCGCGCCGTGCCCGTTCTTTGAAGTTGACCGATCGAACGTGATCGTGCCCCGGTCTAGATCCACGTCCCCCCACGCCAGCGCCTTGACCAACTGTCCGTACCTCGCCCCGGTCAGGGCGGCAACGCGGTACAGGACCGACCGCCGGGCGGCATGGTCAGGCCGTACGGCCTTTTCGTCGGCTTCGGCGGCGGCCACGATCCGCTCGATTTCCTGCTCGGTGAACGCCCGAACCCCCCGGCGGCGGGTCGCCCCACGCGGGCGGCGGGGTGCCGGGATCGTTTCGCAGGGGTTGTACGGCAATTTGCCACACGCCACTAGGAACGCACAGAATGCGTCGATCTGACACTGGAGGGTTAGGACCGTCGCCGTGGCCCGGCCCCGCTCGGACAGCCCACGCAACGCACCGACGATGTTCTCGCGGGTCAGATCGGCGTGGGTAGACCAGCCCTGTTCGGAAAAGAACGTCCGCAGGCGTACGGCCTGTTTTCGCGCGTTCTTTGGTTTTGTGCCGCACCTGACGCGCTCGGATTCCCACGTTCCCAGCGCGAGCGCGATAGTCGATGGTTCGCCCGTAGCCGCGAACAGCATGATTCCTGTAGTAACAGCGGCGGTATGGATTGCAACGGAAATCCGCCTAATTCTGGCGCGAATGCCAACAAACACACTCCCCGCCCCTGTACGCATAAGGCAAACTCCCCAAGCCATGCCAGCCATCGACCCCCGTCGATAGGGTGAACACCTTAGCATAACTTCACGAAAGGTTCGGGAAGCCGAACGGAATCCACGGAATTGTGGATTGGCGGTGGACAACCTGCGCAGGCTCTGCGCTGTCGGAAGATTTTTTCAACTATTTCTTTCGCTTTCCTCTTGCGTTCATTCGCCGTTCGGCGATCATAGAGCATCGGCCCACCGGATTGCAGGTGGGGGACGCCCGAGAGGGCAGGAGTTTGGAATGAACACAGCGACACAGAAAACGACGCACACGACGGGGCCGCTGGAAGTAGTCAAAGGCAGGCATACTCCAGAGATTCTCAAGGGTGCGAACACGATCGCACGCCTTCACGAGACGAGCGAGGGCGGCATGCTCGCCAACGCCTATTTGTTCGCCGCCGCGCCGGAGTTGCTGGAGGCGTGCAAAGAGGTTGTCGAGTCGCTACACAATCTTGGCTTGCAAGACTGCTATGGGCGCTCCTTCGGTGGAACTCACACACGAGGCGTTGACTGCCCATGCACCTGCTGCAAGGTCCGCGCCGCCATCGCCAAAGCCGAAGGCCGATGAATCCTGCGGGCCGGGAACGCTCAACGGGGTACGAATCCTGTAGAGGCCCGGCCCGCGTCCGCCGCGCCGTCGAAAGACGACCCGGGCGGATTCAATGAACCTCCGCGACTCCATCCGCGCCGCCCTCGCTGATAGCGGCCTCACCCAATCCGAACTAGCCCAACGCGCGAAGGTTCCGCAATCCAACCTCTCCGAATACCTCGCGGGCAAATGCGACTTGAACGGCGAAACGATCGACAGGCTGCTTACGGCGCTGGGGCTTGAAGTCCAGACAATGAAAGGATGATCCAATGGAGCCGATCCTGATTATCGTTCTCGCCGGTGGTCTGGTGGTTTTTGGAATCGTCGCATACTTCGGCTATCCGATTGTGGCGAGAGCGACCGAGGCTGCATCAGATCGTATTGAAATGGCAATGGCGCGGCACGCAGCAAAGGCGGAACGTGATCGCCAGAACAAGGCAATGGTTGCCGCGCATTGCGCGAAACATGCAAATACCGATCCGATTGCGACTTCTCCTGTCGCTGCCGCCATCGCTTCCCCCGGCAATCCTGTTTGCCCGCTTTGTTCCGGCGCGTTGGCCCGATTCCAATACTCCGACGTTTCCGGCGCTGGCTGCTTGCTTGCGATCATAGTTGCGATCGTTCCTGCCATTCTGATTGCGGTGGTTTTTGGTCTGTTCATTCCCATTGTTGGGCTGGTTTTCGCGGGCGCTTGGCTCCTAATTGTGTTGGTTGCCAGCCCCTTCATTGCGCGCCGCAGGGTCCGATCTCTTCGCTGCCGCGCGTGCGGGTACGCCGCTGAGGCTTTTTAGTTCGCCTCTTCTAGTTCGTCGTCGTCAACGCCAACCCAATCAAGCGGGTATTCATACTCATCGCCGCCGGGTTTCACGGGCCACGGAAGCATGATTCCCCCCGCTCAGAGTTCCGCCGGAATGATTCTGTGCGCGTTCGGCACGATGATCGTCGCCCGCGATTCGTTCGATGCGACGGTGAACGTCAGCCAATAAGCCCCGTCACACTTCGGCGGCATTTCCTTCTCATGCTCCCAACTGAACGCCTTGCCCGTCTGCGAATCCTTCAGGCTCGGCACGCTCACATGCAAGATCGAATCGGACGACTCGAATCCCTGATCGCTCAGGCGATACCGAGCAACCCGCGCGTTTACGTCCTCGTGGATATGACCCGTCGCCACAATGTCGGCGTCCGGAAGATAGGTCTGCCGCCGTTTGAACTTCAGCACGCCCATCGAGACTTCGCCGCCCCCGCCCGCGCCGTGACACCAGTACAGATTCTTTGCGGTGCGCGAACTGTCCCGAATGTTGAACTGAAACTTGATCCACCCGCGATACCCGCCCGGCACAACCTTCGCGCCGTGCTTCATGTTCAACCGCTCGCATAGCCGCGTTATCAGGTTCGTTCCCGAATGCTTCAGCACCGCCGTTTCGTGATTGCCCGTCCCGATGTACGCAAGCAGGTGCGCGTATGGAGCGTAAACGTCCGCCGCCGTGTTCACCAGCCGATCGAAGTAGTCCGCCCCGTTGTGCTCGTCTTTCGTCGCGCCCTTGTCCGCCCGTTTATCGTGCGGGCCTTGCATCGCGTCGAACGTGTCGCCTAGTTTGATGATCGGCGCGCCCGCCGCCTTTGCCGCATCGAGCAACTTTCGATGCGAGCGGTCGACGTGGCCCTTGCTGTCGATATGAACGTCCGACAGTAGCAGCGCCCGAAACACCTTCACGCCCGTAGGCATGTTCACGCGAACGATCGAACAAACCGAACTGACCGGGGAAACAGCCCACGACGCACCCGGCTTTTTCGGTTTCATCTTCGGACCCCCCGGCTTGCGGATCGTGCGATCTTGCCGCGTCTGCCGTGAAGCAGCACTGTCGGCCCGCTCGTATCGTCGGCCTCGATGCTGGCGCGAAAGTCGATCCACGCCTGATACATTTCGTCCAACTGATCTTCTAGCAAGAAAAGGTTGAACCGATGCACGCCCTTGTGCCGCATGTACTCACAGATCGGCTTGAAACTTGAATCAAACGTGCCGTAGGTGACGCCGGTGTCGTCCGGGCTTCGCACCCGCATCGTCGCCACGATCGGCTTGTCCTTGTCGCACAGGTCGTATCGTCTCTGAATCTCTGCAAGCGCCGCGTCAATGTCATAGGTTTCGGCGGACCCCTGCGAGATTCGGCAGTCCAGCAACTGCTCATCCCATCCGAAGTTCTGGAATTGCTGGCGCCATTGCTCGCTGTAGTTGTTCGGCCCCTTGATGTCCTGATAGTTTGATGTGATCGGGGCATAGCCGAAAGTCTCGATGAACGGCTGAATGATCCCGCGATAGATCGCCCAAAACCGCAATTCCATCCCGAACGCTTCAAGTTCGTTGTTTTGCGTTTGCGTCCGCGATACGGGCAGCGGCGCGCCCGTGAAGATTCCGCGCGCAAGCCATTCGGTCCACTTTTCCTTGAACGTCTTTTCCTGCCATTGCCCGTTGGAATAGATCGCCCAAATCTTCTCATTCTTGAAGCGGTCGAGTTCCGTGGTGCCGTCCGCTTCGTAGATCATGTTCAAGATAGTGTTTCTGTAGACATACCCCGGAATCGACTGCCCGAGCAGATGCGTCGGATCGCCCGCGTTGTAGTCAACGAAAGAGGTTTTGTTCACGTCCGTAACCGAAGAAACAAGGCTGAAGTTCTGCGCCCGCATGTAGTCTTCGAGGTCGTCGATGTAGAGATGCGGATAGCAGAGTTTGGCCGCGCCGCCGCTGTGAAGCGTGAAATTGTCCAGTTGCGATTTCAACTCCGCGCAGAACGCACGCGCCCACGCTTGCGCCTTCACGATGCTGTTCGCGTTGTACGGCGAGAACCGGGACCACGGGACGTTGACCAGAGACATAAACGATGCGGTCCCGCAGTTCGTTTCGATCAACGAAGGCGCGGTGCTGCTCAACCGATCCTCGTATCCAAATTGCACCGGGCATGGGTCCGAAGCGTCCGCCTTCTTGCACACGCCGAAGCCCTTGATGTAGAGGCAACCAGACCGCGCGCCGCTTACATACTCGCCCGATCCAAGATGCTGGCCGCGATAGTGCATATTGATCGCGCACGCCCGCGCCGCGTGTACCGCGTTCTCGATGAAATCCTCGGTCGTCGGGTTCGATGCTGGAATGCCCGCATACGACGAAGGGGCGGTGTACCCGAGCGAGTTGGGCGAGCCCGTCCCACCGGGAACGCCGGTATACACAAAGTTCATGTTGCAACTGGTCTGCACAAGAATCGACGGATGCCGAACGCAAGGATGGGAGAAATCCCACGGCACATCGAAAACGTACAGATGCGGATTCGATGCGCTCGGGGCGCTGCGGCTGACGGGTGTAATCGTGGTCATGTTTTCTTGCCCTTCTGTGCCACGATTGCGGGCACGATTTCTACGATCCCCTCGCGGTATCGGATTGCCTGAAGTTCCTTGACGGTAAAACCACAACGCACGAGAATGTCCTGCTGCCTCGCCACGCGCCGGGCATTTCGCCCGCCGATTCCGAGAGCGCGATACTGCTCCGCGATCAATTCGACTACGATTTCGCGGTGATGCGCCTGAAGACGCCACGAATCTTCGGCGCTGAGTTGATCGTGCTTGCTGACAAGCAGCGCATACGGATACCGGCTCCCCGGCGGATTCTGCTCGTATCCGATTTCGTGTCCGCGCCTCCGCAGGTGCGCCAGCAGCCGAATCACGTCAATTGTGTTTGTCACCAGAACCCCCTCGGACAAACTTCGGTCCCCACCACGAGTTTCCCAGCCGGTTCGTACTCCACGCCTTCAACCGTCACCGAAACCGCCGCGCCCTCTTCTTTGTGTGACGCAAGCAAACAGCCGCATGAGATGTTGCGAACCGGATCAAACGGCTGTCCGCACCAGAGCGTCCGCGAGCGTCCAAACTTCCTCCGCCGTGTCATCGAAGGGCAGACCGCGCACATACGAAGACGGTTGAGCATTGCCGCATCGTCCGCGCGATCGCCCGCAAGCCACGCGCGCAAGTAGCGAGCCGCCCCGGAAATGGCGTGCCACGCTCTCATTCTGGCACCCCCGGATCTTCCCCGCCGTCGCCGCAATCAGAGCAACCGGCCCCACGAGCAAGCGTGCATCCGATCATGTTTGTGCTGGCGGTAAACGTGCCGCTCCCGGAAATCGTCGCCATGTCGTCGTCGCCGGTGTCAGGGTTCGTTGCTGGCGGCGTGATTGTGAAACTGAAAGTAACCGTGCAATCGGTGGGGGCATTGCCCGATTTTGTGAGGCTGGCGCTGGCTGTTGCCGATTTGGTTGCGGTCGCATAGATCGGCTCGACCAGAGAAGTTAGAACCGCCGCGCACTTGCCAGCCGCGTCAACGTAAACGGTAAGGTTGAAATCGCCAGCCGGGGCGGTTTCCCAAATCGTGTCGCGGTACGCATACGCGCCGCGCCCGGCCACGTTGCAGCGAAAGAGAACCGTTGTATTGCTGAACCCCGATTGTGTGTAGGTGTACGAACCCGGCCCGGTCTGGTACGACGTATAGAACGTGGTCGATGCCGTGAAGATGCCCGTGCCCGGATAGTTCACCGGCCCGCTGAAAGACGTTACCGGCGTTGCCTGATAAACGTCGCTGGGAGAATTGGAAACGCTCGCAGCGGTCGGGGTCACAGTTGCAGACCCGCCGCTCGGCAGGTACGTCCCCGGATCAACCCATCCGCCGGAAGTCCGGTTCACGCTCTGCTCGGTCTGAATCCCCGCGCAGTCCGCCCGCCCGTCCGTCGCGTCCATCGCAAGCGAAACGGTTGTAGTCAGGTCCGGCATCGTCTGGAGGTCCGCGCCATCGTTGTACTTCCAGCCGGAAGTCGTTTCCGTCAAAGACAGCGAAGCGGATACCTCTTGCTCGTGAACGCCGCTGAACGTGTCGTAGTAGCCGAGATATGGAGAGTCACAGCAAACGCCCGGACCATCGCCGCCGCCGCAACATTCGGCGCACTCGCCAGCCGCGTCCAGCGTCATCATCTGACCGCTGGGATTCTGGACGATCTTCCCGTCCGAATCCTGCAAGAGTTGACCTTGAGCGCCCATTCAGCACGCCCCCGGATCGTTTGTTTCGGCAACCCAAATGATGCGGCCCTTCCACTCGTTGTCTGCGGGATCGGGAAACCATCCGAGCAAGCAAAGCGAATCGGCGGCGGCGGGAATGATTCTGGTTGAGGAATGAAACGCCCGAAACAAAGGAGTCTCTGCCGTGGTGATACTGATAGAGCCGTCCAGAGAATCGGCCTTGTAGGTCACAGACGATCCAAGCGCCGCCGATCCCGTCGATCGGTAGGTGAGTTGCCCCCAAAGCACGGTCGGACCCGCATTGGTCGCGCCGAACGCGCCAAGGAATCCGAACAATCCAGCCAGCCCCGGCTTCGGCATAACGCCGTTGGAAATCGCCACGCGCTCCAGCATGTCGGCGCGGCGATTCATGTCCGAAATGCTTATCGCGGACGGACGATCGCCGGGCTTGTAGCGCTTGAAGTTCACGGGGTCGGGTTCGCAAAGATTTGGTTGAGGTCAACAGCCGCGCCGTAGGGCAGCACCACGTTCGCTGTACCCGCCTCCACAATCGAATCCGCCGCGCCGTTGGTGACAAACGGATTGCCGTAGAACTTCTGCCACGAAGATGAGCGAATGGCGAACTTGTGAACGTAATCCCACACGATCACTTTCGTCGGCGGGGCGCTGGAAATCGCTGGCAGCGGCACAGCCGGGACCACGAGCCGCCGTTGCTGAACGTCGTTTCCTAAATACAGCACCGTTTCAGCAGCCGAGTCGAGAAAAAGAACGCTGTTCACGCGGCCAACAAACGGATCAAACGTCAGCGGCTTTTTCTGTGAGTTCGTGATCGGGATAGTCACGTCACGATGTAGAACCGTCACGCTGGGCGAGAGGTCCGGCGGCAAAGGATCGCCGCCCGTCTGCCACTCGATGTTCTTTTTGCTCAGCCCAACCATCTGCGCGCCAACGGAACACGATGCGATATTGTCTTGCGTCGGTGCTACAACCTGTTCGTTATCGCCCTGACCGGAAACGCCGTCGAAGGCATTGGAATACTTCGCGGTCACGATCGCCTTCGAGTGCGTTATCTGATCGCGTGCGGTTCCGCCGACGCGGCCCGTATAGGTGATAGAAACCGATCGGCAGGTAGCATCGGGCCGGTTCGGCCAAACGTCGGCATTCGTCCAGAAAATGCCGCCGCCGGTCCCGATCGGGTATCCGAGCAGCGCGTGCTCCATGAGTTGCGCGTATTCACCATTGACCATGAATCGGCGTTCGCCGTTGAACACGCCGCGCACGGTTTCGCTTCGCCCGCTTCCGGCGAGTTCGACAAGGGCAATCTGCTCAAAACTGGCGATGTCAGAGAGCATGGTTATTCCGAAAGTTGCGGCTCTCGCGGATCAACCGCGCCGCGTTCCTGAAGCCCGGTCGCAATGGCCGTCAATGTCTGGTTTTGCTTTTTCAATTCTTCGAGTTGCTGCTTCGTGATATCGTCCCTGATCGCGCTTTGCGCAACAGACCAGTAAGACCCGGCATCAACGATCGCGGGCATCTTGGCGCTCGCAAGGTCGGACGCCTCTTTGACGTTCGCATCCAACTGGTCCAGCACGCTTCCGAGTTGGTTTGACAACGCCTGCGAGTTCATTCCGAAAATGTCGGATAACTTGGGCGCGACCATATCGCCCATAACGCTCGAACTCGGGAGAAACTTTGCATCGACGCCGGGCAGTTTCGCGGTGTTCTGCGCGGTCTGAAGCGTGTTTTCCGCGATGCGGCGAAGCCCGTCCGCAACCGCGTTCGGAACGCTTTGACCCGCCGCGATCGCCGCGCCGGTCTTTGCGAGTTCGGCAGTTGCGGTGACCTTCCAAGCGT
>JAHBXG010000033.1 GCA_019636565.1 Phycisphaeraceae bacterium
ACCGGCTTGTACGACTCGCCCAACACCTTCTTGCTGTCGGCGTTGAGCCATTGCTCCAGCACGCCCGCGTACACGCTTCGGAAGTCGACGAGGTACTTCAGATCGCCCTGATCGAGATCGGTGAGCGAAGGGTGCGAACCGATCACGCCAGGTCGCACCATTGGGCCAAAGAGGAACATGGGTGCCGCAGTGCCGTGGTCGGTGCCGCCGCTGGCGTTCTGCGCGACGCGTCGGCCAAACTCGCTGAAACTCATGGTGAGCACGCGCGAGTCGTTGCCCTGCGCTTTGAGATCGGCGTAGAAAGCCTTGATCGAATCAGAGAAGTTCGCGAGCAGGTTGCCGTGCCGGCCCTGCGCGCCGCCCTGGCCGCTGTGCGTGTCGAAGCCGCCGAGCGTGACGTAGTAGACGCGGGTCTTGAGCCCGGCGCGGATCATCGCACCGACCATTTGCAACTGGCGTCCGAGTTCGTTGCCGGGATACGTCACGAGGCTCTTCTGCGCGACCGCCTTGCGGATCTTGTCGCTGCTGATCTGCGCATCGAGCGCGGTGCGCATCAGGAAGTCGGCGTTGGTGTCGCCGCCGCCCCCGGATGCTCCGCGGCGATTGAGTTCGTGGTACGGCTCGCGCAGGGCCTCGTGGATGTCTTCGCCCGACCAGCGGAAGAGATCGGCCGATTCGAAACTCACGGGTTTGGTGGCACGACCCTGCAGTGCGAGCGGCGCGGTGCGGCCGATGGCGATGGGGGGTTCGACCGCTGTTGCGGGCGCGGGGGCCTTTTTGCTGCCGTCCGGCTTGCCGCTTTCGCCCTTGCCGTAGCCGCAGCACTCGTTGTCGATGTACCGGCCCAGCCAGCCGTCGCCGGTGGCATCGCGCTCGGCGGTCTGCCAGATATCCATGCTCTTGAAGTGGGAGCGATCGGGGTTCGGATAACCGACTCCCTGGATGATCGAAGCGAGCCCGTTGTCGTAGAGATCTTTGAGCGCGGTCATGCGCGTGTGCAGGCCGATGCCGTCGGCCTCGGTGAGTTTGAGAGCTTCATTCGGCTTGACGCCGATTCCGGCTCGCGCCTTGTAGTAAGCGTCCATCCCGTAGGGAATGACTGTGTTGAGGCCGTCGTTGCCGCCGCCGAGCTGGACGACAACGAGAATGCGGTCTTCATTGACGCCCGGCGTGCTCGAAAGCCCATCGGCGAGCATTCCAGCCATCGCATCGGCGGATGAACCGAGAAACGCCGGAATCGTCCACGCGGTCGAGGCGAGCGTGAGACCGCCGTAGAGGAACTTGCGGCGGGTAAAGGCTTGGGAGTTGTGCAGGTCCATGGGTGAAGTTCCAAAGTGCCAAATCAGAAGAGACCGAAGCGGCCCGGAATTCCATTTGGCCCTTTGGCCATTTGGAACTTTGGCCATTTCAACAAATCAACAAAGCTGATACTCCGGCATCGCGGTGATGAGGAGCAGGTATCCGATCACGAGTTCGCGTGAAACGCCGCCGCCGACCTTGGCAGCGAGCGAGGCGAGAGCTTCTTTCGATTGATCCGGCGCGCCGCCGATGGTGAGGCGGAGCAGATAGTCGGCGACGGCGGCGGGGTCCTTCTCGCTACCGGGGCTGGCCTTGGCCATTTCGGCGAGCAGAGGCATGGGGTCGTACTTCATTTCGTCGGCGTTGGCGTCGTAGCCGCGGGGCTTCTTGCCGGTGAGCAGGAAGGCCATGATGTTCTGTCGGACGAACATGGTGCTGGTGTTGATCCACGAGCGGCCGCCATCCCAGCCCTTGACGCTGGGGGGGAAGAGCAGGTTCTGGCCCATGAGGTCGAGCGCGTCGTTGAGGATCGAAAGATCGCGCACCGGGGTATCGAGCGACCGCACGGCGCCGACGACGAGCTGCGTCGGGCTCTTGATCTGCTCGTTCATGTTCTTTTCGTCGTAGAAGTGCTGGCTGAGGAAGAGGCGGCGCAGCACAGGCTTGATCTCGTAGCGCGACGATGAAAACGTCGAAGCGAGGTCGCGGAGTGCAGACTGCTGCGGCGCGGGAAGATCGTCGTATCCGGCGCGCTCCAGCGGAGGCAATTCCGCACAGAAGTTGTGGTACATCTTGCGGGTGATGAGCCGCGAAACTCCCGGCTGTTCCAGGATGATCTTCACGAAGCCGTCGCCGTCGAACGCGCCGGTCCGGCCCAGAATGGTCTTCACGCCGTCGTCGTGATTGTTTTTCTGATAGACGAATTCATCATCCTTGAAGGTGTACCCGGTGAGCGCCCGCGCGCCCTCTTTGATGTCCTTCTCGCTGTAACCGCCGATACCCAGGCTGAACAACTCCATGATCTCGCGGGCGAGGTTTTCGTTCGCCTTGCCCTTGCGGCTGGTGTCGTTGTTCAGATACTTCAGCATCGCGGGGTCGCGGATGATGGCGTAGAGCAGTTCGCCGAAATTGCCCAGCGCATGCGTGCGGAACAACTCGTTCTGCATGAACATGTGGTAGCTGTTTTCGATCGTTCGATAGCTGGTCGCGAAGTGCCCGTGCCAGAAGAGAACCATTCGCTCTTCGAGCGGGCGGGGCGTCTCGATCATGCGCTTCAGCCACCAGCGCTGCACTTCGCCAATCTGCTGGCGATCCTGCCCCTGGCGTCGCTGCTGCGTCACGCGAAACTTGGCGAGGGCGTCTTCATCCTGCCGTTGGCGGGCTGCCTGATAAGCCTTTCGCTCTTCTGCGCTCGGCTCGTGCAAAATGTCCTTGTCGAACAGATCTGTTCGAGGACGATCGCCGGGCGCGTTGGCCGGGTCGATCACGTACTCGACGGCCTTTTGCGGGCCCCAACTGGCGAGGGTTTGGATCTGGACGGGCGTGCCGCCGAAGCCCGCGCGCCAGAGAAGGTGCCGGGCTTGCTCGTAATTGAAGTTCTTGGGAGCGATCGGCGCCATCGAGCCGGTCATAGTGCGCTCGGGTCGTTTCGCGCCGGGCTTTGAATCAGGTGCAGGAGTCCGCGCCGCGTCGGTCGCCGCCGCGCTGGGTGCGGGCGGGGCGGATGCATTGGGAGCTGGGGACGTGGTATTCGGTGCGGCCATAGAGCGTCCTTCGGGCTTTCACAGCCTAACGCATCGGTCCAGAGGCGATTGCCGCGCTCGGCAAAGACGCGAAAGACTTCCTTATCGCCTCATAACTCGATCGACTGGTGTTCGTTCGTCGCCGGAAAACGGCCCTACGCGGTCGCGGCCGTCCCGGCGGTCGCCTTGGCGGCCTTAGGAGCGAGCACTCTTCCCCAGAGCATCATGATGGTGGTAATTGCCAGAAGAAGCGCGCCATTGGCCTGGTGCGCCGTTCGCAAGAGCACCTCGGTGATGGATTGCGGCTCCAGACCGGTGCCACCAAGCAAGAACGCGAGCCAGCCCAGAAGGAATTGCAGCGCCACGCACGCCGCGGCGAGCGAACCGATGGCGCGCACGAAACGCTGCGCGGGGGCGTCGTGCGTCCGCAGGCCACGCGACGCGAACGCTGCGAGCAGCACAAATATGACAACGATCAGCGAGAAGCCCATGTGCGCCCAGAGCGCGTGCGCCGAGCGGGTGTGCCGGTACATCGCTCCAAAGACCAGTTGCAGCAGCGTGGTGTGCATCGCGGCGGTGGCGAAAATCCGGAACGTCCGGGGCTTCACGCCGGTGTGACCAAGTTGGAGCAGACCGCTTGCCGCGGCGGCCTTGACGCGCTGATAGAGCGGGCTCAGAAAAACGCCCATCGATACAAAAAGACAGAAGATGATCTGCGCAAGCACGCCGTGAAAGACCCGAGCCCACTTCGCGTCCTTTGCCGCCTCGGCGCTTCCTTGCAAGACCCGCATTCCGCCCAGTATTCCCTGCGAAATCACGAGCGCGAGGACGAAAAGCGCAAGCAATTTCACGAACCCGCGCCAGTCGTAGATGAAGACCAGCGCTGCGAGCACGATCGCCGTCAGGCCAATCAGCGCGCCGAACAATCGATGGCTGTGCTCAAGGTAAACCGCCGGCGTCGCGCGCGGCCCGATCGGGTACAGAAACATGTTGCTGCCGTACGTGTTCGGCCAGTCGGGCACGGCCATTCCCGAGTTACTGCTGGTGACGAGACCGCCGACAATCAGCAGCGGCACGACCGCCACCGCCGCGACGATGCCGAACCGTCCGAGCCAACTCCTGCGGGTTTCTTCTGCGTCGCGGGCGCGATGACGGGGCCGACTAAAGAACCGACCGATCGCGCCGCCGACCAGTCCGAGCGCAGTGCCCAGAAACAGGAACCCGATTGCAATCAGGATCGCGCCGGGCCTGAGCGAGACCTGACCCATCGCGCCGGGGCGAGCGTCCTCAACAAGTTTCGATCCCAGGATCAATAACCCCGCCAGAGCGCTGATGAAGCCTGCCGCGCCGGAGGCGACAACTGCCTCTCCCCACGTGCGGCCTTCCCTGCCAAAGGCCCTGGCACACACGATCAAGGCGAGCAGCCATGCCGCAAGTATCGCTGCCACCGAGACTTGCTCCGGAATTCCCAGCCAGGGCAGGTGGGTGACGAACCAGGTCCACCAGACCACAACCGTCGCAGCAAAGGCGTCGGTCAGCACGCTCGGGCGAAACAGGAGGCGGAGCAGGTTCATGGATCCTCCGATGAGACTCAGTCTCAACTAAACAATCCAAACGGACGTGACTTGACCAGGCGCGATCGATGCGAAGAAATTGCTGTCCTACCGGAAAAGTCACGGTCTGGACGATTCTACGCTGTCCGGCTTTCGTATCGGTCTGGTCTTGTTCGTCCGTTATCACGTTCCCCAACCGGGAGGAAACCGGGTGTCAGTCCTATTTCCGAAATGGTTTAACTCGTTTCCAACACTGGCGGCAGTCGGTGGAGGTGGCTTTCTACTCACGGCCATCGGAGCCTTCTGGTACTGGGCCACTCCCGCGTTCTGGGAAGTCGGCTATCAGCCGATCCAGCCGGTAGAAGCGTTCAGTCACCAGATCCACGCGGGGCGGCTGGGCATGGACTGTCGCTACTGCCACACCAAAGTCGAGGTCTCCGCCGAAGCCAACGTACCGAACGTTGCGACGTGCTACGGCTGCCACGCGGAGAAGCGGCTGGCGGCGTGGAGTACGCAGCGTGTATCGCTGGTGCGTGAGGCCTATGCGAAGGACGCCTCGATCGAATGGCGCCGAATCCACAAACTGCCCGACTACGTGCGGAACTTTCCGCACAACGTGCACCTTGCCGCGGGCGTTTCGTGCTATTCGTGCCACGGCCAGATCACCGCGATGCCGGTCGTGCATCAGGTGCAGTCGCTCTCGATGAGCTGGTGCCTTGATTGCCATCGCAATCCCGAATCCCGTTTGGTCCCCAAGGACCGCGTCACGCAATTGGTGTGGGTGCAGAACTTCCTCGAGAACCGGGGAGTCGCCGCCGCCGGCGCCATGGGATCCGGCGGGTCGCAGCAGCCGACACCGGGCGATGTTGTTCATTCTCTGAAGCGTCAGCCTCCGCAGGGTTGCGGCGCGTGCCACTACTAAGTTGATTCGATTCATCGCGTGGGGCCTCCCTCCCGCGTCGTCACAAGGACCTCGGCATGAGCAAGTCCGATCAATGCCCTTCGACCGCCAAAGAAGGGCCCAAGCAGAAGAAAGGCAAGCAGGAGTTGTCGCGCGAGCGACGGAGCCTGCTCACTTCGGTGAACGGACGCGCCGCGTGGCGCAGCCTCGATGAAGTGCAGGACACGGGCGAGTTCCGTGACTTTCTCGAGCGGGAATTCCCTGCGGGCGTGACCGATTTTCTGAGCGGCACCCGGCGCACATTCATGAAGATCATGGGTGCGTCGTTTGCGCTGGCCGGTGCCGCGACTCTGCCCGGCTGCCGCCGTCCGGAGCACAACATTCTGGCCTATTCACAGCATCCGCCCGAGGATGTGATTCCCGGCAAGCCGTTGTTCTACGCGACGAGCATGCCGCTGCCCGGCGGCGGTGCGGAAGGCCTTCTGGTGGAGACGCACGAGGGCCGACCGACGAAGATCGAAGGCAATCCGCTGCATCCTGTGAATCGCGGGCGGAGCAGCGTGGCGGCGCAGGCGAGTGTGCTGTCTCTGTACGACCCCGATCGCCTGAAAGAACCGGTGTTCTTCAATCGCAAGCGGAACAACAACGCGGGCGAGCACCTGACCGCAACGTGGGACGACTTTGTGAAGTGGGGGAAGGAATTCTTCCCGCGCTTCGACAAGACCCAGGGCACTGGCCTGGCGATCATCGTGGACAAAGTCGCGAGCCCGACTCGTGACGCGGTGCGCGATGCGCTGCTGAAGAAATGGCCCAAGGCGACCTGGATCGCTTACGACGCGACCGAGGATCTCGGCCCGGCGCAGGGATCGAAGGCCGCATTCGGCGCGCCAATGAATGATGTGATCGACTTCTCCAAAGCCAAAGTCGTCGTGTCGTTTGACCGCGATTTTCTGACCGGCGAGGGGCGTTCGCTGGTGCACGCTCGAGATTTCGCTTCGACGCGCCGCGTTGAAGAGTTGACGGACGAAATGAGCCGCCTCTACATGGTGGAGAGCGGCTTCTGCCTCACCGGCGCTCAGGCCGACCACCGGCTGCGCGCCACCCCGAGCAAGGTGATCGCCTGCCTCGCCGAACTCGCAAAGTTCATGCTCCCCAAACTCGGTGGGGCGTTCAATAGCGCTTCCGATGCGCTGGCGGGAGTCAACACCACCTCCGTAGACGACACGGATCGCAGATTTATCGAGGCGGCCGCGAAGGATTTGATGGAGGCGAGCAACAAGGGACGCGCCATGGTTCTTGTCGGCGCGCACCTGCCCGCTCCGGCGCACGCTCTGGCTCACGCGATCAACGCGGCGCTCGGCTGCACGTGCATCTCATTCAATCCAATGCCGGCCGAGATCGCCTCGGACTCGCGCGCGGCGATGACCGCCCTGACCGAAGCAATGAAGGCCGGAAAGTACGAAAGCGTGCTGTGCGTCGGAACCAACCCGGCATTTACGGCGCCGGATTCGAAGGCCTTTACCGATGCGTTCTCCAAACTCGAAGGCGCGGTTTCGCTTTCGGTCGGCCTGACGGAGACCAGCGAGTTCGCGACATGGAATCTGAACGGTTGCCACTATCTGGAGTCATGGGGCGACACGATCTCGCACGAAGGCGTGATCGCTCCGATCCAGCCGATGATCGCGCCGCTCTATGCCGCTGTCGATGAGAACGGACACCGCACCGGCCAGTCGCCGATGAGCGAGATCGAATTCCTTGCCTTCATCAGCGGCGATTTGCGCGAAGACGGAACCCCCCGCGACGGATTTGAATTGGTGCGCCGCACGTGGAAAGGCGCCCTCAGCGCCAAAGTGACAGATTTCGAGAAGGCATGGAAGCGCGCGCTGCACGACGGCGTGCTGGCGGGCACCGGCTTCAAACCCACCACACCCAAGCCCGATGCCGCGGCAATCACTGCCGCATGGAAGGGCTTCAAGATCAATCAACCGGCGAAGGGTGATCTGGAAGCGGTGATCCGCACAGGCTGGATGCACGACGGACGCAACACCAATGTTTCATGGCTCCAGGAACTGCCCCAGCACGGCACGGCAGTGGTGTGGGACAACCCGGCGTCGATGAGCCCGAAGACGGCCGAGAAACTCGGCGTGCTGCCCGCGAGCGCGACGGTTGCCGACCCCGAAACGATGTACACGAAGGAGAAGTATCCGGCCGGCCATGTCGCCGAGTTCACCTTCGATGGACGCAAAGTGAAGTGCGCCGTGTGGATTCTGCCGGGAATGGCGGACGACACGGTCACGTTCCTCAATGGCTACGGCCGGCGCAAGGCGGGCCTGGTGGCCGACGGCGTCGGTTTCGATATCGGTCAGATCCGGGGCGACGCCGGCAACTGGCTCGCTTCGGTCGCGTGCAAGGACACGGGCGAGATGCATCCGATCGCCAGCACGCAGATGCACTGGAGCCTTGAGGGGCGCACCGCGATCGTGCGCACCGTCGACTTGCCGACCTATCAGAAATTCGGCGGCGATTCGGTTCCAGACAACGACGCGATCTACGCCGGCAACAGCAGCGGCAAGCTCAACTTCGCGGAGCGACTGGGCGATCTGTCGCACACGCCTCCCAGCAATTCCATTTACATCAATCCGTTCACGCGCTCGGCAGCGTCGGTCCAGCCGGGTGAACCGGGTTACGAAAAGGTCCCGGGATGGCCCGACAAACTGCGAGGCGACAAGCCGCAGCCTCCGGACTACGCGCTGCGTCACCAATGGGGCATGACAATCGACCTCTCGACGTGCACGGGGTGCGGCGCGTGCACGATCGCGTGCCAGGCGGAGAACAACATCCCCGTCGTTGGCAAGAAAGAAGTGGCCAAGGGCCGCGAGATGCACTGGATCCGCGTGGACCGCTACTTCGCGGGTTCGTACTTCGATCACGAGAATCCGGGCGCGATGGACTACAACGCGCCCGAGTTCATGTTCCATCAGCCCGTGGCGTGCGTGCAGTGCGAAAACGCGCCCTGCGAAACCGTTTGTCCGGTGAACGCAACGGTGCACGGAAATGAAGGCCACAACTTCATGACCTACAACCGCTGCATCGGCACGCGGTACTGTGCGAACAACTGCCCGTACAAGGTGCGCCGCTTCAACTTCTTCGAGTACGGTCTCACCAAGTTCAACGGTGGCTACATCGGCCAGGAACTGATCGATTCGATCGCGCCCGATCGTGGTGGCATCACCGGCTCGGGCGAGCACAACAAGATCAACCCCAACCTGATCCCGCCCCGTCTGCGAGACAAACTCGATCAGATCACGCGGATGCAGAAGAACCCGGACGTGACGACGCGCATGCGCGGCATCATGGAAAAGTGCACCTACTGCATCCAGCGCACCAACTCGGCCAAGATCGAAGTGCGTCTCCAGGATCTCGAGTTCGTGCCCGACGGCTTCATGCAGGTGGCGTGCCAGCAGGCGTGCCCGAGCGATTCGATCGTCTTCGGCGACATTCTCGACAACGACGAGTACACCAGCGAAGACGGGACGAAGCGTCGGGGCAGCCGCGTGTCGCACACGCGTCGAAGCCGGCGGTCGTATCTGCTGCTGGGCTTCTTGAATACGCGCCCGCGCACCAGCCATCTGATCCGTGTGAACAACCCGAACCCTGCGCTGGTCGATGCAACGCGGAAGAACGCCTGGGATCATCCCTTCCACGGCGGGCATGAAACGGGACACGGCGAGACGCACGGTGCGCCGGAACACGAACCAAAGGCCGGTGAGAAGGAGCACGCCTTCTTCGATCACCGACGGAAGTCTGAGGACAAGGGCTACGCGCTCAGTCTGAGCGTACTGAGCGGCGGAGGTCACGCGTGACGACAATGCATCCTGACGAGAGCGCCGCCCGGCGATTGGCCGGGCTTGCCAACGGCGAACTGCCGACGTACCCCGTGGCCCCCGGCACGGGAGACGGTTCACTGGTCGATGACCCCGCGGTGCGGGCGCCGCTGGTGCTCAACAACCGGTCATTCCACGACATCACCGAGATCGTCTGCGGCTACGCCGAGAAGCCGCCGGGCAAGTGGTGGCTGCCGCTCTTCGGGCTTTCGTTCACGATCGCCCAGGTGGGCGCCCTGTTCATTCTGTACCTGATCATCACGGGCATCGGCGCGTGGGGCATGAACAACCAGGTCGACTGGGCCTGGGACATCACCAACTTCGTGTTCTGGATCGGTATCGGTCACGCCGGAACGCTGATCTCCGCGATCTTGTGCCTTCTCAAGCAAAAGTGGCGCACCGCGGTCAACCGCAGCGCCGAAGCGATGACCATCTTCGCGGTTATCTGCGCCGCCACATTCCCCGGCATCCACATCGGCCGCCAGTGGATGGCGTGGTTCCTGCTCCCGATTCCCAACAGCAACGCGATCTGGCCGAACTTCAAGAGCCCGCTGCTCTGGGACGTTTTCGCCGTCAGCACCTACGGCACGGTCTCGCTTCTCTTCTGGTACATGGGCATGATCCCCGATTTCGCAACGCTGCGCGATCGGGCCGACCTCCGCCTCCGGCGCAACGCCGAGGGCCCGCGGGTTTTTCCGTTCTTGGCGCTGCGGACCGACACGGTCCGGGCGTACGTGTACGGCTTCCTCGCCATGGGCTGGCGATTCAGCAGCCGCCACTGGCATCGGTATGAAGTGGCCTATTTGGTGCTCGCGGGCATCAGCACACCGCTGGTGTTGAGCGTGCACTCGATCGTGTCGTTCGACTTCGCTACATCAATCCTGCCCGGCTGGCACACGACGATCTTCCCGCCCTACTTCGTTGCAGGCGCCATCTTCGGCGGCTTCGCGATGGTGCTGCTCCTCCTGATCCCGGCGCGTGAACTGTTCCCCAATATGAAGGACCTGATCACGCTCCGCCACATCGAGAACATGGCGAAGATCATCCTGGCCACGGGAATGATCGTCGGGTTCGCCTATTCGATGGAGTTCTTCATCGCCTGGTACAGCGGCAACGAATACGAGTCCTTCCTGTTCACGCACGTTCGCGCTCAGGGTCCCTACGCCTGGGCGTACTGGACGATGATCTTCTGCAACGTCGTCAGTCCGCAGGTCTTCTGGATCCGGTTCTGTCGGCAGAGCCCGCTGATCGTCTTTATCATCTCGATTCTGGTGACGATCGGCATGTGGTTCGAGCGCTTCGTGATCATCGTCACGAGCCTCCACCGGGCCTTCCTGCCCGCCGAGTGGAGCATGTTCTGGCCGACCCCGGTCGACATCGGCATCTTCGTTGGCTCGTGCGGCATCTTCCTCACGCTCTTCCTCCTCTTCCTGCGTTTCCTCCCCGTCTTTGCGATGGCCGAGGTCAAGGCGGTTCTGCCTCAGGCCAGCCCGCATCATCCCCACGACCACGCAAAGGGAGGGCACTAAGCCATGGCAAAGCAACGCAAGGTCTATGTGACCGAGAGCGGCGAGAACGTCTACGGCGTCATCGCCGAATTCGCGACAGCCGCCGACGTGTATCACGCAGCCGAAAAGGTGCGTGATGCCGGCTACTCGCAGTGGGATGTCTACGCCCCGTTCCCGATCCACGGCATCGACGAAGCTATGGGACAGAAGCGCACCAAACTGCCGCTGGCGTGCGCCGCCATCGGCCTCACCGGCGCGGGACTCGGCTTCCTGATGCAGTATTGGATGAGCGGAGTCGACTACCAGCTCGTGGTGCAGGGCAAGCCCTATGGCCCGTGGGAACCGTTCGTTCCGATCACCTTCGAACTCGGCATTCTGTTCACCGCTTTCTCGGCGCTGATCTGCATGCTGGCGTTCAACGGGCTGCCACGACACAACCACCCGCTCCTGAGCAAGGAGCGTTTCCTCGCTGTCAGCGACGACACGCTGGCCATCTGTATCGAGAGCGCCGACGACAAGTTTGATCCCGACCAGACCCGCGCGATGCTCGAACGCCTCGGCGGACGCAACATCGATCTGGTCGAGGGCGACTGAGCACACCAACGAACCGAACCGAGTACCGGATGAACATGAACACTTACATCAAGACCGCCGGGAGCACGCTCGCCATTGCCGCGGGTGTATTCGCCGTGCTCGGCGCACAAGGCTGCCGGGGCGACCGCAGCGACAAGCGGCCGCGCCAGTTCTTCCCCGACATGGACGATCAGCCCAAGTGGAAGCCGCAGGCCGAGACGCCGTTCTTCGCGAACAAGCGCACGATGCGCGAGACGCCCGCGAATGTGGTCGCCTTCGGGCGTGTGGGTATCACCGGCGATGAATCGTGGGGCAAGCCGTGGGCCGAGCAGCGAGTCGCGCTGCTGCGCGATGGCGAGGCTGTCTACCAAGGCACCACCGGCATGAACGCGGACGGCACGCTCAATTACGTGGACCGCATCCCTTCATCCATTCAAGTCACGCCGGAACTTATCAAGCTCGGCCAGACGAAGTTCAATATCTACTGCTCGGTCTGCCACGGCTTCGACGGGTCGGGCAAGGGAATGGTCGGTCAATCGTGGTCGTACGCCCTGCCGAACTTTTATGATCCGAAGTACAAGGACGCCACGCAGTACACGGGCAAAGACGGGTACATCTTCCACACAATCCGAAATGGCGTGACCACCAACGGCGAGCAGAAGATGCCCCCGTACGGCCACGCGCTGAACGAGATGCAGGCGTGGGCGGTGGTCGCGTACTTCCGCACGCTTCAGGAAGCCCGTGCGGTTCCGCTGTCGGAAGTTCCTGAATCAGAACGTCCGGCGCTCGAAGCGAAACTTCGCGCAGCGGCCGCCGCTGCGGTTCCGCCTGCCCCGGCCCCGGCACCCGCCCCGGCCCTTCCGGCAAATCATCCGACGCAGCAACCGCAGGGAGGTGGCAAGTGAGTTCCATCGCGACGCATGAGCACGATGCGGTGCTCCACCACGATCAATCGCACGAGCACCTGCTCCGTGAGAGCAACATCCGCTACACGGGTGGTGCCAGTCTCTCCACCCTGTTCCTGGCCGTTGCCGTTGTTGGCCTCGGTGCGACAATCGCGAGCGCGTTTCTGTACACAGGCAAGCTCCACGCGATCGCCAGCTTTCAGATGGCCGCCATGGGCTGTCTCGCGATGTGCCTGGGCGGAATGTTTTTCACGCTGGTCATGCACCTGATGGCCGCGGGCTGGTCGATCACGCTCCGGCGCCAGTTCGAGAACCTGATGGTGCTCGCGCCGGTCATGCTCGTGGTGGCGTCAATCGTTCCGCTCTACGACCTCTTTATCGGAAACGGCTCGCTCTACCTCTGGATGAACAGCCAGTACCAGAAGGACAACATCGTCCTGCAGGAAAAGATCGCGTTCCTGAACCCGAGCTTCTTCTGCGTTCGTCTCATGCTCTACTTCGTGGTCTGGTCGATCATCGCGTTCAAGCTCAGCGGCTACTCGCGAAGGCAGGACGAAACCGGCGACAAGTGGCTTTCCAACAAGGCTCGCTTTACCAGCGCCTGGGGAATGCTCGCCTTCGCCCTCACGACGGCGTTCGCCTCCTTCGATCTCCTCATGTCGATGGACTTCCGCTTCTTCAGCACCATGTGGGGCGTGTATTACTTCGCTTCCGCCGCGTTCAGCGGCATCGCGGCCCTGGTTCTTATCGTCGTACCGCTCCGGCGGGCCGGCAAGCTCGAAGCGCTTGTGACCGCCGAGCACTTCCACGATGTCGGCAAACTCATGTTCACCTTCACGGTGTTCTGGGCCTACATCGCCTTCAGCCAGTACTTCCTGATCTGGTATTCGAACGTTCCCGAAGAAACCGCCTGGTACCTCGTCCGCAAGCGCGACGGCTGGCAGTTTGTCTTCTTCCTGCTCGCGATCGGACACTTCGTCGTGCCCTTCCTCATCCTGCTCTTCCGCGGCGTGAAGCGATCTCCTACCGCGCTCGCCGTTGTCGCGATGTGGATGCTCTTCATCCACTTCACAGACATGTTCTTCATCGTCCGACCCATGGTGACCACCCGCTTCACGGATTCGGCCCCCCTGACCCCGATGAGCGGCATCTGGGTCGATCTGGCGGCCGTTTTCGGGATGCTCGGCCTTCTTGGCTTCCTCCTGGTTCGCCGGGTTTCTTCTGTTCCGCTCATTCCCCTTCGCGACCCGCGACTTCCTGAATCCATCGAGCACAAGAACTACATCTGACCGGGGGGCTGCGGCGAACCCAGATCTGGTCTAGAATCTTCCGTTTGACAGCAATTATTCCCGCCTGGCAGTAAAGTGTCCCCAAGGATTGTCAGCAAGGAACCCGAATGTCGAGCCATGAACACAGCAGCCACGGTCACGCCGACGCATGGCACCATCACTCAAACGCCGAGGGTGTGCCGCAGCACGAGCACGCGGCGACGGTGAACACCAAGAACACTTTCCTGGTGCTCTTTGTGATCTTCGGCTTCACGGCGGTATTCATTCTCGTGACCGTGCTGTATTTCAACGTCACGGTGCGCCGGGTGCAGGAAGCCCGGATCGAGACCATCGGAGGCGCTGAGGTCTACAACACGATGCGCGGCCAGATGGAGGCGGATCTGTCCACATTTGGCGTCGTTGATCCGGCGACGAAGACCGTGCGCATTCCCGTGGATCGGGCGATCGACCGCGTCGTCAAGCGTTACCAGAGCAGGTGAGCGAAGGGGAATCCCGAGTGTCCGTTTCGTGTCGCAATCTTCTCGCAATTGTTTCCGCCGCCTCCATAGCGGCCGGCGGAGCCACTGCGCAGATCGCTCGCGGCTACGACCCGACGAAGTCCGGGGTGGCGCCCGCGACGGGCGCGGTGACGAGCGGGCTCGATACGGATCAGAAGATCGGTGCCTTCATCCCGCGGGAATTGCGATTCACCAGTGCTGAAGGCAAGCAAGTTCGGTTGGGAGACCTGTTTGACCTGGAAAATGGTTCCTCGGCGTCGGGCGGCAAGCACCGGCCCGTGCTTGTGACACTGGTGTACTACGACTGCCCGGTGGTCTGCAGCGCGACCATGGACAAATTGGCGGGCGCGTTCCGGCACCTGGATTACAAGATCGGCAAAGATTTCAAGGTCGCCTATTTCAGTTTCGACTCGACCGAAACCGCAGCCCGGGCCAAACAGGTCAAAGAGTCGTACCTGGTCGGACAACCCGATGGACTCGGAGACAACGGCAAGTTCAACCCTTTGATCGCGGACAATTGGAATTTCTTCGTTGGGACTGCCGCGGCGAACCGGGAACTGGCGAACGCGCTCGGTTTCAAGTACCGCGTGGCGGACAACGGGCAGTTCGCGCATTCATCGGTCTTCATGATCCTCACGCCGGACGGACGGGTCGCCCGGTATCTGTCTCCGTTCCTGGGCGACGACAAGGCGCTGGCCGAGCAGATGAAATTGGCGCTGCTCGAAGCATCCGACGGCAAGATCGCCAAGGGCGTGAGCGAACTGATGATGAGCTGGTGCTTCATGTACGACCCGAGGGCCGGCGCGTACACCCTGCAGGCGATGCAGGTGATGAAGATCGGTGCGATAGTTTCCATCGTCGCGGTCGGGTCGCTCGTGCTGGGCATGATGGTCATGGAACGCTCACGCCGCCGGCATCGCGTGCCGGCGGATGCGGTTGGGCGTCGCGATGAAGACGGCGGAACGGATCGCAGCGACGGTGACGGACACAAGCCGGCGGGCGAGACGACGGTTTCGGTTTGAGTTTGCGAACGGAGTGATGGTGTGCTGAAGACATTGACAAACAACTGGACCGCGACACTCGCCGAGAGCCCTCAGGGCTGGTGGGCGCCCGGCTGGCGCTGGTTCTTCCAGAACTTTGGTGTCAACGAAAACGCCAAACTCACCGACCAGCTGTACATGGAGATCTTCTGGATCAGCGTGGGGTGGTTTGTCTTCCTGATGGCAATCATGTTGATTTGCGTCGTGAAGTACCGCCGTCGCCCCGGCGTCCCCGCGCCGTACAGCCCGTCGCACAACACCGTGCTCGAACTGGTCTGGACCATCATCCCGTGCTTTTTCCTGTTCTACATCTTTCTTCAGGGTTTCCACGTGTACGTGGACAAGCTGGTCGCGCCGGGAGACTCGCTCCAGATGACGCTGACGGCCAAGAAGTGGGACTGGACGATCACCTATCCGAACGGAGCCGCGTCTCCCGAGCGCACACTGATCGGCGCCGACAGCACGCAGTTCGGTGGTGAGAACGGTTCCCCCGGCTCACGTCCGATTCCGATCTTCTACATGCCCGGCGATGTCCCGATTCACTTCAACATGATCAGCCAGGACGTCATGCATTCGTTCTGGGTGCCCGATTTTCGTGTGAAGTTCGACGTCTTCCCCAACCGCTACACCACCTATTGGTTCCAGGCCAAATTGCAGGGCGCCGAGACCAACACCCTGCGTGATTCGACCGGCAAGGACGTCGTCACGGCTCAGGGCGAGAAGGTCCCGTACATCGACCACTTCATCTTCTGCGCGGAATACTGCGGCGATCAGCACTCGGAAATGCTGGGCATCATCCGCGTTGTCCCGATGGCGTACTACCTCGCGAAGACCGAGGAATGGAACATCGAAGGCAAGACGCCGGCGGAGATCGGAAAGCTGGTGTATCAGTCGCAGGGTTGCAGCGCGTGCCACACGCTCGACGGCAGCAAGGGCGCCGCCCCGACCTGGAAGGACCTTTACATGAGCCAGCAGCCGACCAACGCCGGTTCGGTGGTGGCCGATGACAACTACATTCGTGAATCGATCTATACGCCCCAGGCAAAAATCGTTGACGGCTATCCGTCCAACATGCCTGTCTACACCACGGCCCAGATCGACGAACGACGCCTCCAGGGCCTCTTCGCGTTCATGAGAAGCATCAGCAAGTACGCCCCCGCAGAGGCCGCGCCAACCACCGCCGCGCCTGCGACCCCCGAAACCGAAAAGAAGTAACTCGCCGGATCAGAATCGAGGCACGCCATGACGACGCTTGATAATTCCAGAGCCCACGATTTCGGAGGCCACGGCCACCACGAGGGAAGCTACCTGACGCCCAAGGGAGGGTTCTTCACCACCGTGTGGGATTGGGCCACAACCGTCGATCACAAGAAGATCGGCGTGATGTACCTGGTCGCGGTGCTCTTCATGTTCTTCCTGGGAGGGCTTGCCGCGCTGGCGGTTCGCACCGAGTTACTCGATCCTGTTCGCACCGTCATGGTTCAGGCGGTCGATGCCCAGGGCAAGCCGTTGTTGGACGCCGACGGCAAGCCTGTGATGAAGACCGAGATCGTCGGCCAGACGCTGGCCCGCTGGATTCCGCCCAAGGGTGGCGAAATCACGAGCATCGATTACGGCAATCAGCTCTACAACCGGGCCTTCACGCTGCACGGCGCCATCATGGTGTTCATGGTGATCATCCCCAGCATTCCGGCTTCGCTGGGAAATTTCTTCATACCGCTGATGCTGGGCGCAAAGGACGTCGCGTTCCCGCGGCTGAACCTGCTCAGTTGGTACATCTACGTCACGGGGTCGATCTTCGCTGTCAGCTCGATTCTGCTCGGCGGAGTTGACACCGGCTGGACGTTCTACACGCCCTATTCAACAACAACCGATGCGGAGCACGCCAACGTCGTGCTGATGGTGCTCGGCGCGTTCATCCTCGGCTTCAGTTCGATTCTGACCGGCCTGAACTTCGTCGTGACCGTGCACAAGCTCCGCGCTCCGGGCATGGGCTGGTTCGACATGCCACTGTTCATCTGGGCCATGTACTCAACCAGCATCATCCAGGTTCTGGCGACGCCGGTCATCGGCATCACGCTGCTGCTGCTGGTCTTCGAGCGGATGTTCAAAATCGGCATCTTTGATCCCTCACTGGGCGGCGACCCGGTGCTGTATCAGCACTTCTTCTGGTTCTACAGCCACCCGGTGGTGTACGTGATGATCCTGCCCGCGTTCGGCGTGATCAGCGAGATCATCCCGGTGCATTCGCACAAGAAGATTTTCGGTTACCGCGCCGTGGCGTTCGCCTCGCTGGGCGTCGCGCTGGTGAGCTTCCTGGTCTGGGGCCACCATATGTTCGCCTCATCGGGCGAACTGGGCGCAACCGTCTTCTCGGCCCTCACATTCCTCGTCGCTATTCCGACCGCCGTCAAGGTCTTCAACTGGATCGCCACGCTCTACAAGGGCTCGATCGCGCTCACGACGCCGATGCTCTACGCCCTGATGTTCCTCTTCCTCTTCTCGATCGGCGGGCTCACCGGCCTGCCCCTCGGCGCGCTCGCGACCGACCTGCACCTTCACGATTCCTACTTCGTGGTTGCCCACTTCCACTACGTGATGATGGGCGGCACGATCATCACGTTCGTGGCCGGCCTCCATCACTGGTGGCCCAAGATGTTCGGCAAGATGTACAACCAGTTCTGGGCCAACGTCGGCGCCTGGACCGTCTTCGTCGGCTTCAACCTCACCTTCTTCACGCAGTTCTTCCTCGGCACGCAGGGAATGCCGCGTCGTTACGCAAGCTATGTCTCGGAATACCAGACGCTGCACATCTGGTCCACCGTGGGCTCCTATGTGCTGCTGCTGGGTTTCCTCATCCACCTCTTCGTCTTCATCCACTCGCTGGTCGCCGGTCGCAAGGCGCCCGCGAATCCGTGGGGTGGCCTGACGCTGGAGTGGGAGGCCGAAAGCCCGCCCATCGAGCACAATTTCGCCCACGAGCCGATCGTGACGCACGGCCCTTACGACTACGAAACGACGGTTCCTCCGCACTGGAGCGCGAAGGACTATCCGCTTCCTCACCTCCCCGCGAACGCCCACTGACCCCGGTCCACACGAGAACCAGGCATGACCACACTTGATACCAGGTCCAATCCGCTGGGCGCCGACGTGCAGGGCGGCACCGAACCGCTCTGGAAGCGGTATCTCCCCGGCCATCACTGGCGGACAGCGGACGAAGAGTTCGACGCCTGCACGCTGGGCTTCTGGCTCTTCCTCGCCACAGAAGTGCTGCTCTTCGCCGGGCTCTTCTGCGGCTACACCATCATGCGGTTCAAGTTCCCGCAGGCGTTCGCCAACGGTTCTTCGTACCTTGACTGGCGCTGGGGCACGCTCAACACCGTGGTGCTCCTCCTCTCGTCCTACACCATGGCCGCGTCGATCCGCGCGTTCCAGATGGACCGCCAGAGCCACGGTCGGCGCCTGCTCGCCGCTACTTTCGTTTTCGGGCTTTGCTTCCTCCTCATCAAGTTCACGTTCGAGTACACCCCCAAACTCTCCGGCTGGTTCATCGCGTTCGATCCCGCGCTCTCGCACTACACCGAGCTCGTTGACAACAAAGCCCTCGGCGGTCTCTTCCATCACGTCGCCGGCTACGGCGGCAAGGCCCCCGGCCAGTTCTTCTCCTACGCCTTCTCCGAAGACCCGTGGGAGCCTCTGTGGTGGAGCATCTACTACTGCGCCACCGGCATTCACGCTCTGCACGTCATCATCGGAATGACCCTGATCGCCTGGTGCTTCCGCCGCGCCCTCTTCTTCAAGGCCTACGGACCAAGCCACTACACGATGGTCGAGAACACCGGTCTCTACTGGCACCTGGTCGATCTCATCTGGATCTTCCTGTTCCCGCTGCTCTACCTGATTCACTGATGCAGGTCCGCGCCCGATTGCTTTTTCCCACAACCATCTCACCCCTTCCATCCGCTCACGACACTCCTTCCCACCGAGACCGACGCATGAGCACCCCGCACGCAGCCGCCCCCGAAGTGTTCGACGAACTCGATCCGCACGGCATGGGCGCGTACACCAAGCACTCGCACCACATCGTCTCGGGCATGACGCTCAAGTCGATCCTCATCATTCTTCTCGCCTTCACCGCGATCACCGTCGGCGCCGCCCAGGCCGAAAAGTTCATCGAGACCTCGCTGCACATCGAACTGCCCCGCTGGGTGAACGTCATCGTCGCCATGAGCATCGCGACCGTGAAAGCCTCGCTCGTGCTCATGTTCTTCATGCTTCTGCGCTACAGCAACCCGATCAACACCGTCGTCTTCCTGTTCTGCCTCCTCGCCTTCGCGCTCTTCCTCTTCTTCACGCTGCTGGATCTGGGCACCCGCGGAATGATCAACCCGATCAAGGCGCACCAGGTCGAAGCCGGCGGCATAGGCGGAATCCGCGCCGGTTGGCGGGCAGACGCTCCGATCATCAATCAGGCCCCGGTGGTCTTCTGGCGCGAACGCAAGATCGCCGAAGTCGGCATCGACGAGTACAACCGGATGAAGAGCATCCTCTCTCATCCGCACGAGGGTCACGGCGCTCCGGCGGTTTCCAGCGGCAACATGTCGATCAACCGTCCGGGCATCACCCCCGGCCTGTTCAGCGCGGTCGCGCCCGCGGCACACGATGAGCACGCTCCCCACGGCGCATCCCCTGCTCCGCACGGTGCACCGGACGCTCCCGCCCATTCCCCGGCCGCGGCTCCCGCTTCCGCCGAACCCGCCAAGCACTAATCCCCTGAAAGGAGCAGCATCGTGAACACAGCGCGCCGAATCGCGCTCGCGGTCGCATTGCTCTCCGCCGCGGGGCTTGGACTCAGCGTGTACACGATGGCCCGGCGCGTCGCCGAGCACAACCAGCGCGAGCGCAAGGTGTACTTCTTCAAGGAGATCCTCAAGAAGGATTTCGAGTTCAAGGGCGTGCCGGTTCATATCACCGACATCAATCCCGGTACTCCGGATTGGCACCTCAACATCGCTTACGGAGCAGAGAACCTCCGTCTGCATGTCTCCGTTCCCGGCAATCCCAAATTGCCCGATCTTGTCGCGCACAACGACTGGCTGCGTGTGCTTCTCTTCGCCGAAGCGCGTCACATGACCGCCGCCACGCTGGAGCAGAAAGTTCGCGAGGGTGAGGTACCAGAGCGGCTCGCCATCGTCACCCGCTCGCCTCTCCCGGGGGCCGAGCCGGGGAAATGGCAGGATGTCTGGAAGTCCGGCTGGGCGTACGACTTCTACGAATTCGACGACGGCCACTTCAAGCACGAGCGCTTTACATACCCAACCGGCAAGCCCGATCGCGAGCCCAAGCCGGGTCAACTCCCGGCGGATACGTGGCAGTTTCAGGCCGCTTCCGCTGTCACGCCTCAGACCCAGCGTCCCAGCAACCGGTTCACCATGGACGCACTGAATGCAGCGGGCTGGACGCTCCCGGCGGCCGCGTGGTCCACCATGTTGCTTCTGGGTTCGATCGCCATCGTCGTCGCCCCGGCGCGACGGCGCTCGACATCCCCCTCGCAGCGCCCGTAAACCGGGTCGGAGCCAATCCCCGCGGCGTGCGTCACCAAAAGCATCAGCCGCGTCTACCGGAAGACACTGGTGTTGCCGCCGTAGATGATCTGGCCAACATCATTGCCGACCTTTGCCATCACCAGCCCCAGCAGGATGATCGCTAGGAAACTCGCAACGAACGCTTCGGTCGTCGCTCTCCCGACGCCCTCCGCCCCGGGCCGGCAGGTAAATCCCTTGTAGCAGGCGATCACACCCATCGCAGCCCCGAAGAACAGACTCTTCACCAGCCCCTGGGTGATCTCGTACCAGTTGACCAGCATCTGGCTGTAGTAGAAATACTGCTCGCGATCCGCTCCGTAGAAGTAGATCGTGATCAGCAGGCCTCCCAATACGCCGCAGAGGTTCGAAACGACAGTCAGCGCCGGGATCATCACCACGCACGCGACCACGCGCGGGACCACCAGCACCCGTACTGGATCACTCGCCATCGCCCTCATCGCGTCCAACTGTTCGGTGACACGCATCGAACCCAGCGCCGCCGCCAGCGAGCAGCCGACTCGACCCGCCAGCATCACGCCCGCCAGCACCGGTCCAAGCTGCTTGACGACCGAGATGTTGATGACCCCGCCCAGCCGGCCTTCCTGACCGATCGCGCGAAACTGCGGATACCCCTCGAACGCAAGCGTCATGCCGATGAACGCGCCGGTGAGCGCAAGCACCGGGATGGATGTCGTGCCGACGAAAAACAATTGCGGCATCAGCCGGTCGCGTCGCGCCCACGTGCGCACGTGCGGCAGCCCCATCACAACAGCCCCGCAGAATCTCGAGAAATGGGCTGCGCCCACGACGGTGGTCACGATCCAAGCCCAGGCGAATTGGATCGACTCGCGCACGGCCTCGCCAACCGAGACGATCGCACCCGCAATTCCGCGGGGGCCGCTCTGGGTCTCGATGGTGTGCTCGCGCATCGTCCCAAGCGTAGATCCGGTCGAAATGGCAGCGCGGCGTTCGGCGGGGCGCCGTCGCCACTTTCGGATCAGGATCGCGAATGAGGCCGATTCTCGATGCCCGGGTCGGTGCGTCCAAAGGGCACCTGTCGGCGTCCGAGTCAGTCGGCTCGGCTGATCCTCTTCAGCATCGCACGCACCGGGAATTTCACGCCCTCGATCATGATCTGCCGGTTGAACTTGGAGACGCCCGCTTCGCGCTCCGCGAAAATGATCGGGACCTCGGCAAACCGAGCCCCGCACCGGTGAAGGTTGAACTTCATTTCCATCAGGAAGGCATACCCGTTGGACTTGATGCGATCAAGATCAATGCGTCGGAGAATCTCCGCTCGGTAACCGACAAAGCCCGTTGTCAGGTCGTGCGCCGGAATCCCGGTCAAAGCGCGGGCGTAGAGATTCGCGCCATAACTGAGCATCTTCCGCCGCAGCGCCCAGTTCGCGCTCCCGCCCCCCGGTATGTAGCGTGATCCCACAACAACGTCATATTGCTTGAGCAATTCCAGCACGCGGGGCAGCACCTCCGGCGCGTGCGACAAATCGGCGTCAAACTGGATCAGATGGTCGTCCAGATTCTCGGTCAGAACCTTTTTCATCGCCTGGCGGCAGGCCGAGCCGTAGCCGCCTTTGCCAGGCCGGACCATGAGGTGCAGATAGGGGTCTCGCTCCTGAAGGCGGCGGACTTCATCCGCAGTGCCATCGGGGGAATTGTCATCGGCGAACAGAATGGGTTCGTTGCCGGCGGCCCGTCGCACCCGCTCAACCAGCGGAGCGACGTTGTCCTTTTCGTTGTAGGTCGGGATTATCAACATGCGGCAGGCGGATCTGAGCCCAGGCGTAGGAGCACTCCGCGCCTATTCCGGCGCGACTCCTGACCAAGGTACCAGATCCCCGGAGGAATTCCGGGAGGCTTACTTGTTGATCTCAGGGGCCCGGGCCGGCGGGCTCGACCGGCTCGGCGTCGCCGTCATCGGATCCGAATCGGCCGGGACCGACTCGTTCATGGTCGTGATATCCGCCGGGTTCTTGGGCAGCATCAGGTAGATCTCAACCCGGCGATTCTGCGGCGTGTTCCCGCTCGGGGTGTTGGGCACCGCCGGACGGAACTCGCCCCAACCGGCCACTTCCATCTTTCCGGGTACCACTCCGTCGTTCACAAGCGCCGCGCGGACGCTGATCGCGCGGGCCGCGGAAAGGTGCACGTTCGTTGGGAATCGCTTGGCGGTATTGGCGCTGATGCGCTGGGCATCGGTGTGGCCAACGACAATGACTTCGTACTTCGCGGTCACCGGGTTCTTGAGGATGGACGCCAGCGCCGCGATCGCGGTTTGCGCCGAGGGCTGGATGGCGTCGGAACCCGAGGCGAACGTGAGATCCGCGGCAAACCGCAGCATCCCTCGGGCGTCGTCATACTTGAGAAGGTCCGGGTATTGCGCGGCCAGTTCGCGCAGCAGCGCGTCGGTGTCCGCATCGAGCGGCGAAACCGAGAGGCCCTTCAGCCGGGCTTCAAGATCGGCGAGCGACAGGCCCGACTCGCGCATGCGACGCATCAGTTCATCGTTCTGCGCCTGCAGCGCCGCGAGCGCCGCTTCGGTCTTTGCCAACTGCTGGCGGGTCATGTCGCGAGCGGCAAGGGCGTCATCGCGCTCGCGCTGGAGTGTGGCATTGCGATCGGTCAGGCCGCGGTTGGTTTCGTAGAGGCGGTCGTATTCGCCTTGATTGACGCAGCCGCCCAGGCCCGCTGTCAGACAGGCAAGCCCAAGAAGTGCTGTGAGAAAACCGCGCTGAATTCCGCTGGAAAGTGACATTCGCCATTCGCTCCGTGAAAAGTCGCCCGTTCTCCGCGCCAGAGGGCGGGGATCCGAGCACATGTGCCGCGCGATCGTATCCTGATCCGGCTAGCGCCGGATGGGTTTGAAGGCTTCTGGATGCCGAGCCGGCTCTTTCTATCGGAACTCTCGCGTCCGCGCCATGAATCCGCAGCCCTTCCCAAACCCTCTCATTCCCGCCACTTACCGCATCGATGCCGCCGGTGCGATCGATGCCTCCGCGCGGCCGATTTCGGTGGCACCCGCTTCAATTCTGCTCGATTTCGTTCCCGGCCGAATTCGAGTCTTGGCAACCGACTCGCCGGCCGGGGTCGACCGCCACCCCGCCGCGTCCGGCGCGACCCGGATCCACCTGCCGAGCAGCCTCATCACGCCCGCCTTTGTGAACGCCCACACCCACCTCGACCTGACGCATATTGGTCCTCAAACTCGATCGGGGTTTGCCCCGTTCGTGGATCTGGTGCGAGCCCGCCGGCACTTCGATCCTGAACTGATTCGCGAATCGGTCCTCCTGGGGGCCCGGCTTTCGATCGCCGGAGGAGTCGCCGCGGTGGGCGATATTGCCGGGGCCGTTCGCGGAGGAGCGTCGATCGAGCCGTTTCTCGCGCTGCGAGATTCGGGCCTTGCGGGGGTCTCCTTTCTGGAGTTCTTCGCAATAGGGGAATCGATACCCCGAGCGCTGGCACGCATGGACGCCGTGGCCGATGAGGCCTTGGCCCTTCCCGCTTCTCCAGTGCGGTTCGGGCTCCAGCCTCACGCGCCCTATTCGGTTTCGCCGGCTGGATATCGGCACGCATTTGCACGTGCTGTTCGCGACAGCCTTCCGATCGCCACGCATCTCGCCGAATCCATCGAAGAGCGGGAGTTCATTGCCACAGCAACAGGGCCGCAGCGTGCGATGCTGGAGGCGCTCGGCCTTTGGAAAGATTCACTCCTGACCGAATTCGGCCAGGGCAAGTCCCCCGTCGCGCACCTTGCCGCGATCCTGCAGGAGCGAGATTCGCCGGTCGTGCTTGTTCACTTGAACGATCTTTCGGATGGCGATGTCGAGTTGCTCGCCGACTTGAACGCGCACGTACCGATCCACGTTGCGTACTGCCCGCGTGCTTCAGATTTCTTCGGCGCGCCGGACACGTTTGGCACGCACCGTTACCGCGAATTGCTCGGCGCGGGGATCAACGTTTGTCTGGGCACCGATTCGATCATCAATCTGCCCGAAGCACACGCCGGGGGCAACAACGCTCGAATCTCTCCGCTGGACGATGCGAGGCTGCTCGCCCGTCGCGAGAACACGGACGCAACTGTTCTGCTGCAAATGCTGACGGTTCGTGGCGCGTCGGCGCTCGGGCTGGACCCGGCGCGGTTTTCACTTCGAGAGGGTTCGATCGTCGCCGGCCTTTGCGCGATCCCGGCGGCATCAGCGACAACCCGGACAGCACCGGAATCGGGCGAACTCTGGCGCCGGGCGCTCTCCGGCGATGATCCGCCGTCGCGGCTCTTTTAGGCTTCGAAAATCGCCGCGATTTCGTTGACCAAACCGCACAATCCGCCGTGCGCAAACCTAAAGTTCTCAGCCGCTTCTGCAACCCGCGGCAAAGGGCCTCCATGAGCGCAAAATGGCGTCGAAGTCTCGCGTGGGATGACCGGTTTTTCCCTTCTTGGGCGTGGCCCGCCAAAGCTGTGCTCCGCGCGTTCTCGTCGATCCCGCTGGCGGTTTCGCTATTGATTCTGGTCGCGACGTACGGCATTCTCGCGAGCGTCCCGGTGGGCGTGATCGTGCTGGGGCTGACGCAGTTGTTTTACGGCGTCACGCTCATTGCGGTCATCACGGTCGTGGCGACGGGGCTGATCGTCCCGGCCCGGTTTCTGATCTCCGATCCGGGGCGGCGGTTCCTTGTGTACGTCTTCGCGGTGCTGATCGCGGTCGGCGCGGGGTCGTTGTTGTGGATGCGATATCTCTGGCCCGTGCTTCACTACGACCCGGTGACGCATTCCGGCGTGCGGTTCTTTGCGCCCTTTATCGAAGCGAACAAGGCGATCACGCTCCGGCGCTTGCCGGGGATGGAGATGTCCGAACTGGAGTTCTACGGCTGGTGGCCGCTTCGGGTGATCCTCGTGGCGTTCGTGCTCAACATGGTGGTCGCCACGCTGCGCCGCATCGAGTTCAATTACAAGAACATCGGAGTGCTCACCGTTCACACCGGGATCGTCCTGATCGGTCTGGGAAGCATCTATTACAACGGGCTGAAGCGAGAAGGCGACACTCTTCTGCTGGCCGGGCAGATGCAGCCGGCAGAACCCGGCAAGGTGCGGGCAGAAGTTCCCGGTCCACCGGTGAACTCGTTTTACGACGCCACCCGCGTTGCGCTCTACGTGCAGCAGATCAAGCAGTGGGGGGGCAACGGGCTGGAGCAGCGCCCGCTCACCGGCGTGCCTCGCTACAACGATTACAACCTTTCGGCATTTGGTGGCGAGTCCATCCTCGAATCCTCCGGTCGTAAGCGTCCGTGGGAGTCGATGCCCTCGCTCCCGGCGCTGGATATCGCGGTCCCCGATTCGCCTCTCGATCTCGTCGATCCGGATATCAAGTTCCGGATTGTGGGCTACGCCTCGTACGCCGAGACAACCGAGGATTGGCGCAAGGTTGATCCGGAACTGATCTCAAGCCTCCGCGAGGGATTCCGTTTCAATCCGCTTCGTTCGGTCTTCCTGCTGAGTGAACTGCCGGATGAGACCGGCAAGAAGAACGACAAGCCTGTTTTCTCGTTCAATTTCCTGCCCAATCTGCCCGCGCGGCGCGTGGCGGTAAACGATGTGCTCGGCATCGAATTCACGCTGGGTCCGGATGCGGGAATGAGCGACCAGCGCTGGCAGGATCTCACGGCTCAACTCCCGGTGGATACCGAGCACGCGCTGATCGTCGAGGTTCCTTCGAAAAAGCCGGATGAGCCGCCGGTGCGCAAGGTTGTTCCGGTCGAAGTCGGGACGCAGTTCACCGTGGACGGCTACAAGTTGACGGTGGAGCAACTCACGCCCGAGCCGCCCTTCCCCATCGTCACCGAATCGCACAAGGGCGCGACCAGCAGCGTCGCGGTTGTGCGCGTCCAGCCGCCGACAGGCGACGGGTACACGCGCTACGTCTATCACCGGTTCTCCGAACTGAATCAGGACATTCTCGATACCCCCAAGCCCGATGGTCGCATGAATCGGCGAGATGCCGATCCGGCGATTCGTATCGCCTATATCGATGCGGCAATCGCGCAGGTCTACTTTGACGAACGTGCAAACGGAAATGAAAAGGGCAAGACTCGCGCCATCATCCGCCAGCGCGGCGGGGTGCTGCGAGTCGTTGACGACTTGCCGTCAAGCGGCCTGCTCTCAGAGTTCTTTCCGAAACTGAGCCTGCGCATCGATCAGCGCTGGGCTCACGCCGAGCGAGCCGACCGCCCCGTTCCAGTCGCCGACGATGAGCGCGACAAGCGCCAGATCGGAACGCACGACAAAGCTCTTCTTGCAGTTGAAGTCACACTTGCAGGGAACGATCTGTCGGGCAAAGCAACAGGCAACCGCGCCAAACCGTGGTCCACCATTGTCTGGCTGCCGTTCCAAAAATATCTCGGGATGCAGAAAGATGCCAACCGCCAGGTCATCCTGCCCGACGGGCGACTGATCGAACTTGCATTCGGCCGCTTGCGCCACGTGTTTCGGGACTTCGCGATCAGCCTCGTCGATTTCAAGATGATCGCGTACGACCACAGAGGTGCGCCCCGGGACTTTGAGTCGGTTGTCCGTGTCCAGCCCGCGGGCTCCGAATCGCCAGCCTTCGTGCCCTACCAGCACGCGTGCAGCCTGAACGAACCGCTGACCGCGCCGTTTCTCTGGACGGATTCGCGTCCGTGGGTGGCGAATGCCGCGCTCCGCCTGGTGAGCGGGTTGAACCCCAACCAGTTCAAGATGAGCCAGGCTGCGTGGGATCAGGAGGGCTGGCGAGAATCACAGAAACTCGCCGACGCCGGGATGCTCGCGGCGCCGCGTGCGCGGTTCACGATTCTGCAGGTCGGCAACAACCCCGGCATCCACATTATCGCGCTGGGGGGCATTCTGATGGCGCTGGGGATTCCGTGGGCGTTCTATCTCAAGCCCTATCTGGTGCGCCGGGAGAAGCGCCAGATTCAGGAATTGGTTGCCAAGGGCGAGTATTTCCCACCGGGGCGCAAGCCCGGGCCCACCGTCGTCGTTGTCCGCAAGCAGCCCGCGCCCGAAACTGTCTCGACTCCCTGATTCGCGAGAACACCCATGATCAACCCACTCCAAATGCCGCGCGTCCGCTTGGCGGTCTTGCGGGTTTGCTTCGCCGCGGCACTGGCCTGCTTTCCTCTCATGACGCGCGCTCAGACAGCACCCGACGGCAATGCGCATCCGGTAGCGCAACCGATCGCTCGCGAATCGGCCGAACTTCCCAGCGCATTCGGCGAGCCGCCGCACATCGGCCAATCGCCATCGGTTTCGGAGAAATACGCGTTTGCGTCGCAGTTGAATCTGGAACCCTTGCGGTCTCTTGCGGTTTGGCACGACGGCCGCGTAAAGATTCTCGACACGCTCGCGCGGGAGACCGTTCTCAAACTGACCGGCAAGCGAAACTACTTCGATGTGGTGGCGACCGACAGCGCAAAGCCCGACTCCTCCGGCCTGCCCAGCGGCGCGGGGAAGAAACTGAACTACGACCCCGTGTTTACGCTGCTGGATCTCGTCATCGACCCAGCGTACTACTACGACCGACCGCTGCTGGCGGTGGATTACCTTCCGCTCCGTCGCGTCTTTCTGGAAGCCGCTTTTCCCAAGGACGATGCGGTTGTCGAACGCTGGCTGAAACTTCAGCGAATCAGCCCGCGCATGGTGAACGACTACGGGAAGCAGATCGCCGAGGAATACTTCGGCGAAGCTCCCTACCGCGACGCGCTCTCCAGACTCGATCAGCAGCTCGAAATGTGGCGTCTGAGCAAGGCCAACATGATGCTGGTCGCGCCCGAGTCGGCCGAGAAGCCCTGGCTCCACCTTTCGCAGCTCCCGCCATCAAGCCCCGTGCGTGCCGCGGCAGAGCGGCTCGGCGATGCCTGGCGCGAGCGTGACGTTGCCAAAGCCAACGAGGCGATCGCGTCGCTCGCGTCAGACCTTCCGAACATCAACGCGGCGCAATACCCAACGTCGCGCCGGACGCTGGAACTGGCGTACAACCGCGCGGGCGCGTTCGAGTGGGGAATGTGGGCGTATTTCTTCACGTTTCTCGCGCTGGTGCTCGGGTTCGGCACCGGCCGGAATTGGTTGCTCCGTTTGGGCGTCGGCATGCTCGTCGTGGCGATCGGTCTGCACGCCTTCGGCTTTGTCACCCGCTGCCTGATCGCCGAGCGCTTCGCGATCCAGAATCAGTTTGAGTCGATGACCGGGCTGTCGCTGTTCGCGGCGCTCGTGGGCTTTGTGATCCTTGTTCTCAAGCGCCAGTATCTATTCGGCGCCGCCGCGGCAGGCGTTGGGTTCCTCGTGCTCATCACCGCGACGCAGACCGCAATCCCCGGCCAGAGCATCGAACGCGAGGCCGCGATCCTGAACACCAGCATTCTGTTGAAGTATCACGTGACCACCGTTCTGGTCAGTTACGGCCTGATCGCGCTGGGTTTCATTATCAGCACCTTCTATCTGATCACGCACTACGCCGCCAGGTTCCGTGCGCCCGGCGCCACGGTCGTAGCGCAGGTCGCACTTGGCTCGGCCAGTGGGCCGACAGTCACGGTGAACGCCGGCACGCCCGAGTTTTCTCCCGCGCGTCAGAAGACGCTCGACGACCTCGATACGGCGCAGATGACTGTTCTGCAACTGGCCTTCTGGACGCTGGGCGTCGGAATTCTGCTCGGCGCCTGGTGGGCCGACCATTCGTGGGGCCGCTGGTGGGCCTTTGACCCGAAAGAAACCTGGGCGCTCATCACGTGGATCGTGTACCTGATCGTCATCCATCTGCGGGTCACGACGGGCCGGAACAAGGCACTGATCACCGCTTGGCTGAGTGTCATCGGGTTCTTTGTAATGCTGTGGACCTACTTCGGCGTAAACCTGCTTCTGCCGGGGTTGCACGCGTACGCGTGATCGCCGGTGCGCCTTGAGCCTTGGTTGCGAGTGACGACGCGTGGGAAGACTGAAGCGGAGTTTCTTTGCACGAGAATCCGTCGATCTGGCGCCCGCCCTCATCGGCACGCGATTGGTCCGGCGCCTCGACGATGGCACGCTTCTCTCTGGCATCATCGTTGAAGTCGAGGCGTACATCGGCGTCAAGGATCGGGCCAGCCACGCCTTCGGCGGAAGGCGGACCGCCCGCAACCAGGCGATGTACGACGAGGCCGGAACCGCGTACGTCTATTTCACCTACGGCATGCACTATTGCATGAACATCGTGTGCGCGGAACGGGGCGTGCCCCAGGCGGTGCTTCTTCGCGCGCTCGAGCCGGATCCGGCATCGCATGCAATCATGAGGCGGTACCGGGGAGTTGAATCGGAGCGATTGCTCTGCTCCGGCCCCGGCCGGCTCTGCCAGGCGATGGCGATCGACCGCGCTCTCAACGGGATTGACCTCTGCACGAGCGAACAGGCGTGGGTCGAATCGGTGCAATCTCCGGCTCGCGAAGTAGTTCGATCCAAACGCATCGGGATCGACTCCGCCGGGGTTTGGGCGAAGCGATTGCTCCGATGGTCGGAAAAGGCGAGTCGGCACGTCAGCAAGCCGGTGGACGGCAAACGTTCGGTTCGTGCGGCGATTCGGGGATCAAAGAATCGCAAGACAGCGTAGAGTTTGCCGAATCAAAGAGGAGACTGGGCAATCAGATATAGATGCCCCATCCATCGCCCCTTCGGGAGTGACCCTTTGTCCGAGCAACAGCCTCCATCTTCGCAACAGCCGGCCAAGCAGCCCGCAAAGCAGCCCGAAGGCGGCACGCCGCCGATCCAGGTTGATTGGACTCTCTTGAAGAGTCTCGCCCCCTACCCGCCCGAGGCCTTTCATTTCGTGAGTGAAGGGCTCTCGCACACCGTGCAGTCGATTCACGGCCAGAAAGACCACGCGCGAGATCTGACGCCGACGGACGAGAGCCGCCACATCAGCGGTCGCCAGCTCTGCATGGGCCTGCGCAACTTCGCCCTGCAGCGCTATGGGCTGCTCGCGCGGACCGTGCTGCACCGGTGGAACATCAAGGGAACCGAAGACTTCGGCAAGATTGTGTTCGCCATGGTCGATGCCAATCTGATGCGCAAGACCGACGAGGACACGCCCGAAGACTTCCAGCAGGTCTTCGATTTTCACGAGGCCTTTCCCGCCGTCGCAGAAGTCGCTCGCGATTGAAGCCGGTTCGCGCGCTCCCGCCGCTGAAATCCGCTAGTCTTTGCCCGTGGAACACCAGGGCCAGAAATATCCTTCGGACGAAAAGTCCGCCACCACGTCCCCCCCGATCGACTGGAAGACGATGCGCCTCTGGCAGATCCAGCCGGTGCGCGATGTGCTCTTGGTATTGGTGATCGTCGGGCTTGTGTATCTGGGCTACATGGCCAGTCTCGTGACTGTTCCGATTCTCCTGGCGATCCTGCTCGCGTATCTGTTCGAACCGCTCGTGGCATGGCTGGTGCGAAAAAAGGTGACCTCCCGGCGGGGCGGCGCGCTGCTGATCATCCTCTTTGCTGTCCTTGTCATCGTGGTGCCGACGGTGCTGGGCGGCACCTTCGCCGTCGTGCAGGGAGTTCGCTTTGCCGAGACGACGACTCGGAACGTGGACCTGCTGATCCGATCAGTTGAGAAGCCGGACGATGAGCAACTCCGTGCGGGCATCAATAACGAAGGCTGGGGACGCGTCCGCGATTTTCTGGTCAAAGAGAACCAAAAGCGTGTGGAAGCCCGAGATGCCGCGGGCGATACCGAGGCCGCCGGGCTTGTGCAGTCTGTACTGATCTGGCTGCGTGACAACTCGCGGGAAATCGGCAAGCAGGCCGCGCTCACCAGCGTCGGGGCCTTCGCGGTGGCCGCCAGCGTGCTGCGTTCCTTCGTCTTTCTGGTTTTCGGCGCGGCGCTGACCGCCTTCTTCTTTTTCTTCTTCTGCACCGGCTGGGGACAGGTGCTGGCGTTCTGGGAGAGCCTGATCCCCGAGCAGCGCAAGTGGCGTGTCATCGATCTGGTCCACCAGATGGATCAGGTCATCGCCGGTTTTGTGCGCGGGCGGATCATCATCTGTGCGCTCGTCGGTGTCTGGGCCACTCTTGCGTACTGGCTTATCGGGGCGCCGGCGCCGCTGGTTTTTGGTCCGATGGTCGGCGCGCTGTTCATCGTGCCGTACGTGCATTCGCTGATGATCCCGATCGTGATCATCGCAATGGCGATCGATCCGAGCGGCGTCCATTGGCAGGCGACGTGGTGGTGGATTGTGCTGGGCCCGATTCTCGTCTACATGTCCTGCCAGGTAATCGATGACTACGTGCTCACTCCGACTATCCAGGGAAATGCGACCGGAATGGACACGCCCACCATCGTGTTCGCCTCATTTGCGGGCGGCGCGTTGATGGGTGTGTACGGTCTGCTCATCGCGATCCCGGTCGCGGCGTGCATCAAGATCCTGCTCCGAGAGGTCTTCTGGCCCCGGTTCAAGGCGTGGGCGGAAGGACGTGCTCGGGATTTCCTGCCGATCGCGGACAAGCGCTAGCGGGGGCAATCCACTTCGCCTATCGCAGCCAATGCTGGGGAACCTCGCCGTGCATCGCGAAAATCCGTGAGCGGATGCCGCCCCTGCCCCGCCAGTCGGTGCGGATCAGCAACCAATCTGGTTTCATCAGCCGGGTCAGGTCGTCGCGGATCTGGTTGGTGACGGCCTCGTAGTAAATACCTTCGTTGCGGAAGGACTGGTAGTAGAGTTTCAGGCTCTTGAGTTCAACGCACGTGCCGCCCGCCTTTGCGCCCCTGGGTTCGTATACCAGGGTCACCGAACCGAAGTCCGGGTGGCCCGTGACGGGGCACACGCTGGTGAATTCCTCGTTCACGTGCTCGATGACGAACGGCGTGTCGGCGGGGGTTGGAAAGGCTTCCAGGAGTTTGGCTTCGGGCATGCCGAACAGTAGCGATCAGCGATAGCGGTTGATCAGGTCGATCACGTATGTTTGACGCGGGTCCAACTGCACGCTCGTGCGGAGGTTGGTGAGCGCTTCGGAACGGAACGCATCGTTCTGCCGCTTGGAAAACTCGTACTCATTGAGCAGGCAGACGCCGACTCCGGTGTGGCCCGGGGCGTAGTTCGGATCGATCTCCACTGAAGTGCGGAAGTACTTGAGCGCCTCGTCGTACTTGTACAGCTTGAACTCGGCGAAGCCCATCCGCTCGTATGCGGCGGCGGAGGGTTGGATCTTGATCACCTGATTCAGCGTGTTCACCATCTCGTCGTAGCGACCGACTTTGCCGAGGCTGTTGGCGAGATTCAGCAGGAGGGGGGGCGAGAGTTCGACCTGCTCGAGGGCCTGCCGGTACTCGTTCACTGCATCCTGGTGACGGTTGAGGGCGCCGTAAATCGAGCCGAGGTTGGCGTGCGCCGGGCCGCTCTTGGGGTTGATCTGCACGGCGCGCTGCGCATATGCGAGGCCGCTGCCGGGTTCGTTCATTTCGAGATAGGCCGTTGCGATGTTCAGGTTGGCATCGAAGTCGTCGGGCTTGATCTCGAGCGCTTTCAGGTACGCCCGCACCGCATCGGTCAGGCGGTGCAGCAGTTGGAGCATCAGGCCCTGGCTGTAGCGGGGCTCGAAGCTCTGCGGCATCAGGTCGGCCGCCTGGCCGTAGCGAACCGACGCCGACTCGAAGTCCCCCTGCTTTCGGTAGATCTCGGCGGCGCCGATATAAGCCTGCGGCAGGCTCGGGTTGTTCTCGATCGCGCGCTCGAACTCGATCAGGGCGGGCCTCTGCATACCTGCCTTGGCGAGTGCCTCGGCTTTTTGCAGCGACGCGAGCGCGGTGCTTTCCTTTGTTCTGGGCGTCGCTTCGGGCACGTCGTGGATGACGGCTGGCGAGGTGGAGGCTTCGTCCTGATTGCTGGCGGGTCCACTGCTTCCTCCACCGGCGCAGCCGGTGATGGCAGCGGCGGTGCCGGCAAGCAGGAGACAAGCGCAGGAACGGTGGTAGTTTGAGAAGTGGCCGTGAATCATGGCTTCCTTGGATCGGCTTTTTTCAGGGGGTTTCTGGACCGTGACTTGCCGGAGTCTGTTCGGATCAGAGATTTTTCATTCCGGGGCCGCGTGCGGGAAGCCTTGGCCTCGATTGACCCCAGACGGGCTTTGCCCTGCCTGAGGCATTGGAGCAGGCCAAGGTTGATTGCATCCCATGAACGCCCTTTTTCGTCCTCTCCCTTGGGGGTTTCGAGGATCATGGGTATGCGCGCCAGGCTTGGATGGTTCACAAACGAGGCGAATCCAGAGGCCAATAGGGCGGCGGGGGTAGGTTTGCCTCCGATGGTTCCTCGCCCAAGGTGCTCGTGGCGGTCGAGCTTGGAGCCGGCATTTCCCTTGGAATCGTTCAAGTGCATGGCACGGAGGTTGGCGAGGCCGCACACCTGGTCGAAGTGCTTGATCGCTGCATCCGCGGATGCCCTCGTGCTCATGTCGTAACCGGCGGCGTGCAGATGGCAGGTATCGAGGCAGAAGCCGATCCGGGCGGCGTCGCACGAGCGGTCGATGGCGGCGACACGGATCTGAGCGAGTTCTTCAAACTTGCCACCGATTTGGGAGCCGGCGCCGACCGTTCCTTCGAGGCAGACGACGGTGCGGAAGCCCTTGGTGCGTTTGAAGAGTTCGCCGTACGCGCGAGCGATGCGGGTGATGCCGTCGGTCGCAGTGGACGTGGTGTACGCGCCTGGGTGGTGGACGAGGATCGGGATCTCGAGGGCTTCGCAGCGCTCGATCTCCAGCGTCATGAGATCGACCGATTTGGTCCAGAGGTCGTCGTCTGGGGTTGCGAGGTTCGAGAGATACCCGGCGTGGCTGACGACCCGGTCTTGCCAACCCAGCCGGCGCAGTTCGGTCAGCCAGTCTTTGACCGCGCCGGGGGAGAGTGGATTGGTCTTCCACTGACGCTGGTTCTTGGTGAAGACCTGAACCGTGTCCATGCCGTAGCGCTCGGCCTCGAGGAGTGCTTCGTGCATGGAACCTGAAATGGAAAGGTGCGAGCCGAACAAGCAGCGGGAGGTTAGGGGGAGTAGAGGAAGTAGAAGGAGGAACTGGCCGCGGGCCATGTGGGCCTCGAGCGCAGAGTGGCTCGAAACCGGCCACAAGCCGCCTCAAGCGGGCTCGGTGATTTCAATGACCCGGTTCACGGGTTGTTGCGAGAGCGTCTGAGTCTTGCCGGAGGGCCAGCGGATCTGGATTTCGGTCACCTGTGAGGCGTCGCCCAGGCCGAAGTGCTGGACGAGATCGGATTGACTTCGGAAACCGCTGCCGGCATTGACCTCGCGGAGTTGGGTCACGGGGTTGCCGCGGATGGTGGTGCGGACTGTGACGCGGGCACCGATGGCGGCCCGATTGGACGTCGAGCCATGGAGTTTCAATTTGAGCCAGTTTGACGGGTTTTTTCCCTCGTTATGAAACAGTTTCGTGAGTTCACCGTTGCCGGGGCGGATAGGCCATTGGCCGAGCAGCACATCCAGCCTGCCGTCATTGTCGTAGTCGGCGAGTGCGCAGGAACTCAAATAGAACACGTGATCGGTCAACCCGGGAATTGCGATGCGACGAAAAGTGCCGTCCCCGAGGTTCTCGTAGACAAATGATGCTGCGCCCCAGTTGGGAACGATGCAATCGAGATCGCCGTCGTTGTCCAGATCGCCCCACTGGAGCAGTCCGGAGTTCGTGGAGAAGAGTGCGGCGTCGCCGAGTTCAGCGGGTTCGAGCCGGCCTCCGACATTTTTGAAGAGCAGCGCGGTGCCGCCTTGCGCACACACCATCGAAAGGTCCAAAAGGCCGTCGTTGTTGTAGTCGACCCAGGAGCAGCCGGAAACCGGGAAGGGGTTCAGGTCAAGCCCGTTCACAGAGCCGGGAAGGAATTTCCATGCGCCGGCGTTGTGGAACAGCGCCGATTTGCCGCTGTTGTTGGGCATGAAAAGATCGGGTCGGCCGTCGCCGTCCAGGTCGCCGAAGTACGCGCCGCCGGTGGATGACTTCCGCTCGGCGATCTCGCCGGTCATGCGGGTGAAACCACCCGTGCCATCGCCCTTGTAGAAGAAACTGACGTCGGGCCCGGCGTACGCGTTGTTGCATACGAGCAGATCGAGCGCGCCGTCGGAATCGACGTCTGCCCAGACGGAGGAGAACGAGTTGCCCTTGTCGTTGTGAACGGGGGATGCCTCGATGATCTCGAAGCGGCGATTGCCGAGGCCCCGCGCCAGTACGGAGCCGCCACCGAGTTGGCAAGAAATGACAGCATCGAGAATTCCGTCGTTGTCGAAATCGCCCCAGGTGCTGCCGCTGCCGTAGGAGATGGCGTTTGTCAGCGCGTTGTTTTCGTCGAGCGTGAAGTGACCCTTGCCATCGCCCCAGTAGAGGCGGCTGGGCTGGCGTTCGGGCTTTTTCGAGACGTCGTATCCCGCCGTCACGAGGATGTCGGCGTTGCCGTCACCGTCGATATCGAGCATGCTCACGCCCCCGTTGCTCTTGTGGTCGGAGGTGAGGTGGCCGGCCTCGACCGAAGAGAGAGCGATTTGGGCGGACGCGATTTCGCAGGCAGCGAGCGTGCAAGCGGCCGCGAACCAGAAGTGATTCATGACAGAGGCTCCGGAAGTTGAAAGAGCGTGCGAAGGAGAGCAAGATGGAGGACTGTCCGAAAGGTTGAACCGGGAGGGGCAGGCTGGGTTTCGGGGAACCAGCGAAAAAATGGAAAGCGCAGAGTTCAGAAGGGAAAACCGGTCGCAAGGCCCGGAAGAGCGGAGCCACGAATCGCGGCGTCACTACGATGCGAAATGGCTGATTTTCTGAAGGATCGGATCGGGGTGGTGACCGGGGCGTCGTCTGGAATTGGCGAGGCGGTGGCGCGGGCGCTGGTGGATGCCGGGTGCCCGCTGGTGCTGAATGCACGCCGCAAAGAGAAGTTGGAATCGCTTCGGAAGGAACTGGGTGATGAGGACGTCGCGATCGCGGCAGGGGACTGCGCGGACGCTGAGGTCATCACGCACATGCTTGATCTCGCGAAGGACCGGTTCGGGGGCGGCAAAGGGAAGTTGTCGCCCAAGCGCGAGGCGGATTTGATCGTGATCAATGCGGGACGAGGGCTGGGCGGGACGGCGCTGACTTCGGATGAGAGCCAGTGGGACGATCTGATCCGGACCAATATCACGGCCGCCGCACGGCTGATACGTGCCGCGGGCAGGCGGTTGCTGGCGTCGATACCGGAGAACCAGATCAAGCACGACGGCCAATGGCTGGAGAGGCCACGCGACATTGTGATCCTGGGTTCGGTGGTGGGGAGGCATGTGTCGCCCTTCTCGAGTTTCTACTCGTGCACGAAGGCGGCGGTGCAGACGCTGGCGGAGGGAACGAGGAGGGAACTGGGGCCGAAGGGGATACGCGTGACGCTGGTGGAGCCAGCGTTTGTGACGAGCGAGTTTCAGGCGGTGGCGGGGTACTCGCCGGAGTGGTACACGCAGATGGTGGAGAAGTTCGGGCCGATGCTGAGCCCGGCGGATGTGGCGCGGGCGATCGTGTTTGCGGTGAGCCAGCCGGCCCACGTGCACTTGAGCGATTTTTTGATTCGGCCGACGCGGCAGGAGTATCCGTGAGAGGTTGCTGAGAGTTGGGCGGCTGGGAGTCGGGCTGTTGGGGCTGGGGGGTGAGCGGTTTTGGGCGGGAATGATTTGGGGCACCGGTTCGGGAACGGGTGGTTGTTTCTTTGAGAATCGCGGTGGCGGCGCGGCGGCGTGCTTCGATCGAAGAGTGGCTTGAATCGCGTCGAGTTTCGATCGTGGATTCGAGGGTTTGGATGGCGAAGCGCCGGCTGGCGAGGCTTTGTGCCGCATCGCGCAGGCGCTGGACGCGGATGGCGGAGCGCATGTGTTTCTGCGCGGGTTCGGAATCGAGGATCTCGGCGACTTCGTACCAGGAGGTTTCGTAGGTGGCGGCGATGTAGTTGAGCCCGTGGCCTTTGATGAAGAAGTCGTAGAGGATTTCGTGGAAGTGTGGGGGCATGGGGAGGGTCCGAAGGGGGCAGAGGGAGGAGGGGAAAGAGAACGCGGAGTGGCGGAGAGGGCGGAGTTTCGCGGGGGGGGGGGGGGGGGAAAGCTCAAAGCGCAAATGGGCAAAGCTCAAATGGATGCGGAAGGCGGGCGCGAAAAAACGAGGGGGCT
>JAHBXG010000034.1 GCA_019636565.1 Phycisphaeraceae bacterium
AGGCCCTTGTCGTTGCGGGATTGGAAGCCGCCTTCCTGGCGCACGGGGGTGGCGAAGTCGAAGCCGTTCCAGAAGAAGATGCACCAGAGCCAGTCGCGCGTTTTCATGACGTTCCAGGCTTTTTCGTGGAGCAGCGCCTGGTATTCCTCGGGGTGCCACGGGCCGTTGTGCCGCGGCATCTGGGTGGGCCACTCGTGATGCTCCGGGTTCGCGCCCGCGCCGTATTCGGAGATGCCGACGGGGCGCTTGGGAAAAGCGCGGTGCAGGCCGTCGATTCCCTTTTCGCTCCCCCAGTCGTCGGCGGTGTCCACGTACCAGCCGTAGTAGCGGTTAAACGCGATGGCGTCGGTGATGGTGTTGAAGTCGTCGGCGGGGCCGCCGTTGTCGGCGAGGACGATCGGGCGTGAGAGGTCGAGCGATTTGGCGAGAGAATAAAGCTCGGCGGGGAGGGTCGAGCCATTGTTCTGATCGCGGCCCATCCAGAGTTCGTTCGAGATGCTCCAGCAGATGATGGAGGGGTGATTGAAGTTCTGCTTGATGAGTTCGCGGAGTTGCTGCTTGGCGTTGGCGGCGAATTCGGGAGTGGGGGCGATTTTGTCTACGAGGGGGATTTCAGCCCAGACGAGCAGGCCGTTTTTGTCGCAGAGGGAGTAGGCGTAGTCGGAGTGCTGGTAGTGGGCGAGGCGGACGCCGGTGGAGCCCATCTCGAGGAGGAGGTCGAAATCCTTATCCTGGTCGGCGTGCGAAATTGCCCAGCCCTTGTCCTGCCGATCCTGGTGCCGGTTCGCGCCGTGCAGCGCATAGTGCTCGCCGTTGAGGAAGAGGCCCTTGTCGGGATCGAGGCGGATGGAGCGCAGGCCGAGGGGCTGTGTGATGCGGTCGGTGATTCTGTCGCCATCCAGGGTTTCGATCGTCACGGTGTAGAGGGATGGCTTCGGCGCGCTCGAACTGCGATGACCGTCCCAGAGAATCGGCGATTGCATTTCAATGACTCTCGATGTCTCTTGCACCGAGACCGCACCCGCCATTTCCATCCACTCTTCCACGGTGGTGTCCTTGGGGCCTGCGATCGTGCAGCGCACCTTCGCATCCCATGGCGAGCGGCTCGTGTTCCGCAGCCGCACCGTGACTTTCACGCGCGCCCTTTGCGGCGTGACTTCTTCCTGCAACAGATAGACACCCGGTGAAGCATCATCGAGCGGATCGATCGAGCGCTTGTCGAGCGAGAGCAGGTGCACATCGCGATAAAAGCCGCCGAAAATGGCGAAGTCGCCGGAGATGGGGGCGATGTCGGGGAATTTGGTGTTGTCCACCCGAACCGCGATCACGTTCTCGCCGAACTGCTGCGCCGGCGTTGCATTGAAGCAGAACGCCCCGAAGGCGCCGCGATGCTGGCCGAGTTTCTGTCCGTTCATGTATACGTCGGCAACGATGGACGCGCCCTCGAATCTCAGGTAATTGATGCGGGCAAGATCGTTTTCATTCAGCGTGATCCGCTTTCGATACCAGCCCGGGCCGCGGTAGTAGTTCGGACCCGACTGCGCATCCTGTGCGTTCCATGTGTGGGGCAGAGTCACCTTCTGCCAGGATGAATCATCGAATTGCGGCGCCTCCGCGCCTGGTACATCCTCGCGCACGAAGCGCCAGCCGTCATCGAGCAAAGTGTCTTGTCTCGGACCATCCTGCCGCGGCGAGTCACCAGCCGCCACCGCCCCATCTCCCAGCGCACGCACGGTCAACAACCCGGCAACCACAATAGCGATCCACAAAGCCACACGCATCATTCAAACTCCCGCCTGTACTATTCCTCTGCCCCTCTGCCCCTTCTATCTCACAACCCTTCGATACAACCCCATCGCTAGAACAACCGCAAACGGCGCGACGATCACGATGATCAGCAGCCGCCAGAAGGCGTAGTTGACCAGTTCGCGGCCGGAGCCCTGCACTTCCTGCATTACCACCTGCAGGCCGCCGGTTTTGTCTACCAAACCCGGGGAGGCCAGCAACCGGTCGATGCTCTTGGTCAGTTCTGTGAGCCGATCCGCGGCGGCCCCCGCTTTCTCGACGACGGCTTTTACATCTTCGAGGCCGTTACCTTCTTTTGCCGGTGTCGGCGAACCGGGAGTGGGGGTGGGAGTGGGGGTGGGGGTGGGGGCGAATCGCGAGGCCAGTGTGTCTGCGGCCTGAATGGTGGTGGTCAGTTTGTCCGCCAGCGTGTTGGCAGACGTTGCGGTCTCGCGGAAATCCTTGAGCGTTCCCTGGAAGTTGCTTTGTGCGGTCTGGAGGTCGTCGAGGGCTGCCTGGCGCTGGAGCGACAGGGAGGCGTTGATCTGCTCGATGGTTGCCGAGCGTTCTTTGGAGAGTTCATCAAAGAACTGCCTCATCAGCATCTCGCGTTCTGCGGTGATCTGCTCGGGCAATTTGGCTGCGAGCGCCGCGATGTCCTTCGCCGCGCCGCTGGCCTGCTGGACGGATTCGAAAGCATCCCGGAACTCCGGCGCCTGCATGAGCGTCTGGTAGAGGCTTTCCACCTGCCACTTCATCACGTTGGCGACGCGGCTGGTGTAGAAGAAGATCCGCTCGGCCAGCATGCGGGTCTTGGTTACTTCGCGCTGCGCGGGATCGAGGCCGGACAGCGGATCGAGCGAGAGAAGGGAGAGCAGGCTTTCTTTCTTGACCTCCGTCGGATCGACCCCAATCTGTCTCGCACCTGCGAAATCATCGAGTCGGATGCTTGAGACGTATGTTGCGTCGGGGTGGGCGCGTCGCCAGCTGGCGATCATCTCGCGCAGTTCATCACGCTGAACACTGGTCATCGCCTGGTCGGCGATCTTCCAGGCGTTGAATTCCTGTTCCTTGTAGACGACGACCAACTGCGATTGGATTTCTGCGCCGAACAGTTTTTGGGTGCTCGGGCTTTCGAGGACCATTCGCTGCAGCGTGACCAGCGTGATCATGTCGGCGAGCGAGACCAGGGGGTTGGGGCTGCTGGCGATGAGCAGGGCGGCGTTGACGTTTGCCAGTTTGATTTCGAGCGATGCGCGGCGGATCCGGTTCAGCCGGGCGTTCTCCTCGTCGGCGAGTCCGCCGGGCGTGGAGGCGCTGCGGGCGTTTGCCGCGATCGCGTTCCAGATCTGCGAAACTGCGGCGACGAAGGTGTCGGTGAACGACATGACTTCGGATTGCACGGCGCTGGGGGTCAGGCCGGCCTCGCCGAACTTGCGTTCGGAAGACACGCCTTCCACGACAAGCGGTGATCGGAGGGTTGTGCCGGCGCAGCCGGGGACGCAGCCGACGCCGGCGGCGATCACAATCCATGCAAGGGCCACCACCGACGATTGGACCAATGAAGTCAGGCGCATAAGCAGAATCGAAGGCACCCAGCCGCCCCGACGCGCGATGCTTTACACTCGTGCGTGTAACATCGTCTTTTTGGAGCTTGCCATGCGCTATGCCACGCGGTCGGTCGTCTGCTTCCACCTGGCCTTGTCTTTTCTGGGGGTTTCGGCGCTTGCCGCGCCGTCGGTGACGGAGAAGAAGCCCGTGACGGACACCTATCACGGCGTCAAGGTTGCCGATGACTTCCGCTGGCTGGAAGACTGGGAGAACCCGAAGGTTCAGGCGTGGTCGGCGGAGCAGAATGATCGGGCGCGGGCGTTTCTTGGGAATTTGGCGGATCTTGCTGCGATCAAGGCGCGGGTGAGCGAGGTGATGTCGGTGCCGACGCCTTCGTTTACGGCGTTGAAGATGGTGGGGGAGGGGAAAACTTTGCTGGGGATGCTCAAGCAGCCTCCGAAGCAGCAGGCGATGCTGGTTGCGTGGGACGAGCCGGCAAAGGTGTTGAGCGCGGGAGCGGATGCGGTTGCAGCGGCTCGCGCGGTGGTGGACCCGAATACGCTGGATGCGAAGGCGCTGACATCGATTGACTGGTATGTGCCTTCGCCCGATGGGACGCTGGTTGCGGTGTCGCTCTCCAAAGCGGGAACGGAATCGGGGGATGTTTCGGTGTTTGAGATCGCGAGCGGCAAGCGCGTGTTCGAGGTAATTCCGAGGGTGAACGGCGGGACGGCGGGAGGGAGTCTGGCGTGGGCTGCGGATTCGAAGAGTTTTTTTTACACCCGGTATCCGCGCGGGACGGAGCGGGCACCGGAAGACATGGACGTGTACATGCAGGTGTACTTCCACACGCTTGGAACGGCGACGGAAACTGATCGGTATGAGACTGGGAAGGAGTTTCCGCGGATTGGCGAGATTCAACTGGAGACGCTGCACTCGAAGTCGGCGTTGAACGGGACGGTGCTTGCCACGGTTCAGAAGGGGGATGGGGGAGAGTTTGAACTATTTCTGCGTGCGCCAGATGGCAAGTGGACGCAGTTTGCGAAGTACGAGGACCGGATTGTTCAGGCGACGTTTGGGCCGGATGATGCGATCTACCTCATCAGCCGCAAGGATGCGCCGCGTGGGAAGTTGATGCGGATGGGGCTGGCGGAGCCGCGGCTTGAGAAGGCAACGGTGATCGTGCACGAGCAGAAGGATGCGCTGGTCAGCGAGTTTGATCATGCGGACAACCTGCTGGCGACGGAGTCGCTTGTGTACGCGATTTATCAGTTGGGCGGGCCGTCTGAAATCCGAGTGTTCGATCACAGCGGAAAGTCCATGCCCGCACCCGAGCAGTTGCCGGTCAGCGCGGTCGGCGGTCTCACTTCGATCGGTGGTGACGCCATCCTTTTCAGCAACACGTCATTCACCCAGTCCCCTGCGCACTTCCGCTTTGGCCCCCGCACATGGACATTCATCAGCCCGTACAGCCAAAGGACCTCTACTGAATGGCATGCGGAGAAAACCTCGCTCGCCAGCACAAGCCCCGTCGATTTCTCCCCGTACGAAACCGTCCGCGACTTTGCTACGAGCAAAGACGGCACCAAAGTCCCGGTGAACATCATTCATAAGAAGGGCATCGCGCTCGACAGCTCGCACCCCTGTGTCGTCACCGGTTACGGCGGCTTCGGCGTGAACCGCGAGCCCGCGTTCAATGCGGCCAATATCGTGTTGCTGGAACAGGGCGTTGTTCTCGCCAGCACGAATCTGCGGGGAGGCGGCGAATTCGGCGAGGCTTGGCACACCGAGGGCATGCTCACCAAGAAGCAGAATGTGTTCGACGACTTCCTGGCGTCGTGCCAGTACATGATCGATCACAAGTACACGAACAGCCAGAAACTCGCGATTCAGGGCGGGTCGAACGGCGGGCTCTTGATGGGCGCGGCGCTGACACAGCGGCCGGAGTTGTTCCGTGCGGTGGTTTCGCATGTCGGCATCTATGACATGCTGCGCGTGGAGTTGTCGTCGAACGGCGCGTTCAACGTGACCGAGTACGGCACGGTGAAGAACCCCGACCAGTTCAGGGCGCTTTTGGCGTATTCGCCGTATCACCACGTTCAAGACAACACGGCCTACCCGGCGATTCTCTTCCTGACCGGCGCGAACGATCCGCGGGTTGATCCGATGCAGAGCCGGAAGATGACGGCGCGGCTGCAGGCGGCGACCTCGAGCAATCCGGAGACTTCGCCCATTCTCTTGCGAACCAGCATGGAGTCGGGGCACGGGGGCGGCACGCCGCTCAAGGCCAGGATCGAAGAAGTCGCCGACGTTGATGCGTTCCTGCTTTGGGCGCTGGGTGTGCACTACAGCCCGAAATAGAGCGGTCAGTTGACAGCCTTGAGCGGTCGGCAGATGGCACTTCGCAAGTCGAGAACGCTCGCTTGATCTTCTGTTATGCGCTCGGCGGCTGCGGCACGACTTCTCGTCATTCGTTCGTGTCACCTACCCCGAACGGGGTATCGATACAAGCGGAATGCTTGCGTGAGAGGCGGCAATCAGTCGCGCGATTGCGCCCGCAGAAGTATCCTTGTCCCATGGAGGAACCACACCCATCCGGCCCACAGCGACCGACGCACCGTGCTGCGTCGAGCAACGTCGAGCCAAAGACGGTGCTCCTTGCCGCCCTCGGCCTGCTGGGCGTGATTGGGGGATTGTGGCTGGCGATCGAACTGATCTTCAAGTAGCAACGAGAACCGATTGCCCGGGCAACGGCTTTGGACGTCGTGGCGAAATCCGCTCGTCAGAACGATGTGGATGACCGCTATGAGCGAGCGGAAGGCCTTCCTGATGGGTGTTGCATGGGCCCGATCAGGACGCTGCGCCCGTCGGTGCGACGCGATCGGCGAGCGCGGCACGATCGAATGTGCCGCGGCGCACCTGCGCGACGACTTCGAGGATCGCATCGGGGTGCATCCATTTGGCGACGCAGGCGTCGGCGCCGGCGTCGTACCACCGTTGCACGATTGGCTCGGCGATCGTGGGGACGAAGACGATGCACTTGGTATCGGGAGAGACAGAGTGCATGAGCCTGACGAGTTCGGTCGTGGTTTCGCGGAACCCGAGCGGATCGATGAGTGCGACCTCCGGGCGTGCGACTATGAGCATCTCGCGCCAACTGGTTGTGTCGACCGCCAGTCCGGACCAATTGATCGAATCGTTCCGCTGGAAAACGCGAGCGAGCGCCCGGCCCACGGGCCAAAGCGAATCGAGTGCCATCACGGTTGTCTTCGTCGAGCTCATCCAAACCTCCCCTGTTGCATCAACAGGTCACAAAGCGTTCCATGCGTAAACGGAAAGGAATTATGCCGACCGTGGGTGGCGCGCCGCTAAATCGGCGATAAATGCCTTCTCATCACTCATAGCCGGAATGCGGCTCGGGTGGCGCTGCTCAAGTGTTTGAAGAAAATGAGGTTGCGGTCAAATTCACCCGTTGTGGTGACGCGCCGGACGGTCGCTTAGAGCGGAGAGAAGGGTCCTGGTGGGACGCCCTTGCGAAGCGTTTTCATCGACAATTCAAACTACGGCGTGCAAGCAGGCGAGATGACGCACGCGTCTTCAAAGTATCCGAACAATCCGATACCCGAATCTGAATGTTCGGACATCTTCGATTCGGGGGTATCTTTGATTCCGATCAGGGCGCCGAGCGAAGTTTCTCGATCGCTTGGCGGATTGTGTCGGGCCTCTCCCACGGGACAAAGTGGCCCTGGTTTTGCAGCGTGATCACTGAGAGCGACCTCGCGTTCGTCATCATCCGCTCGGCGTACGCCGCGTTTTCGTAGGGAACCAGTTCGTCGGTCGTTCCGTGAATGACAATGACCGGGCAGGTGACCTTTGCGAGTTCCGGCGCGAGCAACTCGGTCTGTTGCTTTGCCGCGGCGAGTTCGCCCATGCTGTTGTCCAGCGTCTGCGGCAGAAAGAAACGCACGAGGTCGGTGGTAGCGATCTCCTGTCCGATTCCGGGCTTCTCCTCCGCGGGATCGAGCGAGCCGGCGACGATGACCAGGGCGCGGACGCGATCGGGATACATTGCGGCGAGGCGCGCCGCGATCGGACCGCCGAGCGAGTGACCGACGAGGATCGGCCAGTGACAGTCGCGCTCCACGAGCAGCGGAGCGATTGCCCGCGCTTGTGCTTCGAACGAGTCCACCCCGGTGCGTTTGCCCTTTCGATCGCGCGAGTGCCCGAATCCGAGACGATCGACCGCGATCGCTTCGAAGCCGGGAACGGGATCGGTCAGAAAGTCCGCCCAAGCGTCTGCGGAGCCCGGAGTTCCATGTATATAGATGATGCAGGGGTCTGAGGAATTGCCGGCGTGCAGGTATGAAAGGATGGGCGCATCCGGACTCGATTCGATCGAGGCCCGCTGGAGCGCTGCGATCTGTTCCGGTTTGGAAACGGGGCCGGGCATCGAACAACTCGAAATGCAGAGTGCCGCGACAACGGCGCCAATGCACAGCGCGGCTCCGGCAATCTTCCATCGGCGGCGCACCCGGAAATGTGAATGGGCCTGGTGTCGCATCGAGCGGACTCCGACCGTGACCGGAAGTGTAGAAACACCTCCCGCGGCGGCTTTATCCGCCGGCGGGCTTCGCGGGATAACCGAGTGATTTGAAATACTCGACGAGACGGTCGCGATGATCGCCTTGCAACTCGAGGGCGGGGGCGTCCGCATTCGAGGTGTCGATCGTTCCGCCCGTTGCGAATTTGGCTTTCAACTGCTTGAGCATTGCGGGCAAATCATCGCTCCGAGCCGAACGCGGCGCGAACCCCGCGACGACGGTTGTGAACTTGCCGCGGCGCTGTTCGCGTCGGATGCGCAGGGCCTGGTCCCTTGGATCGAGGACTTTGCCGGTCCGTTGGTCGCGGGGACAGGTGCACTGCGGATGGGGCTTGGAGCAGCGCTCGCACGTGACCGGTTGCTCGAGCGGGGTTCCGGCGAAGAGTCCGGACATTCACCCCTCCTTTTGGCCTGCGAGTGATTCGTCCGGAAGATCAAAGAACATCGAGTGAAGTTTTCCGTCTCCGAGCCTGCGGCCGATCTCCCAGATCGCGAACAGGGGCACAAAGAAAATGAACAGGACGACGCCGCGCGCCACGATCAAGCGAGGCCCCAGTTGCAGCAAATCGTGCCACAGGTCTGCAAACTCTCTGCCACGGATCATCCCCATCACCAGTTCTTCGGCTGCCGAGAACATCAGGGCGAAAAGGGTAAACGCCAGAGCCCGCGAAATTGTCCGCGCGAACATCCGCCGCTGGCGTACCCGCTCGCCAAGTTTCAGCATGTTTCCGATGACCATCACCTTGGCGAGCACCATCGCCTCGATCGCGCAGTGCAGCAAGGGCCACGCGCCCGCCCCGCCTCGCCCCAACAGGATCGACCGATACCCGGCCAGAGCGGCCAGAAAGAGAAAGATGTAGGCAAAGAGCCAGAGCATGGTCCTGGTTTCTTCCCAGACCCTTTCCTTGATGCGAGTCTTGGTTTCGACGCTGGCCATGTGAGGGGTCCTTCGAGATTGGCGATTGCAACGCCGGAAGATAGCGGAGCAAGGTCAGATGAAGAAACCGGCCCGGCGCAACAGCCGTCACGCGGTTATCGCAAAATGGCAAGAGAAGCCCTTGGGATCTCCCGCAAAGTTCGATAGGATGAATTCGGTCGTTGCCGATGGGTTCCATTCTCAGGAGGCGTCAAATGGTTCGTCACAAGCGGGTATTGGTGACTGTCCTTGGTGTGGGTTCCGTGGTCGCGGCGGCGTGGGTGTTTGCCGGACCGATCAACCCGCCCGGTGGCGCTGTGACTTCGACCGGCAAGACGACGCAGGAGATCTATGACGCGGTGCAGGGCGTTGGTACGACGGTGACCGGCGCGGGCCGGCTCGTCGGTGTCCCGGGTGCGAACACGAGCGCCGGTACGCTTGATCTTCCGGCGATCGGGCCGTTCCCCAAGTCCACCACGCCGATTGTCGGTCTGGTTTTTGATATGAGCTATCAGGCGAACACCGGCGGCGGTGGTGTGGGTGGGACGGTCGTGTTCAACGAGTTCAGTGTCGTGCGTGACCTCGACGAGACTTCTGTCGCGCCGTTTCGGGCGATGACGACCGGGATGCATCTTCAGTCCATTACGGTCAAGCTGACCAATGCGTCGGGGCCGATCACTTACAAACTTTCGGACGCTTTGGTTATTCGAGACTCCGTGAAGCTGGTGCAGCGGGCCGATGGCACGTTCGCGCAGCTCGAAACGACGCAGTTCATGGGAACGCAAGTAGATGTCACCACGGTGCTGGGCACGGCTTCTTACAGCGCTGGAGGACACGCGGCTCAACCCTGAGGAGCGACGGGTCAGTGGCCTGCGTGCAATCTAGTCTCGCATTGTGGCAAAGACCACGAAGCCGGCTTTGTTGATGAAGGCTTTGCGGTGGAGAGCGGCGAGGTGTCGCTGCGGGATGGTTCGGGGCGATGTGCCCCGATGAGGTCATTGCGAGTTGATGGTTTCGGTCGGGCGGAGGACCTTGTACGCCGCGACGAAGCCCGCGAGCATCTGAATGCCGAGCGTGATGCGCGGGCCGATCGGTCCCAAGCGCGACTGAACCAGCGAGAGCGCGATGGTTGCAACGATTAGAAGTGCGGCGATGCGCCACGCGCCGGCCTGTCTCCACATGGCGATTGCGAGCGCGATCATGCCGATTCCGGCAAGGTCGATGAGTTTGTAGAAGGCGAGATTCACGATCGGGTCCTGGCGCAGGGTGTCGAAGAACAACTGGCCGGAGGGCGCCGGCATCTGTGCCGCGGCGAGCACCGCGAAGTCGAGGGCGTATTGGCCGACCGTGAGTGCGGCCCCGGTGATCAGAAGCAAAGAGAACGCGCGGCAGAGCCAGCGCGAGCGGTCACGGAGTTCACGAGCCAGTATCAGGACGGCGGGAATGAGCGCAAGAATGCCGAACAGGAGGATGAGGTGCGAAAGACTCCAGGCACGCTGCTCCGCCCGGACACGATCGAGCAGGCCGCCGGGTGCGATCGCGATGGGGTACATCACAACGCGCCCGACGAAGAGCGCGGCGAATGCAAACGCGACGATGAAGGCATCCAGTGTTCGTCTTGCCACGATGGCTCCGGGGCTCGGTATGGTGCGAGTGATCCCGTCGCGTGCGCGGCGGCCGGAGGTTCTTTGGAATCGCCTTGGGCGGGTTTCGCGGGCTGTTGTCGCGAGGGCAAGGCTAGCGCACGCCCGTCAGAAGCTTCTCGGCGGTCCGGCGCAGGTCGTCGTAGGCGCCGTTGTCCTGATTGCAGAACGTGATGAGAGTGGCGTCCAGCGATGGGTAGTGTCGGAACTCGAAGTTGACGCCACCGGTGATACCGCCGTGGCCGTAGTAGGGGTTGCGTCCGGCGCGGCCGAGGATGAACCCGAATCCGTAGTCGTTGGCTGGATCGCGAAGAGCGCTCGGGGTTTGAGAACTGGTCATCCGAGCGAGGGTGTCGCGGGGGACGATTCGGCCTGCTTCCAGGGCCTGCGCGAAAGCGAGAATATCTCGTGGGGTCGAGTAGCCGCCGCCGGCGGGGCTGCCGCGCTTGCCCTTGGGGAGGGGCTTCCAATGGTCGCCGTCGCGGGTGAGTCGCTCGGCGAGGGTCGGATCGTCGCCATCCATGCGGAAGGTATCGGTGTCGTGCATGCCGAGGGGGCCGGTGATGGTGTCGCGAACAAACACGTCGTAGTCCTGTCCGCTTGCCTTTTCGACGATGAGGCCGGCAAGGACGAAGTTGGAATTGGAGTAGGCGTATTGCTCGCCCGCGGGGAAACGGATTCCGGCCTGGTACACCAGCGCCTTCAGGTCCTTTGCACCATCGGCGGCACGAACAGCCTCGCGGGTTTCCTCTGTCCAGTATTCTCCGACTCCGGAAGTGTGCGAGATCAGGTTTGCGATGGTGATCTTGTCGGCTGCTTCCTTGTCGGGAAAGTCGGCGAAGTACTTGGAGATCGGGTCGTCGAGCCGCAGCCGCCCCTGCTCTTCGAGCAGCATGATGGCCAGGGCAGTGAACATCTTGTTGCCCGAGCCGAGGTTCAGCCGCGTGTGCGGTGTCATCGGGACTTTCTGGGCCGCGTCGGCGAAGCCGAAGTAGCGTTCGAAAACCACTCGGTCTCCAACCGCCAGCAGCACGCTCCCGGAAAGCTTTTCTTTGGCGACCAGCCCGTCGATGTACGAATCGAACCACTTGCTTGTGCCCGGGTCAGAAAAATCACCGTTGGGCAGATACACCGGCTCGCTCACTTCCGCGATGAAGACGATCTCGCGCAGGCGGTTTGGCGCCTCGGGCTGCACGCGCACCTGAAAATCGTGCCAGCGCCCGCTCTTGTCCGACTTTGCGAACACGTGGAGCACGCGGCGGATGTTGTTCCCTTGCTTTCCTTCGGAAAGGTCGGCGTGATGAAACTCGAGTGTGCCGTAGGTCTCGTGCAGGCGTTTGAACTGCGCCTCGATGCGTTCGGCTCCGACGCGTGCGAGAAGATCGGCGTCGATGATCTTGGCGATTGCCGCGGCACGCGCGGCATCGTCCGGGGTGTTGATCGCCTCTACCAGAGCCGCGCCCGCGGCCTCCACATCGCGACGACTCTCGGCGGGCAGCGTGTCGGGGTTTGCGGGCCCGTCTGCCGTTATGGCGCTAAGGAACAGCGAGCACAGAAGGGCGAGTACGAGGTTCATCACGATTCTTTCCGAAAAGGCCCGGGGGGAAATGAGCAGCCTGCCGCGAACGAGCAGATGCGCTCGAACGGGCTTTCCTGCAGGAAATCGATCGCGGGTGGCGGGCGGGAGAGCGCAGCCGGTCATTTGGGGCATCGGTGCAGCGGTGCGGCGGCGGGGCGGGGGCCCGTACACTTGTTCCTTCCATAGACGAGGAGATTTATGAAAACTCGAGTTTGTGCATGTCTGGTTGCGTGCGCGTTTCTATCAGGTGGCGTAGCGATCGGCGACGGACGCATCATTGCGATCGGAGATGAGTGGCTGCTCTCGGATGCCGCGTTCGCAAACCAGCCGGCGCAGACCACGCAGTTAGCCGACAACATCGCGAACTTCTTTTCGCAGGGGGTGCCCGCGCGCTTTCTGGTGTATTCAACGAGCCCCGCGATTGCCGGGCTCGGAAAGCGCGGCGTGCTCGGAGACGGATTCGCGAACCGCATGACAGCCCTCGGCCACACTTGGGAGATCAACTCGGCGATTCCCTTCACGCTCGCGAACCTCAAGAACTATCAGGGCGTCTTTCTCTCCGGCATCGCGGGCTCGGGCAGCGTGAATGCCGCGGTGCTCCAGTCGTATGTGAATCAGGGCGGCAATGTTTTAATCACCGCGGGCACCGGTGACAATGGAAGCGCCGTCGCCGAGGCGAGCGATTGGAATTCCTTTCTCAATCACTTTGGACTCTCGTTTGGGAATGAGTACTTCGCCCTGGGCGGCAGTCTGCTCAATGTTCCAACGCTGCCTTCCACAAACCCGCTGGGAAAGCTGGTCACCATCGTCGAGTGGGGGTACGGCCAGAATGTCACGAACGTCCAGCCGGATAACCCGACGGTCGAACTCGCCGTGTACGGCGATTTCACCGGTATGTCGCCCCTGCTTGCATCCGGCCCGGTCCAGCCGATCATCGGAACGGTCAACATCACGACCAAGTGCCTTGGCGATTTCAACGGCGACGGGCTCGTGGATGATGCGGACTTTGTGATCTTTGTCGCGGCGTACAACCTGCTGACGTGTGACGACCCGGCCATGCCTCCCGGTTGCCCGACGGATATCTACCTGGATGGCCTGATCGACGATCGTGACTTCATTATTTTCTCACAGTCGTACAACCTGCTGTTCTGTCCCTGAGGATCGGGCCGCGACGGATCGCCGCTGGCGTGCTGGAACAGCGGCGGCTTGGGCACAAAAACGCACACCGACGCCGGGGAAGCGGCGTCGGTGGAACGAAAAATCGGTTTTCTGTCTGATCCGCTGGCTTACTTCGTGCGGCGACGGCGGCCCAGCGCGGCGAGGCCAAACAAGGCGAGCACCGAGGTGCCGGGCGCCGGAATCGATGCCGTGCCGACCGAATCGATCGTCACGTTGTCGGTCTGAATCGCCGGAATCTGGCTGGTCTGACCGCCAGCGATTCCAAAGGCGTTGTTCCCGCTGGGCATCGAGAAATTCGAGGCCGAAGCGAGCGAGCAGGTGGCGGACACGGCGAGAACAGCCAAAGCCTTGCGCATGATAAAGACTCCCCTGACCCGAATCGGATCGTGAGTAAAAAGTGCCGCAGGGTTATGGGAATGCCAGCGGACCGCTGGAATAAATGAAAAATTTGTGCGATCGATGGCCAGTGAGGGGTGATTGCCTCAGGCGGTCGGATGCGAGCGCGCAGACGTCAGTGGACCGATTCTGCGGGAGGTCGCGGGGAACAGGCGGTGAAGAGTGGGGGTGGAGAGGTCTGGGCGACACCACGACCGCACTCTGCAACCTGCGATGATGGGCGACGGCGAGTTCGGCTCCCTTGACATATTAGCAATCGGTTATATATTTATGCATGGGTCGAATTGCCGCCGACACATCCGCGTTTTACGCGATCGCCGATCCAACCCGGCGAGCGATTCTGGATCTGCTGCGAGAGGAAGCGGGAGCGGACGACGCGCGGCGGACCGTGCTCGTGATTCTCGAACGGCTGGCGGCATCGATCGTCGGGCTCAGTCAGTCGAGCCTGAGCCAGCATCTTGCCGTGCTCCTGCGCGCGGGGCTTGTCACGGCGCGAAAGGAGGGGCGCACGCGGGTCTACTCGCTGCGCGCCAATCCATTGAGCGAAGTCGCGGATTGGATCGGTCCGTACGACAGATTCTGGGGCGCCAAACTCGACAACCTGCACAAGTTTCTCGAATCGCACGGACGGAGCGGGCGTTCATGAAGCAACTCGTCAAAGAGTCGGTCTATCCCTATCCCATCGAAGTCGTGTGGGCCGCGCTGACCAACGGTGAGGCGCTCGCGCAGTGGCTGATGCCCAACAACTTCCCGGCGTGTGCGAAGGTGGGCGACACGTTCCAGTTTCGTATCGATCCGATGGGACCGCTCGGCGGCACGGTCGAATGCGAGATTCTCGAACTCGCGCCACCCACTCGGATGGTCTGGTCTTGGACCGGCTGCAAGGCGAGCGGCGTGAAGATGGGGCCGCAGCGTGTGGAGTGGGAGCTCACGGCGCGGGGCACCTCGACGCACCTGCGGTTGAAGCAGTCGGATGTGGGCAAGATGCCGTTCTTCATGCGGCTCATGATGAGCTTCGGCTGGGGGACGATGGTGAAGAGGTGGCTGCCGAAGATTCTCGTTCGTTTCGAGGAGGGAACTTTGCGGTATCAGCGTTTGGAGAAGGCGCCGAATAGCGGGCATCACAAGACCAAGACGGTGCCGGCGGAGTTTTATAGGTAGTAGAGGAATCGAGCACGACAGATTTCATCAGGCCGGAGGGGCTTGTTCAGGGCGGGCCCATGTCGCCGGGCTCCGAATTGTCTTGCCCCCCGTCTCCAAATGGGCATGTTGCATTTTAGAAGTCGAGACTCTGTCGCAATTCCTATCTCGAAGTGAGTTGTCGAGGGTCGGAGGACAGCGAGTACGCGTCTACTTCCTGAATTTGCCGCAGCTTCACGGATTGGTTGTAATGTCATCGGAGTGCTGTATGTTTTTTCTATGGGACCTTGAGAGACAAGTACGACTCAAGGAGCAGAAAAATGAGAACGGCGATCATCGTCCTTGCGGCCTTTCCCGCGCTGGGGTCCATTCCGTCCGTATCGCACGCGGTGATCCGGGATTACCGTTTTCTTGCGACTGTTTCGGGTGGTGCAGACTTCGCTCACGATGGCGCGTTTCAGTTGGGGGACCGGTTCATGGTGACGTACCGGATCGATGACTCGGTGATCGATACAGGGACGCCGATGGCGGGCAGGTTCGATGGCGCGGTGCTGGACTTTGGCATGGTCCGCATGCCGGGTAACCTCGGGACCTATGTTTTCTCGGGAGCGTGGAATTTGCCCGGTCCACTTTTTACCAATGGCGAGCGGGTGGCCTTGCAGGTGCTGCCATCTTCGCAGCCGCCGGTTGGGCTGTTTGACCTGGCATTCGTTGATATTCAGATGTTCCGCAGCAACTTTCTGGACGGGCAAGGACTTTCTTATGCGCAAGAGGTGGGAGATTTCGTGCCCACGTCGTTCGAGATGCAGGTGGATTTCTATAAGCCGCCGATCGGGTCGCCGCCGTACGGATTTTGGCCAACATTCTCTGTAAGCGGGTTTGTTCCCGCGCCGGGGTCGATGTCCGTGCTTGCGATGGCAGGTTTGGTGAGAATAAGAAGGCGGCGGTAATCATTCAGGTTGGTCGATGGACGTACCGAAGAGGATTTGGCTGTTGCCTCAACCGCGTCGTCATCAAGGTCTCGACTCCACCTGAGACGAAGTGCCATGGACCTCGACCTTGAGAGGTCAATGTGTCTTCCCGCTCATTCTGAATCCGTGCGTGCAAGCAGCCTCGCCCACCCGTCGCGCTGCTTGGTTCCGTCGCAGTAGAGTTTCTTGCAGCAGCGTGAAAGCGCGGGCACCTGGCACCAGCCACCAAGGGCAAGCCACTACTTCAAGCGCTCGAGCCGTCCCTTGCATTTTACAATGTTCTTGTAATCCCACTGAATCTTGATCGCTTTCTTCAGCCAGCGCTTGAGGTCCTTCTCCGAAACCTGATCCGCATCGGCATATCGCGCCTCCGCGGCCTTGAACGTTCCTTCGGGGGTCAGACCGGGTTCATCAAACGACTGCCCGCTCCAGAAAAGCAGCCGCACGCTGTCCTTCAGCTTGTGATAACCCACGATCGGGTTGCCGTCGAGAAACCAGACGGGGTGTCGGTGCCAGATCTTGCACTCGGCGCCCGGCAGGTTGCCGTCGATGATCTTCGCGAGCGCTCCGCAGACCTTCTTGTCGGAGGCGGTTTGCGAGGCGTTGTACGCCCGGATGTCTTTGTTGATGGGCATCGGATCAATTCCGTGACTTTGGTTATTCGGCGGAGAACGCCATCATGCGGGCATTATTATCGGATTTTGAGCGGTTGATGCTCCCAGCGAGGGAAACCATTGCGGGCTCCATATCGCAACGGTTAGAATGCCTGCTCCTGTAGCCACGACCGGAAGACATTTGTGCATCGCAACGCAATCTACCTACTTGCAGTGTCCGTCGTTGTCGCGTTCTGCGCGAACCCGTCGACTTCTTATGCACAGTGCACTCCGGGCTGGATCGGCGGAGACGGATTCGCGGGCACAAACCGTGTCGTCGCCCAATTGACAACTTGGACACCTCCGGGTGAATCGAATCCGGAATTGGTTGCGGTCGGCAGTTTCTCTGTCGCCGGGAACGAATTCGCGAGCAGCGTCGCATCATGGAACGGCACGCGGTGGCGTGCCATCGGAGTGCTTCCCTGGTCCGCCGCGACGGCGGTTACGGTGGTCGATGGCACGCTCTACGCCTCGACCGGACTGACGGTGTGGCGCTTCGATGGTTCGAGTTGGCAGTCGATCGGAAAAGCGAGCGGCGGTTCGGTGCGAGCGCTGACCGGATGGAACGGTCTTCTCTGCGTGGGAGGTGAGTTCACCTCGTTCGCCGGGCTGACATCTACGCGCGTGGTGGCCTGGAACGGCTCGACCTGGACGGCGCTGGGTGCCATGAGCGGGGGCGGCGTCCAAGCAATGACCGTGTACAACGGCGAGCTTGTTGCGGGCGGGAGTTTTTTCGTCACCGGTTTGGGCTCGACCTCGATTGCAAGGTGGAACGGCACCGGCTGGGCAAGGATCGGCTCGGGAGTCTCCGGAACCGTCTGGTCCGTCTTCGTCGACGGGGGGAATCTGTACGCCGGCGGGCTATTCACGATCACCGGTATCGCGAACGCAAAGAACATCGCCGCGTGGAACGGATCGGACTGGAGCGCGCTCGACACCGGGATTCCGCAGCGGGTGAGTTCAATCACCTTGTTCAACGGAAAAATCACCGCCGGTTCAACGTCCCCCAGCCAGCCGATCGTGCAATGGAACGGAAGTTCATGGACGCCGATCTCGACCGATAGATTCCTGGGTGGAGGCAGCATCAATTCGATACAGGAGTATGCTGGTCGCCTTTATGTGGGTGGCGCGTTTCGCAGCGTCGAAACTACCCGATCCGATTACATCACCTCGTGGGATGGAGATTCGTGGAAGCCTTTGGGTGTCGGCGGATTGGATGTCGAGCCGGATTGCGCCGAGATTTACCGGGGCAAGCTGATCGTCGGGGGCGACATGCAATTTATCGGCTTGACTGCGATCGGCGGGCTCGCCCAATCGGACGGGTCTTCGTGGCAGCCGTTCGCCACGAGTTTTTATTCGGTGAAGGCGCTGGCGGCAACCGATACGGACCTCTTTGCCGCCGCGGTTGCATCCGGCGGTGCGCTCTCGTGTTTTCGTTGGGACGGCGCCGCATGGCACGCGATTCCCGGAACGTTTTCTTCCTCGAGCGGGCCGCTCGCCATCACCGCGATGAAAGTTTTCCGGGGTGACCTCATCGTCACGGGAAGATTTGCGGCGGTCAATGGCGTCGCGGTGAACAACATCGCGCGGTGGGATGGAGATCAGTGGTCGGCGATCGGAGATGGACTTCAGCAAGTGGGCGCGTCTTGCTCGTTCGCCCCGGGGGATGCGTTGTTCGAGCGCAACGCAAAGCTGGTCGTCGGCGGTTCGTTCAATCGCGCGGGCGGGCAATCGGCGAACAGCATCGCGGAATGGGACGGAACGAGTTGGTCCGCGATCGGGGTCGGTTTCTCGTCCTGTGCTGTCGTGCGTTGCCTTGCAGAAATCAACGGAGAACTCGTCGCGGGCGGCGACTTGGGAAAGTCGGGTTCGACCTCCGTGTTCGCGCTCGCACGGTGGGACGGCTCGTCGTGGCTGCCGTTCTCCAACCCGAAGTGCGGTGTTGATTCGATACTGGACATTGCGGAATTCGGATACGGCGTCTGGGTCGGCGGCACGTATTCATCCCCGAGCCAGCTCGACCCGATCAGCCGATGGGACGGTACCACGTGGACATCGTTCGCGAGCGACATCCCCAACAGCGTGTCTCGTCTTCTGACAATCGGAAACGAGTTGATTGTTATCGGAGGGTTTGAATCGATCGCCGGCGTTCCGGCCGCGTACGTCGGCCGCTTCAGTGATGATCGCGTGCCGTGGACCGCGCTCGGACCCACAAGCGCTTCTATTTCCGTCGATCAAACTTCCGAACTCCTCGCGACGCCCGCCTCGAATTACCCCGGCGTGACCTATCGCTGGCAACGAAACACCGTTGACGTGGGAGATGGGCCGGGCGGCGCGTCCGCAGGCGGCGGGAATGTGTCCGGAGCGACCGGCTCGCTCGAATCTCCGACGGCCGGGCACGTCGTCGCGCTGACGATCAGCGGCGCGCAGCCGTCCGATGCGGGCGAGTACCGGCTCGTGTTGGAGAACTCGTGTGGCGTTTCCTGGAGTGAGCCCGCGCGGCTCCGAGTGGATGAAGCCTGCCCTTGCGATCTGAACGGTGACGGTTTCGTCGAAGACTCGGATTTCTCACTCTTTGTCGTCGCCTACGACATTCTGGACTGCGCGGATCCGTCGATGCCGAGCGGGTGTGCGGCAGACTTCAATGGCGATGGACTCGTTGACGACGCGGACTTCTCGGTTTTCGTGCCCGCGTACAACGACTTGCTCTGCCCTTGATGCACCGTTGGAAAAGGAATGCCAGCGCGGCCGCGCCGCTTCCAATCACGCGTATCCTGGCGATATTCCTTCAGTGGCCGATGATCATTATGGGCCACTTCCTTACGGACACACAAGCTCGTTGTACGCGCCCACAAAGATCACAAAGTCCGCATCGTCCACAAACCCGTCGCCGTTCAGGTCCGCCGGGCATCCGACGGGCATCGACGGATCGGCGCAGTCGAGAATGTTGTACGCCGCAAGGAAGAGCACAAAGTCTGCATCATCCACGAACCCGTCGTTGTTGATGTCGCCGGGGCACGCCGCGCCCTGCGCGCCATCAACGACGACGTTGTCGAGCGCCCAGTATTCGTCGGAGCTGTCGCCGAAGTTGTTCGCGCCGCTGTAGCGCGCCCACTCGAGGGACGCGCTGCTTCCCGCTGCAGTAAACGTCAACACCGGGTTTCCCGCGCCGTGGCTGAAGTAATAGATTCCGTAGTAGCCGCTGTAACCAGGCCCTTCCCGCCGCGAATACTCCGCGCCGGTGAACGCGAGCACGTCGGGGCCGTTGGGATTGGCGTAATTGGCATCGGTGTAGCGCTGGGGCGAATAGGCGCCGTAGTCCCTTCCCTGATCGCCGTTGGAATAGCTGGTGTCGACAAGTCGTGTTCCATCAACGGAAAAATACCACGCGTCCATGCCGTAGCCGCCTGCCGCGCCGTCCCACGATGCGCCGACCAGGAGATCAAAGGCCACGGTGTACTGCGTCCCCGGCACAAGTCCCGTCACCGTGAGCGTCACGATTTCCTTGTTCGCCGGTCCCTTGGCAATGTTGTACCCCAGCCGCCCCAGCCACATGGATTGATTGGCGGAGGCCAGCCCGCCGCCATCTGTCGGAAGGCTGAACCGCGTGAGTGCGGGGAGGACCCCAGCGTTGGCGAAGCCCGTCGTATCATTTTCGAAATCGTTCGAGTAGACAGGGGCCGCGCCCGCAGAGAGGCAGACTGCAAAGAGACATGCCGCGGCGGATGCGGCGACGAGCGACGGACGATGTGAAGCAGTGACTTGGCGCATGCTCGTAACTCCGGAAAACGGGCACGAATCGTGCCAGTGTCGCGCGTGGATGGCGGCCCTGCCGCAAAAAACGAGGGCGGCTTCGCGCAACCCGCGTCTCCAAATTTAATTGTACTTGAAGCGGGCGAAATTCCAGCAATGTGATCATGGAAACATCGAGATCGCAGGTCGCGCACCCCTGTTTCGCGGGGGGGGGCGGGAGCAGAGCGTCGAGGGCTTGCGGGCAGCGACCTAGCCCACAATTGGCGCTTTGGCGGTTCCTCACGGACACAACAGCGCGTTATACCCGGCCAGGAAGATCTGGAAGTCTGCATCATCGACCATGGCATCATGATTAAGATCGCCCGGGCACTGCGTGGGTGGGGAGGGCACAAACTCGAACGCCCCAAGATCGATCGGCTGCAACCCCATGTAGAAGTTCGGATGGGCCGGGTCGTCGACAGCGCGGGGATTTCCCGCAAAATCTACGAAGTCCTGCGGCAGGCAACCCATGTACGCCCCGACGTAGCCTCGGTCAATGCACGGCGAATCCGGCAACAGGCGGAAATCATTGCCGGCGGGATTGACCAGCCGCGGGTCGGTGCTGAAGTTCGAGCCGATGGCAAGATTACCGGGCACCGCGCTGTTGCGGACGGTCAGGTTGCTGCCGTTGGTGCTCCCGGTGATCTGATAGAAAATGGAATTCTCAAATGAGGCCTGCATCTGAGCATCAAAGAGCTTGGTTGGGCCGACCCGCACGAGCACGCAGTTTGATGCGACGAGCGAGGTGTTCGACAGGGTGTCGAACGAAAATGCGTTGAGATCGCGGAAGATCGAGTTGGTTGCGTAGACAGTTCCGGATCGCAGTTTGAGCGCAAAGGAGGCCGAATGAAAATCGCAGCTCTCCAGCAAGACAGTTGCGGCTCCGTCGAGCGAGATCTCAAGAAGCCCGCCGCTCGATGCGCCGAAAAGCGCAGTACATTCGATGCGTCGCACGCGATTAGTGCCGGCGGTTGCAAGGATGCAAGGCTTGACGTCGCGGCTGACGACCGTGAAATCCTGAACGACCGATCCGCCGCTCACGGAGAAGGCGTAATCGTTCACGGGTGCGTAGATGATGGTCTGGCCGCGTCCGCTGCCGCGCAGGGTGATCGCCGGGACCGGGATTGTTGCCGGGAGTGAATAGGTACCCGGGGCGACGAGAATCTGGCTTGTACCCGCCAAAGGTTGCGCCGCGATCGCCAAGGCGATCGTGGCTTGCTCGGCCGGGACCAGGATCGGCCCGGCGAGTTCGACGATCCCATCGCCGGAAAAATCAACCGCAACAATGGTCCACGTGCCTTCGGGCGAGCCGTCAAAGTTCGCATAATCCTTGATCGCGGTGTTTGCCGGTTCGCCCGCGCGCCAATTGCGATAGGCGCTGGCGGAGCCGTCCGCCCAGACAAGCGTGCCTTCTGCCAGCGCGTCGTTCAGACCGATGAACGCTTTCGTGTTGCCGACAACGTTGGCACGCACCCAGGCATTCTCCGCGGCGTCATCGATCGTGGCGAGATCGCCTCCCATCGAAACCGCGAACGCCCGCAGCGAATTCCAGTCCCCGCCGGCGAGGCGGTAGTACCGATGCCCGTTCGCCGGGTTGTACACCGGTCCCGCAGCAATAGAGATCGCACCGTTGGCGCAGCTCGCCGAGAGAAAAGCGATCGACGCGACGACACAGCCTCGAAACCTTCGCATGGCCTGACTCCAAAGCGGGTGCGGATCGGACGAATCATTGCGCCTCGCTTGCCTCTCTTGCTTCCGGTGTCCGACGGCTCTTCTCAAGGACACACCAAGTCGTTGTACGCCGGCACAAAGATCGTAAAATCGGTGTCATCGACCAATCCGTCGCCATTAAAATCAGATGGACAACCCGCGGGCATCGATGGATCGGCACAGTCAAGCGTGTTGTATGCGCCGACGAAAAGCGTGAAGTCCGCATCGTCCACGAGGCCGTCGTCGTTCAGGTCGCACGGGCACGCGGGACCGAAGCGGAGGGAGAGCAATTCGGTTTTGCTTTCTCCGGCGTACGTTCCGTCGCCGAAGAAGAGGTTGTTTGGTTCGTCGATGTCGGCTGGCCCAAGCGGGACCGTCAGCCTGAGAACGCCATCGACTAAGAGCTTGCCCGTGCCGCCGGAAGCAACAACCCTGTAGGTGCGCACCGGCGAGGTATTGAGCGCGATCGGCGCGGGGTTGTTGTCGCCGAGAACGAACTGCGTGTCGAACGCGACAGCCGAGGACGAGAACCCGAGCGCGAGCCGCCGACCGTGCGCATCGCTCGACCAGATGTAGTATCCATAGCGGTGCGTGTTGTCGCCCACATCCTGAACGTACGTCGAGGCGATCACGCGCAGCCGCGCGACAAGTTCGTACGCAGCGCTGCCTGAAAAATCGATCACCGTGTCCGTTCTGTTCCAGCCCTGGATGCCGTTGAAGACCGTCAGCCCCTGATGCAGAACGCCGGAAGAAACCGTCGGCTCCGCCTGCACCGCCGGGTCCTGCACGCGTGAAAACCCTTGCGCGTCCGGGAGAGTGCCGAGCGATGGGTCGTACACCCCGGGTGCCGCCAGCGCCGTCGCGCCAACCAACTGAATGAGAAGGTGAGGCAAGTGCTTCATGGGTTGCTCCTCAAGAAAAGAAGTGCGCACCCATTGTCACGCGCGGCGGCTCGAAATGAAAGTCAAAAGCGCGCGAGTTTCCGGGCCGCCGCCGGTTGTTTCGGGTCGGTTGCCTCGCCCTTTGTCCGGGTTGCGTCATCTGGGGTTTCGAGGCATTCCTCGTCGCCCCAATTCGCCGCTACCCCATGTGCTTGATAATCGCGTCACCAAACTCCGAGCACTTCACCTTCGTGACGCCCGAATCACCCTCGGCCTTCATCAGGCGCTCGAAGTCGTACGTGACGGTCTTCGCGCTGATCGCGCCGTCCATGCCCTTGATGATCAGGTCCGCCGCCTCGGCCCAGCCCATGTACCGCAGCATCATCTCGCCGCTGAGGATCACCGAACCCGGATTCACCTGATCGAGATTTGCGTACTTCGGGGCCGTGCCGTGCGTCGCCTCGAAGATCGCATGGCCCGAGATGTAGTTGATGTTCGCGCCCGGCGCGATGCCGATCCCGCCGATCTGCGCCGCCAGCGCATCCGAGAGATAGTCGCCGTTCAGGTTCATGCACGCGATGACGTCAAAATCCTTCGGCCGCGTCAGCACCTGCTGCAGCGTGATGTCCGCGATCGAGTCCTTGATGAGCAGCATCTTCTTCCACTTGCCGTCGCCGTGCGAAGCGCCGATGCCCGAGATCACGCCTTCAACCTCTTTCACGATCTTGGCCTTCTGATCCGGCGTCATCATGTCGTAACCAGGGTCGATCATCTTCGCGTTCGCTTCCGCGCTCAATCCCGGGTTCGAATCCCGATTCCCCAAAATCCACGATTCCCGCTCCGTCACCACCTGCGCTCGGAAGAACTGCACCGCAACCTTGTATCCCCAGTCCTTGAACGCACCGGACGTGAACTTCATGATGTTGCCCTTGTGCACAAGGGTCACGCTCTTTTTCTTCTCCTTCAGCGCAAATGAAATCGCGCTGTGGACAAGTCTCTCGGTCCCCAGATACGAAACCGGCTTGAAACCAATGCCGACCTGCACCGGATTGTCGCGAGCGGGCGCACCGATCGCCTCGAGTTGCTTCTGCCATGCGTCTCCCGCGGCCTTGGTTCCAAAGCGGATCTTCGCGAAGTCCTTGGGAAACTCCTTCGCCAGAAAATCCAGAACCTTCTGCGCCTCCGGCGTCCCCGCGGCCATCTCAATGCCCGCATAGATGTCCTCTGTATTCTCTCTGAAGATGGTCATGTCGCAGTCTTGCGGGCGCTTCACGGGGGACGGCACGCCCTTGAACCAGCGCACGGGGCGCAGGCAGACGTAGAGATCGAGCATCTGCCGGAGCGCGACGTTGAGAGACCTGATGCCGCCGCCGATCGGCGTCGTGAGCGGGCCCTTGATGCCGACCAGGTACTGCTTGAAGTCGGCAATGGTCTGATCCGGCAGCCAGTTGCCCGTCTTGTTGAAGGCCTTCTCGCCCGCGAGCACTTCGTGCCAGGTGATCTTCTTCTTGCCGCCGTATGCCTTGGCAACCGCGCCATCGATGACGCGAACAGAAGAGCGCCAGATGTCCGGGCCAGTGCCGTCGCCTTCAATAAAAGGAATGATCGGCTGATCGGGGACGTTGAGTTTGCCGGCGGACATCGTGATGGCGGAAGGCATGGTCAAAGCTCCAAAGGTTCAAAGGGCCAGATAAAAAGCGCACCACAGTGGCACAGGGGCACAGCGGAACGAGAAAACGTGGGAGGCAAGGATAGTTGCTTGGAGGGGCGTGCAAGGGCGAATCGTGGGTGCGGCGGGCGGCGAATGCGGGCCGGCGGATATCGTTGCAGCAGGGGCATTCCCCGGCTGGAAGCAGGCTACGCAGAGCGGTCCTCGCCATTGGGAGCCTTTCATGGTCGCGACCTACGCAATCGGAAAACACCCGGGCACCGTGGAGCGGGAGCGCGAGCTTGGCCCGCTCCGGGTGACCATCACTCGGTACGGCGGGCGGGCGCGCCTCGCGCGCCACGCCCACGCACGGAGCCAGTTGTACTTCGTGCTCGAAGGCGGATTCTGCGAGTTCGGGCCGTGGTCAAAGGTGTGGCGGACCGGGGCGGCGGTTTTTCATCCAGCCGGGGTCGAACATTCGCAGGAGATCATGGCAGCGGGGGCGCGGTGCGTCAATGTCGAGATCGATCCCGAGTGGCTTGGCGCGACGCTCGGCGCGGACGGTGCCAAGAAGTTGCATGCGGCGCGTTCGGTTGGGTCGGCAGACGGGCTTGCCGCGAGACGGCTCGCAAACGCGAGCGAAGCCGGCGATGCTCGGGCGCGGGCCGAGGCGGCGGGAATCGTGCTGGAGCGGATCGCGCGTGCGATGGGCGAAAGGCTCAGCCCGCTCGCCGAACGGGCGGCCGCGTGGATGCGCGAGAATTGGCTCGATGGAACGGTCGCGGAACTCGCGCGGGCGCTCGGGGCAAATCCCGGCCACGTGTCGCGGGAGTTTCGAGCCCGCTACGGCCTTTCGATCCGCGAGCAGTTCACGCGGCAGAGGCTCGAACGCGCGTGCGGCATGCTCGAGCACGGGGCGCGGTCGGGCGAGGCGGCGCGGGCGTGCGGCTTTGCGGATGGCAGCCACCTGGCCCACGTCATGATGCGGGTGATGGGTCGAACGCCGGGAAGTCTGCCGCGCGCCAAACAGGCTTGAGCGCGGGATTCAGACTGCAATCACGTGCGGATTGATCGGAAGAATGTTTCCGGAAGCATCGATCGCTTTCGGAAAGGCCGGAAATGAACATCAAGAGATACGCGATTGTGGCGGCAGCATTGTGCGCGATGGCAACCCTTGCGCAATCCGAGCCGGACACAACGGGTCGGGGCTGGAAGCCGACAAAGTTGGATCTGGAAGTGACCGTGCGTCCCGAGGCCTGGCGGATGGAACTCCGCGGCGAGCTCACGCTGAAACTAGAGGGCCAGGACGAGTCAATGGGGCCGACCATCGGCGTCAACACGCGGGCCCCGTGCGTGCTCTTCGAGTCGGTCGATTGCGAGGGAGCGAAGACCGAGCTCAACGCAAGGCACCCGAAACTGGAATCTGCGCGCCTGGCGACGGTGCGCTTCGAAGAGGCGAAGATAAAGGGCGACACGGTTCGCGTGCGGTTTTCGTGCTCCGTGCCGGGACACGAGAACCAGATTGAAGTGACTCCGGGCGCGGCAATCTCATCGTGGACGAGCGGTTGGTATCCCGTGCCGGTTCCCGATGAAGGCGAAGGCCTGCAGGCTGTCAACCGCGCGCCGGGGACGATGACGTTTCGGCTGCCCCAAGGCTGGAGCGCCGTGACAGGCGGCAAGAAGCGCTCGCACGAGGAAAAGGATGGGGCCGTGGTCGAGGTATGGGATGTGCCGCAGGCGATCGCGAGAAGCTTCGCCGCGGCCCCGTACAAGACATTCGAGGGGAGCGCCAACGGCGTGGCCGTGAGCGTGAGCCTGATTACGAAGGACTCGCCCTACGCAGTGGATCAGATCGGTGCGCTGGTCAAGGCGGTCGATGCGCTGCAGGAGAAACTCGGTCCCTATCCCTACCCCGGCTTCTCGATCGCCGAGGTCCCGATGGATGTGGGCAACTTCGGGGCGTCCAGCGAGCAGGGCTTCATCATGGTCAAGCCCAACTTTCTCGACTGTAAAGGCGGAAACCTGGCGTTGTTCGCGCACGAGGCCGCGCACGCCTGGTGGGGAAACACAGTGGGCACGACGAGCCCGGCAGGCATCATGTGCGATGAGGCTCTCGCGCAGTACGGGGCGGTGATCGCGATCGAGAAGGTGGAGGGACCGGAAGGCGTGCGGAGTTTTCTCGAATTCTCGAGGCCGGGCTACATCTTCAATCAGTGCGCGAAGGGCTATTTCGAGATCGTGCGGAGTGGCAAGGACATCCCGCTGATGGAACTCAAAACCGGGGGCGTCTCGCACACGCTGTCGGACTCAAAAGGACACTGGGTCTACCACATGCTCCGCGAGCGCGTGGGCGATGAGGTCTTCTTCGCGACGCTCCGCGGCCTGATCAGGAAGTACAGCACAAAGCCGATGTCCCTCGCCGACGTGCGGCGGGAATTCATCGCCGCCGCTCCGGAAATCGGCCTCGAAACTTTCTTCGCGCAGTGGCTCGATCGCAAGGGCGCACCGGTGTTCGAGGTAAACAAGGAGAGCGCGGACGGAAAGACCCGGATCGCTCTGGTGCAGGCCGGGGATGTGTACGACCTGCCGCTGGAGTTGGAATGGACCGCGGCCAGCGGCAAGAAAGCGCGGCAGAGAATCCAAGTGAAAGACAGAGAAACGGTTTTCGAGGTTGAAGGCGAAGTGGAGAAACTGGAACTGGACCCGGATCGAAAGCTTCTGATCTGGCGCGAGGCGTACGGGGCGCGGCCGTAGACGGATTCGGATACGTGACCCTCGCAGGAGGCACCGAAGCAACCAGGCGCGGCGAGTGGTGCTATTCGTGGGCAAGGCCAGAAAGGCGAAAGACACACGGACGTCGGCGTTCCCAACATACAAGGGACCGACGTCCGTGGCACTGTGCGAAGGGCGGGATCAAGGGTTAATGGAGGCAGAGTCCATGCCACCAGACATCCGTCCAAAACTCGACGGTCAGTCCCTTCCCTTGGCGTTCATTTCTGCTGCCCGCTTCATCTGCTCCTCGGTCATCTCCGGAGGGCCGGGCTTGAAGGTGATCTTGTTGATCGTGCCGGTGAAGGTGAACGGCAACTGATAGTCGCGATCGTCTACGCCCGTGCGGGTGTCGTAGCCGACGTCGAGCCCCTCGTCCATGCACCCCACGGCGGGTACCGTGTGGCGAATGGACTTCTTCGCCACTTCCTTGCCATCCACGCTGAGCACACCGGTGCCTCCCTTGGCGAGACCCGGGCCGTCGTAGTTGAAGTTGAAGGTCAGAGAGTGCCGGCCGGGCGGGAGTGCCTGCTCGCCTTCCCAGCGGAAGCGTTCCAGGTCAAGCATGTTGTAGGTGAAGACCGGCTTGCCTTTCAGCAGGTAGAAGCCCCAGCCGACGAAACGGCCGCCGTCGGTGATCAACATGCCCTCCGCCCCGTCCTGTGGGATGTCGATGTCGGCGGTGATCGTGAAATCACGGGCGATGTAGGGCGGCACCGCTCCGAGCGCGATCGAGATCGGCGCGACATACGTGAACTCGGTCAGACCGGGCGAGCCACTCGGCCGCGGCCGCAGGAATCGCTGGAACCCCTCGTTGTCGAGCGGAAACACGTTGTACTTCTTTGCCTCAACGTCGAACAGCGCCCGCAGTTCCGCGAGCTTCTCCGGGTGCTTGGCGGAGACATCATCGTACTGGGTCCAATCCGACCGGAGGTCGTAGAGCTCCCACTCGTAGTCGAGCACATTCGGCAGCGCCATGCCCGGATTGTTGTTCCATGGCGAAATCACGACCTTGGTGTTGGCGTACCAGCCCTCGTGATAGATCGCACGCTGGCCGATCATCTCGAAGTACTGCGTCGTGTGTGTCGTCGGCGCGTCGGCGTTCGCCTTGTCGAACGTGTAGGCCATGCTCACGCCTTCGATAGGGCGCTGCTTGATGCCGTCCACGTAATCGGGCGCGGGAATCCCGGCAGCCTCGAGGATCGTCGGCACGACGTCGATCACGTGGTGGAACTGATTGCGGATTCCGCCCTTGTCCTTGATGCGCGCTGGCCACGAGATGACCGCCCCGCAGCGGTTGCCGCCGAGGTACGAGGCGACCTGCTTCGTCCACTTGTACGGCGTGTCAAAGGCCCAGGTCCAGGCCACCGCCATGTGAGGCGCGGTGTCGGGTCCGCCCCAGTTGTCGTAGAAAGCTGCCAATTGATCCTTCACCGGAACGTCGATGCCGTTGTAGGCGGCGTAGTCGTTCGGGGTGCCGACCGTGGTGCCCTCGGCGCTGTTGCCGTTGTCGCCCTGCAGCCAGATGACGATCGTGTTGTCGAGTTTGCCCTGGCGCTCGATCTCGGCGATCACTCGACCGGTCTCGTAATCGGTGTACGCGTGATAGGCGGCGAACACATCCGCCTGCCGGATGAACATCTTCTTCTCGTCGGCCGTCAGTTCGTCCCACTCCTTCAGGTTGGCGGGCGGGCCCTTGGGCCAGGGCGTCAGTTTGGCGTCGGGCGGGATCACGCCGAGCTTCTTCTGGTTGGCGAAGATGGTCTCTCGCAGTTTGTTCCAGCCCTCATCGAAGAGATGCAGCGCGCTGATCTTGTCGATCCACTCCTTCGTGGGATGGTGGGGTGAATGGGTGCCGCCCGGCGCGTAGTAAAGAAGGAACGGCTTGTCCGGGTGCGTCGCGTTGGTCCGGCGCAGGTAGTCGATCGCTTCGTTGGCCATCGCGGTGGTCAGGTTCCAGGTGCCCTCGGGCTGGCCCCGCCACGGGAAGATCGCGGTGTGGTCGCGGAACAGATACGGAGCCCACTGATTGGTCTCGCCGACCGGAAAGCCGTAGAAGTACTCGAAGCCGTAGCCCGAAGGCCACTGATCGAACGGACCGACCTCGGTCGCGTCCCATGTCGGCGTGTTGTGGTTCTTCCCGAACCAGGAAGTCGCGTAGCCATTTTCGACCAGGATTCGCCCGACCGTCGCCCGGTCTTGCGTGATGGTGGCGTCGTAGCCCGGGAACCCCGTCGAAGCCTCGGCGATCACGCCGAATCCCATCGAGTGGTGATTCCGCCCGCTGATGGTGGCGGCGCGAGTCGGCGAGCACAGCGCGGCGTTGTGCATCTGCGTGTAGCGCAGTCCGTTGGCGGCGAGCTTGTCCAGCGTGGGGCTCGGGATGACACCGCCGAACGTGCTCGAGGTCCCGAAACCGGAATCGTCGATCTGAATCAGCAGCACGTTGGGCGCGCCCTTGGGCGGCACCACGCGCGGCGGCCACCAGGCCTTGGAACTCTCGGCGGTTTCCTTGATGACGCCCTCGAACTTCGGTGCCGCCGGAGGGAGCTGCTTGCCGTCGATCGTGGTCGTGCCGCTGGGCGAGCCGGGCGTGCCGGTGGTCTGGATTTGCGCGCCGGCACACGTCGCAAGAGCCAAGGCCAAGGCCGCTCCCAGTCGCGTGATGCCGACGTCGCGTGTGGATCGCATGGATGTCTCCTCAGTGGTTGCTCTGCTGATCGCGGCAATTCAAAGGTTGAACTGTGGCGCGAGCACCGTGCCCCGCGTGGAGCGCGGATCATACCCGACTCATCGCTCCAGATGGTCGGCCTGACCAATGCATCCCCCCAGTACGTCCATCTGCATCGAAGCTCGTTCCGATCCGGCCCCCGACCTCCACGAGCCGCGCACCGGGGACGAACGTCGTGTGTCAGGGATGTCCCCGAACACTGTCAACCATGTCCCCGAACTGAAAAGTTCCACGGGTTGCGCTGCGGTCGCCGTTGGCGACCTGCGCTCCACCCGTGGCGACCACCGGCAGCTCCGTGGGGCTAAGGGCGTCGAAATACGAGTTGTCATCGCCGCCGCGCCTTCGCTCCGGAGGGGCGCCGGCATGTAGCAACGGGTGAAGCGCAGCCCGGCGTCCGCCGGGCGCAGCGCAACCCGTTGAAGAAGTGTGTCCATCCATTCCTGACCCGGAGGGGCAGAGGGTGCTGGCTTTGCCGAGCCAAGGTCGATGGCAAGACACGCGACGTCAAGGCCACCTGCCGACACCGCCAGTTTGTAAACTCTTCCCCCAATGCCCATCCACCCCAAAACCCTTCCCACCGCTGGCCCCTTCGATCTCGGCATTTGGAACGGCCGCGAACTCATCGTCACGCATCGTCGTTGGTTTCCTGCAATCCTCTGCTTCACTCTCGCCGCGGCGATCAGCCTCTGGGTTCTCGCCGCTGCCCTCTGGCCAAATAGCAACTTCGTCCCCGACCCGGATGGCTTTATCATCATTCTTTCCATCGCAGGCGTCCTCGGTACGGTCGGTTGTCTTGTCGCTCTGTGGGCTCGCAGGTACGCCATTTGCCCGGCCGAAGACCGATTCATCGTGAAGAGCGGGCTACCCGGGCTCAGCGGGGCGACACCAAGCTCCATCAATCCGCTCTGGATTCAGGTACACCCACTCGAGATCAGGTTGCAGTTCAGTCGCATTGTCGCGGATTGGACCGGCTTCGCAATCGTCGTTCACACGCAACCGGAAGAAGGCGTGATCATCGCCGCCGCCCCCAATCCCGATGCCGCAGCAGTTCGCGCCCGCGCGCGGGGATCGGAAATGCGAGTCCGAATCGAAGAAGCGATCGGCGCGCCACTCACGGGTTTTACATGATGTCGAAGCCGCCCGATGCGAAAATGGCACAGCCGGCACGACTTCAACTACGGGCAAACCATCGTGTGATACCCGGCCACAAACGTCACAAAATCGGAGTCGTCAACCACTCCGTCGAAGTTGAAGTCGGCAGGGCAGCCGTCTGACATTTCCGGATCGGCGCATGCAAGCAAGTCGTAAGCCAGTGTGAATATCGCGAAGTCTTCGTCGTCCACGAGATCATCGCCATCGAGATCGGTCGCGCAATGCGTTCTGCCCAGCAACCAGGTATCGCCAAGCGGAAAGGAATGGCTGTCTGAACCGCCAAAGAGCACGCACTCGTGGCGGATCGTGTCGTAAACCATCGCAGATGCCGTCCGTGCCACGGGACCATCCGTTGCACGCAGCGTCCACGAATTGCCGTCCCATTCCCACGTCTCTCCGCTTTTCTGCGAACCGTTGAATCCTCCAAAGAGGACAGTCACGCCGCGATCCGAGTCATACGCCATCACATGGCGCTCCCTCGCCGAAGGGCCATTCGACGCACGCAGATTCCAAACCGTCCCATCCCATTCCCAAGTTTCGCGGCTAAAGCCGGGGCTTCGACCTCCGAATAGGACCGTGACACCTCTCGCCGAGTCGTATGCCATCGCGTGCTGGAATCGGGGAGATGGACCGCTGACCATCCGGTTCGTCCAAGTTGACCCGTCCCATTCCCAGGTCTCTCCGCTTCTGCCGAGCGTCGTACTACCCCCGAAGCAAACGGTGACGCCGCGAGCGGAGTCGTACACCATCGCATGGGCAGATCGCGCCGATGGGCCGGCCTCCGACCGCAGTTTCCAAACGGTTCCGTTCCATTCCCAGGTGTCCCATTTGGATGATCCACTCTCGTCACGCCCTCCGAAGAGAACCGTCACGCCGCGGGCCGAGTCAAACGACATTGCATGGGCATTCCTGGACGGGGGACTGACATACGTCCGGTGAGCCCAGAAACTGCCATCCCATTCAGAAGTTCTTCCATACACGGCCAAGAGCACCGTCCTGCCCGTGATCGAGTCGTACGCCATTGCATGACCCGACTGACCTTGTGCGCTGTTTGTTCCATCAACGGCGATTGGTCCGTAGTGAATCCAAGCGCCCGCGATCTGTTCCCAGGTGTCCGCCGTGGAATAGGCGTAGTCGCCACCGAACAGAACGGTCGAATGACGCCGCGCGTCGTAAACCATTGCAGAGTTAAACCGCGGCCCCGACCCACTGGACATCAGATTCCATGTGCTCCCGTTCCATTCCCAACTCTCCTTGCTGCGCTGATTCCCGGCGATCGTCCCCCCGAACAGCACGATCGCACCGCGATCCGCGTCGTAAACCATTCCGTGGCCCGTTCGTCCCGAAGGTCCGTTGACAACCCGCTGCGTCCATTCGATTCCGTTCCACTCCCACGTCTCTCCGTTGAAGGTATTGCCGGCAGATCCCCCTCCGAAAAGAATTGTGATGGCGCGCGCAGCGTCATACACCATCGCGTGCGAACTTCTGGCTGAAGGTCCATTGACGATGCGCCGGGTCCACGCCGTTCCGTTCCACTCCCATGTCTCGTCGCTGGAAACAGACGTTCCGGTGTTACCGCCAAACAGCACCGTCACACCCCGCGCCGCGTCATACGACATCGCGTGCGAAAACCGAGGCGATGGTCCGGCAACCGCCCGTTTGTTCCACGCAGATCCGTTCCATTCCCATGTCTCGCCGCTGAAAGTGCTGGTTTGACTGTTGTAGCCGCCAAAGAGCACCGTCACACCTCGCGCCGCGTCGTACACCATCGCATGCCCGTATCGCGGCGACGGACCTGCAACCGTCCTTTGGTTCCATGTGCTTCCGCTCCACTCCCAGGTCTCGCCGCTGATCATGCCATCGGTGACGGCACCAGTGAGATCTTGTCCCCCGAATAGGACACTGACCCCACGCTTCGCGTCATATGCCATCGCATGGTCGTAACGCGGCGAAGGTTGAACCTGCTTCCACGCGATCGATTGCGCCCGTGCCGGAGCGGGGCACAACCCAACTACCGCCGCAATGCTCAAGAGCGAAAGCAGCCGAGCAAATGTGAACGGGTTCTGACGATGGTAAAGAATGCTCAAACCTCCGGGTTCCGGGCGGCAATTCCAAGTCTACTTGCAATTTGTCCCGCCGCAATCAGTTCGCAGCGGCGTGGCCACTGTTTCTTCAAAAGACTGCAGAATCGGAAGTACTCGGCAGCGGAACTGACCCCATTTCCTTCTGTGTCCCGAGCCACAACCCACACAACGGGGCGGATGGCCCCGACGTTGTCTCCGCTAGCGCTGAGTCCATCTCACATGTCGTGCCACCGCAGCCGGTTCCTCCGAGGTCAGTGCGTCGTTACCACCGTCCCGTTTCCAAGTCCCCAACCGTCACCAATCCGACGATCGCGGCACGAAATCAAAGCCTCCTCCACACACTATGGGTGAAGGCGCTCACCGGATACTCATCACAAACCCATTCTCAATCACCGACACAAACCGCCCCCCATCATCCTCCCGGCGCACCAGCCAGCCGCCACACAACATGGAAAGCGGAAAAACCTGGCCCAGCCCGCTCGAATCCACCAGCCGAGGCTTCTCGAACCGCACGCTGGTGTTGCCGACGCTCACCCACAGCACGCGCTTACCCGTCTCGTTCTTCTGCCGCTCCTGATCCAAGTAGCCAACGAACACGATCGGCTGCGCGTTCTTGATCACGGTCCCCGTCAGCAGGACTCCGATGGTCTTATTCAGTCGGCTCCTCCACGCGGCCTTGCCAAGATCGACGAGTTCTCGCAAGTTCGTGAGCAGGTCGTCGTGTGCCGCGGGCCAGCGCTCGTCGGTGATGTCGATTTGTGCCAGGGTCCTCGCGAAGGTGTTGCCTCCGGCGATGAGGCGTTTGTCCTTGGTGAGTCGCTCGCCGTCGCACGCGGCGCAATCGACGGTAACTTCTTTCGTGATGTTTTGTTTGATCGGGAAGCCCGCTTTGTCAGGCTTGACCGTCCGTGTGCCGGTGACGACGGTCTTGGTCGCTTTGCCCGTCCCTTTGCAACTGCTGCAAAGCGCCGCATCGTGCCAGCGCTTGAGCGCGAGCACGGCGGATTGAGGCGGGAGCAGACGCGGAGCAACCTTGTCGTCGGCCCCATCGTCCTTCGCGGGATCGGGGTGCTCTTCCGGCGTCGGCTCCTCCGGATCCACCGGCGCGACATCCGCCGCATGTAAATGGATCGAACCAACCGCGATCATAAGAAAGGCGAGCAGCAGTTTGAACGAAGTATGCATTTGGCTCCCAGGTGAGCCCGCAATGTAGCAAAGTTCAGACCGAAACTCCCCAAACACGATGGGGCGCCAAGACTTCAACGCCTCCAAAGCCCATGGCCTCCCAGGCCATGGGCTCTTGCTTCCGAAGACAGGAAATCCATCCCCGCAACCGCAACCCCGCACCACAAAAAGCGCACACCCCCAGAATTTTCTTCCCCGCGCGCAACTCCTTCCGCGGCCTGAAAATAAGCCCTTTTCAACCCCCGGGCCAAAACCGTATCCACACCTTTGGCCCGCCTCTCCACGCGAAAATGACTTGGCGCGCTCAATGCACTTTGATAAAATATCTCTCCACAGGGCAACCGCACGCCCCTCTACTTCTTTTCTTCTCTTTCTACAAAGGACTTCGACATGGGCACCGCGCCGCCCGCTTCCAAACCCACGCCGCAACAAATCACCGATGCCATCCGCGAACTCGTCCTCAAACTCGGACGCATTCCCCGGCGAGGCGAGTTCTACGCGCAATCCGGCTTCCGCGAATACACCTTGCGCAACGTCTTCCCGACCTGGACCGAAGCGCTGCACGCCGCCGGTTTCGCCTCGCGCAGCAACGATCCGCCGCGTGGTCGCGATGACTTGCTCTCCGATTGGGGCAACGTCGTGCGAAAGCTCGGCCGCACGCCGCTCAAACGCGAATACAACGCCCTCGCCCTGACCAGTTGGTACTTCCTCAGGCGCAGGGTTTCTCGCTGGAAGGCGGTTCCGTCCGCCTTCCGCGAATTTGCGAAGCACAAGCCCGAGTGGAACGATGTCATCACCTTCCTGGACGACGACAAGTCCGACGAGTCGAAGCCCTCACTCGCGCGTCACGCGGGCCTGCCCGCGCCCGCCACCGCGCTCCTTCTCCAATCCCGCCCCGAGATACTCCATCTCAAAGACGAACTCTTCCGAAGCCTCAAGCAGCGCCCGCGCAGCGAATACGCATCCCTCGCCTTCGGCGATCCCATCGACCTCCGCCGCCTCCGAAACGCCCCGGTCAACGAAAACGGCGTCATCCTCCTCTTCGGAATGCTCGCGGCAGAACTCGGCCTCCTCATCGAGGCCGTCCAGCCCGGATTCCCCGATTGCGAAGCCCGATACCAGGCCGACGACGGAAAATGGCGCCGCCTCCGTATCGAGTTCGAATACGAAAGCCGAAACTTCGTCCTGCACGGTCACAACGCAGAATGCTGCGACGCCATCGTGTGCTGGAAGCACAACTGGGAAGAGTGCCCGCTCCTGGTCGTCGAACTGTCCAAACTCGTAAACGGGCTGAAGGCGGCATGAGGAAAGACTTCGAAACGCGGTTGGCAGATCGCGGTTTGAGAGGGCGGGTTTGCGAAGGCACCGCCGCGTTTTCTTCCTATCGCCTTCTGCCATCCGCAATCCGAAAGTCGCCATCGACCTTCCCGGTTTTCTCCGTGTCTCTGTGCCTCCGTGGTGAACTCTTCCCTTCTGCTACCCTCATGAACATGAAGATCAAATGGTTCGTCGTGCTGGCCGGAGTAGGGGCCGCGTTGGGCCTGACCGCTGGCGTTT
>JAHBXG010000035.1 GCA_019636565.1 Phycisphaeraceae bacterium
CGCTGCGGGATACCTGCCCGGTCAGCTCGGATGGTGCGATCCCCAGGTCACCCGTGTTGGCGAACAGCGCGCCGCCAACGAGAGGTTTTCGGTGCTCAAACATCGCCAAACTTGGATCACGGGTATTCAACTCCGAGTGAATAGTGATGACCTGAAAGTAATGCGCTTTCAACTCGCCTATCCGTCCCCGAACGGTCGGATCGGCCGCCTTTGGGATGTCGACGGGAACGGGCGATCAGAGGTCTCGTATAGCGTCCCGGAGGGTCATGCGGTTGTCGGGCTGGGCGTGCGCTGCAATCACGACGATGCGAGACACATGGTCGTCTACTACCGCCGCTTTGATAATCGAGGATTGACCGGACCAGTTCGTTACGCCGTCATTCAGCATGACCGGTCGAACGGCCAGTGCATCGTGGTGCAGGAAGGATTCGACCGTCCGACCGGCTTCCCCATCGAACTGACGGTCCGTGACCCCAATCGCTTGCTCGTTGGTCTCGGCATGCGCGTAAACAGCGACGATTTCAAGCACATTGAGGCGACCTTCGCGCGACCCGTGGTTTACTAGCATGTAATCGGCGCGAACTTTAGTTGTCCGCTGCTGTCCTCCAAAGAAACCAGCCGCGATCCAGAATCCACCACCGCTTCCACGGCACGCATTGAACAACAAGGCATGCCGTTTCGTCTTTCTTGCCATAACCTCTGTTTGGGCACAACTTTGGCGCATCGCGACGGCATCCCGGTACAATCGGCAAGGTTAGTTTGGGCACGACCTCGCGATGGTCGACCCATGTGATCGATCCAAACTTGTCGGGAAACTTTCGGGAACTCGGCAGCCAGAATTCCGCGCAATTCAGAAACGCATTTTCACGAATCTGTGACGCTACCACTTTTCACTGCCGCTTTTTCACGCAACCACGCCCGTACCACTGAAATGAACCACCGGAGACCGATTGAACTGCCGGTTTCTACCACTTCCGGTACCACCTTGAATTCAAAATACCGCGTTGGCGCACGAAAAAACGGGGGTAGTCGCGAGCACTTGCGAAACATCAAAATTGCGAGTATGATCCGAGAAATACAGATCCGTTTGAGCTTTTCGGAAGGCCTTACCGAAATTTTCCCAAGCTGAATGTCGCCGGTTCGATCCCGGTCGCCCGCTTTTCGGCAAGGTCTCGTTGTGCTAGCGGTGAAAGCCGGGCGTGTGAGATTGCCAAATCCATGAATGCAGAACCGACTCGGCGAGGTACGACTTGTGGTCGAGGCGGTACAAGCAGCGTCGGATCGGGCCAAGAGGCTGACGCAGGCGCTCGAACTCGCGCTGCCCAATGGAGCCGATCGCCGCGATGCTCTTTTGTTGCGGGTGCGTTCGGAAGGCCCCCAGCGTGTGCGGGATGCGGCGAAACTTCGCGCCGGCCCGGTGGAATCTCAATATCAATTCCCAGTCCATCGCGAATTGGAACTCCGTGTCGACTTTCCCGCCGACACGCTCCCAGAGCGACCGCCGCCAGAACATCGTTTCCTGAGGTATGTAATCACCCCAAAGAAATGCCGCACCGCGATGGCGAGGCAAGGTCCATCGCCCGACCTCGTTGCCGTTTGCGTCGATGATCACGCGGTGGCCGTAGACGACGTCTACATCCGGATGGTTCTTGAACCAGCGGGCGACGCAGTGAAGTGCCCCGGGCATGAGCAGGTCGTCCGAATTGAGCCACCCCATGATGTCGCCGCTGGTTCTCGCGAATCCCTTGTTGATTCCGTCGGCCTGGCCGCCGTCTGGTTCTGAGACCCAGCCGCTGAGTCCGCCAATCGACTTGAGAATCTCGACCGAGTTGTCGGTCGAGCCTGCGTCGATGACGAAGTACTCCAGCCTTGGGTAGCGCTGATTTGTCACGCTCTCGATGGTGGCCTGAAGCCACCGCCCCTGATTAAAACTCGGCGTAACTATCGAGATAAGCGGTGGGCTTCCAGGCGTGGAACCGGCCTCCAAACCAACTTTGTGTTCTTTGAGCAACTCCGGGTCCGGTCGGACCGGAATGGGCGGATATTGGTGGTAGATTCCCAATTGAAGCCGCAGCGGCCGGCCGAGTCGCTTGAACAGCCGCTTGGTGTTTCCCGCAATTGGACCTCCGGGAATACTTGAGAGTTCTTCGGCGTTCATTGGTCAACGATCCTCTGGCCCGCAGCGCAAACAGCGATCAACTGATGGACGAGAGTACGGCAAACCGGCACGATCGCCCGGTCCCTTTTGCCGCGAAAGTGTCGCTGAAAGTCGCCGGGACGCCGCGGCCGCGCTCGGCTTCCAATTCTTTCCACCGCAATGATTCCCTGCCCGCCATCATTTGTCTCGAACCGCGGCGGAACGCACCACTCGTCACTAATTCTCTCCAGATCGACATTTCCCCCACCCGGGCGGCGCCGACGGAATTCCGCCGGGCGGACGCGTGGAGTGTCCAGAACCTGTCGCTCCCCGTGCTTCCGGCGGAAAAGTTTCCGAACGCCGGCTGGAGATGCCATTCTCACAGCAGCTTCCTCCGCAGCGTCAGCTGGATCATGCTCGTTCTCATCTCTCTGAGTCACACTTTTCCCAACAAAATCGCCGCGTGAACGCGGTCAGATGCCCGTTCGCACCGACATTCGTGTGTCGCTCCAATTGGCTACCAGCATATCGAAATGCCCCACGCCTCGCGCGGAAGAGCGTCGTGGCCCGCTAATCACCGCATCGGTGGACTTGCGAACACGCGTTCATTGCCACGGGAGGTCGCCGGGCTTCATCTGCTAGAATTTCATCCATGAGCGACCTGCCCAAGTTGTATCTCGCCCGTCACGGCGAGACGGCGTGGAGTCTCAGCGGCCAGCACACCGGACTGACGGACTTGCCCCTGACGGCGCGGGGCGAAGCCAACGCGCGTTCATTAGGCGTGCGTCTCACGGACACTGCGTTTGATCGGGTGTTCACCAGCCCCTTGAAGCGGGCTTCGGTGACCTGCCGACTGGCGGGCTTTGGCGAAGTTGCAGAGCTCGACCCGGACCTGGTTGAATGGGACTACGGCAAGTACGAAGGCCTGAAGTCGGCCCAGATTCGCGAGCAACGGCCTGATTGGAATCTCTTCCGCGACGGATGCCCCGGGGGAGAAAGCGTCGAAGCCGTCGCGGCGCGGGCCGACCGGGTGGTCGCGAGGGCTCGCCAATTCGGAGGCAGGATTCTGCTCTTTACCAGCGGGCACTTCTCGCGGGTGCTCGCCGCCCGATGGCTCGGAGGCAATCCCGACCCGCTGGCAGGATACCTGCTTCTGGGCACGGCGAGCGTGAGCATCCTGAGCTACGAGCACGACTTGCGGCACCCCGCAATTTCACTTTGGAATGACACACGACATGTCGCCATCTAGGCGATGAACGGTAACTCGGAGACCAGGACTCGCGTCCAAAGCATGGAAAGCCCGGATTCTCCGGGCGCGGTACGCTCCTGTAGGCGAACTCAAACGCACGGAGGATTTTTATGAACGCCACAGCAAAGCTTCGGGACATCGGCCAGAGCATTTGGCTTGACAACATCACCCGCGACCTTTTGAAGAGCGGCACGCTCGCCAAATACATCAGCGAGTGGTCGGTGACAGGGCTTACCTCGAACCCAACCATCTTTGAGCATGCATTCAAGAACAGTTCCCTTTACGACGAATCGATCCAGAAGAAGGTGCGCGAGGGCAAGTCGGACGAGCCGCTTTTCTTTGAACTCGCCATCGAGGACCTGACCGCCGCGGCGGACCTCTTCCGCTCCGTTTACGACAAGACCAACGGCCTGGACGGCTTTGTCTCGCTCGAAGTCTCGCCGAAATTGGCGTTTGACACCGCCGCGACCATCGCCGCGGCGAAGATGCTGCACTCCAAGGCGAATCGCCCGAATCTTTACATCAAGATCCCGGGGACCAAGGAAGGCCTGCCCGCGATCGAAGAGGCGATCTTCGCCGGCGTGCCGGTGAACGTCACACTCTTGTTCTCGCGTGAGCAGTATGTTGCTGCGGCACAGGCGTACCTGCGGGGTATCGAACGCCGCATCAAGGCGGGCTTAAACCCCCGCGTCGAATCTGTGGCGTCGGTCTTCATCAGCCGCTGGGACGGGGCGATCGCCGGCAAGGTGCCACCGAATCTGAATAACCAACTTGGCCTCGCGATCGGCCTTCGCATTTACAAGGCCTATCGAGATCTGCTTGATTCCAATCCGTGGCAGCGCATCTGCAACTACGGCGCTCGCCCGCAGCGACTGCTCTGGGCCAGCACGGGCACCAAGGACCCCAAGGCATCGGACGTCTTGTACATCAAGGGCCTCGCGTCGCCGTTCACGGTGAACACGATGCCGGAAGGCACGCTCAAGGCGTTTGCAGACCATGGCGAAGTCGGCGATTTGCTGCCGGCAAACGGTGGCAACGGCGAGGAATTGCTCGCCCAGTTCACCAAGGCCGGGATCGATCTCGACCAACTCGCCGCCAAACTGCAGACCGATGGCGCTGCGTCGTTCGTCAAGAGTTGGGAATCGCTCTTGGGCGGCCTCGCGGAGAAAGTGCGAAGTGGAAAAGCACCGGCGGGCGTGGCCTGAAGCGACTGCGGCAGTCGCCTTAAGAGAACAGCACCTATTTCCGGGAGTGATCGATGCCCGTGACTCAAGACCTGACCTCTACGCCCGCATGGCGAGCGCTTGGTGACCACTACTCCAAAGTTCGCGAGGCACATCTGCGCCAATTGTTCGCGCAGGATCCGCAGCGTGGAACAAAGATGACCGTCGAAGGCGCCGGACTCTTCCTCGATTACTCCAAAAACCGGATCACCGAAGAGACGCTCGGGTTGCTCGTTCGTCTGGCGGATGAAGCCGGGCTTCGCGCGAAGATCGACGCGATGTTCCGGGGTGACAAGATCAACGTCACCGAGAATCGGGCTGTCCTGCACACGGCGCTGCGTGCACCGCGCGGAGCGTCGATTATCGTGGATCGGGACAATGTCGTGCCGCAGGTGCACGCGGTGCTCGACAAGATGGCGGCGTTTTGCGAACGGGTGCGCAAAGGCGATTGGAAGGGCCACACCGGCAAGCGCATCAGGAATGTCGTGAACATCGGTATCGGCGGCTCGGATCTCGGGCCGGTTATGGCGTACGAGGCGCTCAAGCACTACACACAGCGCGACATGACCTTCCGGTTTGTCTCGAACGTGGACGGCATCGACTTTGTTGAGGCAACGCACGATCTTGACCCGAGCGAAACGCTGTTCATCGTGTCCTCCAAGACTTTTACGACGCTCGAGACCATGACCAACGCTCAGAGCGCGCGTGACTGGCTTTTGAAGGGCCTTGGCGGCGACGCAAAGGCGGTCGCGAAGCACTTTGTGGCGGTCTCGACCAACGCAAAGAAGGTGTCTGAATTCGGCATCGACACGGCCAACATGTTCGAGTTCTGGGATTGGGTGGGCGGGCGCTACTCGATGGACTCGGCGATCGGCCTTTCCACGATGCTTGCGGTTGGACCGGCCGGCTTCCGCGAGATGCTCGAAGGCTTCCACAAGATGGACGAGCACTTCCGCACGACACCGTTCCAGAAGAATCTGCCGGTGATCATGGGCCTGCTCGCGCTCTGGTACTCGGATTTCTTCAAGGCCGAAACGATTGCAGTGCTGCCCTACGAGCAGTATCTGAAGCGTTTCCCGGCGTACCTGCAACAACTCACGATGGAGAGCAACGGCAAGCACGTCACGCTCGAAGGCAAGACGGTCGACTACCTGACCGGGGCGATCTACTGGGGCGAGCCCGGCACCAACGGGCAGCATTCGTTCTATCAGATGATCCACCAGGGAACGCGCCTGATTCCCTGCGACTTCCTCGCGTTCAACCACGCACTGACACCGCTAGGCCGACACCACGACATTCTGATCGCCAATGTCCTCGCACAGGCCGAGGCCCTCGCCTTTGGCAAGACCGCCGATGAAGTCCGCAAAGAAGGGACGCCCGAATCGCTGGTCCCCCACCGCGTCTTTGAAGGCAACCGCCCGTCCAACGTGCTCTTTGCGGACAAGCTCACGCCGGGCGCGCTCGGCGCTCTTGTCGCGCTGTACGAACACAGCGTCTTCGTGCAGGGCGCAATCTGGAACATCGACAGTTTCGATCAATGGGGCGTCGAACTCGGCAAGGCTTTGGCCCAGAAGATCATCCCCGAACTTGAAGCGCCGACCGAGCCAACTCTCGCGCACGATAGTTCGACGTCGAATCTGATCCGGCGGTACCGTGCGGCACGCGCCGGCAAGTGAACCCGGAGGTTGATGTGGTTGTCGGGATTGCCGCGGATCACGGCGGCTTCGAACTCAAGCACGAACTGGTCGCTCGCCTGCAGGCCGCGGGGCACACCGTGCGCGACTTCGGCGACGGCGCGAATTCGCCCGGCGACGACTACCCCGACTATGTCATCCCGCTTTCGCGTGCGGTAGCATCTGGCGATGTTGAGCGGGGTATCGCGATCTGCGGCAGCGGCGTGGGCGCTGCGATCTGTGCGAACAAAGTGAGCGGCGTGCGCGCCTCACTCATCCACGATCACTTTTCTGCCAGGCAGGGCGTCGAAGACGACCACATGAATGTTCTCTGCCTGGGCGGCCGGACCACCGGCGTTGAAACAGCGTGGGATGCCGTGCAGGCGTTTCTGGAAGCAAAGTACAGCCAGGAAGCAAGACATCTTCGCCGCCTGGCCAAGGTTGCCGCATTGGGCAATACCCCGAAGCACTGAGGGCTTGGCATCCTTAGCGGACGGGAACATCGTCGTCCAGACTCTCTTCATCCGCTGCATCCGCGGCTTGTGCGGCAACCAGCCCCTCACGCTGGATGAACCGCACGCACGCGTTCCATCGCAACACGGCGTCGTCGTTTCCGGTGTTCGCGATCTTGTCCGCAGCCTCAAACAATGTCATTGCTTCGCGGAGCAGCCCAAAGACCGTTTCTCCGGGGTAGCCGGAATCGAACAGTGCCTTTGCCCACCGCTCCTCGACTACGCCCCCGTAGTACGAACGCTCAAATGCACCCTTGAGCCGAGACACCAGTTGTCGCGCTTCGTCAGCGGAAGCCTTTGGCGAGCCAAAGCGGTCCGATTGCGCCAGAACTAGCGCGATCAACGCGTCCTGATTTCCCGGATCGGCATCGAGCACATCCCTGCAGATGCTTTCGGCCTCGCGCGGCTCGTTAAGCAGTCGGTACCGCTCGGCTTTTGCGATGGCACGCGAAACGGACTCGGGCGCGATCGGTTTGAGTTCGAACATGACCACCTCCGGCTCAACAATCTAACGTTCGAATCGCCACTCAACTCTCATTCCCGGCAATCCAACATCAACCGCTCTTCGCGGGCCTAAACATCTTGAAGAGTTTCGTCAGCGGGTCGTAGAACTCGTCCACCACCCGCTCCTTCAGCGGAATGATCGCGTTGTCCGTAATCGTGATGTGCTCCGGACAGACCTTCGTGCAGCACTTGGTGATGTTGCAATAGCCGAGGCCCTCTTCGTCCTTCAAATGGCCCAATCGGTCTTCGGTGTCGAGCGGGTGCATCTCGAGGGCCGCGGTGTAAACAAAGTGTCTCGGGCCCGCGAACTCGTCGTGCTTGTGGTGGTCCCGCAACACGTGGCACACGTTCTGGCACAGAAAGCATTCGATGCATTTCCGGAATTCCTGCACGCGGTCGACATCCGACTGCTCCATCCGCCACGTTCCGTCGGGCGCGTCGGGCTTGCGGGGCTTAAAGGGCTTGATCCGCTTCTTGACCTCGTAGTTCCACGAAACGTCGGTCACCAGATCCTTGACATGCGGGAACGATTTCATCGGCTCCACGATCACCGGCATTGACAGGTCGAGTGTGTCCAGTCTGGTCATGCACATCAGCCTGGGTTTGCCGTTGATCTCCGCGGAGCACGAGCCGCACTTGCCCGCCTTGCAATTCCAGCGGCAGGCCAGCGTGGGCTCCGTCTCGGCCTGAATCTGGTGGATCGCGTCCAGCACCACCATGCCGCCGGTGACGTCGGTGTGATAGTCCTTGAACGAGACCTGCTCACCCTGACCTTTCCAGACGCGAAACATGGCTCTTTGTGTGCCGCTTGAGGGACTCGTGTTGCCGCTGGTGCTCATGCTTTCTCCGATCGAACCGATTTTCGATTCCCGGCTCTTCGCTTCATTCCTCGCACGCCGTCGGCGCCTCGTCCGTCGGTTCACCGAACCACAGCCAGTACCCCTCCGGATCGCGAACCTCAAACTCTTTCATGCCATAGATCGCAACACGCATGTCACCGGCTTCCACTCCCTTTGAAACGAATTCCTCGCGGAGCGTCGCCACGTTTTGCACATCGATGTAAAAGATCTGATAGTTCTTGCTCGTCAGGGGCACGTCGCGCCGAATCGAATCGGCCGGAGGTGCGTTCAGCATGATCGCCGTCCCGTCGCGCTCCACTTCCGCCCATTCAGGCGGGTTTCCGTGCATCGCATTGCAGTTGAACCCGAGTTTTTCAACATAGAAACGGACCGCGCGCGGCAGATCGATCACCGCCAGCATCGGCCGAAGCCCGCGAATCCGGGATTTCGCTCCGGCACCCACCATTGTTACTTGTTCTCCTCGATGACCTGCTTGAGATCGTCCCGCAACGGCGGGATCGCCTCGCGCCGCAACTGCATGCCGCCGTCCGGCCCGCGCCGGATCACCGTGTTGTGCTGGGAGAAATCTTTTTGCTTTTCCTGATAATCCTCGCGGAAGTGCCCGCCGCGGCTTTCCTGCCGATCCAAGGCGCTGCGCGTCGCCGCTTCCGAAACAACCAGCAGATTGTCCAGGTCGAGCGCCGTGTGCCAACCCGGGTTGTACTCTCGGTTTCCGTCGATTCCCGCTGCTGCGGCACGCTTTTTGAGCGCCGACAAACCGTCGAGCGCAGCCGCCATGTCGGCCTCGGTTCGCACGATGCCCACCTTGTCCTGCATCATCTCTTGAAGGGAGTGCTGCACAACGTACGGGTTCTCGCCGGTCGGGCGATCAAATGGCGAGAGCGCCTTCTTCGCGGCAACATCAATTTGCGCATTGTCGATCGTTCCTGCTTCATACTTCTTCGCAAATTCCGCAGCATGTTCGCCCGCGCGCTTGCCGAACACCAGCAAATCGGAGAGAGAGTTGCCTCCGAGCCGGTTTGCCCCGTGAAGGCCTGCCGCGACCTCTCCCGCAGCAAATAAGCCCGGAACGCTGCTCATCTGGGTCACGCCGTCCACCCGCACGCCACCCATCACATAGTGCGTCGTCGGGCCCACCTCCATCGGTTCGCTCGTGATGTCAACGCCGGCCAACTCCTTGAACTGGTGGTACATACTCGGCAGTTTCTTCTTGATGCGCTCGGGGGCGTTGGAAACCTTCTCCTTGATCCAGGCGATGTCGAGAAAAACGCCTCCGTGCGGACTTCCCCGTCCCGCCTTCACCTCGCGGTTGATGCACCGTGCGACGTGATCGCGAGTGAGCAACTCGGGCGGACGGTTGGCGTTCTTGTCGCCTTCGACATAGCGCCACCCTTCCTCAGCGTCTTTGGCCACCTGGTTCTTGTAAAGATCCGGAATGTCATTGAACATGAAACGCTCGCCCTTGTTGTTGAGCAAGCGCCCGCCCTCGCCACGCACACCTTCGGTTACGAGAATGCCCCGAACGCTCGGAGGCCAGACCATCCCGGTCGGATGGAACTGGATGAATTCCATGTCCATCAGGTCGGCGCCCGCGTAATACGCAAGCGCCTGACCGTCACCGGTGTATTCCCACGAGTTGCTGGTGATCTTGTACGCTCGCCCGATGCCGCCGGTCGCGAGCACGACTGCGTTGGATTTGAAAACACGGAACCTGCCGCGCTCACGGTCGTACCCGAACGCCCCCACCACCCGTTCTCCGTCTTTCAGGAGCGCCGTCGTCGTGTGCTCCATGTAGACGGTGATACCCTGATGTATGCCATAGTCCTGCAGCGTTCGGATCATTTCCAGCCCGGTGCGATCGCCCACGTGTGCGAGTCGCGGATAGCGGTGCCCGCCGAAGTTTCGCTGCAGAATCCGCCCATCTTTGGTCCGGTCGAAGAGCGCTCCCCACTTTTCGAGTTCGCGGACGCGGTCCGGTGCTTCCTTCGCGTGAATCTCCGCCATCACCCAGTTGTTCAGATACTGACCGCCCCGCATGGTGTCGGAGAAATGGACCTTCCAACTGTCGCGATCATCCACGTTCGCCATCGCCGCGGCAACTCCGCCCTCGGCCATCACGGTGTGCGCCTTGCCGAGCAGTGACTTGCAAATCAGCCCGACGGATACGCCCGCTGCGGACGCTTCGATCGCGGCCCGAAGTCCCGCGCCGCCGGCACCGATCACCAGAACATCATGCTCATGCGTTTGATAGTCGCTCATGGCTTTCTCAAAGAATCCGGAAATCGGACCAATGTCCGCTCGCGCACATGCGCACATAGAAGTCCGTGAACCCGACCCAAAACAGGCTCATCCACGCCCACAGCATGTGACCCCGGTTCAGGCACGACGCGCAGTCGTACGCCTTCTTGCCCGCTCCGCCGCCCAGTTCGTCCTTTCGACCGCCGATCAGGTGCCGGAACGAGTGGCAGCCGAGGGTGTAACCCCCCAGCAGAATCGGATTGATCGTCAGCACCAGTGAACCAACGCCGATTCCGAATCCGTTTCGCTTGGTCTCAGGATTGGTAAAGATGTACGCGTGCACCGCGTCGTACGCGAGTAGAACCAGAAACAGGAGCGCCAGGTACAGGAAATACCGGTGCACGTTCTGGAAGATCAGCGGCAGTTTCTTTTCGCCCCGATAGGCCTCTTTCCGAAACCCCGGTTCGCCCACGGCGCAATTCATCGGGTCGGCCCAGAACGCCTTGTAGTACGCCCCGCGATAGTAATAGCACGTAAACCGAAAGCCGCCGGGAGCCCAGAGGATCAGCAGCGCCGGCGAAAAAACAATGAAACTCGGCCAGATAGAAAGCAGCCAGCTCGGGGCTTCGCCGAACCATGCGTGACCGGTGTGCATCCCCGGCGGGTCCCACAGCAACGGTGAATAGAACGGCGAGAGGTAGTGCGCCCCGCCCCCGTCATACGAAAAGTTCTTGCCCTGAAACGCGGCCCACGTCGAATAGACGATGAAGGCCGCCAATCCAAGAAATGTCAGCAGCGGCTGAACCCACCAGGCATCCGTGCGAGACGTCTCGCCAAGTTTTCTTACCTGTGGCAGGCGAACATCGATACCGCGGCTCATCAATCGGCTCCTGTTGGATCAGCGCGACAGCATACAAAGCACCCGACCTGCAACTCCGACCGCTGCAGCGATCGGCGCTTTGAGGCCAATGGCCTTACATTCGCCGATGTCTAGTGACCTCCGCCGGTTTCGGACTCGCCCGAAGCGGTTTGCTTGGGTGACGGCGGAGCCGAAGTCGATGAGGCCGGCCTGACCGTAACCACAACCGCGTTCTGAGGCGAGTAATACTTCGCGAAAACACTGCGGACCTGATCAGCCGTCATCGCCTGGTAGGCATCCGGGTCCTCCACGATTTCTTCCAGCTTCACTCCCCGGAACGTGAGCTGGTCGATCCGCTGTGCCCAGTATCCCGGATCCTGCAGTTGGTCTTTAAATGTGTTGGCAAACTGCTTGCGTGCAACGTCCATCTCCTCTTCCGTTGGCCCGCTCTTAGCGAACTCGACGTACATCGAAGCAAGTTTGTCAACCAGCGGCTGCACTTTGGAGGGATCGGTCGGTGCGCCCGCCGAAACCATTCCGAAGCCCGGGTAGGTCGTGCCGGATCTCGATTGTGCGCCGATGCTGTAGACCAGCTGCGCCTGTTCCCGAACTTCCTTCACCATTCGGGTTGAAAGGATCCGCGCCGCCATCGAGAGCGCGCGGGAATCCGCTCGATTTGCCTGATCCGCGCCGTAGAAGCCCGACATCACGAACGCCTGGGGCGTCGGCGTTTCGATCGTCTTCTCAACGATTCGAGGTCCGGTCGGCCGATCCAACTTCCGCAGCGAGGCAAACGTGCCGGGGCTCACCTTGTCACGTGTCGGAAGGGAGCCGAGATAGCGCTCCGCCAATGCCATGGCCCTTTCTTTCGGTACGTCACCCACGATGACCACCTCGATCGGTGAACTCTTCACAAGCTTGTCGAGCCACGCCTGCGATGCCGCGAGTGTCAACCGGTCCACCTGCTCCGGCGTCATCACCTGCGTCCGCACTTCGGAGTCCGGATACGGAGCCGAGATGGCCGTCCGCATCCCCATGGCCAGCGGGTTCTTCGTAGATTCTGCCAGCATCTCCTTCGACATGGTCTTGAACTGATCGAACGAGGCCGCTTCGATCTTCGGCTCGGTCAGCAGCAGATAAGCCAATTGAAACCCGGTTTCCAGTTCCTCCGGGCTACCGCCAATATTCAGCGTGATCGCATCGGACGCGCCAGCGCCCGCTCCGCCCCGCCCGCCTCGGCCGCTAACGAAGCCGCCACCGCCACGAACGCTGACTTTTTTGCCGGTCATGAGTTCGCGAATATCGCTGGAGGACAGGTTTTCCGTGGCAGGGCGGCTCCATGCGAGTTGTGCCGCGCTTGTGATGCCGCGGTTCTCGGACGTCTCGAGCAGTTCGCCCCCGATAAGAGCGATCTGCACCGACGCCTGGTTCTTCCGCTCGTCCATGAAGCGGTAATGCACCCGAACATTATTCGAGAGCCAGCCCGACCAGACCTTGCTCGGGTCGTTCTCGGAAAACTCCACAAACTTGCCTGGGTTGGGCAGCTCGCTCATCAACTGCTCAACGTGCGCTGATTCGGTTTCCTTGGTTGGCTCCACCGAAAAAGCCTTCGTTCCGATTGCAAGCAATTCTGCCTCGCTCGGCACGCCGCCACCCGACGGAAGAATCGCGACGAAAGCCACCGCTGTCGGATCGAATTCCTTGGCGAACCGCTTCTCTATTTCCGCTTCCCCGATCTGCGGCAGCAAGCTCTGCAGCAGTTCCAACGTCTGCTTCGGTGACATCGCGGGTTCACCCGACGACACGCTCCCGTTCAGGCGCGAAATGAGCCCTTGCATTGGGGTTGTTGTTTCGGTCTCGACCGCTCGCTCGGCGCTTGCGATCATTTCTTTTTTGGCGTCCGCAATTTCGCGCGCGGTGAAGCCGAACGCCCTGCCCCGCTGCACCTCGAGCGCGATTTCTTCGAGCGCTTCCCTCCACTGGCCGGGCTTGGCACGCACATTCGCATCAGCCGTGTAGATGGCCGTCCCCTGATTGCCCATCGAAACTCGACCGCTCAGGTAGCTGGTTGTGCCTTTCGATACCTTGTCGCTCAGGCGCCGATTCATTGCCATTTCCGCAATGCCGGCCACCAATTCATCGCGATATTGCGGCACCGTCGTGATCGCCGGCCGTCCGGGCTCCAACCGAACGATGCGGATGTCCTCGCTCCGGACCTCCGGATCGCTCGCCACGATCGCAAAACTCTTGTCGTACGCCTTCACGTGCACGTCTGTCGGCGTCGGGCGGGGCTTCTTGGGTAGCGAGTTGAACTTTTCCTTGATCAATTCCACCACCCGCGCCGGCTCCGTATCCGCCACCACCATCAGCGTCGCGTTCGAGGCCCCGTACCACTTGCCGTAGTAGTCACGGAAGTCGGGCTGCATGACGCTGTTGATCGTCTCTTCCTTGCCGATGGTCATTCGCTCGCCGTAAAGCGACCCGGGCGTCAGACGCTCGAACACGTAGTAGCCCGTGCGTTGCCGCCCCGACAGCCCGCGCCGACGCTCTTCCTGAATGATCTGCCGCTCGTCGTCAATTTCGTTCGGAAGCAGCGAAAGCCTTCCCGTGACGTCCGCGAAGAACGTCAGGCCCTTGCCCAAAGTCTCCGAAGAAGTATCCGGGAGCGACAACTGATAGGTCGTCTGTTCAAGGTTGGTGAACGCGTTCTGATCGCGCCCGAACTGCATTCCCAGCGATTGGAAAAACGGCACCAGCGTCCCCGGTGCGAAGTTTTCCGAGCCGTTAAATGCCATGTGTTCCAAGTAGTGGGCGATTCCCCTCTGCGGGTCTGTCTCATTCAGTGAACCCGTGTGCATGTGCACCCAAACAACTGCCCGCCCCTCTGGCACGGAATGCTGCCGCACGATGTACTTCAGCCCGTTGTCCAGTTCGCCGGTCACAAGTGCGGGGTCCGTGGGAAGCGCCTGTCCCGAAGCAGTAGACAAACAGGCAACCAGCCCGACCATGACGCCGGTGGTGCACAGAGCAGATTTCATAAACGTGTCCCTTCGCTGCATCAAATTTAGAAGTGTTTGAACGACGATGCCAAGAAAACGGCCGGAAAGGTCCGCAAAACAGTCTACCACATCGCCTCATCTCGTTCTGAGGCCGGTTTCGCCAGTGAATCAGGCCTCATTTAGGCGTTCGGACTCCGGCATTTTCTCGTTCGCGACATACCGAACAGCTCTCGCATTCTTTGTGAAGATGCGGTATGCTGCGCGACTCGCAATCGAATGCGCCGCGGCGATCTGGCCGCCAGCTTGGAGACTTCCCGATGGCTGATCTGAGCGTCACAGTTGATGGTTTGAAAATGCCGAACCCGTTCGTAATCGGTTCCGGCCCCCCCGGCACCAACGCCAACGTGATCAACAAAGCCTTCGAGGAAGGTTGGGGCGCCGTCATCGCCAAGACTGTCAGTCTCGACGCCTCCAAGGTGATCAACGTCGCGCCCCGCTACGCCCGCATGCGCGTCGGCCCGAAGGGCAGCGAGACCATTGTCGGCTGGCAGAATATCGAGCTTATCTCCGACCGCCCCTTCGACACATGGATCGAAGAGTTCAAACAGGTCAAGCAGAAGTATCCCGATCGCATCCTGATCGCCTCCATCATGGAGGAGTACAACAAGGACTCCTGGTGCGAAATCGTCGAGCGCTGCCAGGATGCAGGCGTCGATGCGTTTGAGCTTAATTTCTCCTGTCCCCACGGCCTGCCCGAACGCAAGATGGGTGCCGCGATGGGGCAGGATTGCGAAGTTCTCGGCACAGTTTGCGGCTGGGTCAACAGCGTCAGCAAGAAGCCCGTCTGGGCCAAAATGACGCCGAATATCACCCACATCGAAGAGCCAGCCCGCGCCGCACTCCGCAACGGTTGTGAGGGAATCGCGGCGATCAACACCATCCTCTGCGTGATGGGGGTCGATCTGAAGACGCTTCGCCCGGAGCCGACTGTTGAGGGGTACACCACCCCGGGCGGCTACTCCTGCAAAGCCGTCCGCCCCATCGCGCTCCGCATGGTGATGGAATGCGCCAAGATGATCAAGACCGAGTTCCCGGGTCGCTCGCTTTCAGCGATCGGTGGCGTCGAGACCGGTGAGGATGCCGCCCAGTTCATCCTGCTCGGCGGGAACACTGTTCAAGTGTGCACGGGAGTGATGATCCACGGATACGGATTGGTGAAAGAACTCTGCCGCGGCCTTTCGGCGTTCATGGACTCCAAAGGCTTCAAGACAATCGACGAATTCCGGGGCCACTCGCTCCAGTACTTCACGACGCACCACGATCTGGTCCAGCGCCAGGCATCCGCCAAGGCGCTCGAGAAGGCCGCTGCCGAGGGCCGCGTGACGAAAGACACGCAGTGGACCGGGGAAAAGTTTGTGGAGCAATCGAACAAGCTGGTTGCGAACTAGAGAAGCACGAATGCCATTACTGATCAAGAACGGTCGCGTCATCACGGCGACGGATGATTACGTCGCCGACATCTACTGCGCAGCGGACACGATCACTCGGATCGAAAAGAACATCGACGTGAAATCGTGCGTTCCAGGTACGGAAGTCGTAGATGCCTCGGGCAAGTACGTCTTCCCCGGCTTCATCGATCCTCACGTTCACATCTATTTGCCTTTCATGGGCACCTACGCCAAGGACACATGGGAAACCGCCTCTCGTGCCGCGCTTGTTGGAGGCACAACAACGCTCATCGAAATGATCTGCCCGGGCAAGACCGATGAGCCGATGGCCGCGTTCGAGACGTGGCTCGGCAAGGCCCAGGGCGTCAGTGCCTGCGACTTCACTTTTCATATGGGCGTGACTCGTTTCGATGATTCTGCGGAAAAGCAGTTTCGCGAGATTGTCAAGCGCGGCATCCGCTCCTTCAAAGTCTTCCTCGCGTACAAAGGCGCCCTGGGCGTCGATGATCGGGAGCTCTATCACGCCCTCAAGCTCGCGAAGGAACTTGGCGTCGTCGTGACCGCCCACTGCGAGAACGAAACACTTGTTGACGAACGGCAGAAGGAGCTTCTCGCAGCCGGAAAGATCGAACCGGAATTCCACGAGCCTTCGCGCCCGGTCCAGGTTGAGGCCGAAGGCGTTCACCACCTCATGACCTTTGCCGAACTCACCGGTGCCGAGGTCTACGTCGTCCACACCTCCTGCAACGAAGCCGTGCTCGAAGCGCAATGCGCGATCGCCCGCGGCGTGAAGGCCCACATCGAGGTCGTCCTCCCCCACCTCGTCGTGGATCATTCGTACACCCAAAGGCCCGGCTTCGAGGGCGCGAAATACGTCATGTCGCCGCCGCTTCGCGACAAAGCGCAGCTTCCGAAGATGTGGGCGCAGCTCTCGTCCCGTGCGATCGCGACTGTCGCCACCGATCACGCACCCTTTGACTTTGAAGCGCAGAAGTCGATGGGCAAGGACGCGTTTACGAAAATCCCGAACGGCATCCCGTCGGTCGGCAACCGCGTTGACATCCTCTACACCAACGGCGTCACCACCGGCAAGATCGACCTGCACACCTTTGTTGATGCCGCGAGCACGCAGGCCGCACGCATCTTCGGCCTCAAAGGCAAGGGCACGATCGCCGTCGGCTCCGATGCTGATCTGGTGGTCTACGACCCCGCCTACCGCGGCACGATTTCCGCCAAGTCCAAATCCCACCATCACATGGCCACGGACTATTCCGCTTTCGAGGGGTGGGCACTCAAAGGCCGCAGCGACACAGTGACCGTCCGGGGTCAGGTGATGGTGAAGGGCGGGGTGTTCGTTGGCAAGATGGGAGTCGGCCGACTGGTTCCGCGTGGACAGTCCTGATTCCAAAGCGAGATCTTCATTCCCACGAAACTGTGATTTCGCCCCGGGCATTCACAAAGTCCAGCACGGCTGCGTCTCCGTCGCGAAGCATCTCGATCGCGGTTGACCCGCTGTGCGTTACCTTCGCACTGGCGGGCACGAAGCGCAGCCGCACTTCAAGAGCACGCTCCATACCGGGAGTGATCGTCGCTGTCGCCCTGCCGTTTGTGCGAACAACGTTGGCGCTGGCCCCGTCGCTGCAGGAGAGCGAACCATTCCCGCCCGGCCACACCTCCAGAACGAGGCGGTCGTCCAGGCACTTCACTGCCGGATCGATTTCCGGGGCACGCCGAAGCAGCGTATCGAGTCCCGGCGCCAGCATTGGAATGATCGCCCCCGCCCGAACAAACAATGGCATCCGCTCCAACGGCGCCTCTACGACAACGGTCCGCGGCCCTTCTTGCACTTCACCGCACCAATAGTCGATCCATTTCCCGCGAGGAATGTAGACCGATCGCTGCGTACCGCTCTGAAACATCGGCGCGACTAGCAGGTCCGGCCCGAAAAGATACTGGAATTGTTCTCGTGCTGCCGCCTCGTCATCCGGAAATGCCAACGCCATTGGCCGAATGACAGGCACGCCTTGCTCGCTTGCCTGTACAGCGGCATTGCGGAGATAGGGGTACAGCCGCGTGTGCAAGTGTGCAAACACGCGGTACACCTCGAGGGCTTTCTCGCCGTAGTCCCAGGGCCCTTTGTTCGACTGCATGTGCACCATCATCAATGGTGAAAACGCCGCGAACTGTGACCAACGGATGAACAACTCCGGCGTTGCGTCCCCCATGTAGCCAGCGATGTCGCTCCCCCACATGGGCAATCCCGAGAGCGAAGCATTCTGCGCCGCGATGATCACTCCCGGCAACCCATTCTCGAACGAGAAGTCGGCATGGTTGTCGCCGGCCCAGCCGAACGGGTACTTCCCCGTTCCGGTGAACCCGCAGCGGGAAATCAGCGCGTGATCGCCGGGCCGCACGCTTTCCAGGAACTCGTCGGCTGCCTTCAGGTACAACTGCGCGTAGCGGCCCTTCATTTCCGCCGCGCTCGATCCGTCGTGAAAAACCGCATCGGTCACAAAGTTGCTCTCGCCGTCGTCGCATTTGATCGCGGCGACGCCCCACTTCGCCATCGGCTCCATCTGAGCGTGCCACCATTCGACCGCCCGCGGATTCGTAAAATCCACGAGCGCTCCGGTTCCCTTCCACCACGGGACGACCAACGGCGATCCCGCGTCTTTGCCCGCACTCGGACCCGAGCGAACCAGATATCCGTTCTTCGACGCTTCGGCGTAATTGCGTGCCGGCCCGCGATCGATCCCCTTCATATCAGTGACGTTGGTGAGATTGATGAACGGAGTAAGCCAGAAGCACGGCACAAACCCCTGCCGCTTTAACTCCGCAAACATTTCATCCGGGTTCGAAAACTGCTGTTCGTTGAGCCTGAAATCGTTATAACTCGTCTCCCACGGGCTGTCGAGCACAATGACTGAAGCGGGCAATCCGTGCTTGCGGCTCAATCGCACATCGTCGAGCAATTCGCCTCGATTTCGGTGCACGTCGCGGCTCTTCCACGGCGCAAACGCCCACGCCGGAGGAACGGGCGGCCGTCCGGTGAGGCGAGTGAACTCTGAAAGAATCTCACGCGGGGTCGGCCCCGCAATGAACACAAGCCTCATGCGCCGGGCGCGGTCGCGCACGATCACGTGCTCTCGATCGCTGGAATTGAGATCGAACGTGCTCGGCGATGTGCTGTCCAGCCAGATGCCGTAACCCCTGCTGCTCATCACGAACGGAACCGGCTTGTACGTGGAGAGCCCCTTGTCTTCCGGATGATCGCTGCTCGCCATCCAAAGCGAGCGCCCCTTTTGGTTGAGGGCGTTGAACCGCTCGCCGCCTCCGTAATAGCGACTGTTGTCATTCAGTTTCGCCTCAAAGTCGTGCAGTTTTCCGTCGGCGGTCCATTCAAGCGCGATCGCGCGTTCGCCGACCGCCTTGGCCTCCATTCGAGCGCCCGCGATGTCGCCGGGGCCTTGAATGCCGATCGCGTCGAGCATCGCCTCGCGCTCGTTCCGCAAAACAAGCACGAGGCGTGATCCATCCGAAAGCACTTCCATTCTCCGAACCGTCGCCAGACGCTCCGTCGGTCCGGAGCCAACAATGATCACGCTGTTGCCGTCGGTGTCCTGCTGCACGACGTTCGGATCCGCAATCCACTCGAAGTGTCCGCTCGCATCTTCCACCACGAACTTGTACCGCGCGATCAGTGTGTCAATCTCGATGCTCTTTGTCCACCCTCCAGCTCCATCGGAGGCCATAATCGCGTTCGCATCGCGCGGCGTGCCGTTGATATTGTCCGCCCACCCGTTGAAACTGCCGGCAAGGTAGACCTGCCTGGCCCGGGGAAAATGCAGTTGGAACGTCACCGACGCGCCCAGCGCGTACGGGCACACGCAATTCAACGCCGGCAGCATCAGAAAAATCGCGAATCGAAGACTCATTCGCACGACAGATTCTCCTCAACCGATCACGCCCGACGCGACGCTGGTTCGAAGCAAGGCAATCTCCTTGCCGATGGTCGCATCGTCCGCACCGAGATCCTTCAAGACCAATTCGCCCAGCGCAATCGCCGCTTCCGCTTCTTCAAACACCGTTGCCGTTGCACCCGCGACCGTCAGCCCGCTCCGCTCTCTTAGGTACCGCGTTCGCACAAGAATGTGCATATCCGGATTCATCCCGCGAGCCTGTACGACCACCGGTGCTGGGTTCGAGGTCCCCGCCATCGTTACGAGCAGGTATTTCGCATGAACCGCTCCGGCCTGCCGCAGCACCTCGCCGTTCGAGCCATCACCATAGATGGCGGCACGGCCCGCCGTGTTCAGTGCCGCCACCGTGTCCATGTTCATGTCGATGATTACAGTCTTCACGCCCGCCTGCTGCAGAAGTCGATCCACGGTCCTTCCAACGTGGCCATATCCCACCACAATCGCGGTCCGCTCCTTTTCCGCTTCAGTCGCGGCACGCAGCGCCTCCACGGCCTCCGCGTTCTCGACTTGCAAACGCCCCTCCGCTCGCGTGTTCAATAGCCTCCAGAGTACCGGCTTGCTTCTCAGCCACTGCTCGGCAGGTTTCACCAAGCGAAACAGCAGCGGATTGAGCGTAATCGACAGGATCGCAGTCCCCACAATCACGTCATTGCCCGCCGGGGGCATCAGATCATTCTTGAACGCCACCTGAGAAAGGATGAAGGAAAACTCGCCGATCTGCGCCAGGCCCACGGCCACAGTCAACGCCGTCCGCATCGAATGGCGGAGCAACATGACAATTGCGAGCGCGGCAAGCGGCTTGGCAACCAGCACGATTGCGAGCCCCGCAAGAAGCATGACGGGCTGGTGGATCAGGATGTGCCAGTCGAACAGCATGCCGACCGATACGAAGAAGAGCACCGCAAAGGCATCGCGAAGCGGGAGAGCATCCGCCGCGGCCTGATGGCTCACCGGCGACTGCGCCACCATCATCCCTGCCAGGAACGCACCGAGCGCCATCGACGCGCCAAAGAGGTAGTACGCCCCCGCCGCGACAGCAATCGACAGGACCAGGATCGTCAGCGTGAAGAGCTCCCGCGAGCGCAGTCGCGTGACCTGCACCAAGATCCACGGAACGATGCGCGAACCAATCAGAAAAACGATCGCAACAAACGCCGCCAACTTCAGCATCGCCCAGCCGAACGTCGGCCAGAATTCTGGAATCTGCTCACCGGGCTTCGGAACGTCGTCGCTCCTGCCCAGCACGGGAAGCACCACAAGGAACACAACCGTGAAAATATCTTCCACGATCAGCCAGCCGACCGCGGCATGTCCCGCCGGAGTCGTGAGCGCGTCGTTGTCGGTCAGCACGCGGATCAGCACTACGGTGCTCGCCACGGCCATTGCCATGCCGATCACGAGCCCGGCTTTCCAATCCCATCCTAACCAGTGAAAAAGCACCATCCCGGCGACGGTTGCGATCAGGCTCTGCCCGAGCGCACCGGGAATCGCGATCCATTTCACCGCGTTCAGGTCCTTCAGGTGAAAGTGCAGCCCCACGCCGAACATCAGCAGGATCACGCCGACTTCGGCGAGTTGATGCGCCAGCACAGTATCGCCGACAAATCCCGGCGTGTGCGGCGAGATGAGTACGCCCGCCAGCAGATACCCCACGATCGGGGAGAGCCGGAGTTTCTGAGTGATGATCCCAAGCACCCACGCCGCGGCGAACGCGGCCGCGATCGTTCTGATCAGAGGCAGGCCTTCCAGCCCTTCTGCGCCGAGTGTAGTCAGACCGATCGCGTCATACATGAGGCAGTAAGGTACAGCATCTCCCTACCGGAGACCACGCAGGCTGCAAAGAAAGATCACGCCTTCTCCACTTCCCCGATCGCGACGTCAAGAACATCCAGCATGAAAGTGATGTCCGCTTCGGTCAGGCACATCGGGGGCTTGATACGCAGCACATTCCCGAAGAATCCGCCCTTGCCGATGATGAGCCCGAGGTCTTTGCAGCGTTCAAACACGGCCGCGCACTGAGCCGTCGCCGGGGTCTTGGTCGCCCGATCGGTCACGAGCTCTACGCCGCACATCAAACCCTTGCCGCGAATATCGCCGATCATCGGGTGCTTTTTCTGCAGGTCGCGCAGCCCGGCGAACAACTTCGCGCCCTTGTCCTTGGCCTGCTGCTGATAGTTCTCATCGAGCATCACGTTCAGAGTTGCGAAGCCCTGGGCCATTGAGACCGGGTTGCCACCGAACGTGTTGAAGTGAATGCGGCTAGTCAGGCTCTTGGCGATCGCCGGAGTCGTTACCACCGCCGCGAGCGGGCAGCCATTGCCGATCCCCTTCGCCATCGTCACGATATCCGGATAGACGCCTGGCCCGCCGACTGTTTGGAAGCCCCAGAAATTCTCACCAGTCCGTCCGAATCCCGTCTGAACTTCATCGGCAACGCAAAGCCCGCCGGCGTCCCGCACGGCTTTGTACACCGCGGCAAGATATCCCGGCGGCATTTCCACTACGCCACCCACACCCTGCATTGGCTCCGCGATGAATCCGGCGATCTTTCCGCTCGTCGCGTACCGGATCACTTCCTGCACATCGCCAGCGTACTTCTCACCGGCCTTCGGATCGTCGTAGCCGTAGTGGCCACGGAAGCGATCGGGCAGCACCGCGTGATGCACACCAAAGCCCTGTGGCGTGTTGAACTTCCACGTGCTGTGCGCCGTCAATCCCATCGGTGCCGCGGAGCCGCCGTGATAGCCGTTGCGGAGCGCGATGAAGTCGTAGTTGCCGGTATGCGCCCGCGCCATCAACATCGCCAAATCGTTCGCGTCGCTTCCCGAGTTCACGAAGTAGACCACGCTCAGCCCCGATTCCTTCGGGAACGTCGAAGCGAGTTTCTTGGCGTACTGCGCAATCGTCGGGTGCAGATAGATCGTTGTCGTGTGCTGGAGCAGCGCGTTCTGAGCGTTCACCGCCGCCATCACCTTCGGATGGCAATGCCCGATGCTCACCGTTACGATCCCGCCGAACACATCCAGATACCGCCGTCCCGTTTCATCGAACAGGTACTGCATGTGCCCCTGCACCATCATGACCGGGTTCTTGTAGTAGGTAACAAGGGCCGGAGTGCAGAACTCCTTGCGCATCGCAAGCACCTCTTCCTTGCTTGGGCCCGTGTAGGGCGCGGGCTTGAAATCACAAGGAGGAAGTGCGGGAGCCTTCGTCGGGGAAGCGGTTGCGGTGGTCATTGGTTCATCCCTCTTTTTGTGCGTATTTCGTCTGCGGAACAGTAGAACCCCATCCGTCCTGATGGCCTACCGAAGCGTCGTCGTTCCGGTCGCGATATGCGATGCCGATTTCCTGCGCCCCCGCATCAGGAGGTAGTAAATCCCCATTCCCAGCCCCAGCCCGATGAACCACGCATAGCCGTAGATCTCGTCAAAGAACTGCGGAAACAACGGCGACACAACCTGCCTGGCCGCCGCCTGAGCATGGGTCCGATTCGTCGCGGCATTCAAGAACCCCGGCACGTTTGGCAGCACGGCGAGCACCATGGTCACCATCGCCGCCCAGTTGAAGCCGTTCGAATACGAGTACTCGCCTTTCTCGTCGTAGAGCGCCTCGACGTTCAGCTCTTTGCGCCGGATCACGTAGTAATCGCAAAGCATGATTCCCGCGATCGGCCCCAGGAGCGCCGAGTATCCGATCAGCCACGTGAAGATATACGCCGAGAGATTGTTGTAAAGATACCACGGCATCATGATGACACCTATGAACGCCGTGATCATGCCGCCGGTCCGGAAAGAGATCCGCCTCGGGTTCAGGTTGGAGAAGTCGTTCGCGGGGCTGACGACGTTGGCCGCGATATTGGTCGAAAGCGTCGCCACGGTGAGCGCAATCAGTGAGATGATGACTATCGGAGTCGAGCCGAGTTTGCTCACCAGTTCGACTGGGTTCCAAATCGCATTGCCGTAAAGGACGACAGTGGCGCTGGTCACCACGATACCGATGAAGCAGAACAGGGTCATCGTGGTCGGGAGCCCGAGCGCCTGTCCCCACACCTGCGCTTTCTGGTCTTTTGCGTAACGCGTGAAATCGGGGATATTGAGCGAGAGGGTCGCCCAATATCCCACCATGGCCGTCAGATTCGGCACGAAGACAGCCCAGAACGCGCCCGTTGTTGGAAACCTCGATTCATTCGCAAAGACAACGGACACCGGCCCCGCCTGCGACACGCGCCAGAGCGCCCAGATCAGCATCGCCAGGCCCGAAGCAATCAGAAACGGCGCTGCCCACGATTCCAGCCACTTGATCGAATTCATCCCGTGCCACACGAAATGCAGATTGATGAGCCAGAACGCCAGAAAGCACGCGAACTGAATCGGCGTCAGGTGCAGCCATCCGATCACACGAGAGGACTCCGCGCCGAGATCGATCCAGTGCATGGCGCCGAAAATCTGATAGATCGCCTGCCCGCCAACCCAGGTTTGAATCCCAAACCAGCCACATGCCACCACCGCCCGCGCGATCGCCGGAATGTTGGCCCCGCGCGTGCCGAAACTCGCCCGCATCAGGACCGGAAATGGAATGCCGTACTTCGCGCCCGGGTGGCCGTTCAGAATCATCGGGATCAGGACAATGACGTTTCCGAGGGCGACCGTGAGCGTCGCCTGCCACCAGTTCATCCCCTGCTCAACCATTCCTGCCGCGATCGTGTACGTCGTGATGCACACCGCCATCCCGATCCACAGTGCCGCGATATGCCACGTGCTCCACGTCCGCTGCGCCGCGGTTGTCGGTGCCAGATCCGGATTCGAGAGCGAGTGAACCCCGTTCGATGACATCAAGCTTCTCCGAAGAGCCCGGCCGCGGCACACGCCCGTCACCATTGGCCAACTCCAACTATCGACCCATGCGGGGTTTTCGTGCAAAACACCGCTGCCCCGCGCTTCTCCGGCGTCCACTTTCATCCGCCCGTTGCGTACCCTTGCTCCCCCTTGGATATTCCTGATTCGCCTTTCAGCCAAGCACCACAATCATGCCCAACATCAACAAAGACACCCACATCCACCTCCCGGCCGACTCCAACCAGGCGCTCGGGCTCGCCCAGTACGCCATCGATTTCATGTCCGGTGCACCCGGCAAACGGGGCGAGCCCGACAAGTCCGTCCTCGATCGCACCGAGCTCTTTCACACCGACGCAAACCTCTGTGGCGTCTCCGCCCTCGCGCTCGGCACCAACGCCCCCACCATTCTCCGCGCGGAGGCACATCAGTACGCAACTCCCCCATCTGGAAGCGGATCTCTCGCTGGTGTTCCTTGGGCAAAGGGAGCGGTCCGCTCCGGCGTACCGACCTTTGGCAGCCGCATCGACGTGCAGGCGGAAAAGGCGATCGTCGCCAACGGCGCCGCGGTCCGAGAGTGGGATTCCAACGGAACCAACTTCGGCTTCAACCCCGAACTTGGCAACATTGCCGGCGAGTTCGGTCACAACGACTTCTACGGCGTCGCCCTTGCCGCGGCACAACTCCGTGGCAAAGACGGCAACTTCGCCCTTCGGGGCATGATCCTCATCGACGAAATCCGAGGCCGCCTCGCCGAGGTCTTCAGCCTCAAGTCCTACAAGATCGATCACGTCGTGCACGGCGCGATCGGAAGTGCTGCCGCGTTCGGCGCGATGATGGGTGCAACGGCGGAACAAATCGAAAGCGCGATCGGAATGGTTGTCGCGCACTACATCCCATTCCGTGCCATTCGCGCGGGCAAGCAGCTCAGCGATTCAAAGGGCGCTTCGGCCGCCATCAGCACCGAGGCAGCGGTTCTGTCGGTCAAACGCAGCATGGCCGGATTCCTCGGCCCACGCGACATCTTCCGGAACCCGGAGGCGATCTTCCGCTTATTCGAAGGCCCGGGCCAGCTCTTCAAGAAAACCGCCAGCGGCGGCACCGGGATCCCCGATGCCAAAGAGGCCTGGGGCACCAAGACGTATGCAAGCCCGTTCGACCTCGTCCTCGGACGCGCCGGCTCCGATTTCGCCGTCATGGGTATGCACTTCAAACTCGGCCTCTACGAGCACCAGAGCGCCGGCGCATTGCAGGGTCTGATCAATCTCATCTCGCGCAACCCGCACCTGCTCGACGATCAGACCGGCGACGCGATCTCAAAGATCGTTGTCAAGGCCTACGAGCCTGCTTTCGGGATCATCGGCGACCCCGCGAAACGCGATCCCAAAACGCGTCAGTCGGCGGACCACTCGATGCTTTACCTCGTCTGCACGATGCTCCGAAAAGCGCTCGAGAATCGCGCCGGCTCGAAGGCCGCGAAGATGACGTGGAAAGACGTCATGCTTCTCCCGCACGACTTTGACGTCAAGAGCCTGCACGATCCGCTCACCCGCTCCCTCATGGAGAAAGTTTCGTTCGAATGGGGCGGTACCGAGTACGACAGCAAATACCCCGACGGCATCCCGACCTCGATGGTCATCACCGACGACCAGGGTCAGTCCTTCGATAGCGGCCTCGTCATGTACCCCGGGGGACACGCCCGCAACGCGATGGGCCCCGACAAGATCGACCTGCACGAAGTCCTCGACCACAAGTTCAAGAAGCTCGCCGAGATCGCCAGCGTCGATCCGAAGGCTTTGGTGAAACGCCTCGGCGGTCTCCAAATGAAGTCTGCCAAGCAACTTGCCGACATCATGGACTTCGAGATCAAGTCGCACGGCAAGTTCGAGTAGACTCCCTGCATGGCGGGCTACTCGGGCACCCCTCTCCCTCAGAAACTCGGCATCAAGCCCGGACACGCTGTCGGTCTCTGGTCGGAACCCGACAACTTCATCAACTCTCTCGCGCCAGTCCCTGAAAACGTGACGTTCACCGCTATTTCCCACGGCAAGTCCCCCCTCGACGTCCTCGTGGTTTTCATCAAGTCTCAGAAAGAACTCGCCACCCGCTTCGCCACCGCCCGCACGCGCATGAACCCCGCTGCCGGACTCTGGATTTCCTGGCCAAAGAAAGCCAGTGGCATTCACACCGACGTCACCGAAAAAATCATCCGCGATCTCGCGCTCGCAACCGACCTCGTCGATAACAAGGTCTGTGCGATCGACGAAACTTGGTCGGGCTTACGACTCGTCATCCGCCTGAAACATCGTCCGAAATAGACCCTACTTCACCTTCCCAAACACAATCCGCAATTCACTCGCCGGTATCTGCCAGCACCAAAGCTCCTCGTATATCTCCTGCATCGTGCGCGACGAATTCACAATCGCCTGCACAGCCTTCTTCAGCAACCGGATCACTGTGAACTCCGACGTAAACCGGATTTTCTGCGAAATCATCCGCACCCCCACATCGTTATAAAACGACGGCACCCTCCGCCGATACGGCCACCCTTCCTTGCAGAAGTACCCCATCGAATACAGCCCCCACGGCGTCTTGTGCGTGTAATCCGAGTAGTAGTGCGGATTTGAAAAGTGCGGCACAGTGACGTGACATTCACCATCGGGCCTCAACACACGCACCACCTCGCGGATCACCGTCTCAATGTCCGAAAGGTGCTCAAACGTGTGCACCGACTCGATCCGGTCCACCGAAGAATCCGGCAGGAAGGCCAATCCTTCGTTCAGATTCGCAACGACATCCACGCCCGCCAATTCGATCGCATCGACGCCGATGCTCCCGGGCTTCTTGCTCGGTCCACACCCCAATTCCACGACAACCGGTCGCTTGGTCAGAAGCGTCTTCAAATCCGTCAGCACGCGAGCCCCGTTCGTCATGCCCGCAGCATACGAACTGCGAAGGCCGCGCCGACAGCCCCTCCGCTCGCATCTGCCCGATCGCTCCCTCAACGCACGCGAAACCACCTTGGACGGCGAAAGATCTCCCGTGCTCGATCTCACGCTCTCCGCATCCCGCCTTCGCTCCGCACGCTCCGTCGTCGCGATCACCGGTGCCGGCATCTCCGCGGAATCCGGCCTGCGCACCTTCCGCGGCGGCACCGCGGCGAGCGCATCCGATCTTCCAAAGGACATGCAAACCCTCTGGGCCGAATTCGATCCCCAAACACTCGCAACTCCCGAAGCCTTCGAAGCCGATCCCGCAAGAGTCTCCCGCTGGTACGACTGGCGCCGCCTCTGCTGCCTCGCCGCCGAACCAAATCCCGGCCATCTCGCCCTCGCAGCAATCGAGCGCTCCGTCACGTCCGCCGGCGGCAGGTTCACCCTCCTCACCCAAAACGTCGATCGTCTCCATCACCGCGCCGGCAGCTCTAATGTCGTTGAACTCCACGGCAACATCATCCAGTGGCGGTGCACATCCACTCACCGCGTCGTCGACCTGTCCGCCGAGCCCTTCCCCAGCTTCCCGCCTCCTTCCCCGTTCATGTCGGGCGCGCTGCTCCGCCCGCACGTCGTCTGGTTCGGCGAGATGCTCCCACCCGAAGCCCTCGAAGCCGCCGCGGATGCCGTGCAATCCTGCGACCTCTTCCTTTCGATCGGCACCAGCGCCGTCGTCTATCCCGCGGCCGGATTCCTCCACGCCGCCCGCCAGAACAACGCCTTCACGATTGAGATCAACGCCGAGCCAACCGCAGCTTCCCGTGTCGTCGATGTTTGCATTCAGGGAAAGTCGGGCGAGGTACTGCCGGCACTGGCAGGCAGGGCGTTCGCCGATCTCGCCAAGTAGCCTGTCGCCTCTAGCGCAAAAACGAAGTCCCGGCCGCTTTCGCGACCGGGACTCGTGGAACTCACCAATTCAGATCAGGGGCAGAGCAGTTCGTTGTACGCCGCGACGAAGAGCACGAAGTCCGCGTCGTCGACGTATCCATTCTGATTCAGATCGGCGGGGCAGAAGATGGGCATCGCTTCGTCGTTGCAATCAAGCAAGTTGTACGCCTCGACAAAGATCGGGAAATCGCTGTCATCAACCAGCCCGTCGTAGTTCAAGTCCGCGGCACAAGGCGGACGCTGCAACTCAAACGCGCCCATATCCACAACCAGCGACAGATTCAGATCTCCGTCAACGATCCGATTGTGGTCTTCGATATCAAACGACACGTTCTGAATGTCCAGGTTGTTTCCGGTATCGACGCAGGGCGAGTTGTTGGTCAGACGAAGATCATCGTCCATGTTCCCCGGTATTCCGTCCGGGCCGTTGTAGTTCGCAAACGCCGGGTTGCCCCCGATGTTGCCAACTCCGGCGATGACCACGTTGCCGAAATCGGGTGTCACGCACGAGTACGAAACCGATTGTGAGCCGCTCGAAGTGTTGATCTGCTTCACTGTCGGAACCATCAGCCCCGGCCCCGTGTTGCCGATTGCGATCGAATTTCGCATGTCAATCTTCGCGCCCGATAAGGCCCGCAGACCTCCCGTGCCGCTCGTGCTTTGATTCCCGACAATCGTGCAATTCTTCACGGTCAGGTCAACGTTCGTTCCCGAGATGTAGAGAGCACCGCCGTTCTGCGGCGCGGAATTGCCCCAGATCGCCGTGTTCGTCATCGACATGTCGCCGTACGCGCGGATCGCGCCGCCTGCGGTCGCGGCGTCATTGTCCACGAACCGGCAGTTGCTCACGGAAAGCGTTCCCTGCAGGAACCCGCCCGGCCCGCCGAAGTACTGAAGCGCGCCGCCCTCGTCGGCATAGTTCTGCGAGAAGAGGCAGCGGTCGATCGTGGGACCGATGATCGCGGCGGGGCTGTCGATCGCGATGCCTCCGCCGCCGTGGAGAGCCGTGTTCCCGAAGATGGTGCAGCGACGGATTGTCGGTGAACCGTCCGCGATGTAGATGCCGCCGCCGATCTCGTTCGGCGCCGAGCCGTTGGCGTAGCCGCTCACAATCGTGAAACCGTTTAATTCGGTGAGATACGAAACATTCGATCCGTCCACGACGTGATAGCAATTGTCGTTCGTCAGCCCCGTGCCGATCTCGCCGCTCAAGTAACTCTGATTGGCAACGCTGAGCACACGCTCGGACAACTGCGTCTCGTTTCCAACGAATCCGCCGTACATCTTCACGCCTTCGACCAGCTTGAAGTTGCTGATCCGGAGCGTCCCGGGCTTGTACGTCCCGCCCGCGACCCAGATCTCGGTGATCTGTCCGGCCGAAGCCTTGGCGACCGCGAGAGCATCCTGAATGCTGTTGAATGCATTCTGCCAGGACATGCCGTTATTCAGACCGTTCGCATTGTCGTTCACATAGAGACGGTTACCCGCGATCTTCACCAACTGAAGCCCATTGAAAGCGCACTTCGCCAGACCCACAAACTCGCACTGCGACGTGATCTTCAGTTTCGGAGCGCCGGGTCCAACTTTGAAATTGAAGACCACGTGCGTCTTGCCGTACTGGAAAGTATTGGCAACCGTCGGACCGCTGGTGCTTCCGCTCCCGATGCTGACCCCGCCGACGTCACCGTACAGGTAGTTGGTGTAGAAGTTCGTGAAGCCGAACCCATCGACATAGGACTGGTCCGATTCCTTCAGCGCCGAGTAAACGAACGCGCGGTAGACACCCTCCGCCAGCCCGTTTACCTCAACGGTCACGATGCCGTTGGTGTCAAACCCCATCGCGTAGTCGTTCATCAGCGAGCCGAAGTCCAGCGTGCCAAGAGTGCCGGTTGCATTGCCATTGCTCGTCTTGGCGGTCAAAGTCAAACCCGCCGAAAGCCCGTTCAACCCGACCAGATTCACGGTCGCGCCCGCGCCGCTGGTCGCGACCACGCCATTCCAAGTACCCGGCTGACCCGCGACTCCCGCATAAGCCGACCCCGGAATCGAATGACCAGCGTAGTTGACATCAACGTTGACCGACTGCGCGCCGGCGGTTCCCGCGAGAACGAGCAAGGCAGAGATAGCGGAAAGACGCAACATGGTTAGATTCCTTTTTGCAATGGCCGTGCCATCCCCGCGCGAGATCGATGTGATCGCGCTTCGTCGGGTTCTCACAAGCCAACCCGGTCGGGCACACTTGATGAACGGCTTACACGTCAGTGCGTCAAACGCGCCGACGCGGCTACGCGTTTATCAGAAATACTGAAAACGCTTTCGACGCAGCACGCGTTGTCGATTTCTTGCGTCACGATTTCGCGGCCGCGAGCGATTTCAGTTCTCGCCTCATGACCTTCCCCGTCGCATTCCGCGGCAGCGCATCCAGCCGCCGAATTTCAACGGGTGCCTTGTATCCCGCGAGGTGCTGCCGACACCACCCGATGAGTTCTTTTTCATCGAACGCCGCGCCCTCTTTGATCTCAACGAAAGCCATCGGCTGCTCACCCCGCATCGGATCGCTCACCCCCACCACGCCGCTCGCACTGACAGACGGGTGACGCTCCAGCACTTCCTCGATCTCGCGCGGAAAGACGTTCTCGCCGCCCACGATCAGCATCTCTTTCAAGCGCCCCGTGATGTGCAGATGCCCGTCGTCGTCGAATCGGCCAATGTCTCCGGTGCGAAAGAACCCCGATTCGCTGAACGCCTTCGAGGATTCCTCCGGCAGGTTGAAGTAACCCCGCATGATGTTGGGGCCCTTCATCCACACTTCGCCGTCTGTATTCGGCGGCAGACTCCGGCCCGTCGCCGTATCGATGATCCGCTGATCAATCAGCGGAATCGGCCGCCCAACCGAACCCGGGCGGAACTCGTTCGGCCGGCACCAATTGCTGACAGGCGCGGTCTCGGTCAACCCGTAGCCCTCGTTGATCGTCACCCCGAATCGCTCGCGAAAACGATCCCTCACCGCGCCGGGAAGCGGTTCGCCGCCGCTGACCGTGTACCGAAGCGACCGGAAATCGTCCGCCGTCGCATCCTTGGCGGCCAGCAGCGCGTTGTACATCGAAGGAATCGCCACCAGCACCGTCGGCCGGTGCTCCCGAAGCAACCGAATGATCTTCGACGGCACGAACCGCGCCGTGTACACGACCTTGATTCCACCGCTCAAGGGCAGCCACGTGAGCACCGTCATGCCGAACGAATGGAACTGAGGCAGCACGCCCAACATCGAATCCGCTCGGCTGAAATCCACCCAGTCCCTGATCTGCCGGATGTTGCTCGTGATGTTGCCGTGCGTGAGCATCACGCCCTTGGGTTTGCCGCTGGTCCCCGAGGTGTACAGCAGCACCGCCAGATCGTCGTCACTCGCATCCGCCGGCCAGCGAATGTCGGGCACGCCGCTGAAATCCACGTCTTCGAGGTACACCAGATTCTTGACTCTCGGCACATAGCCAAGATGTTCAATCATCGGCCTGACCGTTACGATGGTGTCGGCACCGCAGTCGTCGATGACGTATTGCAGTTCTTCCTTCTTCAACAAGTAGTTCAGAGGCACCACCGTGCGTCCAAGCGTCAGACCGGCCAATGCCGCGGCCGGAAAGGTGCCGCCGGTCGGCAGCAGCAAGCCCAGACACTGGGTGTGGTTGACCGCTTCAACATGAGTGGCGATGTGAAACAGCCCGGCAATTAGCTCGTAGTTCCGCGTCGTACGCCGATCATCGACAAACGCGACGGACCGGGGGTGGGTGATGAGTTGCCAGAGAATCGGTCTATGGACGGTCAAAGAGCGCTCCACAGGAGGAAATTGGCTGGACTCGCCGCCGGGCGACGATAATACCGATTCCGACCCCCCACCCGTTTGTCCGACCCCACTTCACAACCATCCCGCGCTGGCCGCGCGGACAAGGAATCCGACGATCATGAGGGCGAGTATCCGTGCAGTCAGGTTGGCTTTGGCAGGGTTGCTGGTCGCTTCCGCAATGGTGCAGACGGCGTGCTCATCGTCGCAGAAGGCCCCGCAGGCGGACTACAGGGATCTTTACAGTCAGCACCACTACGCCGAGGCCTATCAGGCGGCCCTCCAGGCGCAGACCGAGGGTTCAAGTGTCCAGAAGGAGCAGGCGGCCCTGATCGCAGGGCTTTCCGCCGCGGCACTCGGGAAGAATGACGAGGCGGAAAAGATCCTCACGCCGCTCCTCAAGAGCGGAGATCAAACCGTCAGTGGCAAGGCCGCGGCCCAACTCGGCCTGATCGCGTACGGGCAGGACCGCCACGCGGAGGCTTCGGCACTCCTCACCGAGGCGGCGACCAAACTGACAGGCGATGAGGCGGCGCGGGCATCGCTCTACGCGGGCGACGCCCTGCGGGCCCAAGGCCGCACCAGCGAGGCCCGTGCCAGTTATGAAAGAGCACAGAGTCAGGTGCAGGACGACAGTACGCTGAAAGTGCTGATCTCGGACCGTCTCGCCGCCGTGAGCGGCACGCAACCGACCGGCACGGGCCAGTTCACCGTGCAGCTCGGTGCGTTCAGCAGTTTCCAACGGGCCCAGGTGCAGGCCGATCGTTACCGCACACGGGCACAATCCGCAGGTCATACGACCCCGCGAATCGTGCAAACCGCAAACGCGAAGGGCGTGAAGGTCTACGCCGTCCGTGTGGGACGATTCACCAAGCGAAGTGACGCGGAAGCGGTGCGGAAGGGCCTCGGCTCAGAAGCGCAAATCACGACCGCCTCCAACGAATGATCGGCGGCTCGTTTGCCGCTACGACTCCAGGATCACCGATGCTGTTGCAACTCCCGCGGCGTGGCTGATGCTGACGTGGAATCTCTTCGCGCCCAGCGCATCAGCGATTTCCAGAGCTTTGGCGTGCAGGCTGAGCGACGGCGCGCCCGACGGCTGATTGAGAATCTCGACATCCGTCCAGGCGATCCCGTCGCGCCACCCGGTGCCAAGAGCCTTGAGGGCGGCTTCTTTCGCGGCAAATCTCCCGGCGAGGTGCTCTGCCTTCTTCGAATCGCCCGAATGCTTCGCTGCGGTTTCGCGCTCCGCCGCTGTAAACACGCGGTGCAGAAATCGATCGCCGTGATCGATGATCATCTCGCGGATGCGATCGACGCTGGCGAGATCGATGCCGTGTCCGACGATTGGCATGGAAGTCCTTATGCGTCCTTTGAAGACTTCTTGCCCTTGGGTTTGGGCTCGGATTTGGCGGGCGCTTCCGTTTTCGCTTTCGCGACGGGCTCGGTCTTTGTCGATTCCGATTTGCCCGTTTCGGCTTTGCTCGTGTCCGTCTTCGCGGTTTCCGGCTTGCCCCCGCCTTTGTCGGCTTCCGCGGCCTTCTTGTACGAGTCGGAGCGGTAGTCGGTGATGTAGAAGCCCGAGCCCTTGAACATCAGCGCGGCCCCGGTTCCAATCAGGCGTTCGAGCTTGTTCTTGCCGCACTTGGGGCACTTCTTGAGGCGCGGCGCAGTCATCGACTGGAATTCTTCGAAGGCGTGGCCGCAGGCGTTGCACTTGTAGTCGTACGTTGGCATGGGAAGAACCGCAGAGCGGCGGATTTGCAGAGCAGCAGGAAATGGCGGAGTCAATTACTCGGCCGGTGAGACGGAGACCTTGGCGGGACGCAGGACTTTTTCGGCTCCGCCGGCCGCAGCGCCCGCGAGCGAGTAGCCCGATTGGAACGTTGCGACGACTTTGCCGGGACCGATGCCGTCGGCTTTCTGCTGCATGATCGCTTCGTGAATCCCGGGGACGAATTCATCGCCGGGCTTGGGGTTGATGACGCTGAGGCCCTGCTGCTGGAGCACCCGCAGCAACTCTTCGCGGATCACCTTCACGCCGGTCGCGATCTGCTCGGCCGTCACCTTGCTCGTGTCCTGCTGCAGGGCAAGATCGAAATGATCGATCACGCTCACGATGCCGTTGATCACGCCCGCGGCACCCGTGGCCTTGGCGATCTGCTCGTTCGAGTACGAACGCTTCTGAAAATTCTGGAAGTCCGCCATCGTGCGCAGAGCGCGGCTGTTGGCCTCGGCAAGCTCGGTCTCAAGCTTCGCGACCTTGTCCTGAAGCGCCAGATTGCTTTCCGGATCGCCCTCTTCGGGAATCTCCCACTCTTGCGGAATGTCTGACTCGCTGTTCATGCCTTGACTCGATTCCTTCGACATCTTTGACCTGCATTCATAATGACGCGTGCAATTCCGGTCAGACGTGAAACGTGGCTCAATCGCCCTTCACCATCTCCTTGACCTTCTTCCAGAAACCTTGCGTTTCGGGCAGAACGGCCTGATCCTCGCTCGCGGCGTAGTCGCGGAGCAGTTTTTCCTGCGCCTTGGTTAGTTTCCGCGGCACTTCCACCTTGACGGCGACGAGCAGATCCCCCGCACGTCCTGACCGCAAATTCGGAAGTCCCCTTCCCTTGATCGAGAAAACGCTGCCCGGCTGGGTCCCGCGCGGAACCGTGAGCTTGGCGTTGCCACTCAGCGTCGGGGTATCGATCTCGGCACCGAGCGACGCCTGCGCGAAACTGATCGGCATCTCGAGCATGAGATTGTCTTCGTCGCGCTGGAAAAGAGAGTGCTCCGAAACGCGGATCGCAACGTGCAGATCCCCCCGGATGCCCTCGCCCGCCGGTGAGATCTCTGGAGGCGGAGGCTCGCCCTCCCCCGCGACCCGCACGGCCTGGCCGTCGCTTACGCCCGCCGGAATCTTGACGCTGATCGTTCGCTTTCGGGGCATGCGACCCTTGCCCTTGCAGGTGTCGCAGAAATCCTTCACGATCTGACCACGACCGCGGCACGCCGGGCAGGCCGTGACCATGCGGAACATGCCGCCAAACCCGGTCTGCTGAACCTTGCCCTGGCCCGCGCAGGTCGGGCACTTGATCGGGCTGCTGCCCTTCTTCGCGCCTGTTCCCGTACACGTCTCGCACACATCGAGCCGCGTGAAGTGCACCTCGCGTTCGACCCCTACGGAGACTTCTTCGAGCGTGAGTTCGACTTCGGTTTCGAGGTCGTAGCCCCGCGCCACGCCGCGCCGGCCCTGCTGACCGCCGAACCCCCCTCCCCCGCCACCTCCGAAAATATCGTTGAACATCGAAAAGATGTCTTCGACGTTCATCCGGCTGAAGTCGTGTGCCGCCGGGCCGCGGGCCTGACGGAGCCCCTCGTGGCCGTACTGGTCGTAGAGCCGACGCTTCTCGGGATCGGAGAGCACTTCGTACGCCGCGGCAGCTTCTTTGAATTTGATTTCAGCGTCGGTATCGCCGGGATTGCGATCGGGGTGATACTTCAGCGCGAGCCGGCGATAGGAGCGCTTGATCTCCTCACCGTCGGCGGTTCGCTCGACGCTCAGAACTTCGTA
>JAHBXG010000036.1 GCA_019636565.1 Phycisphaeraceae bacterium
GCAGCAAATGCTGATGCTCGGATAGACGAAGGGGACACCCGCTACTTGACAAACACCGGGCCTTCATAGAGGTGGCACTAACCTCGAAATCATCCCGCGCCGTGCCACTGACCTCCGGTTCCTCCGGAGGTCAGTGTGCCTTTGTATTGCCCTCTATCCAATCCTCACCGCAAAACGCCCTTCACCCCACACTCCGGACAAACCTCTCCCGCGCGCGGATACCCACACTCCCGGCAAAGCCCTCGTCGCGATCGCCACCAAGCCCGCATCCGCCGCGGCAGCGCAATCCCAACTCCCAATACAGCCGCATACACAACCCCGTTCAACACAAACCCCGGCCACACAGGAGACAGCCCGAGCACGTTCGTTCTGTGCGTCCGCTTCCCCGGCAACTCCCACCCAGTGATGATTTCGCGGCGCGACTTCGTAAGAGTCTCAGAAATGACCTTGCTGCGCCATCGCACCGAACGGAGCGGCCAGCCTTGGACACCCTCATGAGCGGCGAGCAGGTCATCACCGACAACACCCGGGAGCGGTGCATCATCCACATTCGTATGCCACGTTCGAGATTTTGTGTACCAAGTCTCGATCCGTATCTCGCGGCCGCAAACCGATCGCGGCGGCGTCTCCATCACCCAGCGCGGCCAACCTGTCGGATCAACACGAACATTCGTGAAATCAGGCTGAATCCAACGCCCCAGAATGAGCAAACCCCACGCAACCGGAAAGTTCAGCAACATCCCGGCAACCAGCAGGATCAGAATCCGAATCGGCCAATGTCGAGCCCGGCTGCCTTGCATGCTCCCGATTGTTGCTGACTCGCGACCACTTGATATCTTCCACCAATGACCCTCACCTACATCCTGCTCATCCTCGGCCTCTTCGCAATCGGCATCGCGCTGAAACTTCTCGCCGCATGGCTCGAAACTCAGAAACGCGGCACCCACTCCGACGATTCCCACCCTTACGTTCCTCGCGACTTCCTCCTTACTCCTGGCGAACGCGCCTTCTTCCCCGCCCTTGCTCAAGCTTGCGCGCACCGCTCCCTCATCTTCCCCCAAGTCCAACTCAGCAAATTCATCTATCCCCGAGCCGGCATCCCCAAGCGTCAGACCTACCAAAACAAAATCGACCGCAAATCCGTCGACTTCCTCCTCTGCAATCCCTCCACGCTCGCAGTGGAACTCATCATCGAGCTCGACGACAAATCCCACACCCGCGAAGACCGCAAATCCCGCGACGACTTCGTCAACAACGCCCTCAAAGCCGCCGGCATCCCTCTCCTCCGCATCCCCGCCGCATCCAACTACAACCCCGCCGACCTCGAACAACGAATCCGCCAGGCAATCAATCCTGCCCCCAAACCATGAGTGATGACATCGAACAATTTCTCCGAGATCAATCCGCCCGCGAGCAGCGGCTGGACGACCTCCTCGCGGCCAGCCCTGTTCGCACAATAACTGGCGTAATCGACGCTTTGGGTGTCGGCGGTTCGCAGTCGCGGGGTCAGGTCGACTGGACGCTCATCATTCCGCTCGCCGCGTGGAGACTGGAGGGAGGTCTGGCTCATCAATCGCCTTTCACGCTGCGTCAAAGCGTGAATCAAATTCAACTCGAAGCGCTGCGAGAGCGCCTCCTCCCGTACCGCCTCGTCCGCGTCCGCGCGCGGGTCGCACTTGAGACTGAACTGGGCGTTCCCCAAGGTGCAATCCAGGCTTTTCTTGAGCACGATCCGAAAGACGCAGCGCTCAAGCAATTGGCGTCCGATTTGCAGAACCCCGTTATCCGACACGAAGCCCCCTTCGGAGAACTCGTGCTCGATCGTTCCATCGGATGGTTTCGGGGCAAGGCCGCGTGGAACGGCTCGCCGATTGAAGTTCAACTCTCCATCGACGAAACCGGCTCATGTGATGTGTCTCTCAGGATCGCCCGCGCCCTCTGGGATGATCCGGCCTCATGGGAGCAGCGCGTCATGGAAAAGGTCGAAGAACGATTGCTTCAGATTAAAAACGACCACTGGCTCGACGAGGGCCAGAGCCCAGTCACAGCCGAACAGTTCCGCAGCCTGCTGTCGCTCGAATCCGTTACCACAAACCCCGATGGCACGTTCGAGTTCTGGTGCAACGACGGCGACTTGTTCTGGGGACATTCCATCAGCGTCGCCGGCGACCTCACCAACGGCCCGACCCGAGCAACCCTCGAAGGCTGACGACGCTCGAACATCGCGACGACAAACCCCACCCCCGCGACGACCGCGACGCTTTTCTCCGTATCCCCTTTGGCCATTTGGCCCTTTGGCCCTTTGGCAATTTGGCGATTTGGCCCTTTGCCTGTCCCCTCCTCCACATCCCCGCCGCCTCAACCTACAACCCCGCTGCCCTCGAAAAGCAAATCCGAAACAACATCCAATCTCCTCGCCTCAACAATGCCGGTGCCTGAGCAGCCCGACGCGCCATCGGTACGTCACGCTTGAGTTATCGCACCGCAGCACGCGCGACAATCCCAACCCAACTGCGATTCCCCGTTCAACTCCCCTTGAACTCGCTGTCGTCCATTTGATAAACTGAAACGAGCAGGCTTCCACCGCCTGCATTCATCCCTCACCGGTTCGCGGGCTCGAGAGAGGTCGAAACATGAAGACGTTCGTATTTGGCTTTCTTGCCACCGTCGGCATCGCCGTTTCTGCGAATGCCGCGTTTGGTTTCAGCTACGAATTCAGCACCGACGGCGGCGCGACCTTTGGCAACAACCGCACTCTCAATGCCTCCGGTGGGCCGACCCAGGTTCAATTTCGCGTCGTCGCGTACGCCACTGCCGACACGATCGTAACGACCGCTGAAGGCTCCGGTCCGGTCGCCGCATTCGCACGCCTCACCGGCTCTGAAATCCTGACCAACTGGGGTTCGGGAGCGAACGACGACTCAATGGGATTGATGTTCCGTGGCTCCATGCCGCAGGGCGGCGTCCAATATCTTTCCAGCTCATTCTCCAACGGCAACACGATAGTGGGCACCACGATGGCGACTTCGTTCGCCGCAAATCAGCTCCTCCCCGGTTCGCTCGATGCTTACTGCACCTCCGCCGGCGGCGCTCCGCAACTTCAATGGATCGTTCGCACCGGCACGATGACCGTGGGCTACACGCCCGGCCCCCGCACGATCGAATTCCGCAACAACACGCGCACCCAGAACTTCTGGTATCACGATCTGGTGGTGAACGGCGTTCGGGATAGCTCCATCGCGCAGCCCGATGGTGACGCGATCGATTTCAACGGAACCCTTCGTGTCATCGTCCCCGCCCCGACATCCCTCGCGCTTGCAGGCTTCGCGGGCCTTGCGGGTCTGCGTCGCCGCCGCACCGCATAATTCACGCGTCCAAACTCAACCGCATCGTGCCACGATTCGCCGCTCAGCGCGAGTCGTGCGGTTTTTTGCGCCGGCAAAGGACAACGCCCCTTCGGCAGCAATCCCGTCGACTGCGTCCTCTGCCACCCCACCACCCTCACCCCCCCAACTGATCATCGAACTCGACGACAAATCCACCCCCACCAACACCGCGACGCCTTTCTCCCTGTCCCCTTTGGCCATTTGCTATTTTGCCGTTTGCGATTTGCCCATCGCCTTCTCCACGTCTTCTTTGGCCATTTGGCCCTTTGGCAATTTGGCCCTTTGCCTATCCCCTCCCCCGCACCCTCGACCCTCCACCAACCTTGCACATTCATCGAACATTTGCAAGAATCCGCCCAACCGCCTCTCATTTCCGGGGATCACCTTTGAATCAGGATGTTCCATCAATCGAAAAACCCTCCCCCGACGCCCTTCCCCGCTGCGGCACCCCAAGCCGCGATTACGGCGAGTTCGTCACCAGCCGCGGCACATCCGGCAGCGGATTCTTCCTCCGCGTCCTCTTTGTCTTGGTCGTCGGCCTCGTCGGCGCCGGCCTGATCATCGGCGGCTTTTTCGCTCCCCCACCGCCGAAGCCCACCAGCAGCCCGCAGTGGCTGCCGCTATTCATCGTCGGCGCGATCATGGTCGGCGCCGCTGTCTACGAATCCTTCAAGATCCTCTATTCCTACGACTTCTACGAGCAGGGCCTCATCCGCAAGGGTCCTCGCCGCACCGATGAATTCGCCTACGAACAAGTCGAACGATTCATGTACAACCTCGTCCGCCACTACCACAACGGCGTCTACACCGGCACGCTGATGACTCTGAAGTTGTGGATGGAAGACGGCCGCAAGTTCTCCTACGGGGGCAAGCACAAGGAACGGCGCAAGGGCTTCCTGAAACGTCACTTCGAAGGCGAAGACGAAATGGACATCGTCCGCGAAGCCATCGAGATCCACGTGGCCGAGCGGATCGAAAAGGCACTCGAAGCCACCGGCGAGTTCGAATGGTGCAAGGTCGTCGGCGTCTCCCGCTCGGGCGTGACGCCCAGAGTCGGAAAACGCAAGGGAACGCTCATCTCCTGGGGCGAACTGAAAGAAGTGTGGATGAAGAACGGCCATCTCCACCTCGCCGCCATCGGAGACAAAAAATCCTTCGTCTCCATCCCCAGCGCCGGCGTCAATTTCTTCCCGTGCATGCGTGTCTTCGGCCGCCTCACCGAGCAGTCCAGAGGCCAGAGCGTCCCCAAACGCGAAGGCGAAAACGATCTGAAAGCCAGCGGCGCCTGGAGCGTGTGAGCCGCCGACGGAGATCACCTCGGTAAGGCGATGCCGCTCGATCCCCATTTCGTTGCTCCTCGCCAACGTTGCACCTTTGTCCGATTGATGGAGAGATTCCAATCGGAGTCCGCTCCGCATTCGCGGCCATTGCGCTCCCTCGCCACTCGGGCGCCGCCGCAATCAGCCCAAACCGAATACAACCGGAATCCATAACTTTGTGGTTTTGCGATCTAGAATCATCATGAACTTATGTACGCTTCATGTATCGCATCCTCAAACTCCAGGCGAAATTGCCTTGATTTACGCAGAAATCAAGGTCCGCTTGCCCATTTCGTCTCCGTTAGAACATCGTGCTAATGAAGCCAATCTAAGACAAACACCCAGTCTCTGCAAATCAGAGTATCTCTTCAATAATTGAAGTTTGCGCGTGCCAGACACGCAAACCACGCGACAATGAAACTCGCGGCAAGTTCTCAATGGAAACGTGTCGCTCAGACATCGCGGATTGTCCGGGCCCGGTCGGGCTCAATTCTTTCGGGACCGCGATCCTTCTTTGCATAGGAGAGTGTGGGATGAGAAAAGTGTCTTTGACATGCGTGGCTGCGCTTTCGCTGATCAGCCTTCAAGCGAACGCCGCCTTCCTCGGTTCGGCACAGGCCTTCGGCGTCCTCGCCGGGTCCACCGTGACCAACACCGGCGTCACGATCATCAGCGGCAGCGTCGGCGTCTGGCCCGGAACAGCGATCACCGGTTTTCCGCCCGGCATCGTCACCAACGGTACATTCCACTCCAGCAACGCCGTCGCCCAGCAAGCGCAGGCGGACTCCCTCACCGCGTACAACGCCCTTGCCGCGATGGCGCCGAACACCGTTCTCACCGGCACCGACCTCGGCGGCCTCACCCTCACGCCCGGCGTCTACTTCTTCTCATCGTCTGCCTTTCTGACCGGCACGCTCACGCTGGATGCCCAGGGCGATCCCAACGCCCTCTTCGTCTTCCAGATCGGCTCAACACTGATCTCCGCGAGCAATTCATCCGTGCTGACAATCAACGGGGCCGACGATTGCAACGTCTATTGGCAGGTCGGCACCTCCGCCACGCTCGGCACGGATAGCGCCTTCCAAGGAAACATACTCGCCGATGCCAGCATCACGATGAACACCCGCGCCTCGCTCATCGGAGGCCGAGCCCTTGCGCTCCACGGAGCCGTCACCCTTGATAGCAACATCATCGAGGCCGGCTGCCTGGTTCCGGCCCCGTCCGCCGCAGCGCTCGCCCTCGTCGGCTTCGCAGGCATGGGCCTGCGCCGCCGCCGCTAAGACCCACATGTAGCATTGACTCTGAATTCACTCCGCGCCACTGACCTCCGGTTCCTCCGGAGGTCAGTGTGCCTTTGGTCGCTGTTTCCCAAGTCCAACTCTGCAAACTCATCTCCCCCGCCGCGGCATCCTCTTCTGAAGCCCCTTCCCTGAGGGAAGGGGTTGGGGGAAGGGAGAGGCTTCCGGCCGCACCCGACAACAATCGACCGCAAATCCGTCGACTTCGTCCTCTGCGACCCGCGCACCTTCGCCCCCAACTCATCATCGAACTCGACGACAAATCCCACACCCGCGAAGACTGCAAACGCCGCGACATCTTCGTTGACCGTGCCCGCGCCACGACCAAAAGAGCTTTGGACTTGCTCGCGATCAGTTGAACGCCAGGTACGCAGCAAGAAACGCCACAAAGTCCCTGTCATCAACCACCCGATCCTTGGTCAAATCAGCCGAGCATCGATCCGGCATCAGGCCAGACGAACACAGCATCACGTTGTACTGCTGGACGAAGAGCACAAAGTCGCCGTCGTCGACATCGCCATCCTTGTCAAAATCGGATGCGTTGACTCCCTGCACATTCAACAACGCCGCCCCGCTCGTCACTGTGCCGCACGGGCTCGAAAAGACAACGTCATAGGCGCCGACGTCGACTCCAGTCGTACCTTGAATCACCATTTCCACCAGAACGCCGCCGTTCACTGTTCCTATCGCTCCGACGACTGTTCCACCCCCCGGCGCAGCACCCCCAGCACCGTCGCGAATCGCAATTCCATTGCGTCGCCATTGATACGCGAGTCCGTCGTAGCCTTTCGCGACCGCCGCGGCAAACGTTGTATTCGTTCCGCCAATTGCCACTCGATCAACCGGTGATTGCGCGATCCACGGAATACCGGAAATCGCCCTGCGCCAGACCACGCTCCCCGGCCATGATGCGTAAAAGCACACGATCAGCTCACCGTTTCCCGCAGCAATGCTCGATACCTGCCCGTTCATCGGTTCGGCAAACGTAGTCCAGGACGCTCCATCCCACTTTGAAATAACGTCACTCGCGGGTCCAGCTGTAAACAGGTTGTCGCCTTCGACCGCCAAGAGCCTCGTTGCCCATGCCCACGGTGGCGTCGGATTCAGTTTCTCCCAAACCGACCCGGACCAGCGCAACACTCCTTGATACGTCGCGCCGTCGATGTCATCGAATATCCCCGCAACCACCAGCTTTCCTTGATATTCAACAGCGGCGAAAATCTGCCGCGGCTTTCCAGCCCCGCTCGCAAACGGTTGCCAATTGGTGCCGTTCCAAATCGCCAGATTCATGATAACCCCATCAGGCGTTGTAATGTTGAACCATCCGCCGGCGATCAAAGAGTCGCCAATTACTACAAGCGAATCAAAATCCCCGACCATCTGAACGGTGTCGCCACCGAGGCCTTTGACCCAGCCCGCAAATGTTCCGGACCAGATGCTTCCTTTGTCCGTTCCCGACGCACTCGTGCCAATCAGGACTTGATTGTGATAGTAAACGACGCATGCACACGGCCCCATCCCGACAACGTATGATCCGGTCGCCGCGCCGAAGTTGTTCGAACTCCCGAAAAACCCATTCAGATAATTCCCCAAACCTATCTGCCAGGCGGAGTAACTGAGGAACTCTCCATTTGTCGCAAATCCGCTGATATACGCGTTCGGTGTGCCGAGCTGCGTCCAGGCCAATCCGTCCCACCGTCCGATCCACTGGTACCCACCTACAAGAAGATTGTTGGGCTTGCCTCCCACTCCGTCAGGATCCCAAAAACCAACGACCCGCATGTCATTCTTGGGGGTCATCTGTTCTATCCAGCGATCCGTACACTGCCCATGACAAATCCGCGAAAGTGCGGCTGAAAGAAAAGCAGCGACTGCTACTAACTGGAAAATGGCCTTCATTGCGATTCCTAATGGGATTGCGGCGTACTACATATACCAGAAAGCTTCATTCCATGCAACCCCACCGCTCGGCACTGCCCGCTCCTGGGCCGTCATTTCAGCGACGGCAAATAGCCCGCGATCCCAATCCATCCCCGATCTCTCTTCTCAGCCTGTCTCAACGGCCATCTCCCGTCACGGCTTTGGCCACACACAACAACGCACCCGTCCCCAGCATCGCACTGAAGCGCACCATTCCCGCTATTCGCGCTCAAAGCTCCCCGACCTGCCTCAATTAAATCCGCCCAAGCCCGTCTCGGTATCCGCTTCTCACCTGTCCAGCACACTCTTCCTCCCCACCTCCACCACCGGCGACAACTCCGCCGCATCCATCTTCTCGAGCAGCGCATCAGCACCTTCTTCTACCGCAAAATCCAGTTCGTCGCGATACAGCGGAACAATCATCAGAACATTCACCACGCGTCCATCCGACATTTCAATCTCGGCAAACCCTTCCGGGCCCATGCCGGGCATGATCAGCATCCCCGCGAAGCCGCCCGACTCAATCTCCTCTTCCGGCTCACTGAATTGCACCGTGTGCCCGAAACCGAGCCACGTATCCATCTCCTGTGGCAGCCGAGCCGCTCGCTTCAGCCAGCCGATCGGCCAATACGTCTTGGCCGCTTTCTCCGGATCCTCCTCCAGCACAGGCCAATCCGGCGGCAACTGAATCATCATCTCCGCGTATTGAAACCCGCTGACTTCTACCTCTTCAGTCGCCATCTCCGGCGGCACATCCATCGCCCTTTCACTCATCCCCGTCGTATGCAGCGTCCAACAAGGCGAGTCTTCCGACGGTGGAATCGGAAACACATCGATATGCAACTCATCCGACACGATCTCATGCAGCACGATCTCGCTCTCGCCATAGACCGACTCAAAGTGCGCACAGATTTCTTCCATCGAGCCGGATTGATTGTCGTCAACGTTTTCAGATGCAGCCATGACAGCCCTCGGTATGGTGTTCGATGAGTAACTTACAGCCAAAGAAGATAGCAAACGGCTGGCGGCAGCAAACCGTTGAACTCGCAGCGAACGAACCGAGTGACCTCAACAGAAAATCCTCTCGCCTCCCAGGCCGATTCATCGGCCTTGCCCGCTCATAGGCCATCGCTTCAGCGATGGTAAAAGGCCCGCAATCCCAATCCGTCCCCGTTTTTCTTCTCAGCCCGTTTCAATGGGCTTCCTCCGACTTTGGCTTCAGCCCCTTCCTCTCCCCGTCTTCCGCCGGAAAGAGCCGCAGCGTGGGGGGAGAAAACCCGCAGGGTTGTCTGTGCATCCGCGGTTCGCCAATGTCCCAACCGTCGCTCAGTTTTCGAGTAATCTCTCGCGTCACTCCCCGAGCCCGATTCGCCCATGAACTCCGTCACCCCCACACTCCCCGACGAACTCTCTATCGAGTTCAACCACACCGCCGACGACTACCTCGCAGTTTTGCGAGACATGTTCTCAAACGAACCATTTCACATTGCCAACGTAATCAAGCAAAGCAAGCAGGCCCGCAGGTTTTCACTCTTTGTCTTGAGTATCGCGGCGTTGCTTGTCTATCCAGCTTGGGTGCTCCTCTCACAGAATGCGACCGGCAAATATCTTGTCCCCGGAGTAATCGTCCTCCTGATCGCGATCGCAAATGTGCTCTGGAAGCAAGTCAAGTCCCCCCAGAAAGTGACGGAGCTCCACGTCAACGTCTTTCGAGATCGAATCAAGCAAGGAACTCTGCGCCCGTTACTCGGCAATCGAACCGTCCGAATCAATGTTGTCGGCATGCAACTCACCACCGACGTGACTCGCGAACTGGTTCGATGGGAAGCAATCTCACGCGTCGTGGATGATGTCTCGCACATCTTCATCTTCGCTCATCACAACGAAGGGTGGGCAATCCCCAAGTCCGCTTTCGCCAAACCTGAAGACGCGACTCGATTCATCGCGCTTGCTCGCACTTTTCACGAACGCTCCGCCGGCTCCGCGAAATCACGGCTCGCCGACAGCGACGAACTCTGCTTCGTCTGTGGCTACAACCTCCGAGGCAGCGACGGCCAAGTTTGCCCCGAGTGTGGTGTGCGCCTTCTGCTCTCGCAAGAACAGAAGTCGCCGAACACCCCCTCCGACGCCAGCTCCATTCGCCCACTTTCGTAATCGGCTCGCCAGTCAGTGACAACGTGAACGGCGCGCGGCCGCATCGTTTCTGACTTCCTCCAAAGCCCACGGCTTCCCACGCCACCAGGCTCCCCATCTCAATTCCCCACTCCACATTCCACCCCCGCCTCTTCCCTCTGCCCCTCTGCCCCTTTGCCCCTTTGCCCCTTCGCCCCTTCGCCCCTTCGCCCGTCTCCAACCCCTTCCCCCACAACTACTTACAAAAATCTTCAAAACCTACCCAAAACCCCCTTGCATCGTACGGCATCCGTTTGGTACACTAATCGCCTATGGTCGCACACAACACAAACTACAAAACCGCCGTCTCATCCATCCCCACCACACCTCCTTCACCCCGCAATTCCCGCTACGGCGAGCCAAAGGACCAGGTTTCCCCCCTCCACGAGAACGACCTTATCTGCGAACTGGCCGACCCGTCGAACTCACTCGACGAAATCTGCGCCGCAATGCGAATCTCCCTTGAGGCCCTTTCCCTCTGGATGGCACGTCCCGACGTCGCCGCGCGTCTCGATCTCATGCAATCCGCCGCGATGAATCGCGCCCGCTTCATCGGCCGCCTCACGCTCCCCACCGCCGCCCAGTCCGCGGCCAACATCATCAACGCCCACAAACTCCGCCCGCAAAAACCAACCATCGACTCCGCCTTCGATTCCAGCCTCCACCGCGCCAACGAGACCATGCTCAAGGCCGCCCGCTTCCTCCAGCGCCTTACACCCGATCCCGATACCCGCCGCGCTCGGAAGTCAAAAACTTCACCGCCGATGCAAGAGGCAAATGAACCTGCTCGCTCCGACGTGGCGCATCCTGCCGAGATTCAGAGCGGCCACGCAATCCCCAAGCCCGCCCCCGCCACCAACGCACTTTCTAGCCAACCCGAACAATCTCTCCCACGCGAGCCAGACTCACAAGTCATTCGCCAACGCGAATCATCCAACATTCCGCCACGCGCCGCGCACAAGCGTTCCACGCCATCGCGCACGCGGCCGGCTTCCCCCGGCTTTCCCTCGGCTCACGCTCGCCCCACAAGCACCACCGAACCTCCGCAATCTCGCAAACGCGCACCTTCTGAATTGTCCGTCCTGAAGTCAGCGCCCTGAACAACCGCCGCTCAATTCCGCCCACCTCACGTTCACTTGAAACGCCTTCGGATCCGCTCCGAGCGAAGGGCGTTTCAATCGAACGCAATTTGTCCCTCGCCCCTCCCCAAAGTTCGGCAGCCAACCATCTTTGACAACCCAAGAACCCCTTCAAGAACCAAGCGCCCATCGCGCGCCAAGTAAGGTTGCGCGCTCGTCGAACCTAAGACGGGAATCCCCCGCCTCTCCGCCTCTCCGCCTCTCTGCCGCACGCTCCTTCAAGCAGAAAACGCCCGGTGTTCCCCCAAATGAAAACGAACGTGCAGCGCACGTTCGTAGAAGAAACATTCGTTATTCACCGCTCGCCTCAGGCCCGACGCCGGCGTGAACCAAAGAACACAAGACCGGTCGCCATCGCCAGCCCCGCCGGCGGCGTCGGAATGACCGTCAACTTGTATTCGCCTTCGGAGAAGAACGTGCTGTCGATCACGATGTAGTACGTGCCCGCCGCAGCATTCAACACGCTGACCTCGTCGTGCGCGCCGACGATGCTGTAGATCCCTGAATCGTTGTAACTGTCAGGCGTATAGAGGAAAAGATCGTTATCCGAGCCGCCCAGCGAATCGAGCGTGATGAGCATGTCGCCGCCCAGCCAGTTCAATTGGTACACGACATCGCCCCCATCCCAGATGTTGAAGATATGGTCGCCGCTCGTGAACCCGTCGTTGTTGTCGGTCTGGCCGGCGGTCGTGCCCGTGACCATCGTCGGGCTGGTAAGCGGGCCCAAAATGGTCTGCCCCCCAAAGCCCGCGAGCGCCGGAATCGCGATTCCACCCGCGGCACAAACAGCCACGCACACACATCGTTTCGTGTTCATCGTGTCTCTCTCCTGCGCGGACTCGTGTTGCGGAATACCGTCGCGCCGCGCTCGCGAAGACATGCGCAGCCTACATCATCATGCCACGACCAGAAACTCCCGTCGCAAAATAAGCATTTCTTCACAACAACCTCGCTCCCGTCCGACCATTCTGCGAACTTCCAACCCTGTTCTCCCGCGCGTCAACCGCTCAGCGACGAGTTCTGCTTCGCCCGCTGCAACAACTTCCCAAGCCGCGATGGCGGGACCTGCCGAGACTGCGGCGCCCGCAATTCTCCGGTAGAATCAGGAATTCCTGCCCTGCGAAAGTCGAGATATCCGTACGGGCTCGGACGGAACACGCCCCGCCGCGACGCCCGAGAATAACGGCATCTGATGCAATCCAATCGCGACAATTCGTTCAAACAGCCGCGAAGCCGGAGGATTGCGCCCACGCTCACCGGAGCCACAGTGGCCTGGTTGGCCGGTCTTGCCGTTTGCTTTGCGACCGCAACCTCGCCCATGCTCGCCGCCGATTCTCCGGTCACACTCCAGTGGTTCGAATGCAAGTGGTCGGACATGGAGAAGAAAGTCCCCGACTGGTTCATGGCCGGCTACGGCGCCGTGTGGCTCCCACCTCCCTCTCGCTGCCTCGATTCAACCTCGGTGGGATACGACCCGTTTGATCGCTTCGACTTCGGTTCGCCCGCTTCTCCGACCGCCTACGGAACGCTCGATTCATTTGATGCCAACCGCGCCGAGATCCAGCGCGCCAACGGCTTGGTTTACATCGACGGCATCTACAACCACAACGGTGTGCGCGACGCATCTTCTACCTTCCAGCAAAGTGGCGGCTGGCCCGGCTTCTGGCTTTCGCCCAATCCCGCCTTTGCAGCCAAGCAGCCCACCGACAACTGGGGCGATTTCCACAACGGCAACGCGAACGGATATCTGCAAGGGCTCGATCCCAACGGCGCGAACTTCAGCGCCCAGAACGGCGACATCTTCAACCTGATCGATATCTCGCAGGAATCAAACAACCTCTTCATCCGCCACCCGGTCGTCGCGGGCAACCCGAGCAACATCCCGGCGGGCACGCTCTACAACCTGCCGACCCCGGCCAACGCCCAGTTCTATTCAAACAACGCGCTGGTCGGCACGCAAGTCACCAACCCCGGCACCAGCCGCACCCCCGGCACCCTGAGTTTCACGTTCTATCCCTACGACGGAATGAACGGCACGCCGACGCTCGAGAATGCCGCGAGCCTCCTGATGCGATGGACGCAATGGCTCCTGGATGTCCGCAAGATCGACGGCCTGCGCCTGGACTCGGTGGTGAACACCCCCATCTGGTTCTGGGATCAGGATTTCGACTCGGTACTCGCGAACCGGCGCGTGACGCCCGACGGCCGCCGTGTCAACGCGTTCAGTTTCAGCGAGTGCTTCGGATCGAACCAATCCATTTACGACAACTACATCCGCAAGCCCAATTACAATGTCCGGACAGGAGACTCCTTCGCCAATCGCGACGCCCTCGACCTCAACGGCGCCGGCACGCTCCGCGACCTCATCAACGCCTCAGGCGCCGGATCGTGGGCCAACGTCGTCAGCGCCCACCTCGACAACGCCGACGGATTCAACGACGGAACACTTGGCGTCAATCACATCTTCAGTCACGACAACGGCTCGGGGAACAGCAACAGCAATCCTCCCGCGTACCCCTCCGCGCAGGCCCAAGGCATGTACGCCCACGCCTATCTGCTCACTCGCCCCGGCTCCGCCGTCATCTACCACAACGCCCGCGGCATTTCGCACAACGGATTCTGGCCCCGTCAGGGCATGCCCACAGCGCTCGGTTTCAATACCGATCCCAGCGTGAACGCCGCCGATGCAACGCTGACAACCCTTGTCCAACTCCACAACATGGTCGCCCGAGGCTATTTCAATATCCTCAACTCCACCGATCCGGCAAATCAGAGCCAAAGCGATGTGCTCATCTATGAACGCCGCTCCGATATCGGCGGCGGTGCGTTCGATGCAAACTGCCTGGTCGCGGTCAACGACCGCTACGACGCCGGCACCGACACACGCACGGTCCGAACCAGTTTTCCGAACGGGACGCGACTCATCGAACTTACCGGCCACGCCGCGAACCCGACCGTCAACGGCGGCGCATCCATCCCCACAGTTCTGACAACGGCGAACAACACGGTGAACGGCGTCACCACCGCCGGCTGGGTTCAGATCACCTGCCCACGCAACACCACCGGCTCGACCGCGCACAACAAGGGCTATCTCATTTACGCGCCCGCAATCCCCAGCGGCACACTCTCCCTCACAGGTGTCGTCTCAACCATCGCGGCCGATACCGCGTTCACCCCGGTTTACCGCCGGCGCTTGACGCCTATTCCGGTCATCAGTGGCAATAGTTTCCAGATTCAACTGACTACGACCAACGGCGACCCCGGCATCGTCGGCCAGTCTGGCGCAAACAACAACGCCGACGGCAACGCCGCCTTCCTGATCGATCAGGGTTTCAAGGATTGGAACGCCAACGGCTCCGTTGATTTCCCCTACACCGACGCCGCCGTCCCCGGCTACGAGGTGTTCACCACCGTCAACAACCCGCTCTACGGCAAGAGCCAGTTCATCATGCAGGGCAACTACGCACAGACGATCGACGCCGCACAACTTGACGAAGGTATTCACTACCTGTCCGTCGTCGCCTTCCGCCATCGCAATCCGAACCAGGCGCCGCTGTTCCGCGAGTTCCGCCAGGTCTTCTATATCGATCGCGCGCCGCCGAGCGCGAGCATCATCAACATTCCCGTGAACCCTTCCGGCAGCCCCACTTCCACAATGCAGGTTCTCGCTGGCGATCGGACGGTGACGCGCACGCACATCATTCAGAATCTGCCCGAGGGCGCGGACCCGGTGGCCGCGAGCAACTCGTTCAACCAGTGCGTGCAGACGGATCGCTTCGCCTTTTCGCGCGTGCTGAATCTGACGAGCGGCCCCAACCGCGTCACGCTGGTGGCTTTCGAGCTTTCGGGAAAGAGCGCCGTCTGCGACTACTACATCAATTACTTCCCGACCTGCGCCGGCGATTTCAATTCCGATGGCCTGGTCGATGATTCAGATTTCGTCCTGTTTTCCGTCTTCTACAACACGCTCATCGAACCGAGGGGAGATCTCAATGGCGACGGCCTCACCGACGACAGCGATTTCGTCATCTTCGCGAGCGCCTACGACGTGCTGCTCTGCCCATAGTTCCTCCCCGAGATACTGTCTGGTATGAACGTCCTCGAAAAAGTCAGGTCCGTCGCCAAAGACCTTCGCGCGAACAAGGGCAATGCCGCGGAAAACTGGGCGCTCGCCTCACGCTTGCTCTCTCGCCTTACGAACGACAACACCCGCCTTCAGCAGGTCATCCAATCGCGGGACCTCAACGGGCTCGATGCGTTGATGGGCACGATTGAGGGGCGCGTGGCCGAGGCTGCCGCTGCACCGCTGCCGGAGTTTCCCGCATCGGACCTCGATGCGGCGATGAGGGCGTTTCACAAGCGGATCAAGGTAAGCCGGCTCGCGGATGAATCGCGACTCGGTGGGCGCTACACCTCCGGCGGCCGACACTCCAACATCGACGCTATCCAGCCTCCCGACGGATTCCCCGAGGCCATCTGGCAGGCGCTGGTGCGGGCGGGAAAACTGAAGGACACCGGAGGCGGTTTCTACAGCGAGGCATGAAGAGTTATGGCTGCTGCGGCGGTCCGAGCAGAGGCGTTTTCACCGGCGCCGCGATCCCGATGACCACGACCACGCCGTCGCCACCCGGGTTTGTCTGCACCGGAACGGTGAGCCAGTTGTTCGCGAGCCAGACGTTCCCCGACGGGTCGATCGAAACGCCGGTGACTCGCAGGATCGCGTCGCTGTGGAAGCCGAAGGGGGCGATGGGTGTTCCGTCGCTCTGAAAAGCGGAGACGCGATTGCCGCCGAAGTTGGCGACCCAGACATTGTCGTCGCCATCGACCGCGATGCCCCAGGGGATGAAGATGCCGCCGCCGGTGAAACGGGCGAGCGTCGCGCCTGTTGACGAAAGCTTGGAAACCGACGCGTGATCGAGATCGGGAAGAAGGGGCCCGAAGATGGATTCGTCGTTGTCGCCGCACTCGTAGCACGGAACGTGGATGATTGCCGAATTGGAAACATAGACGTCGCCAACGCTGTCGATCGCGATGCCGAGCGGGGCCTTGATCTGCGAATCCGACGCGGCACGCGCGAGCTGGACGCCGGTTGGAGAGAGCAGGACGGCGGAGTCCTGTCCATTCAGGCTGACCCACGCATTGCTGGCGTGATCGAGTGCGATCCCGAACGGCTTTACGTCGGTAATACCGAGGCAGTCATCGACTAGTTGATTGCTGGTGACATCAAAGATCCAATTATCATTCGGGTTGCCTCCGGCGTAGCGCGTCACGCTGCCGCCGCACGAATTGGCCATCCAGATGCTCCCACCGTGATCGGAAACTGTGGACTGCGGACCGGCGATGCAGCCTTGGGTATAGCCGGTCGAGGGGCTCACGGGGATCCCTGTCGCGGTGAAGAGCGAGACGCTATTGCCGAGGGGCGCGAACTGACACGGGCACGTGGAGCCGAAGAAACCGAAGTTGCCGACCCATGCTCGTCCAAAGGGATCAACTGCCATCCCGAAGCCGGCACCGTCGACGCCGGCGCTGAAACCGTTGTACGGAGCGCCCGGGTAGTCTTCGCCGCTGGGTGTGAGTCTTGAGAGCACTTTGCTGCCGCAGGTCTTGCGGGAGTGATTGTTGCGGAAGCCGTAGTTGTTGTTGATCCAGGCGTTGCCTTGGGCGTCGAATGCGATCGCGCCCGGGCCGTCGAACTCGTGACCGTTGCCGGTGTACTTGAGCGCGAGAGCCCAGGTGATCGGTGCGCTTTCCAATGCGGGCGTGTAGGGTTCGGTTGCCTGGGAGAGAGCAAAGAGGGCGACGGGATGCCGCCACGAATTGTGGGCGATGTTGATCGCGGCATCGAGGGTGTTGGTGGGTACCGGTCCGCCGGGGGGCGTGGCGACGGCGAAGAGCACCGCGGTGTTGAGCCCTCGAACGCCGCCGGCGATCGCGTTTGCGAGCGAGTTGAACATCGCCATGGTGGTTGTGTACGAGCCATTGGGCTTTGTGCCGAGCACCCGCCCGACATCACCGTTGTGCAGGTTCACCAGATTGCGCACGGTGAGGCTGGCGTTCTGCAGCCCGGGCCCCTTGCCTCCGATCGATGAGCCATCGATGAATTGTGCCATCGCACAGGCGGTGGCAACGGTCGTGCGCTCGTTGATCGTGATTGCCTTCACGAGAGGGGGAGTGCCGAGAACTGTTGCGAGCCTGATCGTCGGAATCGGCCCTTCCGCGACGGCGTAGTACACGATCCCGCGGTTCTCGGGTTCGGCGAACCGCAGGGCAAAGAAACCGTTCGAGTCGGCCCGCGCCTGCGCGATCGCTTGAGCGCCGGTTCCCTTCTGGGATCCGGCAACATACAGCGTCACCAACGAGTTGCCGATCGGAAGGCTTCCGCTCTGAACGCGCCCGACCAGAACGGCACCCGGCGTGGCGTTGGCACGCAATTGGGCCGAGGCATTGTTTGGCACAACGGAGAAAAACAGTATCGCAAGGGCGAACATCCACCTCATACACACCTCTTTCGACGTCTGAGAATCGAGGCAAAACTCCTCGGGGATCTTCAAGACCCCTTGATAGCGGAAAAACAGACGAACCGCCCCATGAGCGAATTTTACAGAGCGGCCACTTTTGACTCAAGCAAAACTTCGCATGAACGCGGGCTCACTTCTGCCCCGCGTGCGACTTGACCGCTTCGGAGGAGACCGTCGCGATTGCGGTGGGCAGTGCTTGTTTTCTCGCGGCGAGGCAGGTTCCAGCGCTGCTTCGGGTGTACGCATTGGCGATCGTGGTTCACGCCACATGATTCGCATTTCGCTCGGCGGTTGATCGGTCTGCAATCTTCACATCCGCCTCATCGGCAATACTTCCTCGTTTTTCGACGGATTCCGCACGTATTGGCGGTCGATGCTTTTATTTTCAAACCCGGTTCCCCGTGCGCCCGTAGCATCCAACAGCAACCCCGGCACGGCAGACTCCAGGCGTCCTCCATGTCTTTCCGGGTTGATGGAGCGCCGATGAATACTCAGCCGATTTCCGAACTTGATCGCGGTGTCGCCGCGCCTTGTGAGCCGCGGTCTTCTTCCGTTCGATCTCGGGTCTTTGCGGGCGCCGTTCTTGAAGATCCGGCGGCGGCAAGCGTTGGTAGCGCGACATCACCCGCTGAACACCGCGAGACGGCTTCGCGGCGGCTGATCATTATTAATCTGATTACCGTGCTGCTTCCGTTCGCCGGCCTTGCTGCGGCGATCGGGCTGTTGTGGGGCATCGCGTTCGATTGGTACTACCTGGCGATTCTGGTGGGGATGTGGCTGATCAGTGCCTTCGGGATCACCATCGGCTTCCATCGCCTGTGCACACACAAAGCGTTCAAGACGCCGGCGGTGTTGCGCTATCTGTTTGCCGCGGCCGGCTCGATGGCCGTGCAGGGCCCGGTCATCCGCTGGTGCGCGGAACATCGCAAGCACCATCAGCATTCGGATGCCGAGGGTGATCCGCATTCTCCGCACATGTCGGCGCAGGGCTCGTGGGGTGAGGGCGTCTTCGCCACTCTGCGCGGCGCGTTCCACGCGCATCTGGGCTGGCTCTTCGGGCCGGCTTCCAAAGGGTTGGGCAAGTACTCGCGCGATCTTCGAGATGATCCGGCGATTGCGCTTGCCGATCGCCAGTTCGTCTTCTGGGTTCTCTTCGGGCTCGCGTTTCCGGCGGCCGTTGGGGGGCTGCTGTCGATGTCGTGGGGCGGAGTGCTGCTCGGATTCCTGTGGGGGGGACTGGTTCGGATTCTGCTGGTTCATCACATCACGTGGAGCGTGAACTCGGTGTGCCATCTCTGGGGCAGCAAGCCGTTTGAGAGCCGAGATGAGAGTCGCAACAACGCGATCGTCGGCTTGCTTGCACTCGGCGAGGGGTGGCACAACAACCATCATGCGTTTCCGACCAGCGCGCGGCATGGTCTGCGCTGGTGGGAGTTCGACCTGAGTTATTGCTTCATCCGGACGCTTCAGCTATTCGGACTCGCGAGCGAAGTACGACAGCCGGATGCGGTCCGCATCGCGTCGAAGAAGCGAAACAAGGCCTGAACATACCGGGCTATCGCTACATGGCGCGCGACGGCGTTGCTCGATGCCCAGGCACTGCCGGCACGACTCATCATTTGTTGACAAGGACGGATGCGAGTGATTCACCGGATCTATCAACGGCTTTTCTCCTGATAGACCGTGTCTTCTGCCTTGGTCGTGTCGGCCAGTGCCTTGCTGCACCATACCTGCCACGAAGCGGGATCCGCACCCATCCGCTCGCCCAATTCGGCGAGCGAGTCCATGGTTTCGGGCTTGAAGTCTCCCTTCACCGGCGGACGCCACTCGCTTGGGATGGCGACCATCCGCACCTCGATGTCGGCTCCGAACTCCGCATTCACGTACATCGCCTCGGCCGCGAGCCAGCGCAGTTCGGCCATGGTGCCCGAGCGTACCGACATGGCCAATGCCGGTGACATGACCTCGGTCCAGCGTTGTTGCACCGCGCCGGCGGGAGGGCGGACCCAGTTATTGATGATTACCCAGAACCGGACTTTGGGCAGACTTCGATTCGGGTACTTTTGTTTCCACGTTTGGATGAAACCATCTTGCGAATGCGGCTCCAAACGAACCAGCAGATTTGCGGTCACGCCTCCGTCGGCGTACAGGAAGCCGTCGATCTCCACGGGTGGAAAAACAACGGGTATCGCGGATGAGGCGAGCAAGCGCTTGTGCAGCGGGGTGAGATCGCCGGTCTTCGCGGCTTCTGCGGCGATCGGCCCCATGTGCCAGTAACGCTGGCGGCTCAAATCAAGATTCGATGCGGCTACCAGAAGGAGCTTTCCCTCTTCCTCCTGCGCGGCCATTTTGGCGACAAACTCCTGGTTGATGACGCCGGTCAGATCTCGATGCAGACCGGGAATGGTCGCGAAAGACGGGTTCCACGGGAGAAAGAAGAAGGGTTCGTGCATCGAGACCCAGTCGCTCTTTGGATTCTTGTAGAAATTTTCGACGGTGCGGTAGGCCTCGTCGGTGCCGACGTATGCGAACGGAGAAATCAGCGCGCCCGTGCTCACTCCGGTGACGCAGTCAAAGTCGGGTCGCTTGAAACTGCCGGGCGCCGAACCCCAGCCGACCAGAAACCCGGTGCCGAATGCGCCGTAGTCGCCTCCGCCGGAGATCGCCAGGACGTCGATGATTTCCTCGCCTTGGCCTGCCTGATCCATTCGCCTTGCGGTCCGCTCCATGAGCCGGTGAACGCCGGCGCGGAATTCCTCGTGGAATTTCGCCTCGTCTTCGGCGGCCATTTGTTGGAGTTTTTCATCATCGAGCACGCGGGACTGCCCGGAACATCCGGCGACACCGAGGCCAATCAACACCAGCATCGAGCCGAGCATCAGCCCGCACCGCACCGCGTTCAGATTCTTCATAGGAGCCGTCCCTTCCTGCTGAAGGACCCGGTGAGGATCTGCCGCGGGAGCGGTACGATCTGGCCAGATAGGAGACTGTTCATGTTCAAGAAACTCGCTTTCATCGTTCTTATCCCCGTCGTTCTGCTGATCGCGGCGGCCGGCGTCGCGGTGTTTTCGATTGACTCTATCGCAAAGCGGGGCATCGAGTCGGGCGGTACGTACGCCTTGGGTGTCCCCACCACTCTGGATTCCGCCAGCGTGGGCATTCTTGGCGGAACGTTCTCCATGTCGGGGCTGAAAGTCGCGAATCCGCCGGGGTACGGCTCCTCACCGTTTATGTCGCTGGGGAGCGGCGGCGTCGCGGTGTCGCTGTCGTCGCTGCGTGAGCCGGTGGTGCAGTTGCCGCGGCTTGGGCTCGACAATCTGAGCGTGTCGCTGGAAAAGAAGGGCGGGACGGCGAACTACAACGTGATTCTGGACAACCTGAAGAAATTGAGTTCGGGAGGTTCGTCGAAGAAGAGCGGCGAAAACGAGAAGAAGTTTGTGATCAAGGAATTGTCGCTGAAGAACATCAAGATCGGGGTTGATCTGCTGGGCGCGCCCGGCGGGGTGGGGAATCTTGCAAAGGTCACGATTCCGATCGACGAGATCAATCTGCAGAATGTCGGTCAGACGGGGACGGGCGTTGCGGGAACGGGCGTGACGATGGAGCAACTCTCGTCGATCATCGTTCAGGCGGTGCTGAAGGCGGCGGCCGACAAGGGCGGCGGGATTCTGCCGGCGGAGATTCTGGGCGAGCTGCAGGGCGGGCTGGCGAGCCTGGGCAATCTCGACCAGTTGGGGATGAAGGTATTGGCGGATCCGAAGGTGCTCGAGAATCTTGGCGCGGGCAAGGCGACCGAGGCGATCGAGCAGGGAAAGAAGGCGGTGGATGATGCCGCGAAGAAGGTGACGGATCTGATTCCGGGGATGAAGCCGAAGGAGAAGAAGTAGCGCGGAAGTCGGATTTCGGATTTCGGGCGTGATTGAAGCGCTCAATAGGTTCGGCGTGCCAGGGCTGCGAGGGCGGACTTGTCTTTCCTCCGCATCTACTTTGCACGATTCAATGCGGAAGGGTGCACACATTGGTCATGCGGGAGTTCTTGATGCTCGACCGCGGGTGTCAATCGGAGGTTCTTGTTCCTCCCACGGCTCGATTCTGTCACCCCTTCAGGTTGAAGATGTTGTTAGGCGGCTCATTCATTGCTCACAGAGCGCGACCTATTTCGTCGGCTCTTTCATGAGCACCTGGCGCTGCATGAGGGTCCAGAGTTCCCCGACGGTCTTGCGTGCGGCGGGGTTCTGGGCGGACTGCACCTGGCCGTTCAGGAACGGGCGGATGCGAACGGCGGAGCGGTCCGGGCCATCGGGCAGGACCTCGATGCAAATGGCGTAGAAATCCGGCGGCTTGTCTTGCGCGCCGCCACCCCGGGTGAGGATGGCGGTGAGTATGAGCAGCGTCGCGTTGGCGGCGACGGACGGGTCTTCGCGGCGTTCGGCGGTGAGGAGGCCGGCGTCGGCATCGGAGACGTGGATCTGGTAGCCGGCGTCGAAGAGCGCGCTGGATGCCGCGGCGAAGGCGCGGTCGGCGGGGACCTCGACTTCACGGACCTGAAGAGCGTCCAACTGGGTTGCGGTCATTGGCTGCGTGGTTTCGCAGCCGCCGAGCGCGGCGAGCGAAAGCAGGGTGATGAAGGTGAAGTTTCTCATCCGCCCGTCGCCGGAGAGGGTTCTTGCTTCAGCATGCGCCGCTGCACGGCGGACCAGAATGCGGAGACGCGCTCGTTGCTTTCGACATGCCGGCCGAAATCGCGGTACTGGACGCGGAGATCGCACTCGGACGGGCCGGATTGAATCACCCAGATGGAGATGGTGTCGACCATCGCGGGACCGGTCATGCCGCCGGAGCGCTGGAATGCGTCGCGCTGGGAGGAGGGGACTTTCGCGGCGGTCACCGTGCCGGCGGCCTGATCGGAAGCGGTGTAGAAGTAGCCTTGATCGAGGATCACGGCGCTCGCGGCGCGCAAGACATCGTCGCGCTTGCCTTCGACCTTGCGGGTTTCGAGCGCTTCCCACTGGGTGGGAGTGAGAGGCGGCGTCGCTTCGCAGCCCGCGAAGGCGGCAAAGAAAAGGGCCACGGCGAAGAGCGCGAGAGCGCGAATCATTACTGATTCCTCGGCACGCTCGACGCGGTCAGACGCCGGTCGATGGTGTTGAGGATTTCGTCGATGCGTTCCTTGTTGACGCGGGTTTGGCCGGCGAAGCCGGTGCTCACTCGAACGGAGGTGCGCTTGGGCCCGGCCTGATCGAGTTTGATCTGGACCATGCCGTTCTGGCTCACCGCGCTCAGAAAACCGCCCCGCTTGTCGGAGGTGCGGATGGTGTAGCCGAGATCAAAGAGCGCCCCCACCGTTGCATCGAATGTCGGGTCGAAGGCGTAATCGAACTCGCGAGTCTGGAGCGCGTTGAGCGCGGTCTGCGAATACTGCTCATCGACGGCGCAGCCGGACATGAGAGAGGTAGCGCCTGCGGCGAGCACAACTGCGAAGAGGATTGGCTTCATGGTCGAATTCAGAAACGATTTTGCGGTCGGCTTCATCTGGGCTCGCTGGGATCAGTACTTGATCGCGCTCAGGCGATAGTCGGTGACGATGTCTTTATCGTTGAAGTAGACGATGAGCAGCGTGGAGCGCGAACTCGAACGCACGCGGTCGCCACCCTGGCCGATGAGGATGAGCGTCGCGTAGTCGGAGCGCTTTTCCCAATCGAAGTTGGTCTTGTCGTAGGTCCAGATCTGCTGGCCGTCCTTGTGCGTGACGAGATCTGGTGGGCCGAAGGCTTCCTGCACCTCTGCTTGGGTGGTCTGGTCCTTGACCAGATTCAGTTTGACACCACCAGGCGTGAGCGCGGCCTGCTTGGTTGGGATGTTGTCCTGCTGTTGAGTCTGGCAGGCGACGAGAGAAACAGAACTTGCGAAGAGAGCCGTGACCGAGAGCAGCGTGAAACGCATGGGGAACTCCTTTGCTAGCCGACACTAACATTGTAGGCGGCTCTGGCCACAGATGGTGGCAGAGAAAAACGCGGAGCGTTACGAAGGGATAGCGAGCAGGGCGGCGGGGAAACGAAGCCAGCGTGGGTGGTCCAGAGCTTTGGACTGAAGTGGATGGTGCGCGTTACCTGCCGCCGCTGGTCTTGCCGCTGCGCGCGCCGGTCGTCGTGGCGGAAATGTCGAGTTCGATTTCAAGCGCTCCGAAGATTTGGACAAAATCTTTCATCGGTACTTTGAACACGCCGGACGTGGTCGGATAGCCGTTTTCGAGGCCCGGGGCACCCTTTGGCGCAAAGTTGTTGCCGTGCGGGTTCCAGATGACGACCTGATCACCCTGCGGCTCGTAGCCGATGATCGCGTAGGCGTGGCGTTCGGGGATGCCGGGGGGCAGATCTTCGGGGTAAGTCCCGGCGCCGACGAGTTTTTTCCTCGACAGCGCATTCTTGAGTTTCTCCCGCGTCATGCGAGTGATTTCCTGGGGCTGGGCCCGCAACTGGAACTTTGCTTCTCCGTTGCCGGAAATCTGAACCGATGACTTGATGAGATACTGCTCCGAATCGTGCCCGGTCAGTACACGGATGGTGGTCAGCATCGAGCCGCCGAACGCGATGGCGTCCGAGGCGACGCCCTCCTTGTGATCCTGCGGGAACTGCGCCTGCCTGAGCGTTCCGAACGCCTTTTCGAACACCGCGACCCAGGTTCCTTCTTCGCCGGTCGTGGAGGACGTCGCGATTTCCGCGTCGGTGAGCGGCGGAATCACGATCGTTTCGTTGTCTGCGAAACTCACCTTCAGAGTTCCGTTGCGCTGCAGCGCGATCATGCGTTTCACCAGATCGTGCTGCTTGTTGACGAGTGCGCCGATCATCGAAACGAAGTAGCAGTCGCCGAGCATCCCCTGCTTGAACTGCTTGATATCGACGGTCGGGTAGTTGAAGAGCGCGCGGTTGGGATTCGAGATTCGCGTTTGCGCAACGGAGAATCCCTTGTTCCAATCGGGCCCGTAGAAGGAACGGATTTCGGGGCGCTGCGAAACGGAGCCGTCCTTTGCCTTCTGCGTCTTCGGGGCCGCGGCCTGGAAATATTCGAGCGTCAACGCGGGCATGCGATAGCCGAGGCGCTGCATGGTCTTGATCGCGCCGATTGCGGCGGCTTCATCTCCCTTGATACTCGGCTCGACAACAAGCCGGTCGATCTCTTCGGGCGCGAGCGAACCGTTGTGATTGAGATCCCAGCGGGTGAAATTCGCCTGCACGACATCGATGAATTCCGGCGATGCGTTCGCGTCGGGAGCCGCCAGCATCAGAATGCCGCAGAGGAGAATCGTCATATTCCCATGATAATTGAACGGGCTCGGCGACCGCAAGGTCCTGATGCCGATAGAATCATCCCCCCTATCGGAGGGGACTTGGGAATGCCGCGCCGGGTGCGCGGGAAGGAGTTCTGAAATGAGTTTTTCGCAGTCACGCGACGCGTTCCAGGATCGTGGGCAGAGCCTTGAAGAGGGTTATTTCCGGACTCGCGATGCCCAACTGGTGGACAAGTTGCGCAACGTATTCGAAGCCAAAGTCGCGAAGGACGCGATTCGGAACGCCACCGGGATAACCGACGAGACATTCCTCGATCGGATGCTGGAATTGAACATCAAGGGTGAGATGCTTACCGCCTTCAAGCTCTTCCCGCTGGTGGAGGTGGCATGGGCGGATGGCTCGTTTGACCAGGCGGAAGCCGATGCGGTGATCGCAGCCGCGGCCAAGCAGGGAATCCCACGCAATAGCGAGGTCCTGGCGCAACTGAAGGAGTGGCTCAAGAAGGGTCCGACACCCGATGGACGGGCCCTTTGGAAGATGTATGCCGCGGAACTGCGGAAGACGCTGACACCCGCTGAACTTGCGACTTTCCGCGACGACATGGTGAAACACGCACACTCGGTGGCGCAGGCCAGTGGCGGTATTCTGAAGGTGTTTCTCTCGGAAAGCCGCGAAGAAAAGCGCGCTATTCAGGAATTGAAGAAGGACCTGACTGTTTGATTTGACGCTGACTCATGGTTCGGTGACGATCGCGCGAGCCATCGCGACGGACGACCGATGCCGGAGCAGAGCAAGTTGCTGGGGGCTGCACGGCTCGAGCGTGTGCAGCCACTCACGGATCAGCGCCAGTTGTGCGTGCGCGATCTGGATGGCACTGAGCCGAATCAGAATCACATCGGCGGGAGGGGCGTTTGGCGCGCGGGCGAGCAGTTTCGCCCGGATGCGCGACGCGATGTCGTTGGCGATTGAATCGAAAGCACTGCTCGCGAAGATGTCTTTCGCCATGCCGCGAACCTCTCGCGGAACTACGCGGGGAGCGATGCCGCGACAACGGAATCGATCCGACCGATCCTCGCGTTCTGCATGGAGGCGAATCACGCCTGCGACTTCATCGGGGTGTTTGGGCTTTCACTCGCGCTCGCGGCATGGTCGTGCTCACTGTGGCGTGACGGGGTGCGAGGGCTGGCGGTAGTAGGACTAGCCGCGGGTATCGGTGCCCCGGCCCTGCTACTGCTCGGGAAGTTTCCGATGAGCGTGCATGGGTTTGGTGCCTTCGTACTTGCCCAGACCGTTTGGATGGTCGGCGTCGGATTTCAGATGTGGCGGGGCACACTGCCGCCAGCCACAAGTTGAGCGATTCGGTCTTTGCGGTACTGAAAAATGCGCTCCAGGTCCGGACGCACCAACCACCGGTGAAGGACGCCTCCGAGCAGGGGCACCCAACTCGGTACATCGCGTGGGATGTATCGGACTCGATCAACAATTCGCGTGGCCTCGCGCCCGTCTGGCGTTTGCATTGTCTCAAACGTGTGCGTGTGTTCCCAGAGCAAGTACGGGCCACGAATCTGCGTGTCGATGAATTTGTGAGGTGGCTGGTATTCGGTGATGCGGGTTCGCCAGCGGATGGGGATGCCTCGGAGGCGGATTTTGTATTCGATGATCGCGTCGTTTTGCATGCGGATCGGGCTTGGGGTGAGGATGCGGAAGTTGAGCCAGGGCGGGGTAATGGCCTCGAGGTTTTCAGGCGCCTCGAAGAACGCAAAGACCTCGGAGCGGGGCCGCGTGATCTCCTGATGCGTTTCAAGGATGAACGGTTCACGCATCATGCTGCTCCGGAGCGCCAGCGAAGAAACTGGATGGGAAGTGCGGTAGTTCCCAATGTTGCAAGGTCCGCAGCAGCCAGGCCCATAGCCGGCGACAATTTGAATCCGTGTCCGGAACAGGCGGAAACAACGATGACATTCTCGTGCTCGGGGTGACGGTCAATCAGAAAATGCTGATCCGGCGTGCTGGTATAGAGACAGACCTTGGCATCAAGGAGTTTGCGATCGGTGGATATGGCTCCGGGAATGCGCGATTCGAGAAAGGTCGCGAGCGAGGCGATTTCCTCGTCACGCACGCGACGATCGACGGCGTCGGGATCGGATGGATCACCGAGCTTGTGAAGTGCAACTTTGAAGCCATCGCCCCCGGGAGGCATCTGACCGGATGCCTCCGGATCAAACATGGGAAATCCGTAGTGAGCCGATCCATCGGGCTCGCTGATCGCCCACGCGGGCATTTGCGGTGCGTGAAAAAGGCGGCTCCCTGAAGACCGGAACCAGGCCAGTACCTGACGAGTAACGGTGAGTACCGGCTTCAATTCCAGAACCAATTTCGGCATCCAAGCGCCGGCGCAGAGCACAACCGATGCGGCGCTTAATACACGCTTGCTGGTGTGAACCTCGACGGAGCGGGCAGCCGCGTTCCATTTCGTGACTGATTCGTTGGTGTAGGTGCGAGCACCGAGCTCGCGTGCCTGCGAAAGAGTCGCTGCAATGGCATTCTCCGGAAAGAGCACGCCGGTGGTCGGCTCGAAAAAGGCCTGCTCTTCGGCACGGATTGCGAACTGCGGAAATCGAGAGGATGCGGCATCCGCGGCCAGCAATTCATGGGCGAGCCCGTGCGTGCGAGCGCTGTGGAGCGAACCGCGGACAAAGGGATCGCGTGACGTTCCGATGTAGACCCCGCCGGTCATCCGAAACACCGGCATGGGGGTACATGCCTGCAACTCGTGCCAGCGCTCGTACGACTTGTGCAGCAGGGGAACGTAATCGGGATGTTCGAAATAGCAGAGGCGTATGAGACGTGAGCGGCCGTGCGACGAACCTTGATCATGAGGCGGCTCGAACCGATCGATGCCGGCGCAGCGGATGCCGCGTTGTGCGAGCGCGAGCAACGTGGCGGACCCTGCGGCGCCCAGTCCAACCACGATAACGTCGGGCGAACCGTCCATGTGGCATGGTACGGTGGGGTGTCATCCGCGCCGGGGATGACGGCGGTTGCCAGGCTTGAGAGTGGCTGGGGAAGGCGCTGCAAAATGGATTAGAATCACCGCGAAGGAGCCCGCGATGAAATACCTGGTTGCTGCACTGATGACTTTGCTCTCGATGGCAGTCGTGTCCGGTTGTGAATCAGCGCCTGAAAAGATCTCGGGTGGCCCGGACGCGATTCGCTCGCTATTGGGCAACTGGACACTCGATTCGATTGGGGACAAGAGCTTTGCGATGCTTGTGCCGCAGGATGCGGCAGCGAAGAAGCCGACTCTCGACATCAGCGCCGATGGAAAGGTTTCGGGCTTCGCCGGCGTAAACCGGATGATGTCGTCGCTGAATTTGGATGCGATTTCGAAGGGCGATTTCAAGCTCGCCCCGGCGGGCACGACCATGATGGCGGGGCCGGAGTACGCGATGAAACTCGAGCGCGAGTATCTGGACGCGCTCGCGAAGGTTCGCAACTTCAGGGTGGATGGTTCGAAGCTGACTCTGACGGATGGCGCGACCCAGATCATGCAGTTCGTGCGGGGCGGGTGAATCGGCCGGGTCTCTCCGGGCCGAGGCCCTTATCCTAACAAATATCTATCATGCATCGAAAATGGCTTGTGAATTGGAGATATCATGGTTGACACGCCGAAAATAGAATGATATTCTAATTCTAATATGTGGGCGAACGCTGAGGAGTTGAAGGAATTGCAGCCGCGCCAGCAGCGAAGCCGGGAGACGCGACGCCGGATATTGACGGCGGCGAACACGCTGCTGCGGACGCGACCGTTTGGCACGCTGAGCGTTCAGGAAATCGCCACTGCCGCGGGCTGCTCGATCGGTGCGTTTTACGGCCGGTTTCGCGGCAAGGACGACCTGCTTGCCCCACTGCTCGACCGGCACAATCGATCGATTCTGCGCGGATTGCGATGGGCGAAGGCGGCACCGGGATGGCAAGCGATGTCGCTCGAAGAGCGCCTCGAGTGGATCACACGGATGACGGTTTGGACATTCCGGAGCAGGCGGTGGCTCATTCGTGCCCTGGCCATGTATGTGCGACAGGACAGCGAACATGTCACGGGCATCGACCACGGCTGGCGCGCCGGCTTTGCGCGGTGTGCGCGGAGTCTGCTCATCGACTTTGGCGACCAGATCGCGCACGCCGACCGCGACGGTGCGATCGACTTTGCGTTGTTTCTGATTTCGACGCTCTGCCGCGAACGGGTTCTATTTGGCGAACTGTCGGAACGGGAGTGGGTCATCGAGGGTGACGACGCGCTGGTGTCGGAAGTTTCGCGGGCGGCTTGCTCGTATCTGAAGGGCAGCGAGAGCCTTCGCGGTTGCTGGCTTGGGGCGTGAGAGTTTCCGTTCGTTCTGTGATTTTCATGGAGAAAAGAGATGCGTCAGTTTCTTTGCATTGCAAGCGTGGCGGTGGCGTGCGTGGGATTCGGCGCGGCGGGCGCGATCACCGATGACTTCCAGACGTACACCCCGGGGACCTTTCCTTCGCCGAAATGGATGGACGTGCGCACGCTGATTCCTGGTGCGACATCGCCGAATCCATCGGGAACCGTGATCACGACAACCGGACCGCTGGGAACGACCCGCGCATTTCAGACGACCCGTGCGGTGGGTACCTCCCAGGGAATCGTCGCGGCGATCGCGCCGAGCTCGGTGGTGACGATCAGCGCGAATGTGCGGTACGACAACTACGACAATTCGAACAACCAGAACGGAGGCGGCTGGCCGATGGCGCTGGGGTTCTTCCAGTGGAGCGGGGCGGACCCGAATTTTTCTCCTCAGGTGACCCTGTATGCGGACAGCACGTTCAAGAACTGGTCGCTTTATGTTCAAACCAGCCCAAATCCGCTGGATTTTCAGTTCATCCGGCTCACGTCGGCGATTACGGCGACGAATACCTGGTACTTCATGTCGCTGCAAATCGACACGGCGACAGGGGAAATCCGATCGCAGGTGAGGCTGGCGAACTCGGCTAGTTTCATCGTGAATGACACACGGACGATCGCCGGGTGGGATCCGGCGTTTGCGCAGTACAACATCGCGGGCGCGATCGACGGCGAATATGGAACCAACGCCACCCTCGGCGGACGCGCCACCGTGGACAACATCACGATCGTCCCCTCACCGGGAACGTGTTTGCTGGTCGCGGGGCTCGCCAGCGTTGCGCGACGGCGCCGATCGCACGCGATTACTTGTTGATGTCAACCGCGGGCTGCCGGGCCGCCGGTTGCTGAGGCGCAACGATCTGCGGCGGTAACTGCCCCGAGGGCGCGGGCGGAATCTGCATCGCGGGCTGCGTGGACTGCTGCATGGGAATTCCCTGCAACAGGTCGATCCGCACCGGGGTGATCACGTTCAGTTTGAGGTCCTTGTCCATCGAGGCCTCGCCGATCACGCCCACGATTTGACCGAGTTTGCTTTCGAGGTTGAATCGCGGATCGGGCTTGATGTAACCCAGCGTCCGCGGCACGCTCGTGCCCACGCTTTGGATGCGGAACATGAGCGGGAGTGTTTGTCCGTTGTACACCGTGCTGGGCTGCAACTGCCCGACGATGCTGTAGACGCGGGTCTGTTCAACTTGGGCAACCCCCTGCAGAACCTGCTGATTCTGCTGCTGGGCCGAGCCGCTTTCGTTGAGGAGCGCGAGCTGCTGCTCGCGGAGGTCTTTGCGGAACTTCAGGATGTTGAGGCGCTGTTCGAGCAGGGCCCGCTGGCGCGGGCTGAGTTGACCGGAAAGAGACTGAATGGTGTTTTCGTATTCAGAAATAAGCGTTTCGTATTCCGCTTCGCCCAGTGGCTGGGAGTTCACGCGATCGAACGCCTGATCGAGATCCTTGATGCGTGCCGCGGCACGCATGTTGGCGGTCAGCGGTTGGGCGGGAGCGACCGCCGGAGCAACAACGGGTGCGGGAGTTGCGCCGACCGGCGAGGGCGTACCCGCGGCCGGGGTTGGGCCGGGCGTGGCCACACTCTGGTCGATTGTCACGGGTGCCGGCGTCGAAGTTGTCGAGGCGGGTGCCGCGGGCGCGCCGCCGGTGCCGGTCGTGCTCATCGGTGTCACGAGACTGTCGTCCACTGCGGGCCCGCTCGGTGCCGAGGTGGCGGAAGGTGGAGTTGCCGGCGCAGTAGCGATCGGCGCGGTGGTTGAAGGTGGAGTTGCAGCGGTTACGGACGCCGGAGATGAAGCGGGGCTAGAGGACACGTCAGCGACCGTTCCGCCTTTGGCGCGGAAGGCGCTGACTTCGGCCGGAGTTGCTTTGCGGAGATTCTTTGTTTCGGTAAACGCGCGGGCGTCGGTCGGAGCGGGAACCCGATAGGCCACTGCGCCGCTGCCGTTGGCGCCCTCTTCAACCTGCAGGACTCTCATGGTCGTGCCGACGGGAAGCGTGGTGGGCAGGAGCGCCTTCCAACTACCGGCGAAGCCCGACGCCTTATTGCCGGCGAAGAGGCGACTGGCCTTGGTGAGTTTGAGTTCCTTGGTCGCGGCGTCGTACGACGCATCTTCGGCGCGAACGATGGCAAAGGCTCCGGCGGGATAGCTGATGCGCGACCAGTTCGCGCTTTCGCCATCGACGAGGACGATCGCGCCCTGCTCGACGGCGCCGACGCGGTAGAAAACCGAGGTATCTCCCGAGTGCACATCAGCGCTTGGAACCGCGATGACAGCGTGATAGGGCGCGACGTCCTTGACTTGGGCGAATGCGATTACGGGGAATCCGGCGGCGACCATGACGATGCCGGCACGGGTAATGTCGAAACGGCTGAGCATGAGAGACTCCGTTCTTGCTCGAATATGCTGGACGGGCGCGTGCGATCGGCGTTCCGATCGCGTACCCGGTACTTTACGCGGGGTGATGGGCTGGTTTGTGGTCACCAACCGTACGATTGCATGTAGTGATTTCGGCAAGACTTGCGCACGGACTGGAGGAATTGGTCGCCGTGGATGGACTCCCGGAGCAAATTGCCATTGCGGTTCAGCGGCTTCGGGCCGGGGAACTTGTCGCATTCCCAACCGAGACGGTGTACGGACTCGGGGCCGATGCGCTCAGCGACGCGGCCGTAAAGCGGGTGTTCGAGGTGAAGGGGCGGCCCGCTCACAACCCGCTGATTGTGCATGTCTCGGGCGAGGCGATGGCCCGGCGTGTGGCGGCGGATTGGCCGGAGGATGCGCGGAAACTGGCGGCGCGATTCTGGCCGGGACCGCTTTCAATCGTCGTTCCCAAGGCTCAGAGCGTGCCCGCGATTGTGACGGGCAGCGGGCCGAATGTGGCGGTACGGTGTCCATCGCATCCGCTGACTCTGGCGCTGCTGGAGGCGTTTGGCGGGCCACTGGTTGGCCCGAGCGCGAACGTATCGGGGCTTGTGTCGCCGACTGCCGCGGAGCATGTGCGCGAGGCGTTTGATGAACGCGATGTGATGGTGCTGGATGGTGGGCCGTGCACGGGTGGTATTGAGAGCACGGTGGTGTCGGTGGTTGGCGGGAGGGCGCGGGTGCTGCGGAGCGGGTTGATTGACGCGGCAGTCATCGGTGAGGTGCTTGGGCGCGAGGTGGAATGCGCGGATAGTGGAGTGATCAGTACGACGCCGACTGCGGCGACTCCTGCGGAAGCACCGGGGCAAATGAGTTCGCATTATGCGCCCAAGGCGAAGGCCGTGATGGTTGATGCGGGGGATGTAGAGAGTGTGATTGGCAGGGCAACTGGGGAGTGCGTTGTGATTACGCACACGAAAGAGGAAGATGCGCCCACCCCCCTACCCCCTCATTCGGGAAGGGTGGGTAAGACACACGTGATCCGGATGCCGGTGGATGCGCGCGGGTATGCGCGGCGGCTGTATGCGGCGCTGCGCGAGGCGGATGCGATGCATCCGGAGTTGATTGTGATTGTGACGCCGCCGGATGAGAGCAAGAACCCGGTATGGAGAGCGGTGCGGGATCGGGTGAAGAGGGCAACGGCGGGAAGTGCTGGCGAGTGAAGGCTCAGAAAACGCCGGGCAGATTGAGCGCCTTGCGCACGCCACAGAGTTGGCCGCAGTGCCAGCCTTCGTGCCAGGCGGCGCGGTCGAGTGCATCGAACTTGTCGTTGCAGAAGCCGCCGGTGTCGATGGCGGGTGCTTTGGCGAGGTCGGCGTCGGTGAGTTTCTTTGCCGCGGCGACGAAGGCTTCATAGCACTCGTTGTAGTTTCTCCTGAGTTCGGCGAGAGGCGGATAGAGCTTTGCGTCGGCCGAAGGCTTGCTGCCTCCGGTGAAGAGCGCGTTGTAATTTTCGGGCAGCGGGTGCATCGCGCCGTCGAAAACGGACTTGAACCAGGAATAGGTGGCTGCGAGATGGCCGATGGTCCAGAGGGCGTGGTTGTCGGAGGGGGATTGCTGATAGGTCAATTTGGAATCGGGGAAGTCGGCGATCGCCTTTTGCGTAATCGAGTGTGCGAAGGCGAGGGACTTCAGGGCGTGGTCGCGGTTGACAGTGGATGACATGGCAACTCCTTGCGTGGCCGGCTTCAGACTATTGTTCGGCCCTCCGACGGGGCCTTCGAGCCCGCGTTGGATGCACTTGACAAAGCCCCAGTTTCCGGATTCCGAAGCGATTTCGGATTTCGCCAGCAGAAAGCCACCATGAGCGCCAATCCCGCATTGCCCGGTACAGACAAGCAGCTCCAGATCGCAGTGGCCAAGGGCGATGGCATCGGGCCCGAGATCATGGATGCGACGCTCGAGCTGTTCAAAGCGGCGGGCGTGATGGAGCATGTGCATTTTCGGGAAGTGCGGATGGGCGCGGGGGTGTTTGCGGAGGGGAACAGCCGCGGCATGACGGACGAGGCGATCCGCGTGACGGAGGAGAGCGGGATTCTGTTCAAGGGGCCGATGGGGACGCCTTCGGGCGGGGGCGGCAAGAGCATCAACGTCACGGCCCGGAAGATGTGGAACGCGTTCGCGAATTATCGCGTGTTCAAAACGCTGCCGGGGGTGGAGACTGTGTACTCGAAGGCGGGGATCGCGATTGATTTTGCGATCGTGCGTGAGAACATCGAGGACACGTACGGCGGTGTCGAGCACCGACTGAGCAACGACATGATCCAGTGCAAGCGGCTGATCAGCGCGCCCGGGTCGGATCAGGTGCACCGGTTTGCGTTCCAGACGGCCCGCAAGGTCGGCGTGAAGAAGGTGCACTGCGGGCACAAGGCCAACATCATGAAGATGACCGACGGAATGTTTCTTGAGCGGTTCCGCGCGGTCGCGAAGGATTTCCCGGAGATCGAGACGGGCGACGTGATCGTCGATGCCCTGTGTCTGAACCTGGTGGTGAAGCCCCAGCAGTATCAGATCATCGTGCTGCCGAACTTGCAGGGCGACATCGTGAGCGACCTGTGCGCCGGGCTTGTGGGCGGCTTGGGCTTTGCACCCAGCGCGAATATCGGGAATCACATCTCGATTTTCGAGGCGGTGCACGGGACGGCGCCGGACATCGCGGGGCGCGGGATTGCGAACCCGACAAGCCTTGTTTTGTCGGGCATGATGATGCTGCGGCACATCGGCCTGAACCGCGAGGCTTCGAACATCGAGAACGCGCTGCTGGCGACGCTGGAGAGCGGCGTGCACACGGGGGACTTTGGCGACAAGAGCAAGCCGAGCGTCGGAACGAACGAATTCACCAACGCGATCATCGGGAACCTGGGCAACAAGCCCAGGACCGTTCCCGCCGTGGACGTGCCGGAAAAGAAGCTGCCGACCTTTGTTCGCGAGGCAAAGCCGAGCGGGCCCCGGATGATCCGGACCTTCAAGAATTTGGTGACACAGGTTGTGGGATGCGACATCTATCTGGATTCGCCGCTCAGCCCGCTCGCGATGGCCGAGGAGATGCAACGCGCCGCGGCGGATACACCGTTCAAGTTGACGCTCATCTCAAACCGAGGCACGCAGGTGTGGCCGACGGGAAGCGTGTATACGGAGTGCGTGGATTACTATCGCGTTCGGTTTGAGTTGAAGGACGGCGTGACGCCGGGGAGCTTCGGGCAAAGCCGATGCGTGGCGCTGATGGACCGTGTGGCGGAGAGCTTTACGGTTTGTTCGTATGAGCTCTTGCGGACGTTTGATGGGGTGAAGGGGTATAGCTTGGCTCAGGGGCAGTAGGGATGCCGGATGCCGGATG